>JBGVEW010000065.1:0-30077 GCA_045120465.1 Eubacteriales bacterium
CCCTCAACAATGTTGGCATAAGATTTTAGCGGCAGAAAATCGAGGTTGGTATTCATAATTTCCTCGGTTTCCTTCATCATCTGCGACTCTGCAATCCAAAGTGCCGTCTTTGCAACGGTTACTGCGAAGTCGTTGATCTCAATTCCGTAAAACTGACCAATGGATACCTTGATAACGTCACCAAAATCAAGTAGCATTTGACCGCCGGTTACGAGTTCAAGAGCTTCATTCTCCAAGCGGCGCAGGGAGATATACGTTTCGGTCAAGAAATTACCCGAGCCGCAAGCAGGATCGAAGAAGGTCAGCCCTGCCAGCTTCTCGCGGAAGGCTTCCGCCTTATCGTTACGAATTTTGGGCACTTTCAAAGCCTTGATTGCGTCAAACTCCTCACGAAGCTCATCGAGGAACAACGGATCAATGACCTTGTGAATATTCTCAATAGAAGTATAGTGCATACCGCCGCTGCGACGGGTTTCGGGGTTCAATGTGGACTCAAATACCGCACCGAAAATCGTGGGGCTGATTTGCGACCAATCGAAATCCTCACTTGCTTTGTGCAAGAGCAGGTCAACAATTTCTTGTGTAAAGTTTGGGATTTCAATGTTTTCATCGGCAAACAAACCGCCGTTTACATACGGGAAGGATGCCAAAACCTCGTCCATATAGGGATCGCGTTCCTCTGTTTTCGTGTCGAGAACGCGGAACAACTCTATCAGCGCGCGGCGCACGTCCTTGGGCGCAAAGCTCTTGATATAATGATGGAATTTGAGGTATTCGCCAAAGATGCCCGAATCCTCTGCGTAAAAGCAGAAAACAAGGCGCACGCAAAGAATGTTAAGGCTATGAAGCGAAGCCTTATCGTCGGGGCGTATGTACTGCTTCAAAATCGCATCGTAGAGCTTTCCAACAAGCTCGCCGGCTTGAATGGAGATCTGCTCCTCACGGTGCAAAAGCTCACTCTTTTCCTCAACGAGGAACTGCAAGCGGTAGTATTCTTTCGCAAGGTCTTTCAGCAAGATACTCTCCGGCTCGCCCGTAGGCTTTTCCATATCGTAGATAAGGAATTCCTCGAAATTGCAAGTGATAATCCAACGAGGGCGTTGCGAATACGGCAGAGCGGCGGAATATCTTTGCGCTTGCTGAAAAGGATTGAGTAACGTACCATCCGACTGACGAATGGGGCTGCGAAGGTTGAGTCCCTTCTTTTTCTGCTCAATCAGAACGTGCGTTGAGGGGATATGACCGTCAATAAAGCTCGTATGGTCGAGTTTTACGCGCTCCTCAAACAATATAAACTTTTCGGGCTCTGCAACGCCGAGAACGTCACGAACGAGCGCCAACCAAAAGGATTGGCTGTCACTCTTTTCGTCGCCACGGTCTTTCCAATATTCCGCAAAGGCTTTCGCCGCTTTCTTTTGATCTGCTTCTGTCATAAATCCCCCTCATGATTTTCACACGTAATGATCTTTATTATAACACATTCACCGTGACAAATCAATACCGCATACCTAAAAAACACCAAGCACAAAACAACGGCGTACTGTTTTTCAATACGCCGTTATGTTCATATCACCTGCAACGCCTTGAGGTATGGCTCACCATCCGTGCGCTTGACAAAGATCGCGCGGTACAAAGCGGATTCCTCGCCCTCGCGCGTCAAACAAAACTCCATGCGATAGGTATTCGCAGTTTCTTCTATCAAAGTGGGCTGAATCTCCACGCGGCTCTCTCTCGTGCCGCCTACGGTCGTATAGCAATCGGAACGGTCAAGATAGCTGTACAGCGCACCGCTCCCGTGTTCGACCGTATTGCCGCCAAAATAGCGGAACACCGTGTTTTCAAAATCCTTTTGCGGGATCACCGTTGTAAAGATCGCGTGCGGGTATGCGGCTTGCGCTTTCGAAATCAAATCCGCGTTTCCCGTATAGCGAACGTAGCTCTTACGCATCATAAAATCGAGGATCTCATCCCGATAGAGCTCAACCGCCTGCGCGCTTCCGCCAAATGAGCGAAGCTCCAATCGGTCGCCAACCAGCACCGAAATCCCCTCGCAAAGAACCACCGATACGCCGCCGTCAAGCGCATGCGTGCGATCGGTCGGTTCTGCGGCATAATCCGCAATATCCAACCCGAACAGCCCTTTGACCCACAAAACGTTCGAGCCCGCAACGCAGGATACCAAAAGAAGCGCCGTTAAAAACAGGAGCAAGACCAGCAGTCCGCTTCTGTTCTTTTTACGCCCGAAATAATAGCCGCGCACCACAGTCTCCCCCCTTCGACATCTATCCCTTTTATTTTATCAAAACAGCAATATTTTGTCAATAGTTTTTTTGCATTTTTCTCCATGATATAGTATTTTTCTATCATCTTAATACACAATATATACGTTTTTGTCATCTGTTTTTTCATTTTATGTCGCATACGACCGAAACATACGACATTTTTATGAAAAACCGCAGTTTTTTTCACGCTGTTCCCATAGCTGCTCCAGTGCTCTCCGCTCCCCGGAAAGAAGGCTTGATAAAATCGATCGCACCACGCGATCCCCCGTTTTGGACATCAATGTTTCGTATCGGTCGATCGCTCTTTGCCGTTCTTTGATCCCCTCCTCCAAAAACACGTGCGACGCCTCACCGCGCGTGGAAAAGCAACGCTTGGAGCGCACCGAACGCAGCTCCGCATCGCCACCAAGTGCCATGATCAATTCTCCCACACGTCGAAAACGCTCCAGATCCTCCACGGCGGCTCGCTCAAATACGTCGGAAAGCGTGCGTTCCCGTTCCGCGCATCGCAAGCTACGGTAGATGTTGGCAGATATGAGAGAAAAGGTCTCTATGTAGCAGCTTTTCAGGGCATTCGCCATAAAAGCATCCCGTGCAACACACCCCAAAAGAGGCGGACGGAACTGCCCTTTTTTCGACTCCCCCATCATTGGTTGCATATTCATACGCATTCCTCCTTTTGTCTGTTCTGTGCCAGTTTATGCGCGTTTTCCTTGGGGCGTGTGGGATTTTTTTGCAAAAGCACTTGACAATTCGAAAGCGATATATTACAATGGGTATATCAAAAATATCTGTGAAAGGAGAACACCGTGATCCGTTTACCACAAAAAAATCACGATTTACGTCGATACGTGCTCAAAAAAGAACTACGCCGCATCCTGCTCTATCTCGTGTGGCTCGGTGTTTTTTTAGCCGCCGCGCTCTCCTACAATCACAACCATCAAACCTATCCACCGGAGCGGAGAATGGAAGGCTGGCGAATGCTCGTGTGGATGCTCATCGCCGCCGTGATCGGATTTTTCCTGTTCCGAATCCATCAGTTCTTTACACGCAGAGCCTGCCGCGGAACGGTCCTTCTCTCCAAGCTCTCGCACACCTATACCGCAACGGAGGATCCCATGCGCGGCAGCCGCGACGGCGGTTACGATTTCCGATTGCACACCGCCTTGATCCTTCAAAAACCCAACGGCAAAAAAAAGCGGCTCCGCTTTGAACAAAAAATCGGATCTTATCAGTACTACCGCGAGGGCGCGGAGTTGATCCGTTTTCGCTCGCTCCCCTATCCTATCAATCTCGGCAGTGATGCCGAAAGCGGCTTTGTATGCGTTGCTTGCGGGCGAATGCATAAACACTACCAAGCGCATTGCGATCAATGCGGGCTATCCTTGATCGACCCCCGCGAAATCTGCAAAAACAACGAAAAAACACCGACGTAAGTGCGAAAAACGCATATACGTCGGTACTTTGTTTCATAACAAAACGGGCTGTCGCAAACGCGACAGCCCGTCAAATTTTAATTGTTAAGACTTGGATTACTGAACGTCAGCGGTATCCTGAGTCTCTTCAGCCGCGGGAGCCTCCTCAACGGGAGCCTCAGCGGGAGCTTCTGCTGCCTTTGCAGCCTCTGCTGCGGCAACGGTAGCCTGTGCCTGAGCAAGAGCAGCCTCTGCTGCTGCCTGAGCAGCTGCAACGGTAGCCTGTGCCTCAGCAAGCTTCTCTTCGGGAGTCTTTGCAATGCCGGTAACGACCTCTGCAACGGCTTCCTTGGACATATCGTCGCAAAGAACCTTCTTCAGGACGATCAAAGCAACCTCTGCTACAACAGCGATGATACCACCGATGAGAGCGGTCGTCAGAGCAGCCTCACCGTCAGCGGTCAAACCGTCGAGGAAGGAGCCTGCGGGCTCTGCAGCAGCATCGGTAACGTCGGTGTAGTAGTTCTTAGAATTGAGAACGAACATTGCAAGAGCGGGAGACAGAACCATTGCGATGGCGCCGCCAAGGTATCCGTCGGTGCGCTTCTTGGAAGTGCAGGAGATACGCTGGATCACGTTCTTGAGGTAATCTGCAGATGCAGTAACCATCAGAACTGCGACAAGAACGAGGATCGCATCGATGATGTAGCCGTTGTGAACGACCTCTACCTCAGCTACGCCTGCGGCGGTTGCCTGAACGACAGCCTCACCCCAGTGACCGGTGATAAAGGTGTGGAATACGCCGGTGTTGATGATATTGAAGAAGAATACCATGAAGCCAACGATAGCAACCAGAGAAACGGGCTGCATAATGTTGAGGTACTTCTCCTGAGTGGGATCGTAGGTGCGCAGTCTGGTAACGACAACGTTGAGGAGACCGCAAACCAGTGCAAGGATCCACAGAACGAGCGCGCCGGTGCCGAAGTTCAGCGTGGGGATTACACACTGGAACATCAGGAACATCAAAGGCAGAGTAACCTGACCGGGCAACTTCTTACCAACCTTAGCGGCAATAAACTGAGGCTCCTGGAGGTTCTTGAGCGCGGGGATGAGCGCAGTCAAACCAACAATAATATAAACGATAGGAGCGATCAAAGTGAAGATCAGGCAGTAGAACAGAGCGATGAACACAACCATAACGTTGAGAATCATGCCGATGATGCCTGCTTCTTCATTCTCCTCACCGCCGAACACGTCGGTGATGGTAGCGACGATGGCAGCGACGGTCAGCATGGTGTTGCGACCCTCCTCGCCCTTCATCATGTCCTCGAGCTCCTGCTTATCGGCAGCCGTTGCGTTTTCGTTGCCGGCAACGCTCATGGTTTTACCGATGAGGCTAATGGTTCCGAAAAGCTTCAGAGCGGAAACCTCAAGCTCCGAGGGAATTTCAATGGGTTCTTCGGTCAGTTGAAGGTCGTTCAGGAACTCCTCCACCATATCCGCAGTTTCGGGATCTACCAAATCAATGGTAATAATGGGCGCGACGAGTGAGATAACAATGGCAACGAGGAGCAGGGCTACACATCCCCAGACCTGGATCATCGCTGCTGTTTTTCTCGGAAGGTTGAAGCACAACATGGATTTTTCCTCCAAATAAAAAAATTTATAAATATAGCTTTTCTTGCTATATTATGTAGTGAATTATACACCTGCTGTCACATTTTGTCAACAGTTTTCACCCAAAGTTAACATTGTGTTCAAATTCGTCTGATCACGTTTTCTGGAATCCGTCATATTGACTGTTTTCACTACCTTTTTTTATAAAAAATGACGGTTTGTGCGTTTCTTTGTGATGGCTTTTTGACACATCAAAAAATATTTCATTTTTTTTGAAAATTCCTCTTGACAAAAAAGTTCTGATATGATATAATATGCAAGTACTTGTGATGAGCACACATCAAATGCGAGTGTAGTTCAATGGTAGAATTCCAGCCTTCCAAGCTGGTCGCGTGGGTTCGATTCCCATCACTCGCTCCAACAAGAAATGCTCCCTATATGGGAGCATTTCCTGTGATGTGCCTTTAGCTCAGTTGGATAGAGCAACTGCCTTCTAAGCAGTAGGTCGGGGGTTCGAATCCCTCAAGGCACGCCATTTTATATGGTGGGATTGGCGCAGTTGGCTAGCGCGTCAGGTTGTGGCCCTGAAGGTCGTGGGTTCGAGCCCCATATCTCACCCCATAAAAAGAAACACCGATGCAACGCATCGGTGTTTTCTTTTTATCGTGCGTGAGTTCACGGCTTGAGCCCCGCGAAAAGCGCGTGCGCTTTTACGCTATAGCGTGCGCAAGCCATACGAACAAATCCCCTCCTTGGCGCACGCTTGGGTTCTGAGCCCCATATCTCACCCCATAAAAAGAAGCACCGATGCAACGCATCGGTGCTTTAGGGAACCGACAAACCTTATTTAAACCTTATTTAAAAAACAACAGTTTGTCAAAAAGCACAAATGTCTTAGGTCGCTTTTCTCTTGCGGGAAGTAGGCGCAAGAGAAAAGCTTGCAAAAAAGAACGCCAAAAAGGGGATTTCGCCCGTTGCGACAGGCGAGGAGGGCGTTGCCCCTCCACCCCACAAACCTTTGAAACAGTTTGATCAAAACTTTTTTGTCAATTTGACAGTGCTGACTCCTTAGTCAGCAAGCTGAAGGGGGTGAGTCAAATGCGAAAACACATTTGGTGCTCACCCCCTTGGTTTTTGTTTTGGCGCGGTTTACAGACGCTCCATCTCGGTCAAGCGATTTTCGTTGGCGCTCCCCTCAATGGGCAGAGTCGGTTTCTCCATCTCTTCAAACTCCCGAAAATACCGCAACCCAAATTCGTAGAGGCTGTCCGCGTTAAAATGCAACAAATCGGGATTTGCAGTCAAGCCCTTGGCGGAAACAAGCCCCACGCGAGGATTGCCGTTGACGATTTCGCGGAGCTGCTCGTTTACGCGTGCATAGAGCTTTAAATGGTCTCCCAACGGACACTCCGCCAAAAAATCTCCCAATTCGCCCAACACGAACGGAACGTCGGAAAGGCACAGATCCTCTCGCAGATCCTTCATCACCCGCTCAAAACGCGTCCTATAGGTCTGTGACAGTGCGGGAGCGCAATCCGACTCCCCCTGATGCCACAGCACCCCTACGATGGTTGAGCTTCTCTGTGCCAATTTTGCCTGCGCAACCGCGTGATCGTATAACGCCTCACCTTTTTGCCATTGATCGAGCGACGTACCGCCATCCGCGCAACAAATTAAGCCCACGTCCACACCGTGTTTGTTAGCGTAAGCCTCGGCAAAGCTCTCCGCCAGACACACCCCCGCAAAAGCGCGATCCGAATGAATGGGACGGAACATGCGGTGCCATCTGCCGTTGCGCAAGGTATATACGTGCGAGACGTCGATCTCCTTTGCCTCGGTGAGAAAACCGCGCCCCGCCATATTCGATTGACCAATCAAAAGAAACGAATGCATCAATACCGCCTCCTTTTTTTAAGATTGATTTGCGTGCTCCAGAATCGCATTTGCCACCGTTTGAGCAATCAGATCCTTCCCTTCCGCATTGGGATGCACGCCGTCGGGAAAGAGCTCGGAATGATCTGCCGTTGCCGTATGGACGTCGATCAAAATTGCCCCCGTCTGTGCAGCAACCTCTCTCAGGAGCGGCAAAATGACCTCTGTCAGTGCAGGATCGTTAATCCCTACCCCCGTTCCCGGATCACGATAGACCGTTGCGGGAAGTGCCAGAAAGACCGTGGGGGAAGCAGACAGTGCCCGGTAAGAATCGATCAGCGCGATCATATCCTCTTTATATTGCGCACCGCCATCCGCTCGGATCCGATCGGCGTTCATTGCCTTGGAATCGTTCGTTCCCAACATAATCACCACGATATCGGGATTTCGACGCAAGGAAAGCTTGTATTCCTCGGTACTAACGTATCCAAGCGGAACGTAATTTCCGTCAAATCCCGCCGCCAATCCCGTAGAGCCGTTTACGCCAAAGCCTATGACCTCGTATTTGTCGGCATCCAAACGTCCGCCAAACCAATTCTGCCAATAGCCCCCCTTGGTAATGCTGTCACCGATGCAAGCAACGCGTAAAATTCCTTCGGTCTTTTGCGACATCGAATCGGCAATCCCGCAAACCGTACAGGCACCGTTTTGCCAATCATGCCCCAGGGAAGATCCAAACGGACGCTTACAAAGCGTACAGCGCGCGGGCATCGTACAGGTTGCCTCCGAAAGAACGTGTACGCACTCACCGTTCCCTTGAGGGGCAGGCGTGGTCGTTTCGGTTTCCTCGGGAAGCGGTGCTTGGCATGAGCAAATAAGCATCAACGTCACCATCAGAATGCATAAAAAAGAGCGCTTCATCCAACATTCTCCTTTTCTATATTGATCTGTTTTCTAAATTGTAGCATAACGGAGCGTAAAAGTCAAGAGCAAAAGCTTCCGCTTGACAAAGTGAATCCAATGTGCTATAATGGGAGCATCCTCAAAGAAAGGAACCTGTATATGAAGTTCTTCAAATCCTCGTTTAAAGCGTTCGGCATCATGTTGCTCGTTCTTTTGGCACTCGTGCTTCTCGTATGGGGCGGCTTGAGCGTTGCAAAATATTTTATGTATCCCGATTATTACGCGCACAGTAATGCGGTATCCCCGATTCCCAATCTGAACGAAGGCCTCGTTCCTCAAGGGCTCGGTTATGATGCGGCAAGCGACACCTATTTCCACAGTGCCTATAACGCAAAAGACAGCGCGGTGGAGATCCACATGGTCAACGGCAAGGATAGCAAATGCATCTATCCCATTTATTACGGAAACGCGGCTCCCGCACACGGACACGGCGGGGGAATCGCAGTTGTGGGCGACTACGTTTATGTTGCCGACAACGAAAGAGAGGGTGACGGCAGATTCGGAGAGCTCAACGTTTTCCGCTTGTCGGACATGAAGAATGCAAAGGACGGTGACACCGTAACGGCGATCAGTTCCCTTGCGGTAAACAACTCGGCATCCTTCTGCTTTGCCGACGAAAAATACGTCTATGTTGGTGAATTTTACCGTGAGGGCGCTTATGAGACCGTACAAAGCCACCGCTTTACCACCCCTGCGGGAGACAAAAACAACGCGCTCATTTCGGCATACCCCTTAAAAGCCGACGGAATGCTTGCAGATCGCTCCCCTGCCTTTTCAATCTCTATCACCGATCAGGTTCAGGGCTTTGCGATCACCAAGGACGGTAAAATCGCGCTTTCGCGTTCTTGGGGGCTCAATCCTTCCGTTTTGAGCATCTATGACGGTTGGACCGACGTGGGGGCTACCGTGACCTTTGAAGACAAAACGATTCCCCTTTATTTTCTGGATTCGGCAACGCATCAAAAGGATATCGTCATGCCCGCTTTTAGCGAAGGCTTGGCACTCAACCGAAACGGTGACCTGCTCATCAGCTTTGAATCCGCTTGCAACAAATATATTGTAGGAAAATTCTTCTTTGCAACCAACGTCGTTTCCTATCCGATCGATTAAAGCACACGTATAAGCGAAAACGTCCCCTGCGGTTCTCTTTCCGCAGGGGACGCTTTTTTATATACGTGCTTCGTTTACCATGGATTTCCGTTAAATCCGCCACTCTGATAGCCACCGTTCTGATATCCGCCGTTTTGGTAGCCGTTGCTTCGGTTTGCGCCACCCGATCCTCCGTTTTTACGGTTGCGGATTGCCTTAATCATCAGCCAAATTGCCACGATCGCCAGCACCACGGCTACGATGACGATCAGGATACTGGACATTGGAAGCGTCTTGCCAAACACCGCCTCCATCGTCTCCACAACGATCACAGCGGGAATGCCCGTTTCCTCCGTAAAGGAATTGAGAGATTGATTGACGGTCGCTTCGGTCAGAGACATATCGGTATAATTGATCAATCGGGAGGTCGCGCTACTCGCACCGCCCGAGCGCTTAAAGGATGACTTCAACCCCAATCCCGAAATGCGCCCGCTCATCACATCCATCACCGTTGCCAGATTGGAATCCAGAGAATGCGCGTAGTATTCCCGATTGACCGATCCTTTCACCGTCTGTCCGAATGCAGTGCTTTCATCCCCAAACATCAAATTGATCGGCGTTTCAATATTGTCACCGACCCATGCAATGCAATAGTAGCCGTCACACTCCTCATTCGTCAAAAAAACGATCAAAAGTCCGTTTTCGGACGCGCCGAACGCTTTGGCGTATTCGCTTGCCGCATAGTCCTGAAATACCCTTTCGTCATACCCGATCGAGCCGCCGTTTGCAACCTCACGGAACGCACCGCCGATGGTCGAGGTCAAAATAAGTGCCACCATTAAAAGAAGAACGATGGGCGCGATTAAAATTCCCAAGAGACCGCCTAAGCAACCGCCGCCACCGTAATATCTCGGCCCAAAGCCAAATCGCGGGCCAAAGCCAAAGCCACCGTAAAAACGCGGACCGCGCGGTCCCCTGAAGCCACCGTAATGCCCGCCGCCAAAGCCTCCGCCACCGCCAAAGCCTCCGCCGCGAGAGCCGCCTCCAAATCCACCGCCGTGTGATCCTCCACCGGGTCCTGCCATTACATATCCTCGCTTTCATAAAAAATACCGTTACTATTATACACCGTTTTTTCAATCCCAAACGTAGAATTCTTTCAAAAAAGCCCATATTTTATATAAAGAATAATTCTTATTCTTGTTTTTGAAAGAAAAATGACAGTTTTCGACGAAAAAACATATCCTGTAAACAGTTGGGCAAATTCCACGCGCCCAACAAATTTCTCAAACAAAGGAGCAATCATGTATTCTGAAAGTAATCGCCGCTCCGCAGCACGCCGCACAGACGATGATTTTTTGCGCCGTATGCTGGGCGGTCAACTCACCGGAGACGCTCTCCCCGTTATCAGCCCCATCCCGCCTCAGGCACGCCCCATCGTTCCCACGCGAGATGAGCCTGTTAAAACCACTTGTGACGGAAGCACACAAAACGATCAGACCGGAATGGGATGCCGTCCCCAAAGCGGTGGAAACACCTGCCCCACCTGCATCTCCGCCCCCTCTATCGCAATGGTCTATGCGCCACGGCAGTGTTGGCGTAATTTGCTGGATCCCGCTTCCGGGCTCTCACAGGGCTCTATCTTTGCAGAGCTGATTCTTCCGCTTGAAGCAGTTCCCCAAAAAGGAGAAAAGGAGGTCAAGACTCGCCGCCCTATGTGAGTGAGTCACAAGCGCTATGAATGTAAATAACCAAAACCGATCCTGCAAGCAGCTCCTCGAGAACCTGCGCGCATTGGATTTTGCCATTCAGGAAACCGCTCTCTATCTGGATGCCTATCCCGATCATTCCGAGGCACTCGAATACTATCACACCTTGATCGCGCAACGCGAAAAGGTTGCCGCATCCTACGAGCAAAACTGCGGCCCTCTGACAATTTACGGAAACCGCAGTCGCAACTCCTGGGACATGGTCAAAGGGCCTTGGCCTTGGGAAGCAGACGCCAACTGAAGGGAGAATCATGCATCATGTGGACTTATGACAAAAAACTGCAATACCCCGTTAAGATCAAGACGCCAAACCCCAAACTTGCGAGCATGATCGTTTCGCAATTGGGTGGCCCCGACGGTGAGCTTGCCGCCTCCATGCGCTACTTGAACCAACGCTATTCCATGCCATACGGAGAGGTAACGGGAATCTTAACCGACGTAGGGACAGAAGAACTGGCACATTTGGAGATGGTGGCAGCGATCCTCTATCAACTCACACGCAACCTCTCCGAGGACGAGATCTCCAACTCCCCATATGCCACCTACTTTGTCGATCACACCACGGGCGTTTATCCCGTAGCAGCATCGGGTGTCCCCTTCGATATGAAATACGTGGGCATTAAGGGTGACGTTATCGCCGACCTTCACGAGGACTTGGTGGCAGAACAAAAGGCGCGCGTCACCTACGACAACCTCATCCGGCTTTGCGATGATCCCGACGTTCGTGATCCCTTGCGTTATCTGCGTGAGCGTGAGATCGTTCACTATCAGCGTTTTGCCGATGCTCTCCGCATCGCGCAGGATCATCTGGACAGCCGCAATTTCTATGCGTTCAATCCCTCCTTCGATCAAAATAGCCACTTTAAAAAAGGCTGATCCAACCGCTTTTACCAATAACAAAAAACCCCCAAGCAGTGTTTTACACTGCTTGGGGGCTTGATGAACGTTCATTCAATCAAGCTTGGAATTAAGCCTCAACAGCCTCTTCCTTCTTTGCTCTCTTCTTGGGAGCCTTCTTCTCCTCTGCGGGAGCCTCCACAACGGGAGCAGCCTCCTTGATCAGCTTTACGATTGCCATTTCAGCTGCGTCTCCGCGACGTGCACCCAGCTTGAAGATCTGAGTGTAACCGCCGTTACGGTTCTCGTAAGTGGGAGCGATCTCATTGAACAGCTTGGAAACAACATCCTCTTTGGTGATATATGCCAAAGCCGCACGACGGCTTGCAAGGGTGTTCTTCTTACCAAGCGTAATCATCTTCTCTGCCATGGAACGAACTTCCTTTGCTCTGGTGAGCGTGGTCTCGATCTGTCCGTTCTCAAGCAGCAGGGTAACCATGCCGCGCAGCATAGCCTTTCTGTGCGCAGTGGTTCTGCCAAGTTTTCTGGTTCCGGGCATTTCTATTCCCTCCTTCTGCTGTACGAATTAATTTGAAATTCAGTGCGGAAAGCGTCGCCTTACTCTTCCTCTCTCTTGAGTTCAAGACCCAAGGAGTGGAGTTTCTGAATGACTTCTTCCAGCGATTTTTTACCGAGGTTACGAACCTTGATCATATCTTCCTCGGTGCGGCTGATCAGATCTTCAACCGTGTCAATGCCTGCGCGCTTCAAGCAATTGAAGCTACGTACAGACATGTCAAGTTCCTCAATGGTCATCTCAAGGACCTTCTCTTTAATGGTCTCTTCTCTTTCGACCAAAATGCTCTCCTTCTTTGCTTCGTCAGACAACTCTACAAACAAGTTGAGATGCTCGTTGAGAATCTTGGCGCCCAACGAAATCGCTTTCTTTGCGGAAATCGTTCCGTTGGTCAAAATCTCCAACGTCAATTTATCGTAGTCCGTTACGTTACCAACGCGGGTATTGTCAACCGTGTAGTTCACGTTGTAAACGGGGGTGTAAATCGAGTCGGTATAAATGGTTCCGATCGGTGCAGATGCTGCGGTTCCAAGAATCTGGGTCTGCAACTGCTTATTTCTGTCCTGGGATACATAGCCACGACCTGCGGTGAAGGTCAGCTCCATGTAGAAGCGTTCGTTTTCGCCAACCGTAGCGATGTGATGCTCGGGGTTCAGAATCTCGATATCGGAATCCTGCTTAATGTCACCTGCAGTAACGTCCTTTTCACCGGTAACGTCGATCATTACGGTTTTGGGACCCGTGCAGTGCAGCTTGGCAATAATGCCCTTAACGTTCAATACGATCTCGGTAACGTCTTCTTTAACGCC
Organism: Eubacteriales bacterium; assembly: GCA_045120465.1. GTDB lineage: Bacteria > Bacillota > Clostridia > Oscillospirales > CAG-272 > UMGS1865. Next base: position 13,231 of record JBGVEW010000065.1, read on the forward strand.
GGGAATCGTAGAAAACTCATGAAGCACACCGTCGATCTTGATGCTGGTTACAGCGTAGCCGGGGAGAGAGCTGAGGAGTACTCTGCGAAGGGAGTTACCAAGGGTAATTCCGTATCCGCGCTCCAAAGGCTCAACCACGAACGTGCCGCGTGTGCCATCCTCACTCATATCAGCGGTGGTAATATTGGGCTTCTCAATCTCAATCATTCCAAAAACCTCCTTATTAAATTTTTAATAGTACCGTTACAAACACTGTGCATACGAGCACCGTGTCATAGGGGAAAAAATCCAATCGGATTACTTGGAATAAAGCTCGACGATCAGCTGCTCGTTGAAATCGAAGTCAACGTCTTCTCTTGCGGGAAGATTCAGTACGGTTGCGCTCATTGCATCAGCCTTAACCTCAAGCCACTTGGGAGCGTTAGCGGTTGCCGCTGCCTCTGCCAGAGTCTTGAACTTAACGGAATCACGGCTGCTCTCCTTAACAGCGAGAACATCGCCTGCCTTGATGAGCTGAGAAGGAATGTTTACCTTCTTGCCGTTTACGGTGAAGTGACCGTGGAGAACGAGCTGACGAGCTTCCTTACGGGAGGATGCAAAGCCCATTCTGTAAACAACGTTGTCCAAACGACGCTCCAAGAGGCAGATCAGGTTTTCACCGGTCATACCCTCTTTGCGGTCAGCCTCTGCGAAGTAGTTAACGAACTGCTTCTCAAGGACACCGTAGTATCTTCTGGTAGCCTGCTTTTCACGCATCTGCAGACCGTACTCTCTCATCTTCTTGTTTGCAGCGCCATGCTGACCGGGAGCGGTGCTTCTGCGATCCAGAGCGCACTTACCGGTGGTGCAACGCTCACCCTTGAGGTAGAGCTTCTTGCCTTCTCTGCGGCAGAGTCTGCAAACAGGTCCAGTATATCTTGCCATAGTAATTGTACCTCCAACGAATAATTAAACGCGACGGCGCTTAGGCGGTCTGCAACCGTTGTGCGGGATGGGCGTTACGTCCTTGATCATGGTGATCGAAAGACCAACGGTCTCCAACGCGCGGATTGCGGATTCGCGTCCTGCTCCGGGGCCCTTTACAAAAACCTCAACCGACTTCAGACCATGCTCCATAGCTGCCTTTGCTGCAGTCTCAGATGCGGACTGTGCTGCAAAGGGAGTGGATTTTCTGGAGCCCTTGAAGCCGAGCTCACCGGCGGATGCCCAGGAGATGGTGTTGCCCTGTGCGTCGGAAACGGTAACGATCGTGTTATTGAAGGTTGCCTGAATGTGTACGGCACCCTTTTCGATGTTCTTTCTCTCGCGGCGCTTCTTAACAACCTTTTTAGCTACAACTTTTGCCATTGTTATGCCACTCCTTTACTTCTTCTTGTTTGCAATGGTCTTAGCGGGACCCTTGCGAGTTCTAGCGTTGGTCTTGGTTCTCTGACCTCTTACAGGCAGACCCTTTCTGTGACGAACACCGCGATAGCAGTTGATTTCAACCATTCTCTTGATGTTCATTGCAACTTCACGATGGAGGTCACCCTCTACGGTGTAGTTGTTTTCGATTTCGTCACGAAGCTTTGCTACCTCTGCCTCGGTCAGATCCTTTGCACGGGTATCGGGATTGATACCGGTTGCTACAAGGATATCATTTGCGCTCTTGCGACCGATACCGTAAATGTAGGTAAGGGCGATCTCTACGCGCTTGTTGTTCGGAATATCAACACCAGCAATACGAGCCATATTGTTTATTCACCTTTCTGTTGATTTTTGGTATCAGCTTAACCCTGTCTCTGCTTGTGCTTCGGGTTTTCGCAGATGACCATGATTTTACCTTTTCTCTTGATGATCTTGCACTTTTCGCAGATCTTCTTAACGGATGGTTTCACCTTCATTGTCTCTACCATACCTTTCTTGCTTTAGCAATGTTTATTTTGCCCGCCAGGTAATGCGTCCCTTGGTCAGGTCATAAACCGAAACCTCAATGGTTACGCGGTCACCGGGCAGAATTTTAATATAATTCATACGAAGCTTGCCGGAAATATGCGCCGTCACAATGTGACCGTTGGGCAGCTTCACTTTGAAGCAGGCGTTGGGCAGTGCCTCAACGACTGTGCCTTCAAATTCAATAACGTCTTCCTTCTGTGCCAAAACGAATTCCTCCTCACATATTTGTAGTTGTTGCTTGTGTTCAGAAACCTTTTTCCACTTCCGTAAGGATCAACACACCGTTCGCAGTCAAAGCCACAGTATTTTCGTAGTGTGCAGACAGCGTACCGTCCAGCGTTTTTACCGTCCAACCGTCAGGCATTTCCTTGACCTCGCAACTGCCGATATTGACCATCGGCTCGATCGCAAGTGTCATTCCCTGCGAGAGACGAATGCCTCTGCCGGGAGTTCCGAAGTTTGGAACGTCGGGCGACTCGTGCATGTTAGTGCCGATGCCGTGTCCAACGTAACGCTTTACCGTGCTGAATCCGTTGTTACGGACCAGTGTATCAATTGCGGAACCAACGTCCCCCAGGCGGTTTCCTGCCTTCAGGGCCTCAATGCCCGCAAAAAAGCTATCGCGCGTGACTTGAATCAAGCGCATTGCTTCCTCGCTGACCTTCCCTACGGGGATGGTTCTCGCTGAATCTCCGACGTACCCTTGGTAGGTCGCGCCGGTATCGATCTTTACGATGTCGCCCTCCTGCAAAATCCGATCCTTGGAAGGGATTCCGTGGATGACCTCATCGTTGATACTGATACATGCGCTTGCCGGGAATCCGCCGTATCCTAAGAAAGCGGGAGTTGCACCGCATTTTTCGATATAGTGACGAATCGCCGTATCGATCTCCTTGGTGCTGACTCCGGGGCGGACCATATCACGGGCTACGAGCAAAGCCTCGCCCGTGATACGACCTGCCACCTTCATAGCGGCGATCTGTGCCGAATTCTTCAAATGGATCATTCGGTCACGCCTCGAACGGTTGGAGAGCTTTCAGAACGAGCGCGGTAGTATCCGCAACCTCCTCCTGACCCTCAACGGAAATGAGCAATCCCTTGTTGAGATAGAACTCCTTGAGGGGCTCAGTCTCTTTGTGGAACGTCTCCAAACGGTTCTTTACAGTTTCTGCCGCGTCGTCTGCTCTGACGTACAGAGCTTCGCCGCATTTGTCACAAACATCCGCCACGTGGGGGGGATTGTAAACGACATGGTAGGAAGCGCCGCAAGAGCAAACTCGACGTCCGCTCATGCGTTCGATAATTTTTTCGTCGGCAACCTCAATGCTGAGAACCGCATCAATCTTAACGCCCATCTCCTCCAAAGCCTCGGCTTGGGGAATGGATCTGGGAAAACCGTCAAGAATAAAGCCGTTTTCGCAATTGTGCTCGACCATATACTTTTTGATGATTCCAATGACAACGGAATCGGGAACCAGCTTACCTGCCTCGATATAGGCCTGTGCCTCTTTACCGAGCTCGGTGCCTGCCTTACGCTCTGCGCGAAGAATATCGCCGGTTGCAATAGCAGGAATATTATATTTTTCGGAAATCTTCGCGGATTGGGTACCCTTACCCGCACCGGGAGCACCAAGTAAAATAAGATTCATAGTTTCCTCCGTTTGGAAATCGGATCAATCAAGAAAGCCTTTATAGTTGCGCATCGAGAGCTGAGCCTCAAGATCACGAACGGTCTCAAGAGCAACACCGACAACGATCAGCAGAGACGTACCCGTGAAGGCGATACTGCTGAAGCTGATACCGGTAATCGTCATGATTGCGTTTACAATCAGCGGAACACCGGAGATGACCACCAGGAAGACCGCGCCCATCAGGGTTACACGGTTCAAGATCTTCTTAATGAAGGGAGCCATTTCCTGAGGACGGATACCGATGATTGCACCACCGTTGTTACGGATGTTGTTCGCAACCTCTACAGGATTGAAAGAAATCGCAATGTAGAAGTAGGAGAACGCAAAGATCAGCGCAATGAAAATAACGATATAAATGGGAGAAGTGGGTGCAAGCCAAGCGTTTACGAAATTCACAAAACCGTTCTTTCCGTCGGTGTTGGGAATGAATGCCGCAATGGTTGCGGGAATCGAAACGATGGAGCTTGCGAAAATAACGGGCATAACGCCTGCCATGTTCATCTTCAGGGGAAGATTGGTCTTTTGACCGCCGTACATCTTGCGGCCAACAACCTTTTTCGCGTAGATGACCTTGATACGTCTCTCGGAGTTGGTGAACCAAACGATCAGAACGATCGCTGCAACCGTGAGAACGATCGAAAGCACAGCCTTGATAATACCGGAAGCGAGATCCCAACCAACTACCCACTGACCCTTGCCGCGGTAGATCCAGGAAACCATCTCGTTGATGGTAGGAACCAGACCGGACAAGATGTTTGCGAACAGGATGATGGAGATACCGTTACCGATACCGTGGTCGTTGATCTTCTCAGCCAGCCACATGATCAAGGATGCACCTGCACAGAAGCAAGCGATCATTACGAACCATGCGAATACCCAGTGACTGTCCTTAGAGGTAACCGTCAAAAGGCCGTTTTGGTTGAGGAGATTAACGTAACCGTAAGACGTGATCAAAGCCAGAAGAACCGTTACCCAACGGGTTGCGGTTGCGATCTTCTTTTTGCCGTCCTCGTCCTTGGACATTCTCTCAAGGGCGGGAATTGCAATGGTCAACAACTGCATCACGATCGATGCCGTGATATAGGGGCTGACGGAGAGCGCAAAGAAGGTTGCCTGGCTGAACGCCGTACCGGACATCATGGAAAGCATGCCCAGAAGGGTGTTCGAAAGACCGCTGGAGAAGGTGTCGATCGCTGCTACGTTTACGTAAGGAACGAACAGGTTCGAACCAATGCGGTACAGAAGGACGATCATCAAAGTGAAGAGAAGCTTCTTGCGAAGTTCGGGGACTTTCCATGCGTTTTTAAACGTTTGAAACATCCTTATACCTCCTCTACCTTACCGCCTGCTGCCTCAATCTTCTCCTTAGCAGTTGCCGAAAATACGGCTGCCTTTACAGTGAGTTTTTTGGTGAGCTCGCCGTTTCCGAGGACCTTAAGTCCATCCATCGGCTTGCGAATGATTTTTGCTGCCAACAGCATCTCGATGTCAACGACGGTATCGTCCAGGAATCTGTTCAGATCCTCAACGTTAACGATCGCGTAGTTGGTAGCGAAGTGGTTGTGGAAGCCTCTCTTGGGGTGGGTTCTGTAGATCGGGAACTGACCGCCCTCGAATCCGATACGAACACCGCCACCGGAGCGAGCGTTCTGACCCTTGTGACCCTTGCCGGCGGTCTTACCGTTACCGGAACCGGGGCCTCTGCCCTTTCTCCAGGCTGCCTTTGCGGAGCCTTCAGCGGGCTGAAGTTCATGGAGTTTCATCTGCGATTACCTCCTTATGCGTTTTCTACGGTCTCAACAGAAACCAGGTGGGACAGTACCTTTACCTTGCCGGCGAGAACTGCGTCATCCGCGTGGAGAACGCTGTCACCGACTCTGAGAAGTCCCAGAGATTTAGCGGTTGCCTTCTGATTGGGCTTGCAGCCGATGAGGCTCTTAGTAAGTGTAACCTTTTTCATGTTCTCTTACCTCCCAATCAACCCTTAACCTGCTCAACCGAGAGGTCACGGATCTTAGCAACCTGCTCAGCAGTGCGGAGTTCCTTCAAGCCCTCCATCGTTGCCTTAACAACGTTGGTAGGATTGTTGGAACGCAAGCACTTTGCACGAATGTTCTTAATGCCTGCAGCTTCGAGTACCATACGTACCTTGCCGCCTGCGATAATACCGGTACCGGGTGCGGCGGGCTTAAGAAGCACCTTACCTGCACCGAACACACCAACAACCTCGTGAGGGATGGAAGTGCCCTTGAGAGCAACGGTTACCATATTCTTCTTTGCATCCTCAATTCCCTTGCGGATTGCTTCGGGAACCTCAGCTGCCTTACCAAGGCCAACACCTACGTGACCTGCGCCGTCACCGACAACCATCAGAGCTGCGAAACGAGCGATACGACCACCTTTAACGGTCTTGGATACACGGTTCAGAGCGATGAGCGATTCTTTCAAATCATGCTCAGCCGGATTAAACTTTTCTGCCATAATTTCCTCCAAAAATATTCAATAAACCAATTAGTTTGTTGAACAGTGTACAAACCGGAAAATCAGAACTTCAGGCCGCCCTCGCGAGCGCCTTCAGCCAGTTCCGATACACGTCCGTGATACAGATAGCCGCCACGGTCGAATACGACCTCGGTGATGCCCTCTGCAATTGCCTTCTCGGCAATCATCTTGCCGATCTCTCTTGCTGCTGCCTTGTTGCCGCCGTCTGCGGTAAAGCTCTTACCGAAAGTGGAAGCACTAACCAGCGTTACGCCCTTCACATCGTCGATGATCTGTGCGCTGATGTTTGCGTTGGAACGGTAAACAGCCAGACGCGGACGCTCAGCAGTACCCGAAATCTTTGCTCTGACTCTCTTATGTCTCTTCAGACGAGCCTTGTTTGCATCTTTTCTTGATACCATGTCACTTCACTCCTTTCAATTATTTGCCCTTACCGGACTTACCGGCCTTGCGGCGTACATACTCATCTGCGTACTTAACGCCCTTACCGTGATAGGGTTCGGGAGGTCTCTTTCCGCGGATAACTGCAGCGGTCTGTCCGACCTTCTGCTTATCAATTCCCTTAACGATGATGGTGTTGGAATCCGGAACGTCGAAAGTGATGCCGTCTTCCTCTGCCATGATGAACTTCGCCTGAGGAAGTCCGGTTCCGGGCATCAGGGAGTGACCCAGGAACAGCTGCAGGTTCTTGCCCTGCTTAACAACTCTGTAGCCGACGCCGACGATCTCCAGCTTCTTGCTGTAGCCGTTGGTAACGCCCTCTACCATGTTTGCGAGCAGTGCGCGGGTCAGACCGTGCAGGCTCTTGTCTTCCTTCTCGTCGGTGGGACGGGTAACGATTACTTCGTTTCCTTCAACCTGAATGTTCATACGGCTGTTGAACGTTTCCGTAAGTGTGCCGAGCTTACCCTTTACGGTAACAACGTTGCCGTTCTCAACGGTAACAGTGGTGCCTGCGGGGATCGCAATGGGCATTCTACCAATTCTTGACATTGTTCAATACCTCCGTTCCGATTACCATACAAACGCGAGGACTTCGCCGCCTACGTTGAGGGACTTAGCCTTCTTGCCTGTCATGATACCCTTGGATGTGGAAACGATTGCAATACCGAGGTCGTTCATAACGCGGGGCATATCCTCGCAGCCTGCGTAGATACGCAGACCGGGCTTGGATACACGGCGGATGCCGCGGATGACCTTCTGCTTGCCCTGAAGATACTTCAGAGTGATGCGGATGGTGCCCTGCTTACCGTCGTCGATGACCTGGTAAGACTTTACATAACCCTCTTCAACGAGGATCTCGGCGATTGCCTTTTTCATGTTGGATGCCGGAACGTCAACAGTCTGATGCTTTGCGTTGTTCGCATTGCGGATTCTGGTGAGCATATCGGCGATTACGTCTGACATTTGCATATTATTTTCCTCCTTATGCAAGTTAAATGATTATCTTGCTGCCCCGAGGGGGCGGCGTATCGGCGGTTAAATCCAACTGTCAAATCTTTTTTTGACCGGTTTAATTTCCTTCCGATAGTTGGGGATTTTATCAATCAAAGCGTCTTTGACGCTATGATCTTGAAATTACCAGGATGCTTTCTTTACGCCGGGAATCTCGCCCTTGTAAGCGAGTTCGCGGAAGCAGATACGGCAGATACCGAACTTACGGAGATACGCATGAGGGCGTCCGCAGATCTTGCAGCGGTTGTACTCTCTGGTGGAGAACTTCTGCGTCTTCTGCTGTTTGAGAATCATAGACTTCTTTGCCATCGTTTGTTACCTCCTATTATGCTTTTGCGAAGGGAGCGCCGAAGAGCTTGAGCAGCTCGCGTGCTTCTTCGTCGGTATTTGCAGTCGTAACGAAGCAAATATCCATACCGCGGATCTTCTCGATTTTATCGTACTCGATTTCGGGGAAGATCAGCTGCTCCTTCAAACCGAGCGCGTAGTTACCGCGACCGTCGAAGGCGTTGGGGTTGATACCCTTAAAGTCACGGACTCTGGGAAGTGCGAAGTTGAAGAGTCTGTCAACGAATTCGTACATTCTGTCACCGCGAAGAGTAACCTTTGCACCGATCTTCATGCCCTGACGGAGCTTGAAGTTTGCAACGGACTTCTTTGCGAACGTAGGAACAGCCTTCTGACCTGCGATGATACCCAAGTCACGCAGCACTGCATCCAGTGCCTTAGAGTTATCCTTTGCGTCGCCTACACCGACGTTGATAACGATCTTATCAAGCTTCGGGATCTGCATAACGCTCTTGTAGTTGAACTGCTTCATGAGTGCGGGAGCAATCTCAGCCTTATAAGTTTCTTTCAATCTTGCCATTGTTTGCTACCTCCTCAATCAAACTTCTTGCCGCATTTTGCGCAAACGCGGACCTTTTTGCCGTCAACGATCTCGTGCTTTACACGAACACCCTGCTTGCAAGCGGAGCAATAGAGAGCTACGTTGGAGGCGTAGATTGCGCCTTCTGCATCGATGATGCCACCGCTCTCGCCCTGCTTACGGGGCTTAACGTGCTTGTGAATGATGTTTACATCCTTCACGATAACCTTTCCCTCTTCGGGAGAAACCGCGATAACCTCGCCCTGTACGCCCTTATCATCTCCGGAGAGTACAACAACGGTATCGCCCTTTTTAATGTGCATTTTTGCCATTGTTTTTTACCTCCATCAAAGTACTTCGGGAGCCAGAGACAGGATCTTGAGATAATCTCTGTCGCGGAGCTCTCTTGCAACAGGGCCAAAGATACGGGTTCCGCGAGGGGTCTTGTCCTCACGAATTACCACTGCTGCGTTTTCGTCGAACTTGATATAAGAGCCGTCTGCTCTCTTCATGCCGTGTACAGTTCTGACAACGACTGCCTTTACAACGTCGCCCTTCTTGACAACGCCGCCGGGAGCTGCCTTCTTAACTGCACAAACGACTACGTCACCGATGTTGGCATATCTTCTGCCGGTGCCGCCGAGGACTCTGATGCACATCAGCTCCTTAGCGCCGGTGTTGTCGGCAACCTTCATTAATGTTTGCTGCTGAATCACTTTAATTTCCTCCTACTGATTCAATACGCTACGACGTATTTACTATTCGAATAAGTGAACTTCATTGAAAAAGCGAGATTATTTCGCTTTTTCAATGATCTCGACAACACGCCATCTCTTCGTTTTGGAAAGGGGTCTTGTCTCCATAATCTTTACCTTGTCGCCAACGCCGCAGGTGTTGTTGTCATCCTGAGCGTGAACCTTCAAGGTTCTCTTAATAATCTTACCGTAAATCGGGTGCTTTACGTTGTCCTCAATTGCAACTACAACGGTCTTATCCATCTTGTCGCTGACAACCATACCGACTCTGGTTTTTCTGAGCGCTCTTTCTTCTACCATGACTTACGCCTCCTCTTTCTTCATTTCCTGAAGAACCGTCATCACTCTTGCGATGTCGTGCTTCACTTCAGTCATCTTGTGAGGGTTGTCAAGCTGGTTGATTGCATGCTGGAAGCGGAGATTGAAGAGCTCGGTCTTCAGCTCCTTGAGCTTTTCCTCAAGTGCTTCAACAGACATAGTTCTGAGTTCTGCTGCTTTCATTGATTAACCCTCCTTTTCTTCGGTATTCTTGGAAATGAACTTGGTTTTGATGGGAAGCTTGTGGCCGGCAAGACGCATAGCCTCTTTGGCAACCTCTTCAGCAACTCCGTCCATTTCGAACAGAATTCTGCCCGGCTTAACCACTGCTACCCAGTACTCGGGAGATCCCTTACCGGAACCCATACGGGTTTCAGCAGGCTTCTCGGTGATGGGCTTGTCGGGGAAGATCTTGATCCAGACCTTACCGCCACGGCGGATATAACGGGTCATTGCGATACGGGCAGCCTCGATCTGGTTGGAGGTGATCCATGCGGGCTCGGTTGCAACGAGACCGTAGTTACCGTAAGCCAGCTCAGTGCCGCGGGATGCCTTACCCTTCAATCTTCCGCGCTGTACGCGACGGAATTTTACTCTTTTAGGCATTAACATGATTACTTCGCGCCTCCTTCTCTAGGAGTTCTTTCTTTGCGCTCACCGCGGAAGCCGCGGTTGTCTCTGCGCTCGCCACCGTTGCGGTTGCCGCGATCGTTTCTGCGGTTATCTCTGCGATCTCCGCGATTGTCGTTTCTGCGGTCGTTGCGGCGCGGTGCGCTGCCCGGACGGTTGACTTCGTTCAGGATCTCACCCTTGTAGATCCAAACCTTGATACCGATCTTACCGTAGGTGGTGTTTGCTTCTGCAAAACCGTACTCGATGTCGGCTCTCAGGGTCTGAAGCGGAATGGTACCCTCGTGGTAGTGCTCAGCGCGTGCGATTTCGGCACCGCCGAGACGGCCGCTGCAGTTGATCTTGATACCCTTTGCACCAAGTCTCATGGTGTTACGGATAGACATCTTCATTGCGCGGCGGAAAGCAACACGGTTCTCGAGCTGCTTTGCGATGTTCTCAGCAACGAGCTGAGCATCGAGGTCGGGCTGACGGATCTCAACAACGTTGAGAGCAACGGGCATACCAACCATTTTTTCAAGCTGCAGTCTGTACTTCTCGATCTCAGAACCGCCGCGACCGATCACCATACCGGGCTTTGCGCAGTTCACGAACACTCTGACTCTGTGGTCATCGCGCTCAATTTCGATCTTGGAAACGCCTGCATCATACAGTTCCTTCTTCAGGTACTTTCTGACATTGTAGTCGGAAACAAGGGTATCTCCAAAGACTTCGTCCTTTGCGAACCATCTTGAATCCCAGTTCTTAATCACACCCACTCTAAGGCCGTGGGGATTTACTTTCTGACCCATTCTGTTGTTTCCTCCTCTCTCAGTCTCTTTCCTTGACCGCCATGGTAACATGGCTGGTTCTCTTCAGGATGCGGTCTGCGCTTCCCTTTGCACGGGGCATGATTCTCTTCAGAGTCGGGCCGGGGCATACGAAGCACTCGGAAACGTACAGGTTAGAAGCATCCATGTGGAAGTTGTTTTCCGCATTTGCGATTGCGCTGTTGAGCAGCTTGATGAGAAGCTCGGATGCAGCGCGAGGTTTGTTCTTAAGAATTCCCATAGCGGTTGCGACGTCCTTGCCGCGGATCAGGTCGAGAACGATCTGAACCTTGCGAGGGGAAATTCTTGCGTATTTCAGATAAGCTTTTGCTTCCATTTCAATTTTCCCCTTTCAATTATTTACCGTTATTGGAGGTCTTGGAGCCTGCATGACCCTTGAAGGTACGGGTGGGTGCAAACTCGCCCAGCTTGTGGCCAACCATATCCTCAGTAACATATACCGGAACATGCTTTTTGCCATCATGAACTGCGATGGTGTGACCGACAAATTCCGGGAATATAGTAGAGGATCTGGACCAGGTCTTCAGAACCTTTTTCTCGTTCTTTGCGTTCATTTCGCAAACACGATTGTAGAGTTTTTCCTCAACATAAGGTGCTTTTTTAAGGCTTCTGCTCATTTGATATTCCCTCCTTATTTAGCATTTCTGCGCTTTACGATGAACTTATCGGTACGCGACTTCTTGTTTCTGGTCTTATAACCCAGAGCAGGCTTGCCCCAAGGGGTAACCGGTCCGGGATGACCGATGGGAGACTTACCTTCACCACCACCGTGAGGGTGATCGCAGGGGTTCATAACGGAACCGCGAACGGTAGGACGGATGCCCTTATGTCTGACCTTACCTGCCTTACCGATCTTAACGGTGTCGTGCTCAACGTTACCAACCTGTCCGATGGTTGCCTTACAATCCAGACGGATGAAGCGAACCTCACCGGAGGGGAGACGGATCTGAGCCATGCCGTTGCCCTCCTTGGAGACGAGCTGAGCAATAGCACCTGCAGAGCGAACGAGCTGTGCGCCCTTGCCGGGGTAGATCTCGATGTTGTTGATCACGGTACCAACGGGGATGTTGGCGATGGGAAGCGTGTTACCGGGCTTGATATCAGCCTCGGGACCGGAGTAAACGACGTCGCCGGTCTTCAGACCTTCGGGAGCGATTACGTAGCTCTTGGTACCCTCGGTATCCTGCAGCAATGCGATATACGCGGTACGGTTAGGGTCATACTCGATACCGATAACCGTGTTTGCGTTTGCATTCTGACGCTTAAAGTCAATAATTCTGTACTTGACCTTGTTTCCGCCGCCTCTGTGACGAACGGTGATGCGACCGTAGCTGTTACGGCCTGCGTGCTTTTTCTTAGTAACAATCAGGCTCTTTTCGGGAGTAAACTTGGTAATCTCCTCGAAAGAAGGAACAGACATGTTTCTTCTGGCCGGTGTTGTGGGCTTATACTTAACTGTAGGCATTCTTTTTTCCTCCTACTCTTAGTTAAGGCCTGCGAAGAACTCGATCTCGCCGGATTCAGCAGTCAGGGTAACGATTGCTTTCTTCCATTCGGACGTGTAACCGAAGTGTACACCGAGTCTCTTGGGCTTCTTCTTCATATTGATGGTGCGAACGCTGGCAACCTTGACCTTATCTGCCTTGAAAACTTCCTCAACAGCCTTTGCGATTTCGGGCTTGGTGGCATCCTTGGCAACCTCAAAGACGTAGGTCTTTGCTGCCATCAGATCCATGGAGTTCTCGGTAATGATCGGTCTTACAATGATATCGTGAGCCGTTTTCATTATGCGTACACCTCCTCGAGTTTCTTAACCGCGTCAACGGTAAGGACGAGCTTTTCTGCATTCAGAATCTCATAGACGTTCAGAGTCGTGCTCTGAGTGGTCTTGACGTTGGGAATGTTGTTGCAGCTCTTGATGACCGCGGTATCAACGCTGTTCAGTACTACCAGAGCGCTCTGGGTCTTAACAGCCTCGCGGGTTGCGGTACCATATACGGGCTTGCCGTCCTCAACGGTAACGGTCTTGTAGTTCTTGGTGTAGGTCTTTTCAAAACCAAAGGTCTTGAACATGTTAACCATCACCTTGGTAGAGGGCTTGTTGCCTTCCATTGCAATATTGTCAACGACAACGAGGTTGCCGCTTGCAAGCTTATCGGACAGTGCGCTGAACAGAGCCACGCGGCGGGTCTTCTTGTTCATGTCGATGCGGTAGTCACGAGGCTTGGGGCCAAGTGCGATACCACCGTGCGTCCACTGAGGAGAACGGGTGGAACCCTGACGAGCTCTGCCGGTACCCTTTTGTCTCCAGGGCTTTCTGCCGCCACCGGAAACCTCGGTGCGGGTCAGAGTGGACTGCGTACCCTGTCTCTGATTCATCAGATAAGTTCTGACTGCAGCATGGAGGACAGCGCCGTTGATATCTGCACCGAAGAGCTTATCGTTCAGTGTCAGCTCGCCGACTTCGTTGCCGGCCATATTTACGATTTTTACGATTGGCATTGTTTATTTCCTCCTTCTGCTTAAGCTTTAACAGAATCGTGAATGAACACGATGCCGTCCTTAGCGCCGGGAATAGCGCCCTTGATGGCGATCAGGTTCTTCTCGCTGTCGATCTTTACAATCTTAAGGTTCTGAACAGTAACCTGCTCATTACCGTACTGACCTGCCATCTTCTTATTCTTGAAGATTCTCGCAGGGTCGATAACACCCATAGATCCGGACTGGCGGTGAACAGGGCCGATACCGTGAGTAGCGCCCAGCATGTGCAGGTTCCATCTCTTGATCGCGCCGGTGTATCCGCGGCCCTTCGTCATACCGGTTACATCGACCTTGTCGCCTGCGGCGAAGGTATCGACGGTGATGAAGTCGCCTACGTTTGCGGAGCAGTCGTCAAGGCGGAATTCCTTGAGGTGCTTCTTCATGGGAACGTTTGCCTTAGCAAAGTGTCCGATCTCGGGTTTGGTCAGGTGCTTCTCCTTGACTTCTTCAAAGCCAAGCTGCAAAGCATTGTAGCCGTCCTTTTCGACGGTCTTCTTCTGTGCAACTACACAGGGGCCTGCTTCGATAATGGTTACGGGGATGACGTTGCCGATCTCATCGAAGATCTGGGTCATACCGATCTTTTTACCGATAATAGCCTTTTTCATTTTGTTTTTCCTCCTGTAAATTATTGGTTGACGAGCGCATCGCCAACATGACTTACAAAGTTACCGATCATTTTCGACCTCTTGGGTCAACAACTCGGCTGTTGTCTTTGTTTTGGCATTCAAATTGAGGTGCTTGATATCAGATTTTAACCTCGATCTCAACACCGGCGGGAAGTTCAACACTCATCAGTGCATCCACAACCTTCTGGGACGGCTTGATGATGTCGATCAGTCTCTTGTGAGTGCGATACTCGAACTGTTCGCGGCTATCCTTGTACTTGTGGACTGCGCGGAGGATCGTGATGATCTCCTTCTCAGTCGGAAGCGGGATAGGACCGGAAACCTCGGCACCGTTTCTGGTTGCAACCTCAACAATCTTCTTTGCTGCGGTATCAATCAGAACGTGGTCGTAGCTCTTCAGTCTTACTCTGATCTTCTCTTTAACTGCCATTGTTTTTGCCTCCTTATCAAGATTTCGCTCGTCTGCGGCGCCCTTATATATAAAGGTAGGTTTTCGTCCGCAGGCCGCGTTTTTGCAAGGCAGGCACCACCACAACACCATTCCGCGTGTTTCTTGACCCTTCTGAAAAATGCGGAGTTTATCCGACCCATCAGCATCTGGACTGGACAAATTCCGGAAAAATCAAGTCACACCGAAACTGCTGCGCGTTCGCAGCCCATGCGCGGTGATCACCTTTCGCCCGGTTCAACGGACATACTCCACGAAAATTACCTGCCCACGGCGTCCCGCGGCAGCAACCTTTCGCTTCATCGCATATCAAGCTCGTATATTATATCATAAATTCCCCAAAATTGCAATAACTTTTCATAGTATCAAACATAGATTTTTGAACATTTTTTATCCTTGATTTTATACAACATGACTAAAAATAGGCATTTTTATCGTTTTTTAAGCCTCAAACGATGGTTTTTTTCACTCCCATTGCGTATCTTTTTCGCAAAAATCCAACTGCTTCGCCGCGCACTTGTGCAAAATGCCATCCTCCCCTCTCAAGCTTCTGTTTTTTTCTAAAAATCTTTTTGCAAATCTTTCAAATCGTAATATTTTATTCAAAATTATGTTATATAATAAAATGGAATATTGTTTAAATCAAAAAAGGATCGAAATCATGAAACACCAAAAACGCTCCGTTATACTCGGAGCTGTGTCGGGTATTTTGCTCTTTGCAGCCGCGATTTTGCAAATGATCGCCACCCTCACAGCCTACGATCCCCAAGCCAACTATTTTCTCGCTGAGACCATCCTTCCAACCGTTTCGGTCATCCTCGCCATCACAGGAGCCTTGATCGGAATCACCGCCTCCTTCCTCATTGGAAAGGAGCTGAACCGATCCGTTCCGTTTTCGGACGATCTCTATCCCGCTCTTCCCGCGGTGATCTCCACGCTCGTTGCGGCGCTTCTGCTTTTGGCGTTTGGAAAAGGACTCTTCGCGTCGATCTCCTCCCTGCTCCTCCTCGGAACCGCGCTCTATGCCGCACTGTCGGAAAGCAAATTTCGCACCGCCGCTCCCGCAACCGTTGCACTGCTCGGCTTTCTTCCCGTTCTCGCCTCCGCAGCTCTGACGGCCTATTACTATTTTGACACTTCCATCGAAATGAACGCTCCCTTCAAGGTGCTTCTGCAAACCGCTCTGCTCTTTTCGATGCTCTACTTTACGGGCGAGCTCCGCTTCCTTTTGAATCGCAGCCAACCCCGTTTGTATCTCTCGCTCAGCGTATGCGCGCTTGCCTCGTCGCTTTGTTGCGCCTTTGCGCTCGTCCCCGCGATCTTGGGCGGCATCTCCGACCGTATCGACTATCTTGCGGGGGCGCTGGCAGTGTTTGGCATTGCCATTACGCTGATCTTCCGCATCCTTCATCTCCTGATCCCCACAAAAACAGACGGCGCACCGCTTCCCGACACAGATGAAAAAGCTCCCACCGTCCAAGAGGAGGAACGACCCGAATGAACGCTAACATTCGCATCCAATGGTTGCACAAAAAGCTCTCCATGAAGAGCTATCCCAACGCCCAGCGTCTTGCCGAGCGTTTTGGAATCTCCCACCGTCAGGCGCAGCGCGATTTCGACTATCTGCGCCGCGAGCTGAACGCCCCTATCGCGTATGACAATAGCCGCAAAGGCTTCTACTACGAAAATCCGTTTGTTCTGCCCGTTCTTTTAACCTCGGACAACGACGAGCTTTACATTCCAGAAGTTTTTAACGTCAAATCCCGTCAAGAGTTGGGAGCCGACGAATCCATTATCCAGATGCAGATTCCCTACTCCGCAACCGTGGAAATCAAAAACAAGCTGACCGCGTTGGAGCTGAGCAACTACATCGTTGCCAAGCAGCCACGCGACCGTTACGTTTGCGAGTTCCATAGTATCGAGCGCTTTTTGGGACTGCTCCTCTCCCTCGATGCCGATTTTCGTCTGATCGAACCCTATTGGCTTCGTGAGCGCATCCTGCGCTCTGCCCGCCGCGTAGTGGCAAACAATGAGGACGTGGCCGAGGAAGAATAATATCGTATGTTTTGTGTTTTTTGTGGGGGAAACTCTTGAAAGAGTTTCCCCCACACCCCTTTTAGAACTTTTACCGCGTTTTGATAGTCTAACCTCTACAGGAATCACTCTCATAGTGGTTCCTTTTTTATGTTCTGCGCTCGGCGTGAGTTAGTTTTGCGTGGGAGATTTTTGGGGGGGGGGGGGGGGG
>JBGVEW010000066.1:0-4900 GCA_045120465.1 Eubacteriales bacterium
ACCAAGCGCAGAGCAGAAACAAAGGGAGCACTTTGAGAGCGATTCCCGTAGAGGGGAGGCTAACAAAAACGCGGTAAAAGCTTTGAAGGGGTGTGGGGAAACTTTCTCGAAAGTTTCCCCATAAAAAACAACGCAAACTAAATTTGTGGAGCAATTTGGGTGGTGGTACCAAATTGCTTGCGGGAGCAATTCTTCCGTCAGCGTGCGAGAGAAAGAAATTAAGCAGAGTCCGCTCTGCACGAAGGCTAACGCCAAGCGCAGAGCATGAAAAAAGGAACCGATATGAGAGCGGTTCCTACAGAGGGTATGCTAACAAAAACGCGGTAAAAGTTCTGAAAGGGTTTGGGAAAACTCTTTCAAGAGTTTTCCCAAGAAAAAACCACGCCCCAAGAAAAAACCACGCCACCGAAAACAATCACCCAAACAGTTCTTGCAAAAGTTTGGCGGCAGAGGAGGAGGGGGGAGCTAAGGGGAGGCGATATTCAAGCTTGCAGAGCCCGCGGCGCGAGGCGGCATATTTGACGGGGATGGGATTGACTTCGCAAAACAAAGCGTTGATTTGGGGAAGGAGGGCGCGTTCGCGCTGATGGGCTTTCCGCCATTCTCCCGAGGAGCAAAGCCGCAAAAGCTCCGACATGGCACGCGGAAAGAGGTTGGATGCCACCGAAATGAGCCCTTTTGCGCCCAGCTTCATCGAGGCGACCGTTCGGTTGTCGTTCCCCGTGTAAACGTCCAAGGAGTCTCCGCATTCGGCGCAGATTTGCTCCAGGAGCGCGAGATCGGTCGAGGCTTCTTTCACGCCCACAACGTTTGGATGCGAGGAAAGCTCACGGTAATGCTCGAGCGTGAGCGAAAAGCCCGTTCGAGAGGGGACGTTGTAGAGAATGAGAGGACGCGTGGAGAGATCCGCCAGCGTGCGGAAGTGCGCAAGGATGCCGCGGTCGTTCGATTTGTTGTAGTAGGGCGTTACCGCCAAAACGGCATCCGCACCCGCTTCGCAGACCGCTTGGGTAAGCTCGGCGGCGTGATGGGTGGAGTTGGAGCCGCAACCCGCCAAAAGAGGCACGCGCCCGGCAATGCGCTCCTTGGAAAAGGAAACCAGCTCACGGTGCTCTTCCGGAGTAAGCGTTGCGCTTTCCCCCGTTGTGCCCGCCACCAAAAGAGCCGACACGCCCGATGCGATCTGTAACTCGATCATGGTTTCCAAAGCGGGATAATCGATCACACCCTCCGAAAACGGAGTGATGAGTGCCGTGGCGACACCCGTAAAAACCGTTGGTTTGCAAAGGCTCATAAACAAAAAGCTCCTTTCCGTGCTCGGTTTTGCAAAGATTGACGCGTCTTTTGAAAAAACGGTTGCAATCGGTGAAAAAGTGATGTATAATAAAGTATATGCCGCGAGCGTCAAAGGGTCACTCCCACCGCGCTCGCCCCTTGCCATCAAAGCTCTCGTAAAAGGATCTTTTCATGGCGTTGTGAATTTTTTACGAAAAGGATCAGATCAATGAAGGACGCAATTGTCAACGAACTCCCCAAAACCAATCTTTGTACCTCGGATTTTTACTACGATCTGCCCGAGGAGCGCATCGCCCAGCACCCCATGGAGCAGCGCGATCACTCCCGCATGATGGTCTTGGATCGCAAAGCGGGAACGCTTACGCATAAGCATTTTTACGATATTATCGACTATCTCCGCCCCGAGGACGTTTTGGTCATTAACGATTCCAAGGTGATTCCCGCGCGCCTTTACGGACACGTGGAGGGCAGGGAGGACGCACTGATCGAGCTTTTGCTGCTTCGTCAGCAGGATCTTGACGTATGGGAAACACTGGTCAAGCCGGGCAAGCGTGCGCGTATTGGGATGAAGCTGGTGTTTGGCGGTGGAAGCCTCTGTGCCGAGGTGGTAGATATCGTTGAGGAAGGCAACCGCCTGATCCGTTTTTCTTACGATCACGAAAAATATACCAACATTTATGAGATCTTGCAAGAGATCGGCATGATGCCGCTGCCGCCCTACATTACCGAGCGGCTCTCCGACCGCGACCGTTACCAAACGGTTTACGCGCGCGAGGAAGGCTCTGCGGCAGCCCCTACGGCGGGACTGCACTTCACGCCCGAATTGTTGGCGCGCATTCGTGAAAAGGGGGTTGCCATCGTTCCGGTCATGCTGCACGTCGGTCTTGGCACCTTCCGCCCCGTTAAGGAGAAAAAGATCACCGACCACGTGATGCATACCGAATTTTTCTCGGTTTCCGAGGAGAGCGCGCGCATCATCAACGAACGCCGCGCGGCGGGCGGACGCGTGATCTGCGTAGGCACGACCTCTTGCCGCACGATTGAGAGTGTGGCGCACGAGGACGGAACGATCCCTGCTTTGAGCGGAGATACGGGCATCTTTATCTATCCCGGCTACCGTTTTAAAGCGGTGGACGCGCTGATCACCAATTTCCATCTTCCCGAAAGCACGCTTTTGATGCTGGTATCCGCCTTTTACAACAAAGAAAAGGTGATGGAGGCTTACAAAACGGCGGTGGAGGAAGCGTATCGTTTCTTTAGCTTTGGCGATGCGATGTTTATAGAATAAAAGAAAATGAAGAATGAAAAATGAAGTCGCTTCGCTGATGAATAATGAAAAATTGATGAAGATTTTCGCTGTGGCGAAAATCAACCGAAATTATTCATTATTCACTATTCATTATTCATTTCTTATATCCCATACATTTCGGAGATGCGATGCTGATTGTATAAATCGCCGTATGCTGCGTTGTCGGGCGACGCGGTCGGCTCGGAGTAGGTAACTACGGCTTCATTTTCCTCGCTCGTTTTGCCTTGTCTGGAACGATTTCTCCAAATCAGCACCGTGCGCTGTTTTTTACTTTTCTTTTTGATAGACTTGCGCTATGGCGCATCACAGAGGATTATCATGGAACTACCAATCGAATTTTCCGAGCGCATGAAGCGCTTGTTAAAAAATGAATACGACGCTTTCGTTGCCGCTTTGCAGAGTGAGAGTGACGTCAAGGGCTTGCGGGTCAACACGCGCAAGGTGTCGGTGGATGCGTTCTTGCAAAACGCGCCCTTCTCTCTCTCTCCCATCCCTTACGTAGAGGGAGGCTTTATCGTCGGGGAAGAAGCGCGCGCGGGCAAGCATCCCTATCATCACGCGGGGGCGTACTATTTACAGGATCCCGGTGCAATGTCTGCCGTGGCGGCAATTCCGCGCTCTTTTTGGGAGCGTGACAACCTTTGCGTGCTCGATCTTTGTGCCGCTCCCGGCGGCAAGACCACGCAATTGGCGTCTCTGTGCGAGCCTCGCGGTGGTGCGGTTCTTGCCAACGAATACGTATCGTCGCGCAGCCGCATCCTTGCGGGCAACGTGGAGCGAATGGGGCATTCCAACGTTTGCGTAACCAATCTCGATAGCCGAGAGATTGCCGATCTTTACCCCGAGCGGTTTGATCTGGTGGTGGTAGATGCGCCCTGCTCGGGGGAGGGAATGTACCGCAAAAACGATTTGGCGATCAGCGAATGGAGCCTTCAAAACGTGCGGATGTGTGCCGAGCGACAGGAGGAGATTTTGCAAAACGCCGCGGAATGTGTCTCGGAGGGCGGCTTGCTGCTCTATTCGACCTGTACCTATTCCACCGAGGAAAACGAGGAGACGGTGGCAAAATTTTTGCGCACGCACCCCGATTTTTCCTTGATCCCATGTGATGCCGACGTGGTGGCAAGTACGGCGGATGGGTTGGACATAGCCGACGCGAACGGATCGGATCTGACGCTTTGCCGTCGGTTTTATCCGCACGTATGCGCGGGGGAGGGGCAATTCGTCTCTCTCATGCAACGCGCGGGCGAGCGGAATACGGACACTGCCAAATTCTCGGCAGAGCCGCTTCCAAAGGCACTTCAAAAGACTGCCGATGATTTTTTGAAGGAGACGCTGGTGCGTGTTCCGAAAACGGTGCTTTTGCGCCACGGATTTCTTTCCCTCTTTCCCAATCTTTCAACGAGCGGATTGCCGCTGCCGCCCAAAACGGTTGCGGTGGGCACACCGATCGGAGAGGAGCGGAAGGGAAGAATCGTTCCGCATCATCACTTTTTTATGTCCTTTGGAACCGAATTTTGCTCTCGCGTGGTGCTTGACCCTTCCGATGACCGCGTAAAAAAGTATCTGTTCGGTGAGGAGATCGAAATTCCAACCACGCTTTCGGGATACACCGCAGTGTTGCTCGGATGTGGGGAGGAGACGATTCCCTTGGGCGGCGGAAAGGCAGTTGGCGGAAAACTCAAAAATTACTACCCCAAGGGTTTGCGTACCCCCTGAACAACAGATTGGAGGATATGATTATGAATTCCGATTCCGGATTTGGCGCGAACGGCTCGCCCTTTGAATATGCCGTTGCGGAGGGAAAGAGCAGGACTTTGACCCTCAAAAAGGTGGCTCTTGTGGCGGCATACGTGCTTTGGGCGTTGGTCTTCTTTTTGGTGGGAAGCATGACGCGCCTGCTGGTTCCCATGATCGCGCTCGTGCCGATCACGGTGTGGATCTTTGTCTATCTGACTTGGAAATACACGCAGGTGGAGTATGAGTACTCCTTCTTTTCCGGAAAATTGACCGTCAGCCGCATCTTGGGGGAGCGCACCCGTAAGACGCTTTGCGAGGTCAATATCCGTGACCTCTCGGCAGTGTTCCCATACGAGGATGCCAACGTTTCCCGTGCGGAGCAGTATGGTGCGGAGGAGACCTTTTTTGCCGCATCGTCGATCGATGCGCAAAACCTTTACATTGCGCTTTGGCAGGACGTTGAAAGCGGAAAACGCCGTATGCTTTGCTTTGAGGTCAACGAAAAAGCCGCTAAGATCTTGCGCTACTATAATCCGTCTGCAATGGCAAGATAAA
>JBGVEW010000067.1:0-12165 GCA_045120465.1 Eubacteriales bacterium
GCTGAAAACAGTAGCCACATCTGTGGCAGTGGGGCAACTCCCGCAAGTGGCGGATAATTCGACGAGCCTATAGGCTCAGCGTGTGAAATGCCCCAAGGGGGCTTGTGCAAGCCACCAGCACGGCTGGTGGTCATGACTTTCGCGCAAACTAACTTTGTGGAGCAATTTGTCCGTCCACGTATGAGAGAAAGAAATTCGGCAGAGTTTGCACTGCATCAACGCTTTATCAAGCACAGAGTATGAAAAAAGGAACCACTATAACAGTGATTCCTATCGGGTGGCACTATAAAAACGCGGCAAAAGCTTTGAAGGGGTGTGGGGAAACTTTCTCGAAAGGTTCCCCACAAAAAATCCCCCACAAAAATTACTTCTGTGCCGATTCCCAATCCTTGAGGAAGCGTTGGATTCCCGCGGTGGTAAGGGGATGATCGATCATGCTTGCCAGAACCTTGTAGGGAACGGTTGCGATGTGGCTGCCGGCGCGCGCCGCGTCAAGAACGTGGATGGCGTTGCGAATGGATGCCGCGATGATCTCGGTTTGGATGCCGTGGAGCGCAAAGATTTCGGAGATCTCGGAGATGAGGTTGATGCCGGTTTGTCCGATATCGTCCAGACGGCCGACAAAGGGGCTGACGTAGGTCGCGCCCGCACGGGAAGCCAAAAGTGCCTGAGAGGCGGAAAAGATGAGGGTGACGTTGGTTTTGATGCCGAGTGCGGAGAGACGCTTGGTGGCTTTGAGGCCTTCGGCACACATGGGGATCTTGATGACGAGGTTGGGGTTGTTGATCTTGGCACAGAGCTCGGTCGCTTCGGCAACCATTCCGTCTGCGTCAAGAGAGATGACCTCTGCGCTGATCGGTCCATCCACGATGGTGGTGATCTCACGAACGACCTCGATAAAGTCGCGCCCTTCCTTGGCGATGAGTGAGGGGTTGGTAGTGACTCCGCAAATCACGCCCCAGTCAGCGGCTTGACGGATCTCCTCGGTGTTGGCGGTATCGATAAAAAGCTTCATAATTTTCTCCTTTTTGGCAAAATGCCTTGACATTTTTCATGGTTCGGTTATAATTATACTGTAGTGATTGATATTTTTCAATGAATGGCGAGAAAATAGGCAAATACGCACGAAAAATTTAAAAACGAGCAAAGCGGAGGAGAAAATGAGCATTTCAAAACGGCAAGAACAAATTTTGGAGTTGCTTGAGGAGAGCGGCTTTTTGAGTGTGGAGCGGCTTTCGGCGCTGACTTATACCTCTCCATCCAGTATTCGGCGCGATTTGGTGCAATTGCAGAACCTTTCTTTGATCAAGCGCACACACGGCGGCGCGGCGGTGGCAAGAGCGGAAAACCGCGCGCTTCCCCTGAGCAGCCGTATGTCGCAGAGCATTACCGAAAAACGGCAGATCGCCAAAAAGGCGGCAACCCTTCTTCGGGATGGGCAATCGGTGATGCTGGACGGTTCGTCCACGGCGGGCTTTTTGGTGCCTTATATCGCCAAGCATAAGGATATGATGGTCTTTACCAATAATATGCTCACCGCGATCAATGCCATCAATTACGGAATTCCCACGCATTGCATCGGGGGGACGTCGGTCAATTCCTCGGCGGTCTTGTCGGGGAGCGAGGCCTATCGTGCCGTGGCGCAGATCCATCCCGATATTCTCTTTTTTTCTTCCAAAAGTCTGGATCAAAACGGCGTGATCTGGGATCCGATCCCGGAGGAGAATTACATCCGCGCGCTCATGTTGGAAAACGCGCAGAGCAGCGTATTTTTGTGCGATAGCGGAAAATTCGGTTCCACCTCACTCTATCGTCTGACCTCGGTGGATCGCATCGACACCTGCGTGTTTGACCGTGAGTATCCCGAGCTTCGCGCGACGTGTAAGGTGATCGTATAAAAATTGCGTGGATCCCCTCGGAGTGGGGATCCACGCAGTTTTTATTTTTGAATCAAGGGTATCAGCTTTTCCATGGTCTCGCCGCGATCTACAAAGAGATCGGAGGCGGCACGGAGACGGTCGTGACCAAAGTTGTATTTGTCGTAGATGCCAACGGTCAAAAAGCCTGCTCTTTGAGCGGTTTCCAAGGCAACGCAGGAATCCTCAACCACACAGGTCGCCGCAACCGACGCGCCAAGACGCTCAGCCGCTAACAGATACACATCGGGGCGGTCTTTTCCAACGCCAATGTCGGCACAGGAAAGAATCTCCTCAAAATACTCCGCCAAGCCGCACGCGTCAACCGCGATTCTGACGAATTTCATATCGGTTGCGGTGGCAAGTGCGCATTTGATGCCGAGCGCACGCAGATGCTTGAGAAAGGGAATGACACCGTTTTTGACCTTGACCTCGTGGCGGTAGAAGCTTTGGAGATATTGCGCGCTGTAGGCAAGGATCTCTTCCTCCGTGATAGGGAGCGACAGGCGGCGACGCAATTCGCGCACACCGTCGGAAAAGATCATGGTGCGAATGTCTCTGTCCAGCTCCGCAGGTGGGGTAAAGGTGCTTTCGTTCATGTAAGTTTTGCCGAAATCGCTCCAAAAGCGTTCCCAGAACGAGAGGGAGTCGATCAGCGTTCCGTCCATGTCAAAAATTGCCGCTTGAATGTTCATGTGTGTCTCCTGTGTAACGTGATAAAGATATGATGCTACTGACTTTTCTACAGTATAACACAATTCCCGCAGAAAGGCAAGAGTTCCTGCGAGAATTTGTTTGATGATCGTAAAGGGTCAGAACGTTGCATCGAAAGAATAGGTCGCGCGCAGGCGGAAGGTTTTTTTGCCGTTTTGAAGGAGGGCAAAGCCTTTGGAAGCTTCAAAAATGACCGACAGGCGTTCCACGTCGTCTGCATCAAGCGGGACGTGAGGCAAAGTCATGACAGCCTCCAAGACGTTCTCGGTTTTGGTTGTACTCAACTCCCATTTTCCTGCGAATTTCATGGTGTGGAGATCGCACAACATCAAAAACGAACGGAAGGGCGACCACTCTTCTTCGGTCAGATTTTGAAAACGGGAACAGGAATCTTTCAAGGCTTCCATCTCGCAAAGCGAACACATGCAAGCTTTGCTTAATTCCGCGTGATTGCCGGTGTCGATTTGCGTGTAATTTTTGTGATAAACAATCTGTCCCATCTTCGTTTTCCTCGTCTGAATAAAAAAGTGCGTAGCCGAAGCCACGCACCGAAAAACGCATGGCTCCGTTTTGTTGCTACACAAATGATTTTCGGGACACTTAAAAAGTATACGAAAATGGAGCATACATTTTTACCAATGTAAAAATGTACACTTTTCAAATGTCCTTATTCACTTGTGTAGCACATTGATTGTACCACAATTTTGGAGATTTGTAAAGGGGAAAATGAAAAAAACACCAAAAGAGAAAAACCAACGTGTCACAACTGCCTTTCGGCTGATGACACGTTGGAAATTTTATTTTCTTTTGTTCGGTCTTGGTTTTGTTCAGATTCGATGCTCGGTTCTTTGGATCACCTCTGCCTGCATTTGCGGGGAGAGACGGGTAAAGTAGTCACTGTAGCCGCCGATGCGAACCACGAGGTCGCGGTGGTTTTCGGGATGCTTTTGCGCGTCCAGCAAAAGTGCTTTGTCGGTGACGTTGATCTGCATTTCAAAGCCGCCTCGTTCCACGTAAGCGCGGATCAGTGCCTTCATCACTCCGATCGAATCCCGACCCATCGAGCTTTTGGAGAACTTCATGTTTACGGCAACGCCGCCGATCAATTCGCAGTGATTCCATTTGGTAGAGGAGAGGATGGACGCGGTGGGACCTTGCTTTTCTCTGCCTTGGCAGGGACCTGAGCCGTCCCCCAAGGGGAAGCCCGCGCGTCTGCCGTCGGGAGTGGCACCCGTTTCACGTCCGAACAGCTCGTGCGTGATCCAGCAAAAAACGCTGGGAATGAGTCTGCCGTTTTGGTGCATCGCGGTGTATTTTTTACATTCCGCCACAACGTGGTCGATGATGCGCCCAAAGAGTGCATCTACCTCGTCAACGTTGTTCCCGTATTTGGGGAGCGCGTTGATCCGCTCCAAGAGAGCCTCGTTGCCCTCAAAGTTTTGGGAGAGGACTTGGGATAGCTCCGCCACCGTCCATTCCCGTTTGCGATAGACCAATTCGGAGAGGGCGTAGAGCGAATCCACCAGATTTGCCATGCCGACAAAGCTGGGCATGATCCAGTTGTAGCGCGCGCCACCTCGCTCGATATCCTTGCCGCAGGCGAGACAGTCGTCCACAAAGCAGGAGAGCAGGGGATTGAGCGCGTTTTCATTTCGGATCGCTCGGAAGGAGTTTTGCGTGTGGAAGTTTCGTTCAATGATACCGTCAAGGCGCGAGAGAACCGTGTCAAAATGTGCTTCAAAGCTCTCGTATTCCCGATCCATCGTGTCCAGCAAGAGCTGTGCCAGATTGGTGTAGGGGCTTGCGACCCATACGTTGGACGCGGCAACGGGGGTGATCTCCACGCAGGTGCTGTGAATATAATTCTGCGCTTCGTCCGAGGGGACGCCGTATTTTTCAAGTCCCTTGGAAATGATCGCGTCGTTAAAGATCGCGGGGTGCGATCTGCCGCTTGCAAGCAGCTCACAGGCCTCGGTCAGATAGTTGTCGGGGAGCTCCTCGGTGTAGCAAAGACCGACCGCGGGATAGACCAGGCGGATATCTCCGACGACCTGCATGAGCATCGAGGTCAGCTCGTTTGCCACGGGGGAGCCGTTGCGGTCTCTTCCGCCAACCATATATCCCGAGGAAAGCCCTGCGGGAACGCGGACGTTGATTTGAATTCCGAGGCAGTCCAAAAGCAATTGCGCGCGCTCGCGCGTCAAAGTGCCGCTTTGAATATCCGCCTCGTAATAGGGGAGCAAATAACGGTCGGGATGCCCCAGTTGGAATTGCTGTGGGCAGAGA
The DNA here is from genome assembly GCA_045120465.1 of Eubacteriales bacterium. GTDB lineage: Bacteria > Bacillota > Clostridia > Oscillospirales > CAG-272 > UMGS1865. Next base: position 4,917 of record JBGVEW010000067.1, read on the forward strand.
CGGTGTGGATTGAGAGAGAGACAGAGGGTGACGAAATGCACCGACTGTACCGCCTCGTAAAAGCTTGCGGCAGGATGAGCGGGAACGGTCTTGCAAATACGCGAGATCTCCAAAAGCTCTTTTTGGCGGATGGGATCGCTCTCACGCTCCGCCATAGAGCTTGCCAGAGCGGCGTACCGCTCGGAGAAGCGAATGACCGCTTGGAGGCAGACTTTGGCGCTGTCGTAAAAGGCGATCTGCTCTGCCGAAGCCTCCTTGCGGTAGCCGTCGATTCGGTCGATGATGCCCAGAAGCCCTTTTGAGAGCAGGAGGGGGTAATCGATCGCCATGTGCGAATCCTGACCGGGGCCTGCAAGATTGGCGCGTTCACGCGCTACTTGCTGATAGGTGCTTTGCCATTCCTGCTGTTCGTTTGGTGACATGGCGTTTTGGACGCGACCGACAATCAGCTCGTCCGGGGAAATATGCGGAGTCAATTCGTCAAACGCGGCAAAAAAAGCATCCGCGTAGCGAGCGAATTCTTCCGTTCCCTCGGTGGTGTGATAGCGTTTATAAAAACGGTAATAGAATTCATCGTTGCTGTGGACGTGTCCGAGTGCCTCTTGGCGTAAGCGTTCGATTCGATTCATAGGAAGTTTCTCCGTTCAATAGTTTGGCACAGCCTCGGTATGAGCCACCACAAATCCGCTGATCCGTGCGGCTTTTTTCAGACACTCCTCCATGTTTTCCTTGGCAAGAAAGCTCGTGAGCCATGCGGCGGCAAAGCTGTCTCCCGCGCCAACCGTAGAAACCACCCGATCTCCAAGTGCGCATTGAAAATGATCCTCTCCGCTTCTTGCGTCGTATGCGTAGGAGCCGTCCTTGCCCAGTGTCAGGAGCAGTACTTTTACGTTGGGATAGCTTTGACACAACGCCCGCGCAATCGTTTGGGGCGTGTCATCGGAGGGGGTGTAGAAGCCGAAGGCGCGAAGGGTTGGTTCTTCCTCTGCGCTGACCTTGAGTACCGTGGCGTGACGCAGACAAAAGTCCACGGAGTCTGCGTCGTAGCAATTCGGGCGGAGATTGACGTCGCAAAGGATCTCCCGAAAGCTGCAATTTTCAACGATCTTACGAACGGCGTTTCTCGACGTGCCGTTTCGTTGGATCAGCGTTCCAAAATAAAGTGCGTCGTAGCCCGCGGCATTGATGCTTGCCAGATCCCCGTCGGTTACGGTGAGGTAGTCGTATGCGACCTCGCGCAGTACGTTGTAGCTTGGAACGGCGTTTTCGTCCAGCGTAACGATGCACTGACCCGTAGGGTAGGGAGCGGTTTTGACGTATTGCGTGCCGATGGCAAGATCGGAAAGAGCCGTGAGGGCTTGGTGAGCGAGTGCATCACTTCCAACTGCGGAAAAAAGCGCACTTTGCGCTCCGCAGAGCGAGCAATGCGCGGCAAAATTCAAGGGCGCACCGCCAATGACCTGCCTGTCGGGATAGACGTCCCAGATGATTTCGCCGATTGAAAGAATTTTCGTATTCATGGTTGCGTTCATTTCCTCGTCGTTGGATTGGGACTTACAGCAGAGCCGTATAGACCTCTTCGCCGCCGTTGACAAAGACCTCGATGACGTATCCGTCGCGGAGGATCTTGAGGTCGTCGATCCGTCCCTCATAGACCACAGGCTCGCGTCCCGTGCGTTCGATGATAAATCCGGTTTCGGTGCGACGGAGCGCGGGGTCGCTGTCGGTCAAAAGGTACTGCAATTCCTTGATGGGATAGGCGGTGATGCGGCCGTTTTCGAGCTTGATCTCGCGCGGAACGGACATGCATCCCACGTCCTTTTGCGCATATCCCTTGTAGCTCCATCCGGGTGCCCAGGAAATGAGCAGACAGCGTCCGAGATGATCCCGAAAGATCTGCCCCGCGTATTGGTCGGGACCCTTATCTACCTCTGCGGTGTATTCCGCTTGGAATACGTCGTTTTGGAAGCTGCCGAACATGAGCGAAAAGTAGTGTCTTGCTTCCAATGGGCAAACCGATGCGGAAAGCAGAAATTTGTCGCCCGCCGGCATAAAGGAGGGGCATTCGGTAAATCTGCAATTCGCCCATTCGCTCATAATTCCAACGTACTCCCACCGAAGGAGATCGTGACTCTTGTAGAGGAGCAGGCGACCGGTTTTGGTTTCGACGTGTCCCGATGCCATGACGCAATAGTATTCTCCGTTGATGCAGGTAACGGCGGGGTCTCGGAAATCGCGGCTGCCGTCGATCGGGAAATGGGGAATGACGGGATTGCCTTCGTATTTTTCAAAGTGAATACCGTCCTTGGAGGTGGCGATACTGACGGTTTGTTCGCTCTGCGCCCGGGGATCGGACTTGAAGATCGAGGCGTAAAACAAATACAGGGTGTCATCCTTTACGATCGCAGTGCCCGAAAAACAGCCGTCGTTATCGTATTCGCGGTCGGGAGCGAGGGCAACGGGCAATTCCTCCCAATGGAGAAAATCCTTGGTTCTTGCGTGTCCCCAATGCATGGGCTGTTGCCACGGGATCTCGTAATCGGGGGCGTGCTGATAGAATACGTGATAGTATTCGTTAAAATAAACCAATCCGTTGGGGTCGTTGATCCATCCCTTTTCGGGTCTGTAGTGATATTGCAGTTTTTGTGAATAATCCATAATGGGCTCCTTTTTCTCTTTTGGATATGATTCGGGGAACGTCGTGTGCCAAGCCGTGGGATATACGCAGGGCATTCTGCTTTTTGATTCACTCCATCATTATAACAAAGCTTTTTGCAAATGTAAATTCATAAAAAGACAACGTTATTATAAAATCGGACATCAAGGAGCGTATATGTATCCACTGCTTGAAATAAATTGTAGCACAAAAAGGGGATTAAGTCAAGAGCTTTTGCTGCCTTTGCGTTGGTGATGGGAGGCATACGGAAACGCTTTGGAGTCCAAAAAATCATGCAGGTATGCCGTGCGGCATACCTGCATAGGAGTGGAATGATTCAGTTTCCGTAGATGTTTTCGACCTCAAGTCCTGCGATGTGATGGGCATCGGTGGATACCAGCTTGGGAAAGACGAGCGCGTTGGGCTTATCGGGAAGCTCAACGACGGTGATGCAGGTGTAGTCGATATACAAAAGACCGATGACCTGCGGGAGCGGGAGATTGAACAGGTGTGAAAACGCGGTTGCAAAAGCCGTTCCGTGACCGAACAGCGCGACGGTTTGATAGGGGCGTTCCTCCATGACGCGATAATAGTCGCCCTCGCGGCGGTAGCCCAAGGAGTCGAGCCACGCATCAAGCCCCGTTATCACGGTAGCGGTGGTATCAAGGAGCTTGTTGTTGCAGTAGTTTTCTTTGGTTCGCCAATCGGGATCGCGCAGAGTCTTGCCCTCCGAGATAGACCGCGCGGTGAGGCGCCAGGGGTGCCCGCCGTCAAGGATCGGTTCGTCATCCTTCGCTCCCCAACTGATCTCGCGGATAAAGTCGCAGGGAACGACGTCAAGCCCCAGATGCTTTGCCGTATGCTCCGCGGTGTCCATGGCTCTGCCCATGGTGGAGGAAAAGATACGCTCGATACCGCTGTCCTCAAGGCGCAGAGCGGCCGCCTCCGCGTGCCTGTGGCCAAGCTCGGTCAAGCGGTCGATTTCATAGTTGGGATGTCCGTGACGAACGAAATAGATTCTCATGTTTGATACCTCGTTTTGTGAAATTGATTTTTGTGATCGAAAAGGAGCGTCATGCGAGCGCGTCGATCATCACCACCACGGTCGTGCTACCGTGATAGTGCGTGCGCCGGCGGAAGTAATCGTCTCGGATAAAGGCGTTATAATCGCAACCACCCTCGCCAAGACAGTGCTGAACGTCGGCGGAGGTGACTTCTCCGTCCTTGTTAGTATCGTAATTTCCTTCAAAACGATCCTTTGAGGTCGCCCAAAAGCAGATCTCGGGATCAACGTATTGGTAGAGCTGTTTGTCTCCGCCGATGAGGCCGTGATGGGCGAGCTGCAGGATGTCACTTTTTAGGTATTCGCCAAAGGTTTCTGCCAGCAGCTTGGAGTTTTTTGTTGTGCTGTCGCCCAACATCAAAAAGGTCTTGCCGTTGTCGAAGGTGAATCGCATGACAAGGGAGGTGTCGTTGTAATTGGCGGGCATACGAGGGTAAATATCCTCCTCGGTGAGAAGGATTTCTGCCTCGCATCCCTTAAAATATAATTTTTGCCCCGTATGAACGTGATATACCGTGGCACCGTAATAGCGTTTGATATCGTTTTCGAGCGCTTGGATGGACTCTCCCATCTTTTTATCGTTTTGCGAGGTGCTTTGAACGGAGCAATCCGGGAAATTATACGCCACGGATTCCAACACCACGTGCCCGATATAGTCGCTCAAAAAGGTTTTGGGGGCTCCGATGTGATCGGGGTCGCCGTGTGTAAAGAACCAGCAAGCGATGGTGGGCTTTGTACCGGACGGTGTTTTTTCCAGCAGGTAATCGTATAGCTGCTTGGCGTTTTCACGCTCTCCGGTTCCACCGTCCACTACGATAAAGCGAGCGTCCTTGAGCTGTATCACGTAGGACATCCCAAGACCGCCGATGCCGATCTGGGCAATGCTGACGCTTGTCGTATCACGGTCGGTGCAGATCGGCTTTTGGGTGGACGGGAGCGCGCCCGCGTGCTCGCAAACGATCCGCAACGTGTCTTGCGGCGCATTGTAATACAAAAATGCGGTAACGTCCCGGGCGACAAATACGTAGGTTGAGTGTTCGCCTATGGCATTTTCGGTGTACTTGGAAAATCCGTTTTTAGAAAGCTTTTCCAAATACGCCGCGACTTCATCCCGATCCGTTCCCCTAACGCAGATCTCGTATCCGCCGTTTACAGAATAAAAGGGGAGCGTTTCTCCGCTTTTTGTGTCAAACAGAGGGAGGGGTGTCTTTTCGTTGCCCAACACCACGCAGGATCGCAGATCCAGATCCTCCTCTTTGATCAAATAACCGTCATCGTTTTCATTCAAGGCGTTGCAGATCCGCTGTAAGCCTGCCTTTGCCGCGATATCGGAACGAAAGGTGAGCGCGATATGCCGATCCCGCACGGAAATCACGTAGTCGGTATATCCCGTTTTTTGGAATTGCTCTGCGACGAACGGACGGTTCGCGGTGGCGTTTACGGCAATTTCATAGGGGGTGGTAACCGCAGAGTGCTCATCCGCCACGGGGAGTGTCACACCTGTCTTTGTTTCTACGGTTTGAATAAATTCCTCTATCGCGTCCGTGAGTGCCTCGGAGCAATCGGCCGGCTTTGTAACGGTACAGTTGGCTGTTCCGTCTGCGCGCACGAGCAGGATCGACGGAGCAGGTACGTCGGTCGGCTTTTCCGAGGGGGACGTTGCGTCAGGCAAGGTTTGCTCGGTGGAAGCGGAGGGGGCTTGGCAAGAGGAGAGCGACAACGCGATTGCCATCATGCAATATAATAATAGGATCAATCTGTTCATTGGGATTCCTCCTTATCAGATCAGCCGTAACGCCGTTCCAGCTCTTCTCTGACGATTCGTGTCCAACGGATAATGGCGGTTGGATCGTTATGCGTGGTTTCCAAATCCTTCAGGGTCACGTCCCAAACGCATTGGTTTTGGTCAAAAATATCCATTGCCTGCCTCAGCTCCTTGCGCACGAATTCTTCGTTGACACCGAACGAGCACGCGGTGGAGGGGTTGGGACGCCAGGAAAGCACGTAGTCTTTGCCGATCTGCTCTGCGCATTTTTGAATGTCGGCAAAGGGAGAAACTGCAATCCGACGGAGATTTTTCAGTTGCTTGATGATCGGGATCTTTTTCGTCAGATCCTCACAGCAGCCGTAGGCAGATAGACCGTAGCGTTCCAAAATCGGTTTTTGATAGGTAAACATAAATTCACGGAACAGATCCGGTCCCCACGTTGTAAACTCCTGGGCTGCCATATATCCCCACAATTGTTTGGTGGAAACCGCTTGATCGCTTGCGTCGGGAGCTTTCAGCTCGCGGCAATAGGGCATTGCTTGATTTTGGTGGTTGCATAAGCGGAAGCCTCCGCTCTGCTCGGTTTGATCGATGTGCTCCAAAATACGGTCACGCATCCACGCCACCAGTTCGAGAAGCCATTCCGGGCGGTCGTATGCGTCCCACATCAGTTGCTCGAGACCGCGCATTTTTGCCAAAAGAGTGGAAATGTCGTTCTCCCACATACGGCACAGAGGTGCCTGACGATCCACCGCGATATCCAAAATGCCGTCCAACACCGTTTGGTACCATTCCACGTGACGTCGGGTCGCCTCCTCGTCAACGGCATAAGGGCGAACGTGCAGCTTTTTTACGTCCTCTTCCTCTATGATGGAAGGCTGATAGGCAGACGCAAGAATCCCCGGCACTCTTTCTCCAAGATGGGCAGGGAGACCGTACACACCGTTCGGATCTACGTCCACGATGGCGCGCACCGTCAAAAACGGTTCCATGACGGTATCGTCCGAGAGCTGCATATAATAGCGATTCAGCAGCAAGCGTCGCTCTAATTCACGGAGCTTGGGATCTTGGCAAAGCAGATCCTCGGGACTCAGATATTCTTTCAAAGGGATGGAGCGAATGTAGATCGGCGGTCTTGTAAAATGCAGACTGTTATGGTTGGTCCACAGCTTGCGTCTGCGTTCCATTTCGTCGCTATGTGCAAACTCACGCGTCTGACGAGCAAGTTCGCGGATGCGTTCGATATCATTCATGGTGTGTCTCCTCGTCGGAAAGGTGGGGATCATTTGTGATTCTATTGTAGCACACTTTGGGGAGTTTTTCAAGACAGGACGGGAAAAAGGTGGAGCATTTTCGGGAATTTCGCCTTTGGCGAATATTCGCACGCTCTCCGCCTGACAAGCGGGCTTTTCGATCTCCGAGCGGCGAATGCGGACCGGATTCTGCGCGCCTGCGGCGGCAGAGCGCGGGACGATGAAAGAGTGGCGCCTCCAAAACGAAAAAAGCACCCTATTGGGTGCTTTCGTTTTGGAGGGGTGTTGACAACAAAGATGCCATCAATCGATGTGATCGCAAAGAAATTGATAATTATTATTTATGCGCCACCTTCCCGGAATTTCGCCTTTGGCGAATATTCGCACGCTCTTCGTCTGGTGAGCAAGCTCCCCGACCTCCGAGCGGCGAATGCGGACCGGATTCTGCGCGCCTTTCGGCGCGCGGAGTGCGGGACGATGAAAGGGTGGCACCTCCAAAACGAAAAAAG
>JBGVEW010000068.1:0-6305 GCA_045120465.1 Eubacteriales bacterium
TTCGCACAAGTACAACCCCTCAGTCAGCTTCGCTGACAGCTCCCCTTACACAGGGGAGCCTACCGCTGCGGCGGAAACTGTGCAAAGCTAAAGCTTTTTGGAACCACCAGCACTGCTGGTGGTTTTCGTTTCACAAAAAAAGGGGCTGAGTCATTGACTCAGCCCAAAAACGATTGCTTAGTCCAGCATCCCCAAAATGGATGCCTTGGGCTGAACGCCCATGGATTGACGAACGGGCTTGCCGTCGCGGAACAAAATCAAGGTGGGAATGCTCATAATCCCAAAGCGGTTTGCAAGCTCTTCTTCCTCATCCACGTTGATTTTGACCACCTTGAGGTCGGTGCGCTCGTTGGCGATCTCCTCCAAAACGGGTCCCAGCATACGGCACGGGCCGCACCACGGAGCCCAAAAGTCTGCCAAAACGGGCAGAGTCGCGTTTAAAACTTCGGCTTCAAAATTCTGATTGGTTACTGCAATTGAGGACATGGTAATTCTCCTTTCAAATTCCTGAATGATAGTATTTCCCAAATGGAAAGCGTCATTCGCTTTTTTTGTTTTGATGATAGTGGATCATGACTAATTCGGGGCGGTTGCAAATGCGCGGGATGCGCGTGTGGTTTCCCATTCCGCGGCTGATCACGCATCGTTCGTCCAATACGCCTGCGGTGTACTTGGGGAACAATCCTTGCCCCGGAGCGTAGATCCCACGGCCAAAGATTCTCCAATGTCCGCCGTGTGCGTGTCCGCAAACGGTGAGGTCGATGGACGTTTTTTGAAGATAAGGAACGTAGTATTCGGGGTGGTGGCAGAGCAAAATCCGCACACCGTCAAGTTCCTCAAAGCGCGCCAACGCGTTTGCGTCGGGTTTGTTTTCGGAACGGTTGATGCCGGAAGAAAGAGCACAGATCGTTACTTTTTCGTTCAACGCGGCGCAATCGTTGTCAAGCAGAATGGCACCCGTTTGCGCAATGCGCTCCCGCGCTTCGTCGGGGATGGGGATCGGAGTGGGATGCCGCCACGGATTTCCCTTGTGATAGCAGGCGATCTCGTGGTTTCCCACCGAGTAAAAGGTGGGGGCAATTGCCGCACACGCACGCAAAAATTCGTACCCTCGTGACCGGGGATCGAGCAGATCGCGGTCATCCATCAAATCCCCCGGAATCAGGATCAAATCGGGGATCTGTTCGGCAATCAGCTCCAAGGGCAACCGATTGGGATTTCCGTGAAGGTCAGACGCTACGGCGATGTTTAAATCGATCGATGCGTCCCGCGCGGAAATTTGGTAGTGCGTCACCCCGATTTTTTGCGGATCCTTTCGAAAGAAAAAGCAGACGATCAAAATGAGCGTACAGGCAATCAACGCGCCAAGCGTGTCGATCAAAACGTCTTTGAACGCGCCGTGACGCCCCGCAACAAAAATTTGGTGGATTTCGTCGGAGGCGGCGTAAAGAAAGGTAGCGGCAATGGCGGAGAGATATTTGACGTAGGTTCCGCCTCGCCACGTCAACAGAAAACAGTAGATCAAAGCACCAAGCGATCCAAACTCCAGCATATGTGCCGATTTGCGGATGATGGGCATGATTTTGGTGTCGAAGGTGTATTTGTTTTCTTCAATTTTGTCAACCAGGTTTTTGTCAACTGCGCCCGCTACGGAAGATGCGACGTTGTTGCTCGTTTGAATGGACTCGGACATGGTTTGCGCTGAAAAATGAAAGATCAGAGCCATGTTGAAAACGATCAAAACACCGAGGATCGCGCGGAGCAGGTATTTCACGTGCCTTCTTTTCATATTACCGTCTTTTCCGAATTGGCAAAACAATTCTGAATATTGATATTATTATCATATCATGTTTTTGTCTGATTTGCAAGTCTTTTTTTTAAAAAACGCAGTACGTATGCGCGTTTTTATCCGCAAAAGAGCAAAAGGATCAGCCAGATGAGAACGTCGTTGCCCTCCTCACCGCGCGACAACAGAAAGATCAGTCCCAATATCAGCAGCTGGTCGAATTCCAAGCCGCCAAGGAGTTGGGAGCTTGCCCGTGCGATCGGCAATAGGGGAATTGGCGGTATGTGTGCTTCCTCCTTGCGTGGGGACGGAGGCGGTGGGGGAGGTGGTGCGTAATCCTCGGGCGTTGGCTTGGCAACCTCTAAAAAGCGCGGTGGCAGGTCGATGCCCTTGCTTTCCGAAAAGGCGCAGCCGCTGTAGTTTTCGGGAACGTGAAGCGAGGAATCTTTGCCTCTGTTTTGACGGGAATACATATCCGATCTCCCCCTATTTCAGCGTTTGCAGGGCATTTCCAAGCTGCGCCAGACGCAAAATGGTATCCACCGCGGCGGCTCGTTCCTTTGACAAAAAGGGTTTGAGCGCGAGGAGCAGCTCGTTGCGGCAATGCGCATCCTGCGAGAGCCTGTGCGGCGCGTGTGCGGGGACAGCGTCCTTGTTTTCCGCAGATGCGGCAAGCATCGGCTTGACCAATTCCATGATTTGCGGCAGCTTTGCCATCATGGTGGGATCGGACAGCACACGCGCGATCCCATCCGAGGCGGCTTGCGTTACAACGCTGTCGCTCGATGCATCGGTGCGTGCTTCTTTTTGTCCCTCTTCGGCAGACGCAGGGACTTCAGTGCGCGGCACATGACTTATCAATCCGCTCAAGGTTTTGAGTAACGCGGGGTTGGATAAAAGCCCCTCTAAGGCATTGGTTTGGGTATGTTCCTCCATGACGGATTCTCCTTTCCGCCCTCAGGAGTGCCGATTTTGGCGGTAGGACTCGTAAATCGCGTTCAGTTGCTCCAAATCCGAGTCGGTTGCGCTTCCAAGTGCCTCTCGGATGCTTCCGATGCTGTTTGGATCGAGATGGATCAGGGATGGGTCGATTCCCGATTCCGACGCGATTTTTCCAATCATCCGTCCCAGTTGTTTGTCGTCCATTGCCAAAAGCCGTTTGAGCATATTTTGATCGATTTGCATAAGCGTCTCCTTTCCGACTTTTCGTCTTGATTGCAGGATATGCGTATCATGCGCGGTGCGTTCCTCAAATCGGTAAACACCGCACGCGGTTGCTGTCAACCAAATAGTTACTTTTATTTTTGCGGTCGCGCTTGACACTCGATTTTGAATGTGATAGAATGAGAGTAACGTCCGATTGGGAGGTCATTTATGAAAAGCATTGGCGAAATTATCAAAAGCTACCGTTTGGAACGGGGCATGACGCAGGAACAACTGGGAAGCACGCTTTACGTTACCAAGCAAGCGGTTTCCAAGTGGGAAAACGACACCGCAATGCCCGATTTGGAAACGATCCGTCACATCAGCGAGGTGCTCTCGATTCCGGGAGACGTCATTTTACAGCGCGCCATAAAAGATCCTCGCGCTAACTCCGAACAGTATCAGATATTGCGTGAAAACCATCAGAGACTGCAAAAAGAAACGCAGATCGAAGCGTGGAGAGACTATAAATTCGGTATGTTTATCCACTACGGGCTCTATTCGGTGATCGGACGCATCAACGAATGGGTCATGTTCCACGAGCCGATCGATAAGGATGATTACCGCGAGACGATGAAGGAGTTTTCCGCGGAGAACTTTGACGCGAACTACTATGCGGATCTTGCCAAGCGCACGGGAATGAAATATATGGTGTTTACCACGCGCCATCACGATGGTTTTGCGCTTTACGATAGCCCGTCCTCCTCCGAGAATTTTACCGTGATGCACACCCCTGCCGCGCGCGACCTGGTCAAGGAATACACCAATGCCTGCCGCAATGCAGGTCTTGGCGTGGGGCTCTACTATTCTCCGATGGATTGGCGCTTTGAGGGGTATTTCTTTCCTCAAATGTACCGCAAAAGCGCATACGCAATGCGAAATCAATGCTACGCGCAGGTTATGGAGCTGATGGAAAACTACGGAAAGATCGACGTGCTGTGGTACGATGGCGGAGAGGACACGCATCTTGCACACGGAATCAATCTCAACAAGTACGATCCATCGCGCGAGCGAGAGGATAACTACAAGGATCACCCTCCGATCCCCGAATTCTGGGGAGAGTACGAGTTGGACGAGATTGTTCGGACGCGACAGCCGCACATCGTGATCAACAACCGTCTCGGTATGCGACGTTGCGGGGATTATACCACGCCGGAGCGCAAGATCGGTGCCTTTGATTTGACACAGCCATGGGAGACCTGTGACACCCTTTCCGAAACGTGGGGGTGGACTCCGGGGTGCAAGGTGCTTTCTAAGGAACGCATTTTGCATATGCTGATCGACGTGGTAACAGGAGGCGGCAATCTGCTCCTGAACGTAGCACCCAAGGGCGACGGATCTTTGGAAAAGGAGCATGAGGAACGGTTGTTGGAGGTTGGAGAATGGCTTTCGCATTATGGCGACACCATTTACGGCACGCGCGGCGGTCCCTTTAAAAACGAGCATACGGTGGGGGGCTTTACGCACCGCGACAACAAGATCGTTGCCTTTATCAAAAAGAACGCGTGCGGTGCGTTCCGAATTCCGCTTTGCGGAGGTGCTGTGCGCTCGGTTACGGCGCGTACCGGGGAGACGCTTGAGAGCGTTGTGGAAAACGACGTTTTGAGCGTTCGCATTCTTGGCGAGCGTGACGAAATCGCCAGCGTGATTGAGGTGATGATGGAGCAAAACGTGGATGATCTATATGCACAATTCGATCCCAATTCTTTTGACGCTTTTGCATAAAAATAGGGTTTCAATCGAAAAAACATTGACATCCATGCTTTTCATGTTATAATATTACTGTATATATTATATTAAAGAAGGGAAATAGACAGAATGAAGCAACGATGCAAACGCCCGATTTTGACACTTCTCATTTTGGGGATGCTTTGGTCCGTTTTGCTGTGTGTCAGTGCTCACGCGGTGACACCTCCGTCCACCACACCGTGGTATGACGAGTCTGAGGCTTACACGGGCGATTACGCCTTTTCGCTGGCGGTGGTGGGGGATACGCAGTCCATTACAAACCGCGGTGCAAAGGGGCCGTCCAATGCGTACTACAATTCGCTCCCCAATCTGTATCAGTGGATCGTTGACAACGCCTCAGCCAAAAAGATGCAGTACGTCATCGGTCTTGGCGACATTACCGAAAAGGGCGTCGATTCTTGGCATAAAAACTATGAGCCCAAGGCCACGGGAGATGCCGAATGGGAATACGCCAGAAACGCGATCTCCAAGATGAACGGTGTAATTCCGTACACGTTGGTTCGCGGCGAGGGACACGACGGATACGAACGCTTTAACGAGTGGTTTGCCGACTACACGCCCTATACCGAAAATATCGCGGGCTTTTACAAGGAGGGCGAGGTTGGAAGCGTGTATCACACCTTTGAGGTGGGAGACGCCAAGTACCTGATCATGTGCCTCGACTTTGGCGCAAAGGATCCCGTGTTGGAGTGGGCAAACGAGGTAGTCGCAGAAAATGCCGACCGCAAGGTCATCGTTACCACGCACGGATACCTCAAGTCAGACGGAACACTCTTGGCAACGGGGGAGGATTATTCGCCCTCTAAGTCCTACTACGATCCCGAAAACAACGATGGCGACGATATTTGGGAAAAGTTCGTGAAAAAGCATGAGAACATTACCATGGTCATCAGCGGTCACATGACCTGCGACGACGTAGTGATCGATCAGGTGGTAGGGGAGAAGGGAAACTCGGTAACGCATATTCTCATCGACCCGCAGGGCATCGACAAGGACGTTTCGGGCGGATACGGCATGGTTGCCATGATGTATTTCTCCAAGGACGGCGAGGACGTTGCCATCGAGTATTATTCCACGCTCAAAAACAAGTATCGCCAACTCAAAACGGTTGACCTGACCCACGTGCACGAATACGAGAGCGTTGTGGTCGCGCCTACCTGCACCGACCGCGGTGAAACGGTCAGAAAGTGCGTAGGATGCGGCAAAACGCTTGGACGGAGCGATTTTAAGCGACCGCTTGGACATGAATACGACGATGCAAAGGATACGGAATGTAACCGTTGCGGTGCAAAGCGTGTAGCGGGCGAGGGGCTGAACGATCCCATCGTTACACCTCCGAACAAAAACGATTCGAGTGCCGTAACCGTTCCCGAGGGCTTTCCCGGGTGGGGAATCGCCTTAATTGCCGTGGGCGGCTTTGCGGTGGTCGGCGGAGCGATCGCGCTCATCGTATTTTTCATGACCCGTACCAAAAAGACAAAATAAGCATTTTTCGCACCTCTCTTTTTACTGTTTACAAAAAATTCACAGTGCATATATATATATATATATATATATATATATATAT
>JBGVEW010000069.1:0-40605 GCA_045120465.1 Eubacteriales bacterium
TCTTGAAATCCGATTATCAAAACCGCCGAGGGGGGCGAATAACAAAAAATCCGATTAGGTTTCTTGCGATTCCTAATCGGATTTTAATTATTTAACTTTTAGTATATTGATCTTCTCTTTCTTGAGTAAGAACGCATACGCCACAAGTGAAACTACGCTATCGAATGCGTTTCCAATTCCAAACAGCAGAGCAATGCCTGTGAGCGTAGGAGTCCAGATGCCTGTTGCATATAGAATGAACGCGATGCCGTAATAAATCGTGTTCGTCACGACTGATTCAAACAGCATGTAATTCGTTTTACCGAGTCCGTAGAAGGTGGAGTCGAACACATTCTGAACGGCGTACAGCACGTAGAATCCAACGAGGAGTAGCACGAGGCTGAACAGTTTATCTACATCCGTGAAGCCAAGCACGTGAGTCATAAATGGCTTCCATACGGGAATACTTGCAAACCACAATGCAGAGATGATAGCTGTGATTCCAAAGTAGCCAAGCGAATTTCTGCGGATATTTTCTTTGTCAGCTGCAACCTCTTGCTTGATCAGCTCTCCGAGCTGAAGCACGGGCAGAAGAAGCCATCCCCAGATGAAGTTGTTTGCAATCCAATACGTTCCCTGCTCGCCGACCACGTTGACCATTCGTGCGATCATCACCATATAGGCAACGTTACGAACGAGAGATTCCACGCCCGAGATACCGCCGACCTTGGCGAACTCCTTCGTCCAAACAAAGTTGAGTTTCGCCTTGCCAAACACCTTGATTCCTTCCTTGGTGAGAAGAACGAGCGATACAACGAGCAGAAGCGCGTTTACGAGGATATTGGAGTATCCGATTCCGTTCACGCCGAGATTTGCCGACACAGGCAAGGTGGAAACAAGGAAGGTATCGGACACGAGACACAGGACGAGTCTTGCACCTGTAAGTGCGTAAAGATATTTGCTCTTGTTGACCGTAACAAGTGCAACAAGAGCGAACTGCGTGAGGATCGAGAAAATGTTTGCTATACTCTCAATGCGTATGTAAGAGGCGGAGACATCGATAATACTTGTATCGGTAGCCATAAGCCGAAGCATCGGTTCAGCGAAGATCAGAATCACGGCAGAAAGAACAGCATATACGCCAAGCGAGATCAGCATGCCTGTTCGCACGTGGTTTGAAAACTCGTCTTTATCGTCCTTCACCTTGCCTATGAAATAGAATAGCGACAGGATGATGGCTTCGTTCATGATCTCGTAGAGCAGATTCACCCACGAGAGCTGACCTGCGATCGAGAAGGAATACTCTCCGGGCAACTGACCGAGGAAAAACACGCGCACGGTCGTGTAGATCGTCGGTGCGAGTCCGAGAACGAGAAGCGCTGCGAAGAGTTTGTAATTAATTCGACTTAATGATGTCTTGAGTTTATTTATCATATTTTCTCCTAGATGATTTCACCGTCTTTCGTAGAAAATATTATATCATATTATCTACGAAAATTCAATGTTTAGTAGTCAAATGGGCGATAGGCTATCTTACCGCCCATTTTTTCTTTCACAGAGCTGATTTTTTAGATTTCCTCTATCTCATACTCTGTTCTTGTTCCTTTGACTCTCTTGGCGCGGAAGTTTCTCCCGTTCGCGCTCCAGTGAGGAAAGCTATCCGCTTTTTCCTCGTTGGTATCACGATGGCAAATTTCGATATTTCCGAGAACGTCACAGCCGCCTGCTGACAAAGGTCTTATGTGGTCGAGTGTTGGGTGATACGCGCTGTTAGGATCGCCGCAGGCTGACTTTTTCATCAGGCGTCCGGCATAATCATGTACGCTTTCTTTTCTGCCGTAAAACTCGTTCCACACATCGATGGTTCGATACTTCGACATTTTGATTACCTCCTTTCGTTTGAGTACCATCATTATACATCGCACTAAATAAAAAATCGAGTGGACAACTGTCCACTCAATTTAATAGGTCTTTAATTTTGATATTTGCATAGTTGCAAACGGCAATTATGTTTTCAAGTTTTGGACAACGGAAATGATCACCGTTTCTGTTCCACGATTTAATCGTATCAACGGACACAAACAGTTTAGATGCCGCCTCATTTAAATCCTTGGTTTGATTTCGAACGGCATTATAACATTTTCTGCCTATCTCAATAGGATCTCCTTGAGCATACATATCAAAAACTGTCTGAACATCAAAAATATCTTCCCCAACGATATCGGTCATTTGAAAAACAAGTTCTTGATTTGATGATACGCAATTCACTTCCGTGCCTTCTTCGGTCATTGTAACGAAATGCACACACTGCCATTCATCGGGAATCAAGTACGGACTATGTGTGGAATACAACACTTTCACACCTCGTTTTGTCAACTCCATCAAATCACAAAGCACCTCGCGCTGCGCACTTGGATGTAACATTGCGGCAGGCTCGTCGATAATGAAAATATCACCTTCACTAAGGATGTTTTTCATAAAGTAGTAAGTGAAATACCACCGTCTGCCTGCACTTGTTTCGTTAAGATTGATTCGCTCCCCAGTCTTTTCGTTTAAGAAAATAGAGATGTGCCCTTTCTCGCCTGCCTGCGCAGAAATACTATCATACATTTCTCTATCAAACGAAGGAATATTCTCATTCAAAAACGCCTCAAAATCTGCAACCGCTCGCTCTGAAAGAGTCAACTCATTTTTCGAAGATCTTAGTAGTTCTTCCCGATCACTTCCCTCATACACCTGCCTCAAATAGGTTTCCATTATGGAATTGGAATGATCATTATAATAGTAATTTCTATCCTCTTTTCTGAAAATTACATCGTTGCTCTCGTTTTTCAAGAACAAGCATCTTTTCCCGATAATATGCTGCACATGCCGCAAGAAAGAGTAATAGCGTTCCTCTTGTTCCTGCCTTAGCATGTGATCAGTATCCAAGCCTTCTTGAATACGCTTAGTTCTATCTTCTATCTCTTTTATCAACCGATTGATACGCTCGCAAGCATCTTTTGTTGCCTTGTTGATCTTTGTGATTTCTCTTTTAATCGCAGTTTTGTTGATTGATACGAATTTCTGTTCAAATTTAGCGAGAGAGGGTTCTACATATTCGAGTCTAAACGCTTCTCGTTCATTCCAACCGAAATATAGGTGCGTTTCTGCGACAAATGTAAGAGCCGCCTCATCATCCTCAAATGTTTGTAACATATTGTCAAGGACTTTACGCACATTGTCGATAAAATACTCTGCCTGCCAATGCAATACATTATAGTTAGTTAATCTTCCATTTTCATCTTTGATGTTGTAACAATGGATGGGTAATTCCTCATATCCATCGTGAGATATTTTTACAAGTTGCTTTTCGTATAAATCGACTGCATCCTTTAACTGCAATGCCAAATCTCGAATATCTGCAATTTCTTTTCTGATTGATGAAACCATATATTCGGAGCGCACTCTGTCAATCTTCAGATCGCCACCGCTACTATACGCAATTATCTCGCATTTGTTTTTATCATAAACGACATCAGGCAGCATTGTGGCTACATCTTCTTCGCTCAACTGAATGTATGCACGGTAAGTAGGCTGCTCTTTTTCTCTGTTTCCGTAGTAGTTAGTGTTTGCCAAAGCAATTGCTGATAATGCTTCCAAAACATTCGTCTTTCCACTACCGTTTTTACCAATCAAGATAGTTGGCAGACCTTCTACAAAAGAGATTGTAACAGGTGATTTTATTGATTTATAACTCTCTATTTCAATCTTTGTCAATTCCATATTAACCTCAAATGCTGAATCGATTTTTCCTTTACAATATTATAACACAAAAAATGAGCTTCTTCAAGGCATTTGTGTGAATGTAAGCAATTTCTCACCGAGCCTTATTCTTTGTTTATTGCTCCCAAATATTTGGGAAGCGGAAATGTGATTTTGAGGACTTGACAAAGTTCCGATTCTAAGTTACAATACGACACCAGCGGAAGAAGAAAAGCCCTTGAGATGGGAGTTTGCTTCCCTGCTCTCAAAGGCTTTCGACCACATGGCTTGACCACGCGGTTTCGATTGTTTATGACCACATCTTTCGGTCGGCTGCTTTTGGGCTGACCACATTGTGTTTCTTCTCTGTTGGTTTTCTTCTTGCGGTTGCTACCGCACACCTGTTTCTTTGACCGATTTTTAGGTGACCACTTGTGCTTTTTAGAGGTGCGAGTTTTGACCACATTCTTGACCATAGTGCGAAGTGGACTACATGGAAACAGTAGTACACGAGAGCACGAAAATGTACGCTTTGGTTGACAGAATAGCACTAAAAAGCACTATTTAGCACTAAAAAAACATAAAAATCGGTCTTGGGATGGTAGAGGCCGCAAGTTCAAGTCTTGTCACTCAGACCATATCGAGTGTTCATAACGAAAGTGATGAACACTCGATATTTTTTGCCTATAATTTCTTATTTGGAGCAGGTTTTCTGCTCTTTTTCTTTTGTTATGCTGTGATAGGCAGATAGTTTACCGCTACGCCTTGTCTGCTCTCAAGAGTTACCTTGCGCTTTCTGTGCCATTCGGGAATTTGCAGACAGCCGACAAAGCGATAATGGATGATCACGCGCTGTGTTCGGTTCTTTCCGGTTCCCTCAATTTGAAAAACTTCGATCTTTTCGATCAGTTCGCGAAGGATCACGGGGTTGAGTGTTTTCATCTCCATAAAGCTCCGTACCGCCTTGACAAAGTTCTCTTTGGTTTGCCGCTTCTCAGCAAGGCTATCGAGCTTCTCGCACAAAGCAAGGATGTTTTTCTTGGTCTCATCCATGCCTTGCATCTTCAATTTTTAGATAGCCGTTCTTCATCTGATCCTTCCAAAGGGTAGGCAGGGGCTTATTGAAGGTGTTGGCGCGTGCTTGAATGGCTTTTTTGATATCTTCTTTTTTTGCGCCTGCATAGCGCTCGCGCTCTCCCTGATCCTCACCTTCGAGCTGGGACTCGTATCTTGCTTGTGCAAGCTCCTCAAACGCCTGCAAGAACTTTGCGGCATCAAAGCCCTTCAGCTTTTTTGCACCGTCCACTTGCAGGTTGGTCATGGATTCAAAATACATCGATGCCGTGGCTGCCACCAATCTTGTGAATTTTTCGGCGGAGGTGCTGCCGTCCGTATGATTGACGAAAGCGAGCTTCAGGTCGAGCGTTTCCAGATCTTTCAGATCATACTTGGGCATGCCGTAGGCTTTTCTGAATTTTTTCAGCGCGGCTTCATAAATTTGAGGATTTGCCATAATGTTTATCTCCTTATGCAAATAGATTTTTTAGTTAAGTTCGCCTGTTTTGCCTTTTGTGCTGTCATTATAACACACCCGGCGTTACAGAAGTGTTACAACGCAGGCAAGAAACCGAATTTTTTTATGATTTCTGTACTTTCATGCAAAAAAAACGGAAAACCCTTTTCCTGTTACACCAAAAAAGGCGCAAAAAAGAAGAACGGACGGTTGTCAACAAAAAAGCCCTTTTCAAAAAACGGTTTTTAGAAAAAGGCTTTTTGTATTTTGTTAAATTCGGTTGCGAACGGCTCTTGCAAACTTCACGTATTCAAACAGAATCAAAACGTCCACGGCGATACTGCACAGCTCGGCAATATTTTCAAACGCATTTCCATTGCCCTGAATCAGTGCAAGAGCGGGAGAGAGCAATCCCATTGCCGTAAATACGAACAGGATCACACCCCAAACGATATGCCCTTTTGTGGAGTTGGGCTTGTTTGCAACTCTGAGCCCCTTGATGCCTATGTAAGCTTGCGGAATCAGGAGCAAGACAGACACCACCAAAAGAAAGATTTGGGCGATCAGAACGACGTTTTCGGGTGCTCCTTCCGGAACGGTTGCGTTGTGAAGCGCGCGGTTCAGCTCCCCAAAGAAAAGCTCAAAGAGCATATTGAGCAGCGAAAGCCCTGCAAACGCCAATACGATGATTGAGTAGGTTTTTAAATTTTTTCTGGCTTGTTCCATTGTTTTTCTCCTTTTTTTATAAAATCAGTTCCGCTGTGCATCTTGCTTCAGACATCCTACGCTTTTTGCCTTTGGCACCATTATCATAGCATACACCGCGTAACAAAAGTGTTACAAACGCAAAAAAACCAGCAGTTTTCTTGTGTTTTCAAAAACGCCTCAAAAAATCGCCCCCCCCTTTTGGGTGAGCAGGCAAAGGTCGATCTTTTTGTCTATCATAAAGGGGCTATCACATTTGACGAGACCGAAAAAGCCCGTGTGGAAAAGAAAAAAAAGAACGCGAATATGGATCAATACGTTTCCTTGGTCCCCCTAAAAGACCTCATAGCGTCAAGCATCCATTCCCACGCGCAGGAATGCGATCCTGCCGAAACCAACAACATCGGACACACCCCGCGTTTGGGATGTGTCCGATGTTGTTGTTTTAAGACGGGTTGCGAGGAGCAACTTTAAAATACGGGTCTTGAAAGAGACGGTTTCAAATCATTTCAGCACAATGATTCCGCCATCGCTCAAGCCTTCAACAATCAGCTCGTTTCCATTGACCGTCACCGTTTTTTCTCCGTCCATAGAGAAGCACTGTGCTGTCGCAAACGGAAGATTGAAGCGAACGCGGGCGTCTATCCGATCTCTTGCCACGGAGATATTCGTGAGCACCAACAGGTGGTAGTCCTCTCCACGCAACAGTTGTACGCCAAGATAAGGATTGAGCGGGCTCACGGTCGGTTGGATGCCCGTAAGATCGGCAACGTCCCACACCGAGCACATACTGTCCAGCGTCAGCCCCTCGCGCGATTCTACCTTTCCCTCGTACTTGGCGTATCCAATGCACGCGCCGTCCCAGCACGGGTAGGAAATCATATACACCTCACCGCCGCCCTTGGCAAATCGGTCAACCGCTTCCCGCTCTTTGGGCGAGAGCAGATCCACGTGCGGAACGTAAAGGACCTTGATCCCAAAGGAATTTTGCTCCAATCCCTCAGCATCGGTCACGGTTACGTTATAGCCCGCCATGCGAAGCTGCTTGTGCACCTCGGTATATTCCAACAGATAGGAGTTGCGGATATCGCCGCATCTCGCTTGCTTATCCCCGTTCTCACGAGCGTCACAAAGGTAGATCGCGTAATCCGAATGAAGCAATCCGACTCCTTCATGCACGCGTGAGGCGTTCATCAGCAAATCGTTCATGGAAAGGATATACCGATTGACGTTTGCCGCATTTTCAAAATTGTGTGTTTTGGTTCCGTCATAATTCAGAATCCCACAGCTGTTGGGATGCGGAACGCCCGGAACGGGGCAATCCCCGCGCCACTGATAATACACGATTCCCTTGGCACCCGATCCCAGCACCGTGTAAGTGCTGCGATTGTAGAGAGGAATCGGAATATAGGTACGGCTGTCAAGCTCAATACACCAAGACTCCTTCCCTTGCGCCTCGGCGGCACATTGAGCAACGTCGGTAAGTAAGCAGAGCGGATAGTAGTCGATCCCCTTGCCGTGGAAATAGCAGGTATATCCAACGTAATCCATGGCACGCGCATTCGCAAAAAAATCACATCCGCGATATGCCGCGCGCTTGGCAAACTGGTCGTTGGTAAGGCAGGTAAAGGTGGGAAGCGCCGCGCCTCTTTGCGAAGCGTCCGACGCATTGTTCAAAAACGCCGTCAGACTGTCTCGCGCAAACAGTCTCCAAAGCGCCCACATCCGCTCACCTTGTTCCTGTCTTGAACGCGGCGGCTGATAGTCCGCAGCCTCCGACTCGGTCATGAGCCCATTTTGCACCAACCATAAGCGATACGCCTTGATGGAGTCCGCGTGGTAGTCGTACACCTCGGTGCCGGGATAGTGGGGTTCGTTATAGATCTGCAACGAAACCACGTTGGGATACGCCGAAAAATGCTTGGCAAGTGCCTCGGCGTGCGCGCGATTATCCTGTAAAATTCCCTCGTGACAAAGGGTCGTGCGAATAAAATCCGACCAAACGGTTTCTTGCTTTTGACCGTTCCAATCAATCATTTCCACATCCTCAAAGCCTCGCAGATTGACAGCGTAGCCCTGCTCGCGAATCGACACGGAAAGATCATTCTTCCCCGCTTCCTCGGTCATCGCATCAATAAACGGCGTATCCACCGCGACCTCTCCGTCCTCTTTCAGAACCGTCTCTCCCAAAGCCGCAAAGCGCACGTGATTCAATCCGATCTCGCGCATCATGGCAAGATCCTTTTTCATTTCACCGATACGGTCGCCCTCGGGCGGCACGGGAAATTTGCAAGGATGGAAGGACGGATAGTAGGATTCTCCCAATCCAAACAGCTTTTTTCCGTCTTTGTAAAGAATTCCGTTTTTTAACTGATACATTTTTCCTCTCCCTTATTTCAAAAGCAGTATAGAAACGAACGCGAGAACAAGACCGATAACGCAGCGCGCAGTGATTTTTTCCTTGAAAAAAATCGCGGACATGGCGGCGCTGAAAATCAGTCCTCCCGCCTGATAGATCGGATAGACCTGTACGGTTGTCAGATAGTGATTGGCAAGCGCTTTGAAGTAGGAGTTCAAAAACAGACACATCGACATGATCAAAATCGGCAAAAAGGTAGCTCTCAGCATTTCCTTTGCGTCAAAGCGATCCTCGCGCGCAGGCAACAAAAACACAAACGCCAAAACCAGCGCGGCGACGGCATAGCTGATCAGATTGAGCGTGGAAATGCTTGCGCCCGAATAATGCGTAAACAGCTTGAGGGAAAAATCATACAAGCCGCTCGACACACCGCAAAGGAGCAACAGCAACACCGTTCCGATGCTCAGCTTTCCCTTTAAGGACGTGCTGTAAGAGCCCATGATTACGACCGCGACGCTCAGAATCAAAATCGCAAGGATCTGACGCGGCAGAATCGCCGTGCGAAAAACCAGAAACGCGCAGATGATCGTTACAACAACACCGAACATCTGCGTTACGCTGATGAGCATAAACGCACCGCGCCGCACCGCCAAAAGCCACGTTACCAAAAACAGAGAGAGCGTCACCCCTGCCAAAGAACCAAACAGCCATGCGGATGCATCAAGATAGATTCCCCCCCGAAGCATCTCGGGTGCCAAAACGATAAAGCTGATCAGCACACAAAACACCATGCGCACCGCGTTGACGAATACGGATTGCCTTTGCGTTGCGGCTTTTGCGCTGATGCGTTTTCCGAAAAAGCCCTTTGTCGTGCCCGCAAGCAACGCAAGAAATACAGAAACGTAACCCATACGGATCCCCCCTTTGTTATTCTTCTTTCCTTATTGTAAAGGGAAACGTTGACTTTTACAATACACTGTGCTATAATAAAGATATAATTTTTTATCATCGGAGACAGCAATGAAAATACAGTTAACAGTCGCTCTTCGCGTATTCCGCGAGCAATTTCTGATGGAAAATTTTATCGGAAGCGACGATATTTTTGCTTTGGTCAAGGAAGGGAGCTTTTCGGTAGAAAGCGAAAACGGGCGTTTTACGGTAAAGGAGCATGAGGGAATGCTGTTCCAAAAAAACGTGCTCTACCACCGCCGCGTCATCACCCCTGTGACCATGTATCTCTTCCGCTATAAGTCCGATTTCCACGTCTTTTCGCAGGAGCACATCCGATTCAAGGACCACGCTCGGTTAGAATCCACTCTTTCCATGCTGGAAGCCTTGAACAGCGGTATATTCGAAAACGATTTTGAGTATCACAGACGTCTGTTTGACGACCTCGCCATGCAATATGCGATAGAGACCCAAAGCGAGCCCAGCACCGACCCGATTATTGAAGGGGCGATTAGAGAAATGAAACAGACTCTGCATCTGGGGGTCAGTTTAGAAGCGCTCGGAAAACGGAGCGGGCTATCGTACGTTCAGTTTTTGCGCCGTTTCAAAGCCTTTGCGGGCATGAGTCCGTCGGATTATATCAACACCCTGCGCTTGCAAAAAGCAAAATCCATGCTGGCGGATACAGACCTTCTGATCAAAGAAATATCGATGGCGTGCGGCTTTGAAAACGAATATTATTTCAGCAATTTTTTCAAGAATCATATGTCTATGTCCCCCTCCGCATTCCGCGCCGCGTCCCGAACGTGAGGCAATTCTTCAAATCCGTTCGCGAAACGACCTCCTGCAATCATAAAAAATCCGGACACGTCATTTTCGCATTTTGCGTGATGACGTGTCCGATATTTTATATAAAAACTCACTCGATCTCGCGTTCCCACAGAACGTTTCCTTCCCTATCCGTAATCACGCGCTTACCGCACGCGGTGCGGAATTTCTCACATCCGTCCACCAAAACAGCGGCTGTTTTTCCGTCGGACTCAATGCGATAGCGATGACCGTTCCAGCCCTGCTCGTAGGTATAGGGCTCTCCCGTACCAAGGCTGAACCAGATCTTGCCCCTTACCATCGTAACGCCCCAGATATGGGCGATATACTCCAGAACAGAGAGTGCCGTCGGTCCGTAGCCGTCTTCAAACGGCTTATCGGCATCAAACCCGATCTCTCCCGTAAAGGGATTGAACTGCTGCGGGAACTTGTATCCGCAATTGGCAACCGCATCAAACAGCTTTTTGCCAAGGCTTGTCACGATCTTTTCGTAGCCGTAACGCTCCAAGGCGAGAATCGCGCGCTGATAGGTGAGACCTTGACATTGCCCCGACCAGTTGTTTCCGTTGATATTGCGGAACATGAGGTCGTTTGCCGCCACCGAAGGCAGAGGCAATGCCGTCCAAAACTCCTCGGGGTTGAGAAGATGCTCATTGACAAAGCGATCCGCCATCTCTTGCGAAAAGCTGCCAAAATACATACAGCGAAGATTGTTGTGACACAGAACGTCAACGGTGTTCCCGTTTTTATCCCTATCAAAGCAAGCCCCGCGCGACTCGTCCCAAAGCTTTTCGCGGATAACGGCAGCCACCTCGTCGGCGGCGCAACGCCATTTCTCCTCATTTCCGTCGCCGCGGATCTTGCTGATCTCGCAAAGAATATCGCGCGCGGTGTAGGAATAGGACATCAAATCCATCGATGCCATCGGGACGATGACATAGCCTTCGGGAGGCGTGTCGTGCGGATACTGAAAGGGCGCGTCGCCAAAGCGTGCGGCATGATCCTCTCCCGTATCGGTCTGGCAAAAGCTTTCCAAAATGCCGTCACCGTCAGAGTCCCGCGTTCTCCAAAGATAGGCATCGTAACGCTCCAGCATATCCGCCAAGCGATCCAAAAATTCCCGATCCTCGCCCAACCAATAATACATATTCAAAGCAGGCCAAGGGAAGCAAAAGCCCTGTAAGGTGGAAAATCGAGGATCAGCCAGCCCCTCGGCATTCGTTCCGATCGTACCCGGCAGGCGACCGTCCTCTCTTTGGTGACACATAAAGAGGAGCTGATTGTTCAGCGCCACCGCCATATTATGCTTGGCGTACATCTCGCCGCCCATCGGTTGCGTCTCTACCCAGATTCTTTGATAGGCGCCACCTTCTACAAGGACGGCATCGTCTCCAAGGATTTTCAGATTTTTGCGGCACGTGCAAACGGCTTCGTCATACAACCGCTGAAGCGTCGCGTTATCGGTGTGGAATTGAACGTAGGTTTCGGGATACATATTTTAGCCTTCCTCTCCGTTACGTAAAAATTGAAAAGCGAACGTTGGGAAGATCAAAACGCCTCCCACATTTATGATACACCATAATTTGTATCTTGTCAAGTCCGATTTCACAGAAGCGCGGGAAGAAATTGAGGATTGCGCTTGCCGCACGTTATAAAAAGCCCCCCGCCCATCGGAATGTTTTCCGATGGGCGGGGTTGTGTTTGTTATTTTTGCTTTATCCGAAGAAGGGCGACCCGAAGATGGGGTGCTCCTCTCCCTCAAAGCCTTGGCTGGAGGTCAGGATATCGTCCTGAGAAAGAGCCAACACTTCGACGGTGGGAGCTCCATATTCCTTGAACTGTTTCATACTCCATTCCTCCTTTACTGTGCGTTTTGGTAAGCATCCGCGCTGACTCCGTAGCGGTAGAGCGTCTCTGCAAGAGCTTTCATCTCCGCATTCTGCGTCGCACCGTTGCTCATTGCGTACGCGTACGCGTTGACGCTGTAGCCAAGGGTTGCAACGCTCTCACCGTTGTAAAGCAGCTCAACCGTATAAACGGTATCAAAATTCGTCGCCTTGATGCCCTCGGTAGAAAGCTTATACGTGCCGTTGCCGAGGTCGGTCAGGTCGGAGAGCTTGTAGTCCTTGCCGTTGATTCTGACGGTCACAAGGCTTGCATCCTCAACGTTGGCATAGATCTTGATCACGATGCTGTTGACCGTATCGAAGCGGACGGTTGCCGAGGTAAAGTGCAGGGACGCATCGGTGTTGCCCGTGATGGTCATCGCGTCGCTCTCGGTGGGAAGAGTTTCGGAAGGCGTGCTTCCCTCGATTGCGATCTCACCGTTTGCATCGTAATCCTTGTAGTCCTGCGCCGCCTTGCCGTATGCCACGAGGTCTGCAGCAAGGGTCCTCATTGCCGCATACTTGGAATCGGTCATGCCGAGCTGTGCGGCGGTCATGGACAAGAGGCTCTCGCAGTTTTTGAGCACGCTGTAGCCTGCGTGAGAGAGGATCTCCACGTCACCCACGAAGAACTTTGCATCCACGAGATCCGCCATCTGTTGAGGCGCGATGCCGTCAAAGCGGAATACGTATTCCCCGCCAATCGTCTCGTATGCCGTTACGGTTACGGTCTTGACGTTCATCGTAAAGGTCATGGAAGGTGCGCCGCCGTTCAAAAGGCTCTCATCGTGGATCTTGACGTAGTAGTAGATGGAGAGGCAAGAGCCGAGGCTTACGGATGCACCCGTGAGCTGTGCTCTGCCAATGCCGAGAACGTACACGCCAAGCGAGGTATCCTTGTAGAAGTAGGCGTTGCCCTCTTCGGTAACGAATGCCGTGGTGGGTGCTCCACCGTTGACGAGGGTCAGCGTAGGATATGCGCCGTTGTACGTACCGAGCGTCAGCGTATCCTCTTCCCCAGACACAGGATACCAGTTGACCAGATTGGACGCGGGAAGCAGGATGGAACCACCGTTGATGGCGGTTTTGACAATCAGCAGTTCACCGCCGTTTGCGGCATGGATCAAATTGAAACGAACCGTTGCCGCACGCATATCGAAGGTACAGCCGTTAAAGGTCAGATACGCGGTCAGGGAGCCGTGATCTGCCGAGTTGCCGTTCCACGTGATGACGAGCGGAGAGGTACTGGTTGCGCCCTCTGCGTAACGGAAGGTCACGTTTTCAAAGGTCAGATATACGTCTTTGTTAGAACCGGCTACAAAGTCGTTGCCTGCATCGCACTCCAGCGCGATGATGGAGCCGTTGCCGGTACGGTCGATCACGATCGTACCGTTCTTGACCTCTACGGTCGAGGTGCAAGCGTGGCTGACCTTACCCTCAAAGAGCGTTTTGGTCGTGGTAAGCGTATATCCGTTGAGATCGATGATCACCTTTCCGCGGATACCGCTGATACGGGAACCGTTGGTATGATCGGTAGCGTCTCTGAGCAGATACAAGGTGGTTACAGACTTTTCGTCACCGTCGTTGTCCACGTAGGCAATTGCAAGTCCCGTTGCGGTGCTCCAGGTTTCACGCGCACCGATGAACGCGCCGTTTTGTACAATGATATAAGGATACTTTTCGGTGTTGAAATAATACATGTAAGGAATCACCGCACCGTCGCAATCGTCGCTCTTGACACCGAGCTCGTAGTAGTAGTGTCTCGTGCCGCTGACGGTTGCAAAAGACTCGCGCACGAAATACATCGTGCCCTCGTCGGTGGTCATTGCGGTGCTTGCGGAAGGAATGCCGGAGGTGGAAGTGACGTCGTATGCAAAATACTCGCCCTCGGAATTCTTCGTAAAGCGTTGCACATCGTTTGCGGTGAGCTTGGAGAGGGAGATTCCGGATGCCGTACCGACCAGCTTTCCGCCCTCAAAGACCACGTCAACGTCAAGGTAGTCCCCGCCCTGATCCAATTTGACGAGGGTTGTAGATGAAGGAACCGTAGTCCCCTCACTACCCGAAAAATCAAAGGTGCAGTTGCGGAAGGTAATTGTCGATGTAAGGACACCCGTAGCGGAATTGGAAGGGCCCCAGCTTCCTGCCACGATACCGTTGAGGGAACCCTGACCCGCAATCACGGCAAAGGTCACGCCGTCAAAGGTCAGGTTGACGGTCTTGTCATAATTGACGTAGGTCTGATAGGTGATCAACCATGTGTTTTTACCGGTGGCATCCGAACGTCCCGCATACAACTTACCGTTTTTAATAATGACGTTTGCAACGTAGCCCGCCTCGGTTTCGGTCATGCTCTTCGTGCCCGCCTCAAGGTAGGAGTGCGCGGTACGTCCCATCGTATGTCCGTCAAGGTCGATCACGATGGTTCCCATCATGCGTCCGAGGTAGGTGGTTCCGCTATCGCTCTTGACATAATCCGTACGAACGAGAACGTAGCAGACAGAGTTCTTGTTGGAGGACAGATACTTATGCGCGCCGCCCGTAGAAGTGCCGAGAATCTCCGACCACTTCGCTTTTGCGGACACGAACATACCGTCCTTACCAAAGAGCACGAAAGGATAGCTCGTTTCGGATGCATACTCCCCGGGGATAAATCCACGGTGGGTCAGAACCGCACCGTTCGGCTCGGTGAGAGTGGGCTCGTTGCCCGCGGTAAAGGTCAGAACGTCCTTATTCTCAACGCCCTTGATCAAGGAGAGTGTATTTACGCTATCGGCAAGGAACTCACCACTCGTGAGCGTGATGTTTGCCGCAACGTTCGCCGCAGAAGTTCCGAAGTCGAACACGGTAAAGGAGGATGCGGAATATCCGCGCAGATCAAAGGTACAACCATTAAAGCTCAGATCAAAGGTCACCTTTCCGGGGTTTGAGCTTTGGTCGCCGTACACGAGGAACAGCTTGTTTTTCGTACTCGCGTCGGAGATATCGATCGTTACGTTCTCAAAGGAAAGATCGATATGCTTATCCGCACTCGAACGGGATTCGGATGCGAAGATATTACCGGAATCTACGAGAATGGTTCCGTTCTTGACGGTATAAGAGGTATCAAAGTTACCCGTGTAGCTCGACGTTCCGCATTCAAAGACCGTCTTTGCGGCGGTCAACGTCTTGCCGCCAAGGTCCACCACCACGTTTCCTTTCATAAACGGAATACGGTCCGAGGTGCTGATGTTTGCGTTATGCGTGTGATTTGCGCGCATCAGGATGGTTACGGTCTTGCCGGGAGCGGCGTCCAGGGTTGTACGCGCAAGCTTTTGAATCGCCGCCCAGGTGTCCTCGGCACCAACGAATTTGCCATCCATAAAGAGGGCAAACACCTTGCCGGAGGATGCCGCGGGGATCGATCCGTACTCGGTCGCTACGGCGTCGTTGGTCAGGGTATAAACGTCGGTCTTGTCCCCATCCTGTACCAAGGTTTTAAAGGAGAACGTGCCGTCCGCGGTGGGAAGCGCGTGCTCGGGGGTCACTCCGTTGGGAACGGTGAGGGTTACGTAGTTGCCGTTGGCATCACGGTCAAATACAAGCGAATCGGAACCCGCGTTAAAGCCGGTCCAGGTCACGTTTGCGGGAGCGGCACCGTCGGCAAGGATCTGACCGCCTACAACGTGAACGTCCGCATGAACCGAAGCGTTGGACATTTGGAAGACGGTGACAGCACTTGCGGGAGCGGAAGATCCCTCGGTTACGCCCGCGAAATCAAAGACGCAGTTGGTCAGCGTCATCTTCGCGTAAACGTTTGCCGTACCGGACGAACCCCAGCAACGGGAAACGATATACGTGGGAGATGCACCCGCCTCTACCGCAAAGGTCAGGGAGTCAAAGAGGATATCGTAGTTCTTGTCTGCATTTCCCTTGCTCTCAAACGCAATGACGTGTCCGTTGGAGAGCAGAACCGTACCGTTTTTGAAAACGACCTTGGTATCAAAGCCGCCCTTGTAGTCGGTGGTTACCATGCCTTCAAAAATCGTTGCGTTTCTCGTCACGGTATGTCCGTCGAGGTCGAGGATCAGCGTACCGTTAAAGTTGTCGAGCGATGCGGTGCCCTTTTCGCAGGCATAATCGCGGCGTGCGAGAAGCGCTACGGTGGAACCGGGCTTTGCAGTCATAAAATTCTTTGCAAGCACGGATGCGGCGTTGATCGTGGTTGCCGCACCGATGCAAACGTCGTTTGCAAAGGCAACGAAAGGATAGAGAGACGCGTCCAGATACTTATCGGGGATCGCACCGTACTCGGAGGTGTTCTTTGCGTCCGCGGGAGTAAAGATGACGTATCCGTTCTCCTCTCCCGTCTGTGCGGGCATTGCAAAGCCGTTCTCCTTGCGGTAGGAGATCACGGGAGTGCCCTCGCTTACGGGCACGAGGATCTCAAAGGATTCCCCCGCGTCGTTTGCCGCAGTATCCACGATCGCGGTGGCAATCGTCGCGTCGTGCAGATCGTTGATCAGCAAGCGTCCTCCGCGGAAGGTGTAATTGATATCGAGCGTGCCACCGCCCGCGCCAAAGATCACGACGTCGTGGTGAGGAAGCTCATCTCTGTCGATATCGACTACGCAATCCGCAAGCGTTACGTTCGCGGCAACCTTTGCCTCGTTTGCGATGGACGGCTCGGCAAAGAAGGAGAGCATCGGGAAGGCCTGCGCGTGCGTCAGGTAGATATTGTCAAGGAGAATATCCACGACCTTGCCGTTGCCCGAAGCACTCGCACCGCTCCAGGAGATCAAAGAATTGGATTCCAAAATCACGGAGCCGTTGGAAAGCGTCAGCTGCATTGCGTTGCCATTGGTCGCACCGATCCAAAGGGGTGCTTTTGCGGTGTTTGCCGCAATCAAGCGGTAGCCACCGAGGTCAATGGTAAGAGAGGTCATGCCGCCAAGGTTGACCGCGTCGCTGTCGGTAAAGGTGTAATTACGGAGCATCGTAACGGTAGAGCCGTTCGTTGCCGCGTTGACGGCATCCTTCCAGGTAGCGTACTCGGTGCCGTTGACGGAGAACGCGTTTTCGGATACGGGTGCTTTGACGGAGTGGTCGTTCTCCTTGTGCGCCACAAGGGCAACGGAGGATACCGCTACGTCGGTAAAGACCTCGTACACCGTGAAATGATCGACATAGATCGGCATTTCGGTGTCACCCGTAGCGCCTACGTTGAGATAGAATTGCTTTTGTTGGTTGATCCCGTATTTTGCCTCATATACGGTATAGGGGATCTCATACTCGCTCCATCCGTTGGCAACGGTTGCCTCGGTATAGATCACACGGTCAAAATCAAGACGCTGATCTGCCTTGGAGGTCGCGCTGTTCAGAGAAAGCATGATCTGACGGGATACGGTATCGTACAGACGGATCTTGAACACGAAGCGTCTGCCCATATCCTCCTGCGTAACGGCAGAACCGCCGTTGATCATCTTCTTGTTGGTGATAACGGTTCCTCTTTCATAGAACCAATAGTCACCGCCAAACTTGCCGTAGTTGGTCTTTTTGATGATCTCGAGCGCAGTCTCACCGTCGATCATCTGCGCGTTTTGATAGGAAGCGTAACTTGAGGTGGTGAAGTCGCCTCTGCCGGAGTTGAAGTCCTCCTCGTAGGTCAGCACGTTCTCACCCTTGTTTTCGGTGCGAAGGATCAGATTCAAGGTCTCTCCTGCCGTGCGCTCTGCAATCGCGTCGGTCAGGTCGATCTCATAGAAGCCGATGCCGCTGACACGGACAGAGCCCAGCAGCTTGCCGCTTGCCGCATCGTAGGCGGAGAGCAGGTTTGCCGCATCGTTGCTGACACGGACACGCAGGGAGAATGCGTTTGCGTTACCAAGAGCGGGAACCGTTACGGAAACGGGAGTTCCAACGGTATTCAGCACGCCCGCACCGCTAACAGAGGTCGTGTCCCCCTCCGCGCGGGTGTAAAAGGTGGCGGTGTATGCCTTGCCCATTTCCTTTCCGTTCTTACCCGCAAAATCCGCGGGAACGGTAAGGGTGTAGATCTCGCCCCCCGCAAGAGCGTCGGGAAGGAAGGTCCATTCGGTGTCACCGTATGCGCTCGTCCAAGTGCCCGAAACCGCATTGCCTCGGGAGTCGGTCAGAGTGATCTTTGCGATCTCGTCGGCATTTGCGTCACCGATGAGCTTAACGGTAATGGTATCGGTGGTTTTGATCACCGCACCGTTTACGGGATCGGTATAGGTCACGCTGACGGGCGTGTGCTTGAGGTAGTAATCCGCAAAGAGACGGAACGCCTCGTAAATATCCACACCGTAACGGTAATCAAGTCCCTCCGCAAAGGTGTGAGCGATATCCGCCTCAAACCAAAGCGCGGGAATATTGTGGTTGCGGCAAAGGCTGACCAGCTCGTTTTGCTTGCCGTACTCGGTGTTGTAGTTATCCTGCAGGTTTTCGGTGATAAACTGAGGAGAGTATCCCTCGGTGAAATAGTCCACCGACGCGCCGCAGCTCGAATAGACCATCTGCGCGCCCGAGGAGATCTCGTTGCCCTCCCAAACAGCCCAAGGCTGGAGCTCACCGCCGTCAACGGTAAAGCCGTCAACCGTGTAAGATTCCGTCAAACCGTTGTCGTAGCGGGTCTCACCGTGATGCTCGGGAAGGATCAATTGCTGATAGAATCCGTTGATCTTATCGTTGACGAGCTGTGCAACCTCCTGTGCGGTGCCGTCCGCCGAGGTATAAAGGTTCTCGCGGAGCACGGGAGCACCCAGCTGCGTCATCCAAGCCGCCTTGGAAATACCAAACACGCCGAGCGCGTCGATATCAAAGGCGTAGGTATCCGGCTCGGAGAGTGCCAGATAACGGGTGTAACGCATGGCGGCGGTTGCCACCTGTGCGGAGTTGTAGGTATAGGTAGCGTAGGACTGGTTATCGCCCGTTACGCTCTTTCCGTCACCGCTGCTGCCGTCAAAGTAGCCGTAGTGATCGTTTCTTCCCATCGGGATCCATGCGTAATCAAACAAAACCCCCGCGTATCCGTTAAAGAGGAAGCTCTGGAACTGAGGTCTCGTCGCATTGGAGCTTCCCGACATCAGATATCCCGATGACGAGAACATCGTCATAACCGGCACCTGACCGTCGGGAGAGGTGGGGTAAATGACGTGAATGTAGAGATTGAGATCGATGGGAGTACCGTCGGCTTTGACGCAATCGGTCACCTTTTCGGCAAGCGTATATTGCACCTTGGTGTACTGTCCGTTCTCGTCCGCAGTCTTTCCGGACGCGTCGGAATACCAAACGGGAGCGGATCCGTTAAAACCGTTTTGCGTTGCCTTGTGCGTTCCGTCCTCGTGTACCCATTTGACGATCACGTCCTTGTGATACAGGCGGAAGTCGTTGTTCCACACGTTGACGATGCGCTCGAGCGTGCCGTCGGTGCCGTGCTTGTCAAGCTCCATGAATATGTCGTTGAACTTGACGTTGTACCCTGCGGGAACGACCAGATTGTCCGAATAAGTCCCCTTTTGGAAAACCTCTTCGTCTGTGAAGAAAGTACCCGCACCGACTTTGTTGGCGCGCAGTTGCTGTACCGAATAATCGAGGTCGGGAGTCTTGGCTCTCTCGTCGTTGAGATAGTCCAGAACCACCACCGCAAAGCCGCGCTCGATCATGGATTGGATGATCACGGTATCGCTTTCGGTACCGATGCGTTCAAAATTTGCGTTGACGACGTAAACGATCACGGGAGTCGCACCGAGGGTCACGTATCCCGGGGTCGCCTTGCCGTGCGTTTCCTTGTCGTAATATACCGTTACCTCGTAGGGGATACCGATATATCCGTCGTTGTCAAAATGCTGCGTTTCTCCTACGAGGTAGGTATTCAGCGTTTTGTCTGCCTTGATTGTTTCCATGGCGTCCTCCTTTTGTGTGCTCTCGTTTGCAAATACCGTCAGTGCCGTTGTGGGCAGCATGGGTAAAAGCATAGCGATCAGGAGCAACCAAGAGAAAAACCGTCTTGCTTTTTTCATGTTTTTTTCTCCTTTCAAAAGCATATGTAAAAGCATTACGTATCTATTGTATCATAGTCGCAAAGAAAAGTCCATTGCATTTTGTCAGGTCATTGTGCCAATTAATTGACAAAATGACAAACAAAAACGGGGTTTTTGGGCGTTATCCTTTGTCATTTTCACCGCTTTTCTCCGCCTCTTTTTTAGCGTACTCCGACGGAGCGCATCCGTAACGTTGCTTAAAGGCACGGGAAAACACGAACACGTCGGAATATCCGACCGATGCCGCAACC
Organism: Eubacteriales bacterium; assembly: GCA_045120465.1. Classification (GTDB taxonomy): domain Bacteria; phylum Bacillota; class Clostridia; order Oscillospirales; family CAG-272; genus UMGS1865. The sequence continues at coordinate 20,256 of JBGVEW010000069.1, forward strand.
GTCGTTACGTTGTGCTCTCCCTGCAGCAAATGCTCCGCCGCACGCTTCATACGGATATCGTTCAGATACTTTTTGGGGGAGACTCCCGTCTCCTTTTTAAAGATCTCCGAAAAATATCCCTTACTGATATGAAGCTGCGCCGCAATATCCGCAACGGTGATACGGTAGGAATAGTTGATGCTCATCATACTGATGGCAGGCCGCACGTAGGCATCCATAACGTCGATCTCCATGTGAGAACGGCTCATGATCTGCCCGATGATCTGCCAGACGATCCCGCACAGGTAATGCTCGTATGCACCAAAGGTGTTTCCGTTTTCAAAGCCCTCCGCACTGTACGCCGCTTCAAACAGCGGGCGCAGATACGGAGCAAAAATCACGTCGCACGTATCGAGCGTCTCGGGAACGGGGCGGCTGATGGAAAAGCCGATCCATACGTATTGCCAAGGGGTTTCCGCATCTGCACAGTAGCTCACCTTTTCGTGCGGCCGAATCACAAATACCTCGTTCTTTTTGACCGTGTACGTACCGCGCTCGTTGGTCATGCTTCCCTTGCCCGACATGACGAAATGCAAAAGCCAAAAATCCCTGACCGCAGGGCCGAAGGAATAGGACGGCGGACAGATATGCCCTCCGCACTGAATGGGGTTGATCGGCTCCAAGCCGTGATCAATAACCGTTTTTTGAGAAAATCCTCCCCGCGCATTCGATTTCCGATCGGTAAACGAAATTTCCGCCGTATTCTTTACGGGAAGCGTTTCTTTTTGTTGCCGTGACACGCCTATCACCTCTCTTATTCTTCGATTCCACCTCTATTATATCAAACCACCTGACGAAATGCAATAGATTTTTACTTTTTTGAAAAAAGCAAAAATCCTGCAAAAACGCAAATGTGGGAACGCATCGTTACAAGCGTTGCGGTTTTGTTCTTTTGCAACCTGCAAATGCCGCAAATCTCCCCGATTCGTTCGTGAGGGATCGCAAATAGGTTTCTGCCTCGTCACGGCGCTTAAAAACGACGATTTGTTTGTTGCCGTATTGCTCCAGCAAGGCGTAAATCACAGGTAGATTTTTGGTGGGAAATACTTCGATCTCCTCTTTGAGCCGCGGGTCAAGCTCGGTATCGATCCAAGGCATATCGTACCGCTCTTTTCCCAGGCGAGCGATCGCCCCCTCAAGGCAGACCTCGGTGGGGAGATCGAACAGAAAGACCGTGTCGCACGCCGCAAGCCGCCGCTCGATCGTGCGGCTGTAGTTGCCATCGATGATCCATGCCTCAAGGGACAGGATCTCTCCAAGCCTTGCGTCGTATTCTTCCCTTGAAATATGCGTGCGGTCGGGCTTGTGCCAGATCGCATCGAGATAAAACAGCGGCAGTCCGATGCGATCCCGCAGCTTTTCCGCAAACGTGGTCTTTCCCGATCCGGGGCAACCGATCACGATGATCTTTTTCATGTTCTTTTCTCCGTTCTTCTTCAGGGGTGATAACGCTCTATGATCTCCATGATCCCACGTCGGTAAACGTTTCCGTCAAGCACGTCCCCGTTCGGTGAAAAGGAGATACAGCGCACGTCGCTCGGGTCTTCCTCATACGGATTTTTGGGAGGCTCCCCCGTAAAATATTCGGCAAGATATTTGGCGGCGTTTCCGCTCGGAAAGACGATATTCCCCTCACCAACGGGAATCTCCAAATCCGAAAAGGCAGAAAGGATCTCTCTCGTTTTTCGGTTGTACGGATTGTCATCCGTGACACTGACCAACCATGCGGGAGAGAGGCGAAGGGGAACGTTGCAACGCTGAACTTCGGTGGCAAAACGCTTGACGGTTTCGAGGGGAATCGTTTCCTGATGAAAAGCATCCACCGACAGCAACAGATCGTTGACACCGCACGCAAAAAGCCCCTCTGCAACCTCGCCAATCCGATGGAGATCCTTTGAAAAATACCCGTTGGTAATGACCTGACGGCAAGGAACGTGCAGCTCCTTTGCCGCGTTCATAATCGCATATACCGCGTCCGTACAAAGGAGCGGCTCACCCCCAAAGGTCATCACCGTCTGTATTTCATATTCCGCCGCGATCCTTTTGACCGCATCTGCGGAAATTGCGGGATCGATCCGCTCGCCACACAGCGCGTGATCTCCCTCTGCGCAGTGCTTACAACGCCCTGTGCAGGCATAAGTCAGAGCAAACTCGATCTTGTTGAGCCGTTTCAGATATGGATTCATAACACACCTCCAAACCGTCCGTTTTCGTTGTTTTCCTCTCCATTATAGCAAATCTCTCGCGCAAAGTCAACCGATTTGGCATAGCGGAAGCAAAACCTTCATACAATACGGTATCAAGGATATGCGGAGGGCGTATGAAACGATCGATCGGGCTTTGGGAACTATGGGGCTTTGCCGTGACCTCTCTTGGCGGCACGCTGTTGCATTTTTTATACGATTGGCTCGGGGGGGCTATTTGGATCGCCCCCTTTTCGGGTGTGAACGAATCTACTTGGGAACATATGAAGCTGCTCTTTTGGCCGATGTTCCTGTTTTCTGTCATACAGAGCTTTTTCTTCCGCGACCGAAAGGAATTTTGGTGCGTCAAGCTCCGTGGGATCCTTTGGGGGCTGATCCTCATCCCCGTTCTCTTTTATACCTACAACGGCGTGATCGGAAAATCCCCCGATTGGCTCAATATTGCCATTTTCTTCGTCTGTGCGGCGATTTCTTACCTTTATGAAGCCAAGACCTTTCGCAAAGAGAACACGCCTTGCAGAAGCTCCCGGACGACTCTGGCGGTGCTTTGCGTCATCGCGTTCTCCTTTGTGGCGTTCACCTTTGCCACTCCCGAAATCGGCATTTTTAAGGATCCGCTGACGGGGACATACGGGATATAAAAAGGAGAGGGTCGCAAACGCAAAACGCGTTTGCGATCCTCTCTTTGTTTGTGGGATCAGCGGTTTGCCAGCTTTTCAAGCAGTTCGGTCTGGCGCGCAATGTTGGCGTACATCTGCTGAAGCGCAGCTTTTTCTGCCTCTGCCGCTTTTGCCTCGACAGCTGCCTTTGCGGCTACCTCTTCCTGCTTTTTCGCTTCCTCGGCAGCGGCAATTGCCTCTTCCTCTGCCTTTTTAGCGGCTGCTGCCGCCTCTTCCTTGGCATCGATCTTTTTATGAATGTTATTGATAATACGAACAATGACAAAGAGCGTAAACGCGATCAGAAGGAAGTTGATGATCGCATTGATAAACATACCCCAATCGATGTAAATGGAGTTTTCCAGATCGATCTCCGCGGTTGCCACACCATTCTCACCCAGCTTATACGTCGTGGTCAGGAAGGTAAAGACCTCGCTGAGCGAATCCTTGCCGAGAATGAGCGTCAGGATCCAGTTGATCAGGGGCTTTAAAATATTGTTGCTGAGCGCGTTGACGATCGCGGTGAATGCGCCGCCAACGATAACACCGACTGCCATATCAAGCACGTTGCCGCGCGTGATAAACTTTTTGAAGTCCGCAAAAAAGCCTTCACTCTTCTTTTTGAGTTCCTTTTTCATTTCCTTCATCTTTCTTTTTCTTTCAAGCTTCTCCGCCTTGGAGATCTTTTCCTCAATGACTTCCATGTCCTGTTTTCCCATTTTATTTTCTCCTTTCGAACCGTGGTTCAATATCATCATATCACGAAGTTCGACAATTGTCAAGGAAAAAGGCAAAAAGCACTTCACTTTACCCGATTTGAATCGTTACGTCCCGAACCTGCGGCTTGAAGATCAATACGTTCCCAAAAATTCCGTCAACGTACTCCGCGCCTTCCAAAATATCGCTTGGCGATACGGTATCCTTGGCACGGATCACAAGGTGAACGGGCATCGTCGGAACTCCTTCAAAGTGCACCTTCAAAGCAGAACCATTTGAGGAAATATCGATGCTTCCCTCGGAATAGCCAAGCCCCTTGACCGCAAAGGGCAAGCGATACCACGACTTTGGAAGTGCCGAAAGCAGTCGTAGCTCCGTTTTTTCCACCGGTTCGTAAGCAAAGGACCACGCGAGCATGGTGGGAACGGTAACGAGAGAAGGAATACAATCGTTTGCGCAAGCCCTTCCATCCGCCGTGACCTGCTCGTAATAGGTCATCAGTTCGGGGGAGCCGTGGTGCGCGGCATGGGCGTAGAGCAAAAGAAGATACTTTTCAATCCGTCCCGTCTCGATCAAAAAGCGCGCGTAATTAAGCACGGGCCAATCGTCAATCTGCTCGACAAAGCGCGTCATACCCAGCAATTCACCGCCGATGGATTCACGCATTCGAACAAATGCGTCGCTATACTCCTGCGGCAGAAGCATTGCGGAAAGCATTTCGGGATAGTAGCGATAATTGGCGTAGGTGTTTTCGATCAGATCCTCGCCCTCGAAGAGATCCGAACGATCCCACGCGTAATGAAGATAACGTTCCAGCTCCTCTTGTCCGATTGGGAAAAAGGTGTCCTTGCAATGTGAAAGCGTCAAAGGGGTTGGCGTATATCCGAGACGGAAGGGCGGCAACGGACCAAAGCGGGTATCCTTTGCTCCATAGCGCTCCAACGCTGCCTCAACGTTTTTGCGAAGCGTTTGTGCCGCGTCGCGATAGCGTTTCCCGCTCGACGCGTCCAAAAGGGATGCCAATGCTTCCAATCCGCGAATCGCCCACAAATTGTTGCTCAGGTAAACGTGAATGCGCTCGTTGGTATCCGCTTCCGCGCACATTTTGATCAGCTCCAAGCCGTCAAGCTCCTCGCACGCGCTCACGTGATCCAAAATCTCCTCGCCCATTCCGATCAATCCGCGCGCCGCGGCTTTGTTCAAAGGAAAATCCAACAGCACCCCGCGGTATCGGTTCGTCAAATGCAAGAGCATTCCGTATTCGGCGGCGCTGGCACCAAAATTCAGTCCAAGCCCCTGACGGTAGTTGATCTTGCCGTCCTGACGCAATACGTATTTGAGAAAATACGAAAACATCTCGCGCGCCGTATCCTGTCTGCCGAGAGTGATCATCGCCTCGATTGCAAAGATATAGTTTGGCGGAAAATGATCGTGCAGCTCCAAGCCGTAAAAACGGTGACCGTAATGCGCGTGTCCGCACGAGCAAGTAAGTGTTGCTACGGAAAGCGCCCCCGTGGCAACACGCGCAAGCTCAGGTTCGGGAAGCGTAAAGGTCGCTCCGCTCTCCGCAAAATCCGCCCAGTAAGAAAGCGTATCCGTCAGCGCATCCAAAAACAGTGCCTGTGAGGGCGGGTTATCAAAATGTGCCTGCCGATCCGCTTCCCGCGAGATTGCCGCAACACGGTATTCAAACTCCACGCACTCGGGGGCGGACAGCTCGTACCGCTTGATACGAATCCAGCAAACAGGGGCGTGGCTCGGGTCGTTCGGCTCCGTAAAATACAAAAGCTCCATTACGCGCTTGCCGTCAGAATGTACGTTGATCAAAATAGGGAGCGTTCCGTCAATCAACATCTGACGCGGCGCGATGCTTCCAAGCTCGGGATCGTATTCGGAAGGGACAAAGATCGCTTCGGAATTTCGGTTCGTTCCTGAAATTTGCGGATAAACGCGACCGCAAGCATCCACCGTCAGCTCCGCTACCGACGCGATGCCACCAAGAACGGTGTAGGTATCCTTTGACAAAGGCGGAAGCACGGATTTGACCGTGCGATAATCGGGGTCTCCCCCCTCAGTCAATTTCTCACCGAGCAAATCCCTTCCCGATGCTAAAACCTCTTCCTTGGTATATCCCATGTAAAGATTTCTTTCATTCTCTTTTTTAAGATCGATCGGATAGAGAGAAAGCACGCGCTCCTCCTCTTTGTTTTGAAGCAGAAAATAAAACGCACCGTTTTGGTAATATTCGGCAAGCGATACCATACGGTGTTGATAAACAAACAGTTGACTCATAGATCCCTCCATCAATGAATTTACGACTTCATCATAACATAAACGCGAAGAAATGTCAAGCCATCAAAGAAAAAAACGACAGCGCGTAATTGCGTGATGTCCTTAGCGGAGAATTTTACACTTTGGGCAAAGTGCGAGCATCGCATTTGACTAGTCAAACGCAAATGGGCTAAGCCCAAACCCATATAACTAGCAGAAAGAGAGAACAAATCGGTCAGTAGCCGAAATGTCCTCTCTTTTTCTGTTGGTTGAATGAAATCGTGGCTACGCCACGATGAAATCTTCGCTTTGCTCAGATGAAATCCAAGGCGTTGCCTTGGATGAAATCAAATCCGTCTGTTATAACCCTGCGAAGCAGGATTTCATAGCGGAAGCGATTTCATCCACCGTAGGTGGATTTCACCCGTCGAAGACGGATTTGACTGCGTGATACTCCGTTAAGAGTATCACGCTATTGCGTCGTCGTTTTTTCTGATGCGTCGGCAACGTGGATCAGAGGTTCTCGCCCGCGTCTCTCAGCTTATCGAGCTTCGCGTTGCGGAAATAAAGCGCTACGTCGATCGAAATCTCGATAAAGTTGAGTATGTAGAAGAAGAAACTGAGATAGAAGATAAACCCGGTGCTTCCCATTGCAAACACCTGAATAAACTTGCGCGCAATGCCGAAGGCGTAACCAACGAGAAGAAAGACCTCAAAGAAAAGGCTCTTTCCCTTTGCGGTTCTGGAAACGTAGGACTTACGGATGGAGATCGGTCAGGAAAGACCGAAGCAGAAAATGGTCAACGCCTCAAAAAGGTCTGTCAAAATATGAAGATCCATGATAATAAACTCCTAATCAAATATTGTTTTTCTTGGTGTAGTTTGGGAGAAGCTTGGGGGACGTGACCTCGGTTTTGATCCCCGCATCCGCAATCTCCCGTTCAAATTTCGTCACGTGAGAGAGCGTCAGCTTGCCAACGGTCACGCGTGTCGCCCTTGCCGCCGCGTTCCGTCCCGCATTTCGTCCGAACACGATCACATCGAGCAGTGAGTTCCCCATCAAACGGTTCTTTCCGTGAATACCGCCCGCAGCCTCGCCTGCTACGTACAGGTTCTTGACGTTGGGAGTCTCGCCTTCTGCATTGATATCGAGACCGCCGTTCTGATAGTGCAGAGTGGGATAAACGAGGATCGGCTCTCGTCTGATATCGATCCCATACCGATCGAACATTCTCCACGTTGCGGGAATTCGTTTCATGATCGTTCCCTCTCCGTGGATTTGTTCGATCATGGGAGTATCGAGCCATACGCCCTTTCCGTTTTTGCAATCCACTCCGTTTTCTCGCTCGTAGCATTCACGAATGATGGCTGCCGCGGCAACGTCACGCGTTTCCAACGGGTGCATAAAAACGTCACCGTTCTTGTTGACCGCTTTAGCCCCCAAAGAACGAACCTTTTCGGTAACGAGCGCACCGAAGATCTGCTCCGGGAAGGCAACGCCCGTGGGGTGGTACTGAAGCGTTTCCGCATAGAGAAGCCTTGCGCCCGCGCGGTATCCGAGAACCAGACCGTCAGCGGTTGCGCCATAGTGGTTGGAGGTGGGAAAGCCCTGATAGTGCATTCTTCCCGCTCCTCCCGTTGCGATCACAACGGTCTTTGCCTTTGCGACCAAAAGCTCACGGGTCTCCATGTTCATCAAAACCGCGCCTGCCGCTTGTCCGTTTTCACCGAGGATCAACTCGATCGCCGCAGTAAAATCCAACACGGTAATCTTGCGGTTGAGCACCTCGTCGCGCAGCGTTCGCATGATCTCAGCCCCCGAATAGTCCTTTGCCGCGTGCATACGCTTGCGTGAAGTACCACCTCCGTGGGTGGTAACCATGGTGCCGTCCGCTTCCTTATCAAATTCAACGCCAAGCTCGGCGAGCCAACGAATTGCCTCGGGCGCGTCGCAAACGAGCTTGGAGAGGAGCTCTCTCTTTGCCGCAAAGTGTCCGCCGCCAAACGCATCGAGAAAGTGAATGGCAGGGGAATCGTTTGGCTGATCAGCCGCCTGAATACCGCCCTCTGCCATGATGGTATTGGAATCCCCTATGCGAAGCTTGGTAACGATCATCACGTCAGCCCCCGCCGCGTGTGCCTCGATTGCCGCGGATGCGCCCGCACCGCCGCCACCGATCACGAGCACGTCGGTTTCAAAATCGGGTTGCTCCAAGCGCACGCTGTCCTCTGTGATACGGCTGTGTGCCTGCAAGCTCTCCGCCAGTTCCTTTGGAACGCGATCTCCCCGATTGGGACCGATGGTGAGCGTTGAAAACGCCTCTGCCTTGTAGTCGGGGTGAAAGGAAGAAAGCAGGCGTTTCTTTTGCTCTACCGTCATACGGACGGGATCGAGAGCCATATTCTTCTCTCTGGAAGCCTCCACCAGAGAAAGGGATGCTTGAAACTGTTCCGAATACATTTTCACCTCTCCCTTACTTTTCAATCTCTCGGTTGTTGTAAAGCTCCTCCAGCTCCTCGATCGGCTTTTGCATCAAAGCCTCGATCAAATCGTTAAAGGTGCCGTTTTCGATCTCCTTGATGCGCTCCTCCAAGTGCGTGCTGACGGGTGCCAGATATTTTCCGTTGATTCTTCTTGCAAGCATCGCAACCTGCGGATGAGAGATCCCCGCAGGGCAACGGGAGGAGCAAACGCCGCACATGACGCAGGCAAAGGAGGCCTCCGCGCATTTGGCAAAATCACCGCTTCGCGCGTCGGCAATATACTGCTTTACGTCAATGCCTTGCGGGCAAAGCCTTGTGCAAGCGTTACAACCGATGCAATTCTCAATTTCGGGATAGAGCTGTGCGACCAGAGCCGCGCTTACGGGAATGGTTTCAAGATCGTAAACCTTTTTTTGCAAGGGAAAGGATGGAAACGTCAAAATGTACATACGGTCCTCAACCTTGGTCTGACAGGCAAGGCAAGCGTGTAAGGAGCTCTCCCCCTCTATTCGGTAAACGGTTGCGCAAGCACCGCAAAAGCCGCTTCTGCAACCGCATCCGCGGACGAGCTGATATCCTACGTATTCCATTGCGGTCATAATGGTCAGATTTTCGGGCACTGCGTACTGTTTTCCGAACAGGAATATATCGACTGTCTTTTCCATACGTTCTCTCCTTTCATGCGTCCTTGGAAACACGCGATCAAAAACGAAAGCAAGTTCATTTCATATATTGTATCACAAACCATTGCGGATTGTAATACCTTTTGCAAAATTTGTTTTAAAAAAAAAGAAAATCAAAGCGGATTTGCTTTTGCGGATAAAAAAACGATGAAATTTTGGGGTTCGGTGTTGAAAAAACGGTTTCCGTGTGCTATAATAAACCTTACAAAAAACATCAACAGGAATTGGTTATGTACAACTATTTTTTCAATCATTGCAAGACGCTCCTGCTTCCGTGCATCGGCTTTTCCATGGCGGTCGGTTGTTTTTCGGCAATCCTCGTCACGGCCTTTAAGCTTGCCGCGGAATGGGTCCTTCACGAGTCTGCAATCATGTTTCAAACCGTTCGGAGTACCCCGTGGCTGTTGCCGCTCCTGATCGCAGGCGTTGCCGCCATCGGTCTTGTGTCCGGCCTGATCCTCTCCCACACCCACAGCTGTCGCGGCGGCGGCATCCCAACGTCGGTTGCCGCAATTCGCGGTATGATCCGCTTTCAATGGTGGAAAAGCCTCTTGGTACTGCCCTTTTCCGCACTACTCAGCTTTTTCTGCGGTCTCCCCTTGGGAACCGAAGGGCCTTGCGTCCAAATGGGAACTGCCATCGGAGACGGAGTATCCCAATGCATGGGCGGAACATCAAAAAAAGGTTGGCGGCGATATTTAATGACGGGCGGTGCGGCATCCGGCTTTGCGCTCGCAACCGCTTCCCCCATCACTGCCATCCTCTTTTCGATCGAAGAGCTTCACAAGTACTTTTCCCCCATGCTTCTGACCGTTGCCTCCCTCTCCGTCCTCTTTTCACAAATCACCGTACGCTTCTTCTCCTATCTTGGAATCGCATCGGGCAGCTTGTTCCATTTGCCCGAGATCCCCTCACTTTCCTCTCATCTGCTGTTTGCTCCGCTCGTGATCGGTGCCGTTTGCGGAATCGCTTCGATTCTCTTCACCCGTTGCTATCATCTGATCGACAAAGTGATACGCGCCGTGATTGCAAAGGTCTCGGTTAAAATCCTCTTTCCCATTCTGTTTTCGGCAATCGCCTTGGTCGGTTTCTTCCTTGCCGACAGCCTCGAAAACGGACACTCGCTCATCGAACAGCTCCTTTACCAATCAACGGCATGGTATCTGTTGATCCTGCTGTTTTTGATCCGAACCGTTTCCATGATGACCGCCAATACCGCAGGCGTTACGGGTGGAATCTTTCTCCCCACTCTTGCCTTTGGTGCCATCCTCGGCTCGCTCTGTGCCGAACGGATGATCGCGTGGGGATGGATGAACGAGGAGCATTACGCGCTTACGGTCGTGCTTGGAATTGCCGCTTTTCTCGGTGCTACGTCACGAATTCCTTTGACTGCGTGCGTATTTGCGGTAGAAGCACTCGGCGCGTTCCATAACGCGCTCCCCCTCATTATCGCTACGACCGTTGCGTTGTTGGTAGTGGAAGCATCGGGACTTGAGGACTTTACGGACACGGTGATCCGTGCAAAGCTGCGCGCGATCAACCGCGGACGAAAAGAAAGCGTTGTGGAGGTATCCCTGACCGTTGGCGAAAACGCCTTTGTTCTCGGCAAAGAACCGCGGGACATTCTTTGGCCGCACGCCTGCGCAGTCGTTTCCGTAGATCGCGCAATCGGAAACGAACAAAAGATCGGGATCTCCGCGGGGGATATTCTCACGGTGTATTACAAAACCTTCGACCCCGCCTCTACCGCTGACGAGCTGACGGCTTTGGTGGGGAAGCAATCCGAAGAGGTCATGCGCGTCATGCTTGCCGACGCGTCCTGAATCAAACGAAAAACGGGTGAGTCAAATGCCAAAACGCATTTGACTCACCCATTTTGTTTTTTGATCGACGCTCGAAGAATCGAGCCTCTCTTTTTTAGCGAAACTGCGCACGCAGAAAGCAAGATCCGCACTTACGGTGCGATCAAATTGCCGTTGTTTTCCACGCTCGCACCCCATACCTCGTAAATCGCCTCAGCAGGCTGGGTTTGGATCGCCGTTGCGGACACGTGCACGGAAAGCCCGTAGCCCTCGGGGGCATCCGTCAAGATCGTGATCGATTGGATCAAAACGTCCGTAGCCGCGCCTGCGGAAACGGGATTGGAGTAATAATAGAATCCGTCGCTCCCTTTCATCCATTTTTGGGAGCCGAGCTCGATTGCGTAATCCGTGTTTGCGATCGGTTGCGCGCCGTAAACCGCCCCCTCCTCCGAGGTCCACATGACCACAAAGGTCGCACGGATATACGCATCGATGTCTCCCGTATTGCGAACTCTGACGTCGGACTTGGTCACACCGTCAAAGCTCTCCTCTACGAGACAGGAAACGAATACCGGCTCAAAGCTGTTGTTGACCTGAGGCGTTTTCGCAAAAATATACGCAAGTGTGAATCCCGCTCCCGCGCCAATCGCAAGACACGCGCAAAGAATTGCGGCGACCATGATCTTCAAATATTTCTTTTGCATCAAACGCCCCCCTTTCTTGGTTGGTCAATCAGTTAAAATCGTTAATATTGTTGTCGTTTCCGTCCAGCCACTTGGTAACGCTTCGAATGTGAGAGAAGGTCAAGCGGTTGTCGGTTACGTTGACCGAAAGCTCGATATCCTTGGACGCGCTATCGGGAGTATAGCGATAGGACCATTCCGTCAGTTCGGTAACGGTATAGGAACCGACTCGCAATTGCTCAATGGTAACGCTTCCGTTTCCGACAACGGTTACGGTCAGGTCAACGTTGGCGCAATCCTCGGAAACGCCCTTGACTCGGAACAGGAAGATCTGCCCCTCATCAACGTCCGCACATCCGATGGTGTTGATCGTCAAAGAAGTAAAATCGGGATCGATCTTGACGTAGTAAACCTGATTTGCAAGCCATACGCCGTCACTTTGGGGAAGAAGCTGATAATTGGCAGAATCGACCCATTCGGCAGGTACGGGACACGTGCAAGCCGCATCAAGATACCAGCCAACGTAGTGATATCCCGCACTGACGTAGGGAATCGAACCCGTAGGCTGACCCGTTACCGCGGTGATATTTTCCGAGCTCATGGAAAGCGTTCCCGCCTCGCTCGTGCCGACGATCTCGTACTTGAGGGAATAGATGGCTTCCTGATAGTAGAAATCGATGATATTGGATGCTTCGTTGGTAGAAAGGTTCACCGTCTTAACGGAATCTCCGACAAGCGTGTATCCAAGGTGACCAAGACCTACGGAGTATTCGACAATCTGTTCACCGAAAATGCCCATTTCCTTCTTTTCCTCGTACAGCACGCGATTGGTGCCGCTTTCGAGATATCGAACGGTATATCCAACATCTACACGGTCATAGTAAAGCTCAAACAACAGGCCCTCCGTGGTCAGCGTTGCCTTTACCTCGGTACCGGTGGTGGGGGTGATCTGTCCGTTAATGGAAGTGATCGCTCCGTTGAAGGAGAATCCCGTAATGGAGATTGCGGGAACGGTGTATTCCAAGCCGATCAGACCCACCAAATCCTCCGAGCGATGCTCGCGGTATCCGTCTCCCGCGATATTTTCGATATAGTGAACCACGCGATAGTATGCGTGCTCCTCATCCGAGCTATAGCGGAAGGTAATCACGTTGCTGTCAAAAACACCGTCTCCGTCGGCATCCTCACCCGATGCGGAAAGAACCAGACGCTTTTGATATGCGTCGGGCATCATTCTTTCTACCTTGACAAAGGTCTCGGTAACAACCGAAAGGCTATTGTCATCCACGCGCTTCTCGGTATAAACGGCGTTGCCGTTCTCATCCAGATAGCGCACCAGATAAGGCATGGATTCCACGTACACGTATTCAAACGTATATACGTGCTCCTCTACCTCTGCGCTCATGGTAACGGTATGGCTGCTGGTGAGCGGATAGTACCCCTCTCTGTAGCCCATGTAAAGATCATTTCCCGCCTTGGCGTAAAAGGTCTTGTTATGTCCCGCAATGCCCGATCCAACGGTAGGATCGGCAATTGCTTCACCCGTCTCATACAGTACGTAGTTGATCGTATAGTTAACGGTAACGTGAGAGCTCCACTTGGCGTAGATCTGCATATCGTCCATAATCGGGATTCCCGTAAAGACGAACGCGCGCTCCTCAATTTGCCCATCGCGCTCCGTGCGGTAGAACCAACCTTGGAAAATATAGTTGCCGTTTTCCACGGTTTCGGTGGGGACATGCGCAAAATGACCGTGGCTGATATACTGCACGTCACCGATCTGCTCGGAGAGCGAGCTATCGAGATAAACGCTTACCGTATGCGTGATAGGCGCCCATTTTGCATAAAGCAGAACGTCACCCGCATCCATGGTAATGGTATCCCAATCGACCTCGGTTCCGTCGTAGTGTCCGGGAGAGGTGTACCATCCCGCAAACGTATAAGCGTTCGGTTCAAGGGATGCGGGATATTCGGGAACGAAGTCAAACCCCTTCAGGCTCTGCCCGTAAGGGAGTCCGTATTGGGTGTGCTCGTTGAGCACCACGCCGTTGCTTTGGAACTCGAGATAGTGATCGACGATTCTTCCGTAATAGAAGTTAACGGTTCCGCCGCCGTTGAGGTCGATCTGTCCGTTGTTTCCAAACTTGGGATTGGACTCATTCTGATAGTAACCGTGGATATCAAAAAAGTCCTCTGCCTTGGTAATGTAGTTATAGTTTGCCTTGATGGTGGTGTACAGGATATACTCCTTGCCGTTATAGCTGACGTCGTAAGGATCTCCGTCCAACACCTCAAGGTAGTAATTCATGGTGTACGTATCGTTGCTGCTTTTGTTGAGCGTCAGCGTAAAATTCTCGCCCGGCATATTTGCGATGTAAACCAACACCGCCGAATAGGTATTGGAATCGGAGGGGCTCCAACGCTCACCCGAATCGTAGGTAACACCGTTATCGTCGGTGATCGGCCAGATATCCTCAAGGCTTTGCTCATACTTGCGATATACCAGCTTGACCGTATTGGAGGATTTTGCGCTTTTACAGGTGTTATTATGCGTATGTCCCGTGGGAATACCGCAATGCAGAATGTAGCAGGAATCGGTGTGTACGTGCTGGCTGCCACCGCAGGAATAGGTATAACAATCCTCTCTGTGTTGATGGAGCGTATCGGAATAACAGGTATCGCTATGGATGTGAACGGTCTTCGAACAGCTGCAATCTGCCGAACCGTGCGTGTGATTCTCCTTTTTACAGGTCGGCTCTACCACGTCGCCGCTGGATACGTTACGACCCGAATAGCTGTACCACGCACCTCCGATAAAGATATAATAGTTGTAACGGATGAAGCTGCGGACGGCAAAAATGTAACCGTCCTCAACCCCTGAGGGGGCTCCCGTGGGATTGGCGGAGTTTCCAACGCTGTTAAAGCAGCTTGTCGTATGCGTGTGTTCTTCCAGACCGCAGCACGCATTGGAGTGCGTATGCTCCTCAAGGCCGCAGATCACACACTCCTCGGTGTGCTCCAAATGCTCGGTACGGCCGCAATTCAACTGCGGCTCGCCACACTCCTCGCTATGCACGTGCCCCTTTGTGCAAAGAAGCTGATAACAGGCATCGGTGTGCGAATGCTTTTCGGGGATCACACAAAGTCCGGTTGCCTTAAAGGTAATGGTATAACGATTTCTGGTATAGTAAACGTTAACGATCGTGGAGCCGTCACCCTCAACCAACACGTTTTTATCGGTCAGAGTGTCGTTATAGGTAAAGTGCGCCTCGTCGTCAATGCCGCCGATCTCGGAAATACGATCCGCACCGCTGACGTAGGAGCCGGACATTGCCTGCAGATCATCCATATACCCCCAATACGAAAATCCCGTATTATCGATGTTTTCCTTCCAGAAAACCATGGTATATTTGACAAGCTGGGTGATCCATTTTGCGCGATAGGTCAGGTTTGCGTCGGGTACCGTAATGGTTGCGGCATTGATATCATACTGCGATTTCTGCACCGCACTCGGAGCAACGCCGCCGTAGGAGATCAGATCCCAACCGTCAAAGATATAACCGTGACGGATCGGGGGATTTGCGCCTACGGAGGAGCCGTAACGGATGTACACGGGGTCGGTTCCGTAACCGCCCTGCATATCAAAATCGATCAGATAGTAGTTTCGGTCATAGCGGATCTCTACAACGGTAGAACCGTCCGCCGCAACCGTCAGCTTTTCATAAGCCAAGGGCTTAAAGCCGGGGAGCTCCGTCTCGGTCATGGCAAGTCCTTCGGGAACGATGCTTCCCGTCAACGCCTTGCCCTCGGTAACAAAATCGGGGTGGAGCGAGTATGCGTCGTCGTACAAATCCTGCAGGTGGTGATGCACCTCGAATTTCACGATCGCGGGCTCGTAAATAACGTTGAGCGTTACGCTTTCGGTGAGATTGGTATAGTTCAATTCCACCGTTGATGCGTCCACGTAGGCATCCCCGATGCGGATAAAGGGATCGTATCCGACAACGGTGGGGCTGGGAACAGAGCGCGAAAAGTCGCTTCCCTTTGCAACCGACGCACCGTAAGGCTCGAATGCGATGCCGCCGTTATCAAAGATGTAATTGATGACGATGGTAACGGTTTGGAATTCTTCCTCCTCCGCCGCAAGAGACACACCGCTGTTTTTGGACGCGAGCATACGGCGTGCGGGCAGTGCCGCTTGGGGTTCTTCCTTGTTTGACGCATCGTGAGAAAGCGCGATGCCGACCGATTTGCTGACGAAAACGTTCTCTCCAACCTGAACGGAGGAACGAATATACGCGCACTCCTCGTCGTTGAGCATACTGCCGATCAACGCCTCGGTAACCGTCAGCGTTTCGCCGTTTTGCCCGTAAATATCGATCCATTGATTGCGCAAGGGGATCAGGATCTGCCAGGTGCGTTGCGTGGGTTCAGCCCCCGCAACAAACGAGGTCAAAACCTCCTGTCCGCCCTCGTGAAGCGTCACAACGCTCTTTTCCGCGCCCTCGTGAAGCACGGTAACGACCGCGTGATCGGGGGACGTTTGAACGGAATTCGTATGCTGTGACGCATCTGCCGTATCCACCGCAAAAGCGGTGATGGGCATGGACGTAACCAGCGTAACGAGCATTAAAAGGAGCGCGAGCGCTCTCGTTGTCTTATGCGTTCTTCTCATACCGCACCTCCTTCCGAGGGTGCAGCCCAGCCGACCGCATCAAACACCGTATCCCCGTTATTATTCGCCTGAACGACCTCCAGGCGAACGTGCACGGTAATGGTGCTATCCTTATATATATTCCCCATATCCTTGCTGAATTGAACCTGTGTCATCAGCTCGGGGGTGGTTTCGTTCTGCTTTAAAGCTTCCTTATAATAATAGTAGCCGTCTCTTTCGATCCAGTTTTCTCGGTCGATATCAAAGGTGACCAAGGACAGATCGATTTCGGAAGCATGGTCCGCATATCGCTCGTCCAGCGTGATCTCGCTTTCCAGGCGAATACGAACGTAAAGGGGGTAAGAGCCAACGCTCTTTGCCGATACGCTCTTTTCTACCACGTATCCGGGCATGATCTTAATGGGTGCGTTGGGATCCTCGGGCAAGGAGTCGGTAACGTTCATGAGCTCCACAGCCGCATATCCCGTATGGATCTGATTTCCCGACGCAAAGAGCGAATCGGTGAAATAGGAATACGTAGAGAGCGCAAAGGACGTTGCCGCCACTCCCGTTGCAATTGCCGTTACAAGAAGCTTCTTTTTAAAAACGTTCATCTTGCCGCCCATTTTGGACACGGACGAATCGCAGGACGAGAGCCTTGCATTCATGCTTTGAAGTTTGGATTCCAATTGCGCAATCGCACGCTCAAGATCTTCCGAGCTTGCGTTATTTTGCAAATTCTTGTTTTCGTCGTTCATAACCGTTACCCTCCTTTCCCAAAGATTAAAAACTTGATTTTTGTGTCAGTTACTTGCTGCGAAATGCTCGGGGAATGCCTCGATCATGGCATCCAGACAGCTGTCAAAGCCAAAGGTCTGTACGGCAAACGCCTGTACCAGCACCGTCAGCTCGCGGAACTGCTGCATTTCCTCATTTCCAAACATCGCGTCGATAAACATACCGTCAAACACCGTTACGGATTGATCGGGAGCCACCGGCTTTTCCATCAGAAAATAGAACTCGTAAACTCCCGTTCCGCGGTTTGCGATCTGAATCATCGCATAGTTATCGTTGTAGCATACGTCCTCGTAGCCGTTCCAATCACCAACGTGAACGTGTTCGTCGAGCAACCCGCCCGAAAGCAGGCGCTCAATGTCAATGTCATCGTGAACGTCGTTGTAGGAGAACAGGGGATGAATATCACCCGCACCGTCCTTAATGATCACCTTTGCGGCAACCCATGCCTTGTCACTGCCCACGTTTTTGACGGTTGGATCCTTATAGATCGTCTGTCCGGGAAATACGATGCCGTAGTCGTGCACTACGGTAGCGCCGTTTTCGTTGATTTGACCGCCCGTCAATCGCTCCGCGTCGGTATCCTGTACCAGATGACCGATACGGTCGGGTTTTACGCGCGCCTCGGACAATTCAATATAAACGTTTCCTGCGGTGAACACGCCCATGCTTTCCTGAGTGTCGGTAAAGAACGCCAACGAGCCTCCCGCTACCGCAATGGCAATAGCGGATACTGCGAGAATCACCGCGATGATCTTCAATTTTGTCATTTTGAAAATTTTGCTCATGCTTCATTCTCCTGTAAAATCAGGTCCCATGCGTCTCTTGCCGTATCTACGCTGTAGCTCTGTACGGCATAGGCTGTAAAATCGATGATGGGCAGGTTGGTAACGGCACTCATCTTTTCCTCGGTCAAATTATCTCTGACCGTGATGGTATCGTTTTTTAAAATCGGGAACTCCGACGAGATGGGAGAGGCGACTACCTCGCGGTAGTAAACGCCCTCAAAGCCTCCGAGCACCGTCCAACCGTCCGCCATTTCATAGACGAAATAATCGTCAAAGTGTTGCGTTTTTTGAACCCTTACAAAGAGCCAACAATCCTCGTTGTCGCCCTCCACGGTAACCTTCGGGTTTTTGGAAACCGCCTTACCGGGAACCATTTGATATCGGTCGCCCGTGGTTTCGGTAAGTGCCAGCTTGATCTGCCCGATGGTAAAGACGTTTTCAACAGGCTTTGAAATCGCGGTCAGATACGCAACGGTTGCACCAACCGCAATCGTCAGCGTGCAAAGGATTGCCAAAGCCGATATCCATAGCTTTTTTTGAATCAACACGATCCCAAAGCCTCCTTTCCGTCAAATTCAGATTCGTTACAGGACTCTGAAATTACTGTTGGGGTTGACCGTTTCCGGTATGGATGTAGGGATAGGTAGCGATCACTGCCGCCCAAGCCTTGTCAAGGGCAGTTCCACTTTCATCGGACGAAAAACCGTCCTTCTGGATTGCAACAGCAGTCAAGGTGATCTTTGCTGCACCGTAGAGGCTGACATCGGCATCGGGGGAAACGCTAAACGACTTAAACAGGGGATAATCTCCGGCTGTCAATTCCACGTTCGCACCGTTATTTTCCAAAAGGGTGTCAAGCGTATTTTCTTCACCACCAACGTAAACGAAAATCTTACCGGTGCTTGCGGTGGTATATTCTACCCAACCGTTTTCACGCATCTGACGTGCAATAGAGGGATGCGCCGGATTCTCCGCCGACGGCTTATCCCATGCGATGCTTTCAAGGTCGTTTCTGACAAGAACGAACAGATACGAATCCTCACTGCCCGAATTTACATGGATAACGGGGTCTTTGTCATATTTTTTACCGGGCATCAGCTTGTAGGTGTTGGTATCTACACGCTTTTCACCTTCGCCTACAATCTTCTTACCGTCAGCATCAACTAACGCTTCGTCCATGGTAATACCGACGTTACCGATGGTAAAGACGTTGGATACCGCAGCAGAGGACGTCAGGTATGCCAGAGTGCCCAACACCGACGTTACCACGATTGCCACTACACCAACCATTGCGCCGAGGGTGATCAGCAGCTTCTTTTTGAGGGACATTCTTCCGTTTGGGTTTTGATTTGTTGTCATTTTTGTTTTCCTCCTTAAAATGACTTTTGATTTTTTATGTGCAGCCTTTCGGCTAAAACCAACCAATTGATTTGCGGGGATTATTCGCGGGGTTGCGTGTCGTTCTGTGCTTGATCGGGGTTCTCCCCGGTTTGCTCGCGTTCCCGATCCTGTGCGGATTCATCTGCCGCGGGGAGCGTTTCGTCTTTCGCTTCGTCCTCCCGAAGCAGCCGATCCAACACGTCGGGCAAAAACGCCAGTAAAATCAAGATCACCAAAGCACCGATGATCAAAAAGCTTGTCGGCGGCGTTTGCACCGCGTAAGCAACGTAGCCCAACAGCGGGATGGTAAAGACAGGCTTGCCAATCACGTTTTTGATGTGCACGGGGTCTCCGTCCGCATCCTGATTGGCATCTCCCTTGACGCGGTAACGCACAACCGTGGGATCGTCCTCATCCGGCAAAATTTCAATGATGCGGTGGGTTACAACGGTTCCGTCCTCCAGCATATAGGTCAAGGGATCGTTGACCGCTAACTCTGCGGCGCCGACCGACTTGACGTAGATCAGCGACCCAACGGGAATATTGGGCTCCATTGAGCCCGACAAAACGGTGTACGGGGCAAGGCCGAACAATCTGACACCGACCAGCAAAAACGCAAAGACGATGACCACGACCAATACCACCGTAGAGATGATATCGAATACTTTTTTCATAAAATCCTCATGTACGCGCATACGCGCGGGCGCGCGAGTGCGCTCCTACGCAAATTTTGAATAGCAAACACTACTCACAATCAACCAAAATGTAACTTATTATATAACAATATAATAAGAATGTCAAGGGAAAATCGAAAAAACCTCTGCTCTACGCTCTGATATTCAAAAAAAATTTACATTTTTTTAGGAGTTTTATGGAAGATTTTGGGATTTTTGTAAGAAATGCGAACGAAAATCCTATGCGAACAGGCGTGAAGGCAACGAACCCCATTTGCGAAGCGGGCTTGCTCCTACGGCTATGCGCAGGGGAATTTTGATCGATTTTCCGCGTAAGGGGTTGTTACATTGATCGAGAACAAAAGCACACGGAAAAGAAAGTCATGACCACCAGCCGTGCTGGTGGCTTGCACAAGCCCCCTTGGGGCATTTCACACGCTGAGCCTATAGGCTCGTCGAATTATCCGCCACTTGCGGGAGTTGCCCCACTGCCACAGATGTGGCTACTGTTTTCAGC
>JBGVEW010000070.1:0-3561 GCA_045120465.1 Eubacteriales bacterium
ACGGCGCGGACCTGATCGAGCTGGGCATCCCCTTTTCCGACCCTACAGCCGAAGGACCGGTTATACAGGCGGCAAACATCCGCGCGCTTAAGGGTGGCGTTAAAACAGACAAGGTTTTTTCGCTTGTGCGTGAGCTGCGTAAGGATGTAACCGTTCCGATGGTGTTTATGACCTACGCGAACGTTGTGTTCTCCTACGGCTCGGAGCGGTTCATTTCCACCTGCGCGGAGATCGGTATCGACGGACTTATCCTGCCCGATATTCCGTTTGAGGAAAGGGAGGAGTTTTTGCCGGTTTGCCGCAAATACGGCGTGGATTTGATTTCACTTATCGCGCCTACCTCCGAAAACCGTATCGGTATGATTGCAAAGGAAGCCGAGGGCTTCATCTACCTTGTTTCAAGTCTGGGAGTCACCGGCGTAAGGAGCGAGATCAATACAGACTTAGAGTCCATTGTTAGCATCATCCGCAAAAACACCGACATTCCCTGCGCTATAGGCTTCGGTATCTCCACTCCCGAACAGGCAAAGAAGATGGCGGATATTTCCGACGGCGCTATAGTCGGCTCCGCTATCATAAAACAGCTGGCTCAATACGGAACGGCTGCGCCAGAGCATATAGGCGCGTATGTTAAGGAAATGAAGGACGCTATCCGCTGAAACAAATACAAATATAAAAGGTCGGAAGTGCAGGCTGTTTTAAGCAACCTGTCTTCCGACCTTGTTTATAAGGAAATGATATCAGTCGAGCTGAATAAACTTTTTGAGCGCCTTTATGGTTCTGTCCGCGGCAAGCTGCTTGAACTCCTCGTAGTTTTCCGCCTTGTTGAACTTAAGGTCGTCGCTGATGGAACGAAGAATTACAAACGGCACCTTGTTCATGTAGCACACATGACCGACCGCGCCGCCCTCCATCTCGCAGCAAAGCGCGTCAAACTCAAAGGCGATGAATTCGCGCTTGGAACGGTAAGTAACAAAGATATCGCCCGTTGCTATCCTGCCTACTTTAACATGAGCGCCGAGGTTCTGACAGCATTGAGCGAGCTTATCGCCTGCCTCCTTTGCTTATGTGTGATAAAGAAGCAATAGAAGTGCAAAAAATTTTGCCGTTCCTATCCGACACTTGGCCATTGTGTCGGATAGGTCGGGCGGTTATTCGGGCAAGTCAATCTTGCCGACAAAGCTGTAATAAATCTCAATGTCCTGCCTGCGGGTGCCGTTCTCATCATAGCTGCACTCATGCACCACAATTTTCTCGATCATTTCCCGCAAGAGAGTGGGGGTCAGTTCTTCAAAGGCAAGGTGCTTGCGGACAATGCCCATAAATTTCTCGGCGTTGACGGTAGCTGCCTGTGACTTGTCCAGTTCGGCTTGCAGGGCGGCGGCTCTCTTTTTCAGCTCCGCTTGCTCGGCTTCGTAGTCAGCCGACAGTTCCATGAAACGCTCATCGCTGATTTTGCCGTTTACATTGTCCTCATACAGCCGCTTGATAATGCGGCTGATTTCAGAAATGCGTTCCTGCGCCTGTTCAAGCTGCTTGATGGCTGCGGCGGTCTTTCGCTTGCCGCCGATCTCGTTCTGCTGGACAAGTAGTTTCACAAACCGGCTCTCATGCTTGGCTGCGTATTCGGTCACTTGCCGGAGATTTGCCAGGACACCAGCGGTCAACAGATCGGTGCGGATAAAGTGCGCCGTACAGTTGCGGGTGCGCTTCTTGTAGCTGCCGCAGATGTAGCAGTCCTGTTTGCGGTCTTTGTTCTGATACCGCTGCTGATACAGCACATGGCCGCAGTCGGCGCAGAACAAAATCCCGGAGAACAGCCCCACTTCATCGTAGCGGTTCGGGCGTTTGCGCTGTTTGCGTAACTCCTGCACCCGTTCCCATGTTTCCTTGTCGATGATCGGCTCATGGTGGTTCTCGAAAATGGCCTGCTTCTCGACGGGGTTCTCTATGCTGTGCTTGACCTTATAAGAAGGCTTTTCCGTTTTGAAGTTCACCAGACATCCGGTGTACTCTCGGTTTTCGAGGATATGAACGACGGTGTTGGTCGCCCATTTGCACTCATAGCCTGGGTGATAACGGCGGGTGCTGCCTGTCCGCTGATATTCCAGCGTCCCCGGCGTGGGGATTTGCTGCTCCGTCAGCATACGGGCAATCTTGGTCGGGCCGTTCCCGGCAAGGCAAAGCTGGTAAATCTGCTGCACCACCGGGGCGGCTTCCTCGTCTATAATAAAATTCTCGTCCTCGTCCATCACATAGCCGTAAACCGGCTTGCTGGTAACAGGCTTGCCGCTCATGCCTTTTGACTTTTTCACTGCCTTGATTTTCTTGCTCGTATCTCTCACCAGCCATTCATTGAACAGATTTCGCAGCGGGGTAAAATCGTTGTCCATGCCCTCGCTGGCACTGTCCACATTATCGTTGACAGCGATAAAACGCACACCCTTTTGAGGGAACAGCATTTCCGTGTAAAACCCTACCTGCAAGTAGTTTCGCCCTAACCGGCTCATGTCCTTGACGATGACCGTACCCACTTTCCCGGCTTCAATGTCCGCAAGCATGGCTTGAAATCCGGGCCGCTGGAAGTTCGCGCCGGAAAAACCGTCGTCGGTGTACCAGCGCAGATTGGTAAAGCCGTTCTGTTTTGCGTAGGTTTCGAGTATCCTTTTTTGGTTCGATATGGAATTACTCTCGCCTTGCAATTCATCCTCGTGGGACAATCTCGGATAAAGGGCGGTAATGAGGTTTTGGGTGGCTTGTCTTAACATAAAATCCTCCGTTTCCGACAGCCAGCCCCACTATTCCGTGGTTTCATTGTACCACGGAACGGCGGGGGCTGTACAGCGGCAAAAGCGTTAAATTTGCTTCTTTACAGCTTTTCAATTTTCCGATTTTTATGGTATGGGTTGTCGTCCCATATTTGCAGTAGAAAAGTTCATAACTCCGTGGTATACTCTGATTTAACAAAAAAATCAGAAGTTAAAGGAGAAAACATGAAGTATACAATAGATGAATTAACCGCGGCCAAAAGGCAAATTGATTCAACTCTGCACAAGCTAAGAGAAACAGTAAAAACATTTGAATCAAAGGATAATTCCGAGCGTTATAAATCACAAATCACATTGGCAAAGAGAAGAATAAAAGCCTTTGAAATTGCAAATTATTTTATAGAGAATGAGATTAAGAATTGCTAAAGCACTTCCGATTTTCGTTCCAGCGGTCATGCTCCCTGGCATGGCCGCTTTTCCATGCCCCGGTTCACGCCGGATAAGTCGGCTCCTGTGTAGCAGCGGCTTCCGCTTCCAGTACCCGCGCCATTTTGTCGGCGGCTGTGGTTGTGGTGTCTTTCTTGAAATAGCCGGACACGACAAGGACGGAATTGCCCATGCGGATTTCCGTCACACAGTCAGGGCGGCGGGTGGTGCGGGTGTCGTGCTGCTTGTTATCTGCCATAGGCAATACTCCTTTCAGTCGGTAATCAGTTTCTTCATGCTCTCCATTTTCCGCTTGGCGGTTTCCTGCCGGAAGTTGTCGCCGGTAAAGCGTACCGGGACGCACATG
>JBGVEW010000071.1:0-119570 GCA_045120465.1 Eubacteriales bacterium
AAGATCTACGTTCTGAAGTACAAGGCTAAGAAGAACGAGAAGAAGAAGATCGGACACCGTCAGCCCTACACCAAGGTGCAGATCGTCAAGATCGAGGGTTAATTTCTGACCGCGTCAAGGCTCCCGAAAGGAGATTTCCTATGACCAAGATCGTATTTTACCGCAGCGACGGCATTTTCTACGGGTTTGAAGAGCAGGGCCACACGGGCTACGGCGAGGAAGGGGACGACGTCCTCTGTGCCGCTATCTCGGCTATGACCATGTTCCTCATCAACACCGTTGAGGTTGCCTTCTCATCCTCCATCGATTACGAAATCGATGACGGAACTACCACCATCCGCGTCACCTGCAAGTCCGCCCTTCCCGAGTTCGAGGAGGACGATATGAAGCGGTACGCCGTGTCGGGTATCTTCCTTGGCTACTACCAGCAGCTTACTGACATGCTGGAGGAGTTCGGAGACTTCCTGGACGTGAAGGTGGAAAACCGCCACTTTGGAGAGTGAGTGTCGTTCACTTCTCAAGCAATTCATTCGCCAACCCACCTATTTTACTGAAAAATGGAGGTAATTTCTGATGTTGAAGCTCAGTTTGCAGTTTTTTGCTCATAAGAAGGGTGTCGGTTCTACCAAGAACGGCCGTGACAGTGAGTCCAAGCGCTTGGGCGTTAAAAAGGCTGACGGTCAGGCAGTTGTTGCCGGCAATATCATCATCAGACAAAGAGGTAGCGCAGTTCTCGCCGGCGAAAACGTTGGCGTAGGCAAGGACTATACTCTGTTCGCTCTGATCGACGGTAGAGTTAAGTTTGAGCACAAGACCAAGACTCAGAAGAAGGTCAGCGTTTACGCAGACTAATTCATTCTGATTGAATAAACGGCGCAGATGTTATGCATCTGCGCCGTTTATTTTTTTATAAAAATCAAAACGTACCGTACTCCGACATTTTTCTCGCGTTGAGTATGATACAATAGAAAAAAAGACGAGCCTTGAAAGGAGAAGGGGTATGATTCAAAAAAGCGGACAAATCACCTACGAAAAGCGCGGTGAAAGTCTTGTCATTCACGTAGGCGGAGAAATCGACCACCACAGTGCGGTCCGCGTACGCACCGAGATAGATGAACGCATCATCGCGGAGCGTCCAACGCGCGTTTTGTTGGAGCTCTCTGCGGTGGATTTTATGGATAGCTCAGGGTTGGGGCTGATTATGGGGCGTTTTGCGTTGCTCAAAAAGTTTGGCGGAACGCTGTCGATCCTCGATCCAAGTCCTGCGGTGATGAAGATGATCCGCTTGGCAGGGATGGATCGCATGCTAACGATTTTACGTTCAAAAGAAAAATAAACAGTAGGGAGAATGAAAAAATGAAGTGCAACAGAGTGGATTTCAGCGCGGCGGTAGAGAACGAGATGACCTTAACGCTCCCCTCGCTTTCGGTCAATGAAGGCATGGCGCGTGCGGCAACGGCGGCGTTTTGTGCTCAACTCAATCCAAGCGCCTTGGAGTTAGCGGATATCAAATGCGCGGTATCGGAAGCGGTGACCAACTGCATCGTCCATGCGTACCGTGAAACGGAGGGGGAGATCGTCATCAACGTTAAGCTTTGCGAAGGACGTTTGATTCAGATTGAGATCCGCGACCGCGGATGTGGAATCGAGAACGTCAAACAAGCACGGGAACCTTTATTTACCACCGATGCAGAGGGAGAGCGAAGCGGTATGGGATTTACGGTTATGGAGAGCTTTTGCGATGAGCTGCGCGTTTCCAGCCGTGTCGGAAAGGGAACGACGGTCACACTGCTCAAGCGGTTACATAAGTAAGCGATAGCTTACCAAAAACGTGAGGTGATCGCATGGAACAAACGTCCATACACGAACGAAACACCGCGCTCCTCGAGCGTGTCAAAGAGGGGGATGGTAGTGCTGAAGCGATTTTGGTAGAGGAGAATCTGGGGCTTGTGCGTAGAATTGCACGCCGTTTTTTGGATCGCGGAACCGAATACGAGGACCTTGTACAGATTGGAACGATCGGAATGATCAAAGCCATCCGTTCTTTTTCCCTGGAGCGCGGAACCGCCTTTTCAACCTATGCCGTTCCGCTCATTATCGGAGAGATCCGCAGGCATTTGCGGGATGACGGACCGATTAAGGTCAGCCGTATCTATAAAAAGCAGGGGATCGCGCTGATGCACGAGAAAAACCGCATGATTGCACAGGAAGGCAGAGACCCGGGAATTGCCGAGCTTGCCGCGCGTTGCGGTGTCAGCGCGCCCGAAGCCGCCATTGCATTGGATTCGATTTCTCCCATTACTTCGTTGTCGGATTTTGTTTACGGAGAGGATTCGGTGACGTATGAGGCTGTTATTGCGGATGCAGACAGCGAAGACGAGAGCGAAAAGATTTGTGATCGCGTTGCTCTGGCGCAATGCATCAAACGATTGCCGCAGTTATGGCAAAAGATCGTTTTGATGCGTTATTACCGCAATATGACGCAGCAACAAACAGCGGCAGTGCTTGGGCTGACGCAGGTCAAGATCTCGCGTGAAGAAAAAAAGATTTTGGCGTTTTTGAGAGAGGAACTTTCTTGAAGGGTTGACAGGATGCAATGCTTCTGCTATACTATTCTTACAAGATTTGCAAACCGTCAAGAGAAGGAGTTCGTCTGTGCCAAATCCATTCCCAAAAAACGAAAAGAAGTCGCTTTTACAGCAGGTAATTGCGCCTGTGAGAAATTTGCTTGCACATATGAAGGCGTTGACTTGTCAAAAGAAGTTTTGGCAACGCCTTCTTCCTTGGTGCGCGTTGGTTGTGGGGAGTATTTTGGCAGTAGGTGGAATTTGTTTGCTCTTAAGTGTGGCGATGTGCGCCAAAGAGGAGGAGCGCATCCTATCGCGCGAGGAGCTTTTGGAGATGGGAGAGTTCGATTACGTTATTGTGCTGGGCTGTAAGGTGCATGACGACGGACGTTTGAGCGCACGCTTGCAGGATCGCGTGGATACGGGAATCGACTTGTTCCAAATGGGGATCGGTGAAACGCTTTTGATGAGCGGTGACCGTCAGCCCGACGGTAGCTACGATGAGGTTGGCGCTATGCAAGCGGCGGCAATTGCCGTGGGAGTCGAGGGCGATCGGATCACACTTGACCCCCATGGGTATTCGACTTACGAGAGCATTGAGCATCTTGCAAAGGAGTTGGAGGGGAAGCGCGTGGTTATCGTTACGCAAACCTACCACCTCTACCGCGCACTCTACATTGCAGAACGCATGGGTTTGGAGGCATACGGCGTCAGTGCCGACCGCCGTACTTACAGTGATCAGCTCAAATGCGAGGCCCGCGAGGTGCTGGCAAGAGTCAAGGATCTCTGGTATACGCAGGTCAATCAAACAAATGTTACACCATGATTTTTAAGAAAGAATGCTTTGAAAGGCTTGACAAGTACGGTTGGATTTGTTATAATTATATTGTTAAAAGTTTGGCAAAGTCAAAAACGGCTTGCAGCTTCAATTTTTGAAAATACGGAGGAATCCAACCATGGGAAGAATTGTTCTGAATGAAACGTCCTATCACGGAGCGGGGGCAGTCAAGGAGCTGGCGGGCGAGATCACTCGTCGCGGTTTTGGGAAGGCTTTGATTTGCTCCGACCCGGATCTGATCAAGTTCGGTGTTACACAAAAGGTGCTTGATGTGCTGGATGGCGCGGGCATTGCATACGAGATCTTCTCCGAGATCAAGGCAAACCCCACGATTGAAAATGTACAAAGCGGTGTGGCGGCATTCAAGGCGGCCGGCGCAGATTGTTTGGTAGCGGTTGGCGGAGGATCCTCGATGGATACCTGTAAGGCGATTGGTATCATCATTGCCAACCCCGAGTTTGCGGACGTTCGCAGCCTTGAAGGGGTTGCACCTACCAAGAACCCCTGTGTTCCGATCATTGCCATTCCCACCACTGCGGGAACCGCGGCTGAGGTTACCATCAACTACGTCATCACCGACGTAGAAAAGAAGCGTAAGTTCGTTTGCGTGGACGTGCACGATATTCCCGTGGTTGCCATCGTTGACCCGGATATGATGAGCACGATGCCCAAGGGCTTGACTGCCGCTACGGGTATGGATGCGCTGACCCACGCGATTGAAGGCTACATTACCAAGGGCGCATGGGAAATGACCGATATGTTCCACCTCAAAGCAATCGAACTGATTGCCAAGTCTTTGCGCGGTGCGGTTGATAACACGCCCGAGGGCAGAGAAGGAATGGCACTTGGTCAGTACGTTGCGGGAATGGGATTCTCCAACGTTGGTCTGGGCATCGTTCACTCCATGGCACACTCGCTGGGCGCGGTTTATGACACCCCTCACGGTGTTGCAAACGCGATTCTGCTTCCCATTGTTATGGAATACAACGCGCCTGCAACGGGTGAGAAATACCGTGACATTGCAAAGGCAATGGGTGTTGAGGGGACCGAAAAGATGACGGTTGAGGAATACCGTCGCGCCGCCGTAGAAGCGGTTCGTCAGCTTTCTAAGGACGTCGGAATCCCGCAGGATCTTAAGGAGATCGTAAAGGAAGAGGACGTTTTGTTCCTTGCTGAGTCCGCAATGGCAGATGCTTGCCGTCCCGGAAACCCCAAAGATCCTACCCTTGAGGATATCATTGCGCTGTATCGCGCACTGTTGTGATCAAAACGAAAGTGAAACAAAAGAACCGCCGTCCTTTTCTGGACGGCGGTTCTTTTGTTTGATCTTACTTCAAAAGCTTCTTAACAAGGCGATCGGTTGCAAACATCAAAGCTGCGGCAGCAGCGGTTGCAACAACCATAGCACGTGCGGAGTAGCTCTTAACATCGGTGGTTTCGTAAACGTCGATGGGCTCCTCGTCATTGCAGGTGCGGTAGATCTCCAGCTTGTAAGTGCGGGTCTGCTTGATATAGGGGTTGAAGTTGGTCTCCTTGAGATCGCGTGCGATGCGATCGATCGTTCCGCAGCAAGCAGCCTTTACCTCGTTGCACTTGCGAGAGAGCTTTTGGGTAGCGGTTTCTTCTACGGTTTCTTCCGTTGCTTCTTCGGCTACTTCCTCAACTACGATCTCTTCTGCGTTTTCCAATACTTCTTCGTTCAAGTTCATGTTTTCCATATTTGTTTCCTCCGTCGTATATTGATAGGTTATGCTTTCTGTTTCAATTTTATGCTTTGGGGGCGCTTAAATTGACGGTTACGATAAAGCCGCCGTTGTTATCACCCGAAATGGTGTACTCGTAATTGCTCGGTACGGTAATGGTGGTCAACTCATTTCCTGCGGATGCGGGAACGTAGTAAACCTCGTAGGAGTTTCCGTCAGCCCCCGTAATTTTGAGGTGATTGTCGGCGGAATAGCTGTTTTTTAACAATTCAACGTATTCCTCCATGCACAAGCCGCTGTTTGCAATGTAGGTGGCGTGTGCAACTCCAACGTAACGCAGGCAATACTCATATCCCTTATCAATTCCCGTGATTTCGGATTTGGTATCGGGATAGCGGACGATAAATCCGTATTTGTAGCAATTTCTGAAGATCCAGTGCGAGGACTCCAAGGGCTGTTTGGTATTGGCGTAATCCAATGCAATACAGTAACCCGTGTGGTGATCGGAATACCCGGGAGCAAGCGAGAAGCCTTCCTGCGCTGCCAGCGTACGGTAAGCATCCCTGATTCGAACCGAGGTATCGCCATCCGAGATCTCATAATGCTTTTGCATCATGCTTTCAAAGGCTTCAAAGGTTTTGGATTCCAGCTCCTCCACACGCGGACGGTTTGTGCTTTGCAAAATGTCTGCGTTGATCTGGTAGAAGTTGGATCCGTTGATCTTGGAGCGTTCTTCTTCGATCTTGGTCAAGAGGAGATTGGCGGGGAACTGATACTTGTGCGTTTTGTTGACCAGTATCAATTCACCATAGTAGGTATCCGATATGGTGCGTGTGACCTGCTCGTTGTAGAGCACCGTCACGGATGGGGGATTGGTGGGCTTATTGCCACCGCCCGTTCCGGATCCCGTGTCTGCGGGGGGCGCGTTGCTTGCGATCACATCCGCAATGGCACAGATGCCAAAGATCAGAAGGGAAAGCAGGATCAACGCGACAACTGCGAGGATTGCGAGCAACACAACGCGTTCTTGCCGACGGCGCTTGGCACGCACTTTGGTTTGCGAATGACGAATGGTGTTAAAGCTGCGAGGCGGCTTTGCTTGATTTCCCATGTTGTGTTACTCCTTTCATGAGACTTGAAAAGCAAATCAGCCTTCGAGAGCGTCCTTGATCGAGAAGTCCATACGGCCCTTCTTGTCAAGTCCGATATATTTTACTTTTACAACGTCACCGAGCTTGAGGACGTCCTCAACCTTTTCGATGCGGCGGGGAGCGATCTTGGAGATGTGAACCATGCCTTCCTTGCCGGGAGCATATTCAACAAAGCAACCAAACTCCTTGATACCGGTAACGGTGCCGGTGTAAACAGCTCCTACAACAGGCTCGAATACGATTGCATCGATGCAAGCCTTAGCGGCATCCGCCTGCTCGCTGTTGATCGCGGCAATGCGAATGGTTCCATCGTCCTCGATATCGATCTTAGCACCTGTGTCGGCAACGATCTTCTGGATCACGGCGCCACCCTTACCGATGACCTCGCGGATCTTATCGGGATCGATCTTCATGGTGGTCATCTTGGGAGCGTACTTGGAAACCTCTGCGCGGGGCGCGGGAATTGCCTTGAGAATGACCTCATCGATGATATAATCACGACCTGCGTGGGTCATTTCGAATGCTCTCTTAATGATATCGGGGGTCAGACCGTCGATCTTGAGGTCCATCTGGATGGAGGTGATACCCTTATGTGTACCCGCAACCTTAAAGTCCATGTCGCCGTAGAAGTCCTCAAGACCCTGAATGTCGATCATGGTGTCCCAAGAGCCGTCCTCCGCGGTGATCAGACCGCAGGAGATACCTGCAACGGGAGCCTTGATCGGAACGCCTGCGTCCATGAGTGCCAGGGTAGAACCGCAAACGGAGCCCTGAGAGGTAGAGCCGTTCGAAGAAACAACGTCGGAAACCAAACGGATCGCGTAGGGGAATTCTTCCTCGGAGGGAAGTACGGGGATGAGGGATCTTTCAGCAAGTGCACCGTGACCGATCTCGCGGCGTCCGGGGCTTCTTACAGGCTTTGCTTCACCGGTGGAGAAGCCGGGCATGTTGTAGTGGTGCATATATCTCTTGGAGGTTTCGCTGTCGATACCGTCGAGCATCTGTGCCTCGGAGAGAGTTCCAAGGGTTGCAACGGTCAAAACCTGCGTCTGACCTCTGGTAAACAGACCCGAACCGTGGGTGCGGGGAAGAACACCGACCTCACTGCCAAGGGGTCTGATCTGATCCATGCTTCTGCCGTCAACGCGCTTTTTGTCAACGAGCAACCAGCGGCGGACGATCTTCTTTTGGATCTTGTAGATGAGCTCTTCCATCATGTTGGGAAGCTCGGGATACTTTTCGGTAAACTTTTCAAGGATCGCGTCCTTGATCGGAACCATCTTGGCATCTCTGACGTTCTTGTCATCGGTGTCAAGTGCTTCCATAACGTCCTTTTCGCAGAATGCAAAAATTTCGTCGAACATATCGTGGTCAAGCTCGCAAGAGGGATACTCGAACTTCTTCTTGCCGATCTCATCAACGATGCCGTTGATAAAGCCGAGCAGGTCCTTGATCTCCTCGTGAGCCTTCATGATTGCGTTGTACATGGTGTCGTCATCAACCTCGTTCGCACCCGCCTCGATCATAACGACCTTCTTCATAGAAGCGGCAACCGTCAGCTGCAGGTCGCTCTTCTTCTGCTGCTCGGCAGTGGGGTTGAGAACGATCTCACCGTCAACCAGACCCATGAACGCGCCGCCGATGGGGCCGTTCCACGGAATATCGGAGATTGCGAGAGCGGTGGATGCACCGATCATAGCGGTGATCTCGGGGGAGCAATCGGGGTCAACGGACATGACCACGAGGGTGAGTGCCACGTCGTTTCTCAGATCCTTGGGGAAGAGAGGACGGATGGGGCGGTCGATGACACGGGAGGTCAGTACTGCCTTTTCGCTGGGCTTACCCTCTCTCTTGAGGTAGCCGCCGGGGATCTTACCTGCCGCATACATTCTCTCGTCGAAATCGACGGAGAGGGGAAGGAAGTCGATGCCGTCGCGGGGTTTTTCGGATGCGGTTGCACAGCAGAGAACTGCGGTGTCGCCGTAGCGGCAGAGGACCGATCCGTTTGCCAGTCCTGCCATTTTACCGGTCTCGATTACAAGAGGTCTGCCGGCGTAGGTGTACTTGAACACCTTGTAGTTTTTAAAATTCATGGGTTCGCTTTTGGTAATGTTCATGTTTGTTTCATTTCCTCCGTTTTTGAGTATTTGAGATGCTTACGGAGGTTTAGCACTTAACCACAAATCGGAAGCATCGGGGAAGTCCGATGCATGGTTAACTGCTAATCGACCGTAGGCTGTTGTGGAAGCGGAAACCGAGAAAAAACAACAGGGAGTGAGGGCAGTGACAATATGCCGCTGCTCTCCACTCCCATGATTGTTTTTACTTTCTCAGTCCCAGCTTGCTGACGATCGCACGGTAACGCTCGATGTCAGTCTTCTGCAGGTAGTTCAGAAGGTTTCTTCTGTGACCGATCATCTTCTGAAGACCGCGGCGGCTGTGGAAATCCTTCTTGTTGGATCTCAAGTGCTCGGTCAGGTTAGCGATGCGGCTGGAGAGGATTGCGATCTGAACCTCGGGAGAACCGGTGTCTCCTTCGTGGGTTGCGTACTGCTCGATCAGGCTGAGCTTTTCTTCTTTCTGCATTGGTTTTTTCACCTTTCTGATAAATTTGGCGCATCACTCAGCATTCGGCGGGTGAAGTGCTGCTCTACAGCCTCGAATCCGAAAACCGGGTGTACGTCACGTAGCTTATTATACCACACTTTTTTTCGTTTGTAAAGAGTTTTTTTGAATTTTTTTATAATATATAGAAAAGTTTTACTAAAAATGCGAAGAGGCACTCGCGTGCCTCTTCAAAAAATGCGATTTTTACCACGGAGTGGGGACGCCGTCAACATATCTCCAATAATTTCCGTCTGCATCGGGCGCGCGTTTAGGGGCGTAAAAGTAGACGGTGGCGTTCGTGAGTGAGGCGTTTTCTTCCAAGATCACCATGGAATCCCAATCATCTGTCGAACCGCCGTAATAAATGGTATCAAGATTTGCGCAATTGTTGAATGCCCCCCAGCCAATGTTCCAGACCTGCTTGGGAATTACGATGGTTTTCAGCTCTGTGCAACCGTCAAAGACACCGTTGGCGATTCTTTCGACGCTGCCGTCGGCGGGGATAACGCTGTTTTTGCAACCTGCGATCAGGGATTTCGATTCGGTTTGAATCAAGCAGTTTCCGTCACTATGATATACGGAATTGCTGGGATCCACCGTAATGCTCTCAATGTTTGCGCACTGGTGGAAGACGAAATTTTCGATACTTGTGACAGAGGCGGGAAGTACGATGTCACGCAGACTTGCGCAATCGGCAAATGCGGCATATCCGATGCTTGTAACGCCTTCCGGAATCGTGATATCGGTCAGATTGTTGCATGCGCAGAATGCCATCGAACCGATGCTCGTGATGCTCTCGGAAAGGACTATCCCTTCGATGGTCTTGCAACCGCTGAACGCATCCGCGCCGATGCCTGTGACCGTATCGCCGTCTGGAGAGGTAGAGGGAACGAAGATTTTGGTGTCACGACAACTACCCATGCCCCTGACATAGCAGGTTCCGTCACCGTTGGAAACAAAGTTCAATCCTTGGGATGTATAGGGAAGATCGCAACGGGTGCACTCATAGTTTTCGTAGAGGTGTCCAAGCTCATCTTTTTGCTGATACGTTGTGTAATCACACCTACTGCAAGCCACGTAAGCATCCCAACCGACCTCGGTGCAGGTGGGGGCTTTTGCCGCATGGTCAGCCTTGTCATGTCCCAAAGCATCGATGGATTCTGTTTCGCTCTTTTCGCAAAGAGTGCAGGAACGGATTTGGAAGCCTTTTACATTGCAAGTCGGTTCTTTGGTCACGACCCACTCGCCATATTGATGCTCACACTCGGCGGGGGAAGGATTCTGCTGTTCTGCGGGTGGTGTGGTAGCGCCAGGGGCTTCTGTCGTTCCGTCTTCACCATCGCAAGCGCAAAGTGTCAGAAGTAACGACAGTGTAAGAACAAAAAACGCAAGCCATTTGAACAGTTTCATAACAGTTCCTCCTTAAAAATGGGGTGAAAACAAGAGAAGAGCCGCTTGTGCGCTCTCGCGCAGGTTTGAAATTTTTGAGGTTATCAAAACGGTTCGTCTGCCTTACCACGGAGTGGGAACACCGTCAACGTATCTCCAATAATTTCCGTCCGCATCGGGTGCGCCGCCCTCGGCGTAGTAATAGATAGTAGCGGATATGAAGTTATCATAACCGATATTGATTTCTTGCCACTCATCAATATGTCCGCCGTAATAAACATTGTTGAGATTCGTACAATTGAAAAATGCATAATCGCCGATGCTCGTGACATCCTCGGGAATTGTGATGCTTTCAAGGCTTGTGCAGTGATCGAACGCATAGCCGTCGATACTTGTAACACTGTTCGGAATTGTGATACTTTCAAGGTTGGTACAACCATAAAATGCCCATTTTTCGATGGTCCATGGACCTTCGGGGATCGTGATACTTGTCAAGGCGGTGCAATTGGCGAACGTCTGCTTGGCGATGCTTATCAAGTGACCGAGGATCGTGACGCTGTCCAGACTTGTACAATCGATAAATGCCTCAACACCGATGCTCCAAACGTCCTTGGGAATGGTGATACTCGTCAAGGTGCTACAATTCCGGAACACACCGTTGCCAATGGTCAACAAACGGTCTGGAAACGTGATGCTTTCAAGGCTCTTGCAATCGAAGAATGCATAGTCGCGGATCGCTGTGAGACTATCAGGGAGCGTGACGTTTGTTAAACTGGTACAACCGTAGAACGTGTAATAGTCAATGTATGTAACACCGCGGGGAATTGTGATGCTTGTGAGGGATGAGCAATCCCAGAATGCGTACTCACCGATGCTTGTGACAGTGTCGGGAAGTGTGATGCTTGTAAGGCTGGTGCACAAATCGAATGCATTATTGCCGATGCTTGTGACACGATTGGGAATCGTGATGCTTGTAAGACTGTAGCAATCTTCGAATGCTCCGTTGCCGATGCTTGTGATGCTATCGGGAATTGTTACGCTTGTGAGGGATGAGCAATTCCAGAATGCTCCGTTGCCGATGCCCGTGACAGGCATGCCTTGGTAAACGCTTGGAATTTTAAGCGTTGTGCCGGTATAAGAACCAATGCCACTCACAAAACAGTGATTTCCGTCTTGTGTAAACTCCAATTGCCCCCAAACTTCAACACATGCAGAGCAAGTCAGATCTTGATTTTCTGCATTGTGTTCGGCAACGATCTCCTGATACGTTGAAAAATTGCAACGCGAGCAGGTTACGTAAGCGTCCCAACCGTTTTCCCTACAGGTTGGTTCCTTGGCTTCATGATGAATTTCATTTTCCGCTTTGTGTTGTGCCGGAATCGCTTGATACGTTGAAAAATTGGAACGCGAGCAGGTCACATAAGCATTCCAACCGATATTGGTGCAGGTTTCCTCTTTTGCTTCATGCTCAATCTCATCATGTCCTAATGCATCAATTTCCCGCGTTTCACGCTCATCACACAGCCTACAACTACGAGATTGCTCTCCTTTTGTGCTACAGGTTGCTTCTTTTATGATGCTCCATTCGCCATATTGATGCTCGCATGTATCGGTGGGCGTATTGGGAGTGTTGGAACCATCCTCGGTAGGCGGTGTTTGCGGTGTGCCCGTGTCCGTGGTGGTTTCGTTTGTTTCTAAATTGCATGCACAAAGTGTAAGGAGCAATACAAGTGTCAACGACCAAAAGATAAGATGCTTGAAGTGTTTCATTGTGTTTTCCCTCCAAAATAAAAAGTGCGCAGCCGAAGCCACGCACGAAAAACGCATAGCTCCAATTGCTGCGACACAAGTGTTTCGTTTTCGGAAGAAAAGTATGCGAAACAAGAGCATGCATTTTTGCCATAAGCAAAAATACACACTTTTCCGCCGAATTATTTACTTGTGTCGCAAAATCATTGTACCACAAAATTTGGAATTTGTAAAGAGCCTTCACAAAAAATCTCAATTTTGCCGTCAAAAAACAGAAAAAGCACCTGACATGGTACTTTTCCTGCTCTTTTTCATTCCATCAAAGCCCAAACAGGCTCAAAATAAAGGTGACGAGGTAAACGACAACGCCCGAGGAGACGAGAATTGCCAGTGCCAGCGCCAGCGCGCGGGCTGCGGGGGAGTGGGTGGATTTGTTCGTGTTGTTTGCCATGATATGTGAGTTCCTTTCGTAAAAAAATCAATCAAGAAGCACACCCGCTGCGGGGATTTTTACTTTTTTGAGCCCCTTTGCGTCAGCGGGGATCTCATCGGGGTTGTTGGTGGCGGAGACGAGCGTCGCACCCTTCTTTAAAGTCATCAAGGTCACACCGCTTGAAGTACGGGTGGACATAAGCGGGATGAGCGAGGATTTGATCAGGATCGCACGTCCGTCGGATGCGGTGAGCAGGATCTCCATCGGTGCCTTTTCGTAGAACGCTGCCACAACGGGAGAGGCTTTGGAAAAGGCAGAGGTCAGCTTGCGGCGGTTGCCCGTGGTCTCGTAGTTGGAGACCGATACACGCACGCCTTTGCCGTTTGCAAAGATGAATACGAAGTTCTCCTTGGCGGGGTACTTGTTTTGAATGTTCATCAAAATCGGCTTTTCGTCCGTGTCCATGTGGAGCTTAACGGGGAGATAATCGCCCAGAGCCGATGCCTTGGTGTTGTCAAAATCCTCGGCACGTGCGCGATAAAGCTGCTGATGATCGGTCAGGAAAATGAGGTTGTCGGTGTTTTGACCGTCCATCAGATTGAGGATCTCGTCACCGTCCTTGCATTTTTGCTCGTCGTTTCCGCGCAGCGATTGGAAGGTGATCTTTTTGAAATAGCCCTCACGTGTCAAAACAAAGCGAGCGGGATAGTTTTCGGTGTGATCTTCCTCGCGGTAAGCTGCCACGGTGTCGGCACCCACGATCTCGGTGCGTCGGGGCTGGGCGTACTTCTTTTTGATCTCGGTCAATTGCTTAATAATGAGCGCCTTTTGCTTGAGCTCGTCCTTGAGCGTTTCCTCCATGTCCGCGATCTCCTTTTTGAGATCCTCAATTTCGGACAGACGGTTGAGGATGTACTCGCGGTTGAGGTAACGCAATTTGATCTCGGCAATAAAGTTTGCCTGGATCTCGTCAATCTCAAAGCCCTTCATCAAATTGGGAACCACGTCGGATTCCTTTTCGGTCTTGCGGATGATCTTGATCGCCTTGTCGATGTCAAGTAGGATCTTTCCAAGACCCAGCAAGAGGTGGAGCTTGTCCTTCTTTTTGCCAAGGTCGTATTTCAGCTCGCGGCGCAAGCAATCCAAACGGAATTTGATCCACTCGGTCAAAATTTCCGCCAGCCCCATCGTGCGGGGCGTGGAGTTGATCAAAACGTTAAAGTTACAACGGAAGCTATCCTCCAAGGGGGTGAGCTTAAAGAGCTTGGTCATCAGCTTGTCGGGATCGGTTCCGCGGCGGATATCGAGGGTGAGCTTGAAGCCGTTCAGGTCGATCTCGTCGCGGAAATCGGTCACTTCCTTGATTTTTCCTTCCTTATAAAGAGAGGTTAGCTTTGCCATGATCAGCTCGATCGTGGTAGAATAGGGGATCTCCACGATGTCGATGCAGCTCTGTTCCTTATCAAATACGTATTTGGCGCGGAGCTTGACCGAGCCTTGTCCCGTTTCGTAGATCTTTTTCATCTCCTCGCGGTCATAAAGGCAGACCCCGCCACCCGAAAAGTCGGGTGCCTTTACCAGCTCCATCAATTTGTCGATGGAAAGATTGGGCTTGCGGAGAAGGGCGATCGTGCCGTCACAAATCTCTTCCAAATTAAAGGAGCAGATGTTGGATGCCATACCAACCGCAATACCCATGTTGGGCATGACGAGAATGTTGGGGAAGGTGGTGGGGAGCAGGACGGGCTCTTTGAGGGTTGCGTCGTAGTTATCCACCATATCCACGGCATTTTTGTCGATGCCGGCAAACAGTTCCGCACAAATTGCATCGAGCTTGCACTCGGTGTAACGCGCCGCCGCATACTTCATTTCGGAGGAATATTGCTTGCCGAACGAGCCCTTGGAATCGACCAAAGGATGCAGAAGCGTTGCGTTTCCGCGCGTCAGACGAACCATCGTTTCGTAGATGGATGCGTCACCGTGTGGGTTGAGCTTCATGGTTTGTCCTACGATGTTGGCGCTTTTGGTGCGCGCGCCGTTGAGCAGACCCATTTTATACATGGTATAAAGGAGCTTGCGATGCGAGGGCTTGAGTCCGTCGATTTCGGGAATCGCGCGGGACACGATCACGCTCATAACGTAGGGCATATAGTTTTTTTCAATGGTTTCGGTAATGGGCTGATAAATGATCGGGGCGTAAACGATCTCTTTCTTTTGCTTCTTTTGTTTTTTTGCCATGCTTGGATGGTCCTTTCTATAGGGTATGGGAAGGAATACGGCGACTGTGTCACGGGATTCAATGCATGGGAGATGGCGCTTGAACGATGGAAAAACGGCATCTCCCGCACATTGAAAGGGGAAAATGCATTTAAACCTTTTGTACGGTATGCGCTGCGGCTCGGATCATGCGGTTGTAGAGGGCAAGTCCCAGCCCGTCTAAGGGGGGCAGATGTGCGTAAATGATCTCTGCGTCGGTGCGGTCTGCATCGCGCAGAGCATGGAACAAACGGTGCGCTTGCGTCACGAGATCATCACGCGTGCCAACGGGAAAGAGAAAATGAGGATCGAGGTGTTCGACTTCTTCATCAAAGCACAGGATCGCGCAATTACGATCCCGTTGCTCCTTTTGCAAAAAGGAAAGCACGTCCGAGGGGGTACCGTCCAAAAGAACGAGGGGAGCGGTGGGAGCATAATGACGGTACTTCATTCCCGGGGAGAGCGGACGCTCGTTTGCCGCAAGCTGATGCGTAACGGCATCGGCAACGGTGACCTTGTCGCAAACCATGCAAAGCGCGTCGTAGGTAATGCCGCCCGGACGCAACAAAATCAGGCTGTCACCGTCGATCTTGACGATCGTGGACTCCAGACCGATCTCACAGTCGCCTCCGTCAAGGATCATATCGACACGCCCGTCCATGTCCTGTGCCACGTCGTCGGCACACGTAGGCGAGGGCTTGCCCGAAAGATTGGCAGAGGGAGCCGCTATGGGAAAGCCGCACAGCTCGATCAAACGGTGCGCCACGGGGTGAGCGGGGCAACGCACCGCCACACTGTCAAGCCCTCCCGTTGTGGAATAGGGAATATTCTCTTTTTTAGGAAGGATCACCGTCAAAGGTCCCGGCATAAACGCGCGTGCAAGACGCTCGTAGATGGGGTGCATCTCTGCGTAGAGGGCGGCATCCTCGGGGGATGCAACGTGAATGATGAGCGGATTGTCGGAGGGGCGTCCCTTTGCGGCATAGATCTTTTTTGCCGCAGTTTCGTCGGTTGCGTTTCCGCCAAGCCCATAGACCGTTTCGGTAGGAAATACCACCAAGCCGCCGCGTTGCAAAATTTTTGCGGCACGGCAAAGGTCGCCCTCACTTTCGGTCAAGGAATGAATTTTGATATGTTCGGTTTGCAAAACGTTTGTCCTTTTCGCTTTTTTTAATCGGATAGAGGAAGATCAGACAGAGGGTTATTGCTGCTTCAGCTTTTCGGCGGTTTCCGCAGTGGCGAGTGCATCGATCATGCCGCCGATGTCACCGTCGAGAAACCGTTCAAGGGAGTGCAGGGTCAGCCCGATTCGGTGATCGGTAATGCGCCCTTGCGGATAATTGTAGGTGCGGATGCGTTCGCTGCGGTCACCCGTTCCAACCTGCGCACGGCGGTCAGAGGCGATGGATTCCTCTTGCTCGCGTTGCTTTTGATCGTACAGGATCGCGCGGAGCATTTTGAGTGCCTTGTCCTTGTTTTTAAACTGACTCCGTTCCTCCTGACATTCCACCACAATTCCCGTTGGGAGATGCGTCAGACGAACGGCGGATTCGGTCTTGTTGATATGCTGACCGCCCGCACCGCTGGACTTACAGGATTCAAACAGCAGGTCGGAGGGGTTGATCTCAATCGACACTTCTTCCACCTCGGGAAGAACCGCAACCGTTGCGGTAGAGGTTTGAATCCGTCCCTGCGATTCGGTTTCGGGAACGCGTTGAACGCGATGCACGCCACTCTCAAACTTGAGACGGGAATACGCGCCCTCGCCCTCCACCATAAAGGCGAGTTGGCGGTAGCCGCCAAGCTCGGTTGGGGTAGAGGACATCATGGACGTGCGGAATCCCGCGGAGGTTGCGTACATCGTGTACATGCGGTAAAGCACCGCAGCAAACAACGCGGCTTCCTCTCCGCCTGCTCCGGCGCGGATCTCCATAATGACGTTTTTGTCGTCGTTGGGATCTTTGGGAAGAAGCAGGAGGGTCAATTCACGCGTGAGGTCTTCGACCTCTGCCTTGGCATCCCTTAATTCCTCGGATGCCAGCGCGCGCAATTCCGCGTCGGTACTATCCTCCAGAAGTTCAAGTGCCTCACCGATGCGGGCGTTGGCACTTTTGTAGGAACGGTAGGTTTCGATCAAGGGCGTGAGAGACTTATATTCCTTGGAGACCTGTGCGATCTTTTGGGGATCGGAGGCAAGAGAAGGATCCGAAAGAGAAGCCTCCAGATGCAAATATTTTTCTTCGGTTTCCTGCAATTTTTGAAGCATGGAGGCTCCTTTCCAATCGGATTTGATCGATCAATCGAAGTTGTAGAACGCCTTAAATGCGCGGTAAGCCTCATAGAGGTCAACCTTGGAGATCAGCTCGTAGGGGGCGTGCATGGAGAGAACGCCGACCCCGATGTCCACGGTGTCGATATTGTGCTTTGCCAGGAATTTTGCAACCGTTCCGCCGCCACCGATGTCGGTTTTGCCAAGCTCGGAGGTCTGCCAAACGACGCCTGCTTCATTCAGGCAACGGCGAACCCAGCCAACGAGCTCTGCGCTCGCGTCGGAGGTTCCGCTCTTACCACCGCTTCCGGTGTACTTGCAAAGGCTGACACCGCAGGAAAGCAGAGAAGAGTTACGATATTCGTACACGTCCGAGAAATTGGGGTCGTAAACCGCGGTAACGTCGCTGGAGAGGCACTTGGAGTTTGCTCTGACAGCGGCTTCGTTTCCGCCCAACGCCTTTGCGATCTCGCGGATCAGGTCAACGATCAAAAGGCTTTGCATACCGGTCACACCGTCGCTTCCGGTCTCTTCCTTATCAACGAGCAGGCACATGGTGGTGTGCTTTGCTTCGTCCGCGTCGATGATCGCGGTCAGAGAGGGATATGCGCAAACGCGGTCGTCGTGACCGTAAGCCGAGATCATGGAGCGATCAAAGCCAACGTCGCGCGCCTTGCCTGCGGGAACGATGCAAAGCTCTGCAGAGAGGAAATCCTCCTCGGTGATGCCGTAGTTGTTCCACAGATATTCGAGAACGCCCATCTTGATGGCATCCTTGTCTTCACCGTCCAAGGGCTTGCTGCCGACCAGAATGTTCAGACGCTCTGCGGGGAATGCTTCTCTGACGTTTTTGGCAACTTCTTTTGCTGCCAGGTGAGGGAGCAGATCAGTGATATACATCACGGGATCGGTCTCGTTTTCACCGATGGTTACGTTTACGGAGGTTCCGTCTTGCTTAATGACGACACCGTGGAGAGCCAGAGGCATTGCGAGCCACTGATACTTGCGGATGCCGCCGTAGTAGTGGGTCTTGAGGAAGCACATGCCGCCCTCCTCGTAAACGGGAACCTGCTTGAGGTCGAGACGAGGGGAGTCGATGTGTGCCGCAGTAATGCGGATACCGTTATTGATGTCCTCCGATCCGATGCGGAACAGGAAGATGTTTTTGCCGCGGTTGTTGTAATAGAACTTGTCGCCCGCCTTCATTTCCTGACCGAACGTATAAGGACGGTATCCTGCTGCTTCCGCAATCTTGACACCCTCGGTGACTGCCTCGCGCTCGGTTTTGGATGCGTCAAGGAACTTTACGTAGTCCTTTGCATACTCGTATGCCTCGGCTACGATTGCTTCACCCGCTTTTTCATAAACGGTCTTTTTTTCATAAACGTACTCTTTTTTGTCTGCCATAGTGGTAGCTCCTTTGCTTTTAGGTATAATTTCAATAATATAATTTTGTATAAAGTGCAACGGCTTTTCGCATTTGCTCGACAAAATCCTTTGCCGCGGCATCGGGAATTTGTGAGAGCGTTCCACCGTCGTTCGTATATGCGGGATCTTTCAGCCATGCATCCACCGTTTTCTCATCGGTTGCCCAGGCGGCAAAAACCGTATCCCAGACACCGTAGCGGTGATAGAGGTGGGAAAGATATGCCGCACCGCTTTGCAGATTGGTGGCGGGATCGTAGAGCATACCGCCCTCGATAGGGGGGAGCTCCAAAATCTCTTTGCGGATCTGTGCAAAACGGTCGGGATGGATCTGTAACAACCCGATGCTCCCGTCCTCGCCCTTTGCGTTGCTTGCAAAATTGCTCTCGACGCAAGCGCTTGCCCAAAGGATCGCTTCGGGGAGCGCGTATTCCTGCGCGTTTTGCGCAATTTCTTCCCGAAATTCCTCGGGGCGCGGATGGGTATGCTTTTCCCATGCGGTTAAGATCCCGTCAAAGGCAAAGCCAAAGCCGACCGATGCGGCAAGAATGGCAAGAAGGATCAAAAGATGCTTCAAATTCAGTCGCAAGGCGAGATGACCCCCGTTTCCCAAAGAATTTTACGAACCTCGGGGATCAGATTTTCCAACGAGCCGTTGTTTTCAATAATATAGTCGGAGTGTGTGCGGAAATATTCGTCGCTCTTTTGTGACGCAAAGCGTCGCAAAATGCGTTCGGGATCGATGCGGTCTCTTTGCAGGATTCGTTCGAGCCGCAAGGACTTGTCCGCCAGAACCGAAACGATCGCGGAGCAGAGACGGTGTGCGCCCGCCTCAAATAACTGAGGAGCATCCAACAGTGCCGCCCGAACGTTGCGGCGGCGAAGCTGCTCCAATTGACGCTCGATTTCTTCCATGATAAAGCTGTGCGAAATGGAGTTTAAGGTTTCCAGTGCGGCGGGATTTGCAAAAACGATCTGCGAAAGCTTGGGGCGGTCGAGCGTACCGTCGGGGGCAAGGATATCCCGCCCGAACTGCGCGGTCAGCGCGTTGAGACAGTAGGATGGGGGGACGAGGATTTGATGATATACCTCGTCCGCATTGATCACGGGGAGCCCGTATTTTGCAAACAACTCCGAAACCGTGCTTTTTCCGGCGCCGCTGGGTCCCGTTAAGCCGATGACTAACACTTGGGCACCTCCATTCTTACACCGCGTGCAAGATCCGAGCGATACGCCGCGTCCATCACGTTCTGAACGTACAGACCGTCCGACAGAGAAGGTGCGAACGTCTGTCCGTCAGCAACCGCGGAAAGAAAGGCGTGCATACTCGCAAGGTGACCGTACAGCCAGCCTGCGGGGGCTTTTACAGAGGGGAATACCAGTCCGGGATAGCGTCCGATGCATTCGATACGCGTAAATCCGCGCTCACCGCCAATGGGGGAGTCGGTTGCGGTATGATCGTAAAA
The DNA here is from genome assembly GCA_045120465.1 of Eubacteriales bacterium. Taxonomy (GTDB): domain Bacteria; phylum Bacillota; class Clostridia; order Oscillospirales; family CAG-272; genus UMGS1865. Next base: position 19,854 of record JBGVEW010000071.1, read on the forward strand.
GTAGAGCCAGTTTGGCTCCATCAAGGAAAAGCGCAAGGCACCCTTATCTCCGTAAATTTCAAAAGCGAGATCGTCGTTGGTTCCCACCTGAAGCTTGCCGACCGCAATCGAACCGCACGCACCGCTCTCGGTTTTTCCAAGCAGATAAAAGGATTCGTCTGCGTTGGTGCTCCAAAGCGAGCCGTCGCGCCCGGTGCGAACGGGGTAAGCGATCTGCGACATTCCGCTCACCTCACAGAGCCTACCGCAGAGAAATCCCAACAGATCGATGACGTGAGAGCCGAGATCAAAGAGGACGCCGCCACCGCAAACGGTGCGGTCTTGCTTCCAGCCTGCGGGGCGTGAGACGTCGGTGGCACTGCTGTGAAGGTATTTGCCCTCAAAGGAAAGAATGCGCCCAAGTCGCCCCTCGTCGATCAGTTGTTTTGCGCGAAGCACCGGGGAGAGCCAACGATTGTTGAATACCATACCGCAAACCTGCCCCTCCTTTAAGGGGAGCGAGGCGATTTCACGGGCCTCCTCCGGGGTTGTACAAAGCGGCTTTTCGCAAAGCACGTGCTTGCCCGCAAGGATTGTTTTTTTCAAGGTTTCAAAGTGATAAAGATTAGGCGTACAAATATCAATGATGTCAATATTGGGATCATTGATCAGCGCGTCCTCGTCTGTGGTTGCATACGGAATGGAAAACTGCTTTGCCACCCGTGCGGATTTTTCCGCGGTTGTGGTGCACACTCCTGCAACCGACGCGCAAAACGGAAGCTCTCCGTAAAAGAAGGGAAGATTTTGTACCGCCCAGGTATGCGTTCTTCCCATGGACCCAAAGCCCAGCAAGCCGATGCGAAGTGTTTTGATTGGTTGCTCCATACGACGTGTTTCCTTTCTTTTCGAAGATTTTTGAAGCGATATCGCCGCGCATAGACTCTTGGCGCATATCTATTCATTATATTATACCGCATTTTTTTGATTTTTGCAAGGGGGTATTCCGCTTTTATTTGTAAAAACCTTTCCCGAAAAATGCGATTTTTCAAAACTTTTATATTGCAATTTTGAAATAAAGAGAGTATAATATAATTAGATTATTATTGCTTGCGGGAGGAAAGGATATGAAACTGTTGACGGATGTGTTGGCCGATGCGAAAATCGAATACCAAACCGATCTGCCGCTATGCGATTGCAGTAGCTTTCGTATCGGAGGGGCTGCGGAGCTTGCCGTCCTTCCTCACAGCAAGGAGGAGCTGGTGCAGGCATTGACGATTTTGCGCAAGCACAAGGTGCCCGTTACGGTCATCGGTTGTGCCAGCAACGTGGTGTTTCCCGATGAAGGGCTTGGCGGTGCCGTTCTCTTTACGGGGGGATGCCGCGCCGTTTCCATCGAAGGGGAGAGCATTTATGCCGACTCGGGAGTAAGACTCGGTACGCTTGCGGCGGCGGCAAGAGACGCATCTTTGAGCGGTGCGGAATTCCTTTACGGAATTCCGGGTACACTTGGCGGCGCGGTCTTTATGAACGCGGGTGCTTTTGGCGGCTGCATGGCGGATATTTGCGTGGAATCCGAATATTACGATCTGCAAACCGGCAGAGTGGGAGTGTTGCGCGGTGAGGAACAGGGCTTTGGCACGAGAGAGAGCGTTTACGGACAAAATCCGTCCTACGTGATCCTCGGTGCGCGCATGAAGCTGTGCCAAGGGGATTCTTCGGCAATTGCCGACACGATGAAAGAATACCTGGAGCGCAGACGCGCGACACAGCCGCTGGATTATCCAAGTGCCGGAAGCGTGTTCAAACGCCCCGTTGGACATTTTGCAGGAAAGCTGATCGAGGACTGCGGTTTGAAAGGAATGCGCATCGGCGGCGCTGAGGTCTCTCCAAAGCACGCGGGCTTTATCGTGAACCGTGGGGATGCCACCGCACGCGACGTCAGAGAATTGACCGAGGCGGTTCAAAAAACGGTGCTGGAAATGACGGGTGTGCAATTGGAACGTGAGATCCGTTTTCTGTAACAACCCCTGTTTTTAAGCACGTGATATGCAAAATACGAGAAGAAGGAGAAAAACAGATGTCGTTTGCCGATACCTTGCGGGAAGAGCTGTGTGAATTAAACGTCAAAAAAAACTGTTGCCGTCGCGCGTTTGTCGCGGGATTTTTGGTGAACGGAATAAGAGATTCGGCGACGCACGTTTCTCTCCGTTGCCGATATCAAACGGTCGTGCCTGTGGTATCCGAGCAGATCGCCAAGCTCTACGTCAAAGCTCCCACGGTGACGGAGGTGGGCAATCACGGTCACCGATATTGGGATCTTTCCATTACCTCTGCATCCTGTGCCAAGCTTGTGACACAGCTTCAGGAAAAGGGGGCAAATCACGAGGCACTTTTGCATCTGGATGCCTGCGAGAGCTGCCGTTCTGCGTATCTGCGCGGCTTGTTCCTTTCGAGCGGAAACGTAAGCGACCCGCAAAAGACCTCGCATTTGGAATTTACAATGTTGGGCGAAACGATTGCCGACGGCGTTTTCTTGACGCTGGAATCCATGGGGTGCCCACCCAAACGCATCCAACGCGCGGGGGGGATCGGTCTGTACTACAAAAACGCCGATGCCGTGGGGGATCTGATCACTCTGATGGGCTCGCACAGCATTATTTTTGAGGTCTATAATGCCCGCATTGCGCGGGATATCCGCAATAACGAAAACCGCGCTACCAATTGCGTAGCGAGAAATATTCAAAAATCCGTTTCCGCCGCCGCGCGGCAGATGGAAGCGATTGGGAAACTCATGGAGCACGGAAAGCTGGATACCTTGGAGGAGCCCTTGCGCATCACGGCAATGCTTCGATACCGCAATCCCGATGCCACGTTGGATGAATTAAAGGAATTGCACACCCCGCCCATTTCCAAATCGGGGCTTAATCACCGCTTGCAAAAATTGATCGACGCGGCGCAAAAATAAAGAACACGAAATACAAGGAGAACAGCATGAACGGATTCGTACACCTGCATCTGCATAGCGAATACAGTCTTTTGGACGGTGCTTGCCGCATTGACGAGATCCCGCGTCGGGTCAAGGAATGCGGTCAGGAGGCGGTTGCCATCACCGACCACGGCGTAATGTACGGTGTGATCGCGTTCGACCTGGCTTGCCGACGCGAGGGGGTGCATCCCATCATCGGATGCGAGGTTTACGTTGCTCCCACTTCACGCTTTGATAAGACCAACGGCGGTGACGGATATGCGGATCACTTGGTGCTTCTTTGTGAAAACATGGAAGGATATCGCAACCTAACCGAGTTGGTTTCCCGTTCCTTTACCGAGGGCTTTTACAACAAACCGCGCGTGGACGATGAGCTTCTTCGTACCTATTCGGGTGGTTTGATCGCGCTGTCCGCGTGTCTTGGCGGTCGTATTCCCAAGCTCCTTACCAAAGGGGAGTTTGCGCAGGCACGTGAGGTCGCAAAGCGGTATTCCGAGATCTTTGGAAAGGATCGCTTTTATATCGAAATTCAGGATCACGGATTGGCAGAGCAAAAAAGCGTGATGCCGCTCCTTTGCAATTTGGCAACCGAATTGAATCTTCCGCTGGTTGCCACCAACGATTGCCACTATCTGCGCCGCAAGGATGCCAATACGCAGGCGGTTTTGATGTGTATTCAAACCAATACCACCGTTGACGCGGGCAGACCTGCCGCCTTTGCAACGGACGAGTTCTATCTCAAGGACACCAACGAGATGGAAATGACCTTCCGTCGCTATCCCGAGGCGATTGCAAATACCCGACGGATCGCGGAGCGTTGCAACGTGGAGTTCGATTTTTCCACCACGTATTTGCCAAAATTCCCATGCCCCGCAGGAAAAGACGCGCATACGTATCTCAAAGAGCTTGCATTTGCGGGCTTTGAGGATCGTATTGCCAAGGGGCATATCGTGTTCGATACCCATACGCGTGAGGATTATCTTGCGCGCATGGAGTACGAGATCTCCGTAATTTGCGAGATGGGGTATGCCGACTATTTTTTAATCGTGCAGGATTACGTCAACTTTGCGCGCTCCAAGGATATTCCCGTAGGGCCCGGGCGTGGTTCCGGTGCGGGAAGCCTTGTCGCATACGTGCTTGGAATCACTGACGTGGATTCCATCAAATTCGATCTTCTCTTTGAACGTTTTCTCAATCCCGAGCGTGTCAGTATGCCGGATATCGATATCGATTTTTGCTACAACCGCCGCGACGAGGTCATCGAATACGTCGGCAAAAAATACGGAGAGGATCACGTTTCGCAAATCGTTACCTTTGGTACGCTTGCCGCACGTGCGGCGATCCGTGACGTGGGGCGCGCTCTCGGAATGTCTTATGCCGACGTGGATGCGGTGGCACGCGCCATTCCGCAGGAGCTGAATATTACCATTGCTCACGCATTAAAGCTTCCCGATCTGAAAAATCTGTACGAAAATTCTTCCGACGTGCGCCGTTTGGTGGATACTGCTATGGCACTGGAGGGAATGCCGCGTAATATCTCCATCCACGCGGCGGGCGTTGTCATCACCGACCGTCCCATTTCTTCCTACGTTCCTCTTTCGATGAGCAACGGAACGGTGGTTACGCAATTCGATATGGATACGGTCGCCAAATTGGGGCTTCTGAAATTCGATTTTCTCGCGCTTCGCTATCTGACCATCATTCACGATGCGGAGGAGATGGTTCGAGAGACCGCCCCCGATTTTGATATCAAAAAGCTACCGTTTGACGATCGTGAGACCTATGCGCTGATCTCGTCCGGCAAAACGGGCGGGGTGTTCCAGTTGGAGTCGGGAGGTATGCGGCAAATGCTGCAAAATCTCCAACCCGAAACGCTGGACGATATCATTGCCGCCATTGCGCTTTACCGTCCGGGACCGATGGATTCGATCCCTACGTTCATCGAACGTCGCCACCACCCCGAATGCGTGGAGTATGCAACGCCGCAATTAGAGCCGATCTTGCGCTCCACCTACGGTTGCGTGGTGTATCAGGAGCAGGTCATGAACATTTTCCGCGAAATCGGCGGATATACCTTTGGGCACGCAGACGTTGTGCGTCGTGCCATGTCAAAGAAAAAGGCGGACGTTCTGCTGTCCGAGCGCGAGGCGTTCGTGGCGGGAGCAGTGGAGCGTGGAATTGAGCGCGAGGTGGCGCAAACGCTCTTTACCGATATGGAGAGCTTTGCCAATTATGCCTTCAATAAATCTCACGCGGCAGCGTATGCGGTGATCTCTTACCGAACGGCGTATCTCAAACGTCACTATCCTCAGCAGTATTTTTCGGCACTCCTGACAAGTGTCCTCGGCAGCCAGACCAAGGTTGCCGAATACATTGCGGAGGCTTCCTCTCGCGGGATCCGCGTTCTGCCGCCCGATATCAATGAGAGCCGTATGTATTTTTCTACCGACGGAGGCAATATCCGCTTTGGTCTGCTGGCACTGAAAAACGTAGGACCGCAGTTTTTGAACCAGATCTTTGAAGAACGCCGTCGCGGTGCGTTTACCTCGTTTGAGGATTTTGTTAACCGTATGCCTGCGGGAGATTTGAACCGACGCATGGTGGAGGCACTGATCAAGGGGGGAGCATTTGACCGCCTCGGTGTGTATCGAAGCCGTTTGTTGGCGGTTTACGAAATGATGCTCGATCGCGCGTCGGAAAAGGGAAGAAACAATCTGGAAGGTCAGCTTGATATGTTTTCTTCGGTGGGAATGGGAGAAGCGGTTGCACCGTCGGTCGAATTCCCCGAAATTCCCGAGCTTGGTGTGCGCGAAAAGCTGATGATGGAAAAGGAAGCCGCAGGAATGTATTTTTCGGGCAATATGCTGGACGAATATCAAAGGCATCTTGAAACGCTTTCGGTTACCGAGCTTTCCGAAATTGTTGGTGAGGACGCCGATCCCGTGGAAAAGGCACCCGTCACCGTTGCGGGCATGATTACCTCCGTCACGGTCAAAAACACCAAAAACGGTGAACGTATGGCGTTTTTTACCTTAGAGGATCGCATGGCAGAGATCGAGTGCGTCGTGTTCTCACGCGCGTTTGGCGAGCTGGCGCATCTGATCCGCAAGGACAGCGGCGTATCTGTGACGGGAACGCTTTCCTTGCGTGAGGACGAGCCGCCCAAAATTTTGGTTCGAACGGTGGAAGAGTTGATCGAAAACAACCGCTTCGATCCCTCCAAGCATCAAAAGCCTACCGTCGTCCCGGTGAAGGAAGTGCGTGCGGAGGAGGCGGCCGCGCATAAGTCTCCGACCGTCAAATTGCCGTCAAGGTTGTTTTTGCGCGTACCCGATGCAAAGGGAGAGCTTTATCTGAAGGCGTGGAATCTTGCCGGGATCTTTGAAGGGGATTTTCCGCTTTATTTCTATTATGCCGACGAAAAACGCTATGAAATCACCCCGATCGGTATTTCGATGAGCGACTATTTATTAAAGGAATTCAAAGCCCTTTTGGGGGATGAAAACGTGATTTTAAAGTAAAAAAGGAGAGCTATGATCAAATTCGTTTTTCTGGATCTTGACGATACGCTGTTGGATTTTCACCGTTCGGAGGAGGTCGCCATCCGCAAAACCGTCAAAACGCTTGCCGACCGCGAGATCGGGGAAGCGGAGATCGCGCTGTATCGCACCGTAAACGAGGGATATTGGAAAAAATTAGAGCGCGGTGAAATTTCGCGCGATGCATTGCGTGTGGCAAGATTTGAGGAGTTTTTTGCTGAGCTGGGGCTTCACGCTTCGGCACAAATGGCAAAAAACGTGTACGAGAATGCTCTGGGCATGGGACACTATTTTATCGAAGGCGCACCGAGCCTTTTGATGCAGCTTTCCAAGCAATACGCGTTGTATCTTGCTTCCAACGGTACGGCAAGCGTTCAGCACAGCAGAATCGAACGTTCGGGAATCGCTCGTTATTTTCAAGGAATCTTCATTTCCGAGGAGCTGGGTGTCAATAAACCCGATCCCGCATATTTTGACGCGTGTTTTCGCACGATCCCGGATTTTGATCCGCGCAGTGCGATGATTCTGGGAGACAGCCTGACCTCGGATATCTTGGGAGGACTCAACGCAGGGATCTTAACCTGCCGCTTCAATCCCAAGGCGTTGCCACCGCGTGAGGATATCCAACCGCATTTTGAAATTTCCAAGCTTTCGCAATTTCCTGCACTTTTGGAACAAATCAACGCAAAAAATGCGTAAAAACAGCGTTTTGCAACCGTCGGTTGACAAATTTTCAAGCCAACTTGCTTGAATATACCCCCGAATTTTGCTATGATAAGGGTGCGGAAGGGAACTGCCTTCCGATTCTACCGAAACGAGGTATCGCTTATGAAGTTAGCAGACAAAATTATTCGAGAACGTAAAAAAATGGGCTGGTCGCAAGAAGAACTTGCCGAGCGGCTTGACGTTTCGCGCCAATCGGTATCCAAGTGGGAGGGCGGGCTTTCCGTTCCCGAATTGGATAAGATCATTGCGATGAGCGATTTGTTTGGGGTAAGTACCGATTATTTGTTGAAGGCGACGGACGACGGGGAAAAGGAAGAAAAGAGTCCCGAAAACGTTCTTGCCTCCAACGGGGAGCGCATTCCTCGTGCTTTGGATGAAAACTACGTGGAGGGATATCTGTCCTTGGTGCGCAATTCCGCCGTTCGTATCGCCGTTGGAGTCATGCTTTGCATCCTGTCCCCCATTACGCTGATTCTTCTTGGTGGCATTTCCGATCTTTACGGCGTACCCACCGAAAATCTTTCCGTATGCATCGGAATGCTGGCGTTGCTTCTTCTGATCGGTGCAGCATTGGTGCTGTTTATTCCAACGGGTCTCGCGCTTTCCGTGTATGATGCGCTCGAAAAAGAACCGTTTTCCTTACGCACGGAAACAGAATTACGCGTTCGCGCGCTTTATGAAGCATATGCACCGCGTCACCGTTTTTGCGTTACGGTGGGTGTTTTGCTGTGCGTGTTGGGGATCGTTCCGCTGCTTACCGTTTCCATTTTGACGCAAAACGAGCTGATTTCGATTCTTTCGATTGGATTTTTGCTTCTTTGCGTATCCATCGGAGTTGCCGTTTTGGTGCGCTCCTCCAACGTCAACGAGGCTTATGAAAAGCTTCTCAGGATTGGTGAGTATTCCAAATTTCGCCATTCGTTTGGAAATCTGATAGATTCGATGTACTGGGGATTGACCACGGTTCTCTATCTCGTCCTTTCTTTCTTGACGGGAGCGTGGGGGGTGACGTGGATCATCTGGGTTTTGGCAGGCGTTCTTTCTCCTCTCATCGAGATTTGGACGGGAAAACGTGAAAATTCGTAAAGAAATTTGAACAATCCATAAAAAAGAGACCGCTCTCTTGCCAAGGCGGTCTCTTTTGTGATATAATGAGAAAAAACAAGGATGGGAGTTGTGGTTATGGATATTCAAACGGTTACCAAAAAAGAACGCGACGTGATCGTTGTAGGCGGCGGTATCGGCGGTGTGAGCGCGGCAGTTGCGGCGGCACGCGCGGGAGCCGATGTCTTGTTGATCGAAAAAAGCATCAATCTCGGCGGTCTTGCTACGCGCGGACTGATCAGCTGGTACGAGCCTCTTTGCGACGGTGAAGGGCATAAGATGGTAGGCGGAATCGGAGAGGAATTGATCCGCCTGGCCGTTTCGGTGGGGCTGGAAGATCTCCCCGTTGCGTGGGGCGGAAGTGAAAAACACGCGCACGAGGGGCGTAAACGTTATGCTACGCACTATTCTCCCACCTTTTTCTCCTTGGCTCTTGACCGATGGGTGCTTTCTTCAGGTGTTGAAATGGTACTGGATTCCCACGCGACCTATCCCGTGATGGAGGGAAAAATTTGCCGCGGTATTTTGGTTGAGGATGCGGGGGGAAGAAGCTTTTATCCCGCCAAAATGATTATTGATGCTACGGGAGATGCAACGGTTGCTTACCGCGCGGGGGTTCCGTGTGAGCTTGGGAATAACTTTTTGAGCTATTGGGTGCATGATTTTACGTTTGAGAGTGCAAAAAAATACGCAAGCGACGGCAATCTTGCGCGCTTTCGGCATTGGAACTGTACGGGTTCTGCCGCAAACGGAACGGGACACCCCGAGGGAATGAAGCTGTTTCACGGTGACAGTGCCGAGGAGATCACCGAATTTATCCGTCTCGGCAAGGAGATGATGTGGAAAAAATACGAGGGGATGCCTGTGGATTCCCGTGAGATCATGATGCTCCCCGAAATGCCGCAGTTCCGCACCATTCGCCGCATCGTCGGAAAAGCTACCTTTGAGGGAACCGAGGATGGGATCGTTTGTGCACATCCGATCGGTGCGATCGGTGACTTCCGCCGCTCGGGAACGCATTATACCATTCCATATGAGACACTCTATCATCCCGATTATCCCAACATCCTTACGGCAGGGCGTATCATCAGTGCCGTGGGAGAGGGATGGGAGATCACCCGCGTGATCCCGGGATGTGCCCTGACGGGAGAAGCCGCAGGCGTTTCCGCCGCGCTGGCACTTCGGCACGGCAATTCCGCCGAAGCCGTGCCGTATGAGGCTCTGCGCACGCGGCTTGTCCAAAACAAGGTTTTGTTTGAGATCGGCGGGGTGTAATATCAATTGGGGGTGAGTCAAATGCGAAAACGCATTTGGTACTCACCCCCGTGGTTTTTGTTTTGGCGGTTGAACACCGCCATTTTTTCCTCATAAGAGGCAAAAAACAACAAATTCCCCGGCGCAAAAAATCCTACCGTCGCCTTTTTCGCGCGGGGGCTGAGTCATTGACTCAGCCCCATCAATCTCTTTATCAATTTACCCCTCAATAATTCCGCCGCCAAGTACGGTGTCACCGTCGTAAAGGACCACGGACTGTCCTGCCGTAATGGCGCGTTGCGGTTCGTCAAATACCAAACGAATGGTGCTTGCCGAGGTTTGCTCCACCGTTGCGGGGGAAGCCTGTGCATTGTAGCGGATCTTTGCTTCTACACGCATGGGAGACGCGATCGAATCCACGGAGATGAGATTGACATCCTTTGCCGTTAATTCGGTGCGGAACAAGTCGGCGTTTTCTCCCAAGGTCACGGTGTTGTCCGCCATGCTTTTTCCAAGGACGTAGGCGGGTTTTCCGAGCGCAATCCCCAGTCCCTTTCGTTGCCCTACGGTGTAGCGCAACGCTCCGTTGTGACGACCTAAAACGCTGCCGTCGAGTGAAATAAAGTTGCCCGAGGGAAAGGATTGGTGGGTGTAACGCTCGATAAACGCGGCATAGTCACCGTCCGGAACAAAGCAGATGTCTTGGCTATCTTTGCGTGACGCATTGCAAAATCCGTGTCGCGCGGCAATGTCACGCACCTCTGCCTTGGTCAATTCTCCAAGCGGAAATACGGTGTGCGCCAGTTGCTCTTGCGTGAGTGACCAAAGCACGTAGGTCTGATCCTTGGTCGGATCAAGTGCGCGTTTCAACAGATAACGCCCGTCGGGAGCTTTTTCAACGCGCGCGTAGTGTCCCGTCGCCAACGCGTTGCATCCCAATTCTTTTGCCTTTTGCCAAAGCGTACCGAATTTCATGGTGCGGTTACATTGCACGCAAGGATTGGGAGTGTCTCCACACAGATAGGTGTTGACGAAATAATCGATGACGTTCGTGCGAAATGCTTCTGACAGATCGCAAATCGAAAAGGGGATCCCCAAGCGTTCGGCAACCTCTTGTGCCAAGCGGAGCTCCTCCGGATCACAGCAGGAGCGCTCGGTAGAAAAGGCAACGTCCGAGAGCGAAAAAAGCTTCATCGTAACCCCGGCGCAATCCCATCCGGCTTCTTTGAGCAGGAGTGCTGTGACGGTGCTGTCCACACCGCCGCTCATTGCGACCAGGATCTTGTTATCCATTGCAGTCCTCCCAAGAAAAACGCGTCAATTCTCCCGCTGTTTTCAGATCTTCAAAGTTGTTTTGCCGCAAGATCTCGTAAACCGCGATCGCTACGGTGTTGGAAAGATTGAGAGAACGAAGCCCCTCTCTCATCGGAAGTCTGACGCAGGTCTCGGGATTTTGGAGCAACAGCTCCTCGGGGAGTCCCTTCGTTTCCTTTCCAAACATGATGAATACGGGATCGGGATAGGAGATTTCGCTGTACACGTGCTTTGCCTTGGTGCTGAAATAATAGATCTTGGCATCGGGGTGCTTGGCGTAAAAATCATCCAGACCGTCGTAGTAGGTAATATCCAATTGATGCCAGTAGTCAAGCCCCGCGCGCTTGAGCTTTTTGTCGTCGATGGTAAAGCCCAATGGGCGGATGAGGTGTAAGGACGCTCCCGTTGCAGCACAGGTGCGCGCGATATTGCCCGTGTTTTGCGGAATTTCGGGCTCGTGAAGAACGATATTGATCTTGCTCATGCGTATGGAGTCACCTTTCGGGAATTCTTTTTCATACATCATAGCACATTTTTTAAAAATCTGCAAGAGGAAAACGTAAAATTTACAATATTATAATATATTTTTATGTAAATTATAGTATAATAAATCCGAATATACTTTGGACGACCGTCCTCGGGCGGCAAAGAAAGGATCATACGAACCATGTCACTCATAACAAAGCTTTTCGGCACTTACAGCCAACGCCAATTAAAGAAGCTCAAGGTCATTGCCGACCGTGTGGACGCTTTGACCGATACCTATCGCGCAATGAGCAACGCCGAGCTTCAGGCGATGACTCCCAAGTTCAAGGCGCGGCTTGCGGCAGGCGAAACGACCGACGATATTTTGCCCGATGCGTTTGCGGCAATTCGTGAGGCGGATGACCGAGTCCTTGGCAAGCGTCCCTTCCGCGTTCAGGTTCTCGGCGGTATCGTGCTCCATCAGGGGCGCATTGCCGAAATGAAAACGGGTGAGGGGAAAACCCTTGTTGCAACGCTCCCCGCATATCTCAACGCGCTCACGGGTAACGGTGTGCATATTGTTACGGTCAACGATTATCTGGCGCGGGTCGGTGCCGAGGAAATGGGACGCGTATATGAATTTATGGGGCTTTCCACAGGATTGGTCGTTCACGGACAGAGCCCTGAGGAAAAGCGCGCCGCATACGAGGCGGATATTACCTATGGAACCAACAATGAGTACGGCTTTGACTATCTGCGTGACAATATGGTCATTTATAAGAGCCAGATGGTACAGCGCGGTCACGCCTTCGCCATCGTGGACGAGGTGGACTCCATCCTCATTGATGAAGCACGCACGCCTTTGATTATTTCGGGAGCGGGAGAGACCGCAACCGATCTGTACGAACGCACCGACCGCTTGGTACGTACCATGCGCAAGTTCGTTATTAAGGAAATGGATACCAAGGCAGATCCCGATACCATCGATGCCGATTATATCGTGGATGAAAAGGCGAACAATGCCGTTTTGACCTCACAGGGAGCGCGAAAGGCAGAGGCATTTTTTGGTATTGAGAACTTTAACGATGCCGAAAACTCCACCATTTCGCATCACGTTCAGCAAGCGATCAAGGCGCACGGATGTATGCATCGTGACGTTGATTACGTTGTCAACGAGCACGGCGTTATGATCGTTGATTCCTTTACGGGACGTTTGATGCCCGGACGCCGCTATTCGGACGGTCTGCACCAAGCGATTGAGGCAAAGGAAGGCGTTAAAGTTCAAAAGGAGAACAAGACGCTGGCAACGATTACCTTCCAAAACTATTTCCGTATGTACCGTAAGCTTTCGGGTATGACGGGTACGGCTCTGACCGAGGAAAACGAATTCCGTGAGATCTATAATCTTGACGTGGTGGAGATCCCCACCAATAAGCCCATGATCCGAGTGGATCGCAACGACGCGGTTTATCGCAGCATGGAGGGCAAGTATCAGGCAATCGTCAAGCAGGTCGTTGAATGTCACGAAAAGGGACAACCCGTGCTCGTCGGTACGGTTTCCATCGATAAATCCGAGGCACTTTCCCTCCGACTGAAGCGTGCGGGAATCCCGCATACCGTCCTCAACGCCAAGTATCACGACCGTGAGGCGGAGATCGTCGCGCAGGCAGGTAAGCTCGGTGCGGTCACCATTTCCACTAACATGGCAGGACGCGGAACCGATATTCTGCTGGGCGGTAACCCCGAATTTATGGCAAAGGCAGAGATGCGTTCGCAAGGAATTTCGGAGGAGGCGATTGCCGCTTGCGCAAGCTTTACCGAAAGCGAGGACGAGGAAATCGCACAGGCAAAGCGCATCTTCCGTGAATTGGTTCAAAAGTATAAGGCGCAGATCGCACCCGAGGCGAAAAAGGTTTGCGAGGCGGGAGGTCTCTTTATTCTCGGTACCGAGCGTCACGAAAGCCGACGCATCGACAACCAGCTCCGCGGACGCTCCGGTCGTCAGGGCGACCCGGGGGAATCCAAATTCTTCCTCTCTATGGAGGACGATCTGATGCGCCTGTTCGGAGCCGACCGTATGCAGGGAGTAATCAATGCGCTCAATATGCCCGAGGATATGCCCATCGATGCGCGCATCCTTTCGGGAGCGATCGAAAACGCGCAAAAGCGTATTGAGGATAACAACTTCAAACGCCGCAAGTACGTGTTGGCGTATGACGACGTGATGAATCAGCAGAGAACCATTATCTACAAGCAACGTCAGGACGTGCTGGATGGGGAGGATATTTCCGAGACCATCCGCAAGATGATCATTTCCTCGGTGGAGGGAACGATCGAGACCTATCTTCACGGAGAAAGCCCCGAGGATTGGGACATAGACGGCTTGCGCGCGCACTATATGGGACTTTTGACCTCGGAGTCGGATTTCCGCTTTGAGGGAGAATTGACCTTTGAGCGTCGTGACGAGATTGGAGACGCGCTCTGCAACCGCGCGTTGGAGATTTACAAGGAAAAGGAAGCACTCTTTGGCTCCGAGACCTTCCGAGAGGTCGAGCGTGCGATCCTGTTGCGCCACGTTGATACGGCGTGGATGGAACATATCGACGTTATGGACGAATTAAAGAGCACCGTAGGACTTCAATCCTACGCGCAAAAAAATCCGATCAACGAATACCGTATTGAGGGTGCGGATCTGTTTGACGCGATGGTGGAGGATATCCGAAGCGGTACGGTGCGTGCGATTCTATCGGTGATGCCTCGTCCGCAGGCCATTCAGCGCGTGCAGGTAGCAAATCCCATTAACGAGGGATTGGCGGGTGAGGGAAGCACCAAAAAGAAGATCGTGATTCGTCGCGGCGGCTCGACCGTGGTCAAGGACAGTGCCTCGGTTGGCAGAAACGATCCTTGCCCTTGCGGCAGCGGTAAAAAGTATAAAAACTGCTGCCTGAGAAATCAGAATCAGTAACGGAGTTGGTCATGGGATTTGGATACGTATTGATCGGATATCTGGTCACGTTTGTGATCTATCTGACCGTTCAGGCACTCAACGTAGGCTCCCTTGCAACGCTTTTGGGGTATGCGCTGATGTGCTACGGACTGTGGGGGCTCAACCGCTACCACGTCGCCTTTTCCATTGCAAAGTGGGCAGGCGTGGCGCGGCTTTGCCTGGTTCCTTATGCCGTTTTGTCGGATGCTTCTTCCATGTTCCTTTTTGATCTTCCTGTTTTGGGGGAGACTTGGAGCAACGCAGTGCATCTGTGTGGCTTTTGTCTGGAAATCGTCTTTCTCTTTGCAATGCTTTACGCGATTCGTATGCTGGCGGATTCGGTCGAGCTTCCCAAGCTCTCCCGCGCGGCACTCCGGAACACGTTGTTCGTTGGGGCGTATGCCGTTTTGTATCTGGTGTGGTGTCTGCCGTTTGCAGAGGGGATTCGCCCGTACCTGACCTTTTCGATACAGCTGTTGAACCTCGCGGTCATTTTTCTCAATCTGTTGCTCCTTGTGCAGTGTACCAAAAGTATTTGCAGCGAGGGAGACGAGGAGGTCACACCCAAACGTTCCCGCTTTGAGTGGATCAACCGAATGGGGGATGCGTACGAGTCGGCACATTCCAAGCTGAACGAGCAGGCAAAAGCCGACGGTGAGGCGTTTATGCGCCGCCGTCGGGAAAAGAAAAATCAAAAAAAGAAAAAGCATTGATATTTTTGAAAAGGAGGGAAACAGATGCGTCTTGCAATCAAGCAAAGCATGGGATTGTGGCTTTGTATTCCCGCAATTCTGTTTTTGGCAGAACCGAATATCGGCTTTCGTGATCTGTTTCCCAACTGTATCGGGTATCTGTTGCTTTGCGCAGGGCTTTCGCGCGCGGCAGAGATCAACGACTACGTAGCCGATGCCGTTGCGGCTTTCAAAAAAATGGTTTGGATCAGCGTGGGCGCGATGCTGGCGGAGTATTATTTGCACAACGTCTTGCCAACGGAGGAAAAAGCGCTCAACACCTACGAAAGTCCAACGATGCTGTTGCTTTTTTCCTTTGTCATGCTGGTTCTCAAGTGTTATTTTTTGTTGCCCGCCTGTCGGGATTTGTTCCAAGGACTTGGGGCGTTTGCCGAGCGTCACGGCGGAGAAAAGATCTGCGAGGAGCGACACGGCAAAACCATCAGCGAGCGCATGAGTCGATTGACAAGAGTCTTTGTGGTGCTTTTGTCGGTGCTCTCGTTGCTGCCGGAACTTGCGGTGCTTGGCAGATTTGAATACGAGACGGAAAAAACACACGTGGATTGGTTCCGCTTTGTCGAGCTGTTCCGCACGTTGGCACTTTTCGCGGCGATCGCGCTTTCGATCTACTGGCTGATCCGTGTGCTTTCCTATATCGTTACGTTTCTCTCGGATCGGTCAATGTGTTGCGCCATAGAGGAACGGTACGAGCGTGAAACACGTTGTAACGTTCCCATCAGAGAGTGGCGTCGTTATCGCTTCGCATTTTGGTTTTTAATGCTTGGTGCGGTCTTTTTTCTCTCGATCCGTATGGACGACCGTGCAGTTTTGCCAAGCGCGTTTTGCGCATTGTTTGGTGTTATCGGTGTTTTTTGGACGGGTGTATCGGTCAAAACAAGGCATCGCGTGTGGATTTTGCTCACCGCTCTTTTGTCAGCGGTATGCAGTATTGCGGCGGGGAAGATCAACGATGAATATTTCAGACTTTACCTTTCTGCCGAGGCTTCTTACTATTCTACCACCGCATACCGATCCTTTTTAGCGGTCAGGATTTCTCAAATTGCCGAGGTTTTTCTGGTACTTCTTTTTTGGTTGACCGTCTTGGTCTGGCTGTATTCCTTTATCAAGGAAAAAGCGCGTGTGGCGTACAACGTTGAGGACGATCGGATTTCTGCCCGCGCAACCGAAAAAATGCACCGTCGTTTCCGCTTACGAGTGATTGTAAGTGCCGTATTATTCACCCTTTCCGCCGTCGGACAAGTATTCGAAATTCTTTTGCGCTTGCAATATCCGTGGCTGTGGTGGATCTGTGTTCCTATCTCGTTGGCGGCAGTTCTCTCGTTTGTCGCGTTGCTGTTTGCGCTTTCGGATCATCTGGAGGAACAGGCACAAAGCGAAAAACAAACGTATAAAGCCTGATTTTTGGCGCATACTGTCTTTGTAATTCCAAATTACAAAAAGGAGTACAAAGCAATGCAGAATAACAATCAGAATAACAATCAGAACAACAATCAGAACAAGAATCAACAGAACAACAATCAAAACAAGAACCAGAACAAGAATCAGCAGAACAACAATCAGCAGAACAACAATCAGAATCAGAACAACCGTTATCAGTGATAACAGCCCTCCCTACGGAGGGTACATAGCAACAAAAGGAGGGAACGGATATGCTTGAGATCGATCGGATCCCACGGGAAGTGTTTTTTGCGTTAGAACAAAAATCAATCGATACGGCAGATCTTTTGCTTGCAGTGCGTGCGGATCGCACGAGGGAGATGCAGGTAGGGGAGGTTTATCTGTTTGCTACGGAGGAGCAATTGATCCTGCTTTCGGGAATTGTTACCTTGCATCGTACCGAACAACTGCAACGCCACGGAGCACCCGTGTTACATACTTCGTTTTCCGAAAGTGGCTATGAGGTTTATCCCATTCGTACACTCTCGGCTTTTTCGGTTGAGGAATTGCTCTCCTCGGGGCGGCTGATCGCGCGCCGGGAGAAAGAGGGAGAGGAACCCTCACCGCTTTTGTTGGCTTCCTTTACCAATTTCTGCAAGGAATCCATGCTGATTTTTTCCAAATACGCAAACAAGCTTGCGGCGGGTGAGTCCCTCGAAATCGATCCCAAGGATCGCACCGAGGATAAGATCTGTCCCAAGTGCGGGATGCGCTATCCCGATCCCAATCGTAAGATCTGCCCCAAATGTATGGAGCGCGGTAAGCTCTTTCGACGCTTTTCGGTGTTTTTTTTGAAATATCGCAGATATCTGATCCTGTCCGTTCTGTCTTTGGTTTTGCTCAGCGGAATGAGCATCCTGACCCCCTATCTTTCCAGCGGCTTCTTTTATGACGAGGTGATTGACAAAGCGGGACAGTTTGCGGGGCAACTTGTTCTTGTCATTTCGTTGATTATCCTCACCAATCTTTTTAAAATGCTTGCAACCATGGTCAACAACCTCGTTACGTCCGTGGTTGCCGCCAAGGTCGTATATGACCTCAAAAAGACCATTTTCAGCGCGATCGAACGCTTGTCCATCAGCTTTTTCACCGGCAGGCAGACGGGAGGTTTGATGACGCAGGTCAACGAGGATGCCAACACGATCTATACCTTTTTCTGCGATAGTTTGCCCTATCTTTTGATCAATATCGTTCAGGTCATCGTTCTGTCGGTGCTGTTGTTTGTCATTCAACCGATTCTTGCCCTGGTGTCACTCGTCACCGTTCCGATCTTCTTTCTTTTGATGCGGTATATGGTTCGAAAATTGAGATTGTACCACGCTAAGCGCTATGCGGGCTCGCGCCAGATGAACTCCTTTTTGGCAGACGTTCTTTCGGGCATGCGTGTGGTTAAAGCGTTTGCAAGGGAAGAGGAAGAAATCGAACGCTTTGGCGTGCGGAACGACAATCTGGCGCAAAGCGAAAAAACGCTCGCGCTCTACACCAACACCGCGTGGCCCTTGGCACACTGGTTGCTTTACGTCGGCAACGTGATTGCATGGGGTGTTGGCGGCTATATGGCGATCAGCGGTCAGTGGAACATGACCTACGGTCTGCTTTTGACCTTTGTGACCTACGTAGGCATGATTTTCTCTCCATTGGAATTTTTCGTGAATTTTATCGACCGCGCGGCGGATTGTACCAATTCGTTGCAGCGTTTGTTTGAAATCATGGACGCACAGCCCGAGGTCAGCGAAAAGGAGGATCCCGTTCGCCCGAACCGTCTCGATGGGCGCGTGGAGTTTGACGGTGTCAGCTTCTCCTATCAAAAAGGGAAAAAGATTATCGACAACGTCAGCTTTGAGATTCCCGATGGGCATATTCTCGGAATCGTCGGACATACGGGAGCGGGAAAAAGCACGCTTGCCAATCTCATGATGCGTATGTATGATACCGAGGAGGGAGAGATCCGCATCGGTGGGTATCCCATCAAGGATCTGGAGCTTTCGGCACTCTACCGCAATATTGCCATCGTATCGCAGGAGACCTACCTGTTTATTGGCACGATCCTCGATAACATTCGTTACGCGCGTCCGGACGCAAGCTTTGAGGAGGTCGTAGAGGCGGCAAAATGCGCAGGAGCGCATGACTTTATTATGAAGCTTCCGGATGCGTATCATACGCGCATCGGATTTGGATATCAGGATCTTTCTGGGGGCGAGAGACAGCGTGTTTCCATCGCAAGAGCGATTTTGAAGGACCCCAAAATCTTGATTTTGGACGAAGCGACCGCGGCAATGGATACCGCTACCGAGCGTAAGATCCAGGAGGCACTTTCCTATCTGACACGCGGCAAGACCACGATCATGATCGCGCACCGTCTTTCCACCTTGCGTGATGCCGACGAATTGATCGTCATCGAGCGCGGACGGGTTGCGGAGAGAGGTACGCATAAGGAGCTTTTGCAAAAGAGCGACGGTGTTTATCATAAACTCTTTACCCTGCAAGAAGAAGCGCTGAAGAGCGCGGGAATCAGCGAATAAGAAAGGAAGGTCTCACAGATGCAAAAAAACGGTATCATGGAAGAAAACGGAGCCGAGAAAAAAACACGCACACTGGCGGAATTGTCGGTCACGGTTTGGCTCACACCCGAAAACGCGAGCTTTTCCTTCCAAAATAACTTTTTGTATATCAAATACGGAGAGATCGAGACGCGTGCCTTTCTCTGCCGACAGTTCCCGTTTGAATTGCAATGGGAATTTATTTCGGTGATGAATGAAGACAGCGAGGAGATCGGAATCATCCGCGACGTATCTTTGTTTGAGGGAGAGGCGGGGGCGATGCTCAAAAACGAGCTTGAACGTCGCTATTATGCGCCGGTGATCAAACAGATCTTAAACGTTAAGGAACGTTACGGCTTTTCCTATTGGAAGGTACATACGGGTGAGGGCGAGGTCAATTTTACCCTGCGCGACACCTATCGCAGCATTATTCATGCGGGCGGCAACCGTATTTTGCTCTTGGACGTCAACGGCAACCGCTTTGAAATTCCCGACACGTCTTTGCTCGATCGCAAAAGCTACAAAAAGATCGAGCTGTATCTGTAAGGGGGCGCGACGGTATGGATTATCGAGAACGGATGTACGAGCGCGCCAAAAAGCTTGATCCGACGCTTGCGATCGAGGATATGGTCGATCTTTCAATGGGGAATTTAGACCCCGGCGAGGCAAAGCGCGCAGTCAAGGATTTTTATCTGGTTACGACGCGTGATTTGAAGGTTTACCGTGAGGATTCTATGATTCTTTGCGAGTCGATTGAAAATATAGAATCCTTTCGAATCGTGTCGGGAGTTGGGTGTGTATTTGTGGCGTACGTGCGAAAGAGTGACGGAGAGCACGTGATCTTCGGACGTGCCGACAACCGCAGGCAGGGAATGCTTGCCGGGGCAGTCAAGCGCATCAATCACTATTTACGCTATCAAAACGTAGATTTTTCCCATTTGGAAGCCGCGGGAGGCGGGCAGTGTTCCAAATGCGGCAAGCCCTTGCCGCGCGGCTCACGCACCTGTCCCCGTTGCGCATCCAAAAAGCAGGCGATCCTACGCCTGTTGGGGTTGGCGAGGGACGAAAAAGGAAAGCTCGCCCTTTCGGTGCTGTTTTTCTTTCTCGGTACGGGCGTTAGCCTTGTGATTCCGCAAATCAACCGCATCCTCGTCGATGCGTTTATCAGTCCCGTTGAAGCTTGGGATACGGCAACTCCGATCGGTAAGATCGGAGCATGGGTCAGCTCCGCTCCCGCGGCAGGCTTTTGGGTAGCGTTTATCAGTGTGATCTTGTCCATGCTGTTCGTCAATCTCCTTAGGCGCCTCATCGGTATTGCGCGCGGTTATTTTTTGACCGTTGCGGGCAATCGCCTGATTCTTCGCTTGCGCGATACGGTGTTTTCAAAAATTCAGCATCTTTCCATTTCCAAAATTTCAGAGCGTACATCGGGGGAATTGATGCAGCGTGTCAACAGTGATACGAGGCAGATCAAAATGTTTTTGATCAACCAGCTCCCCAACCTGATCGAACAGATACTGCTGCTTTTGGGTATCGGAATTTACGTCATCGTTCTGGCGGGGGGGAATTGGATCATCCCATTGTTAATTCTGGTTCCCGCGCCCTTTGTGGCGCTGGCGTTCCGCTTATTTTGGCGGTTTATGCGTCAGTTGTTTCAAAGGCGATGGCAGATCCACTCCGAGGCAAACGCCGTTTTGCACGATATTTTTTCGGGCATCCGTGTGGTTAAGGCGTACGGAATGGAAAAAAGAGAAGAGGAGCGCTTTGTCACAATGGCGGCACGCGAGCGCGACGCGCAGCTTCGCATTGAAAAGATCTGGGCTTTTTTGATGCCGATGCTTCATACGCTGATGGGTGTTGGAGAGTACGCGCTTTTGTTTTACGTGGGGAGCAGAATGCTTGACGGTTCGATGAGTGCGGGTGAAATGGCACAGTTTTCCGCATATGCGGGAATGTTGTTTGGCCCGATGTCCACTCTGATGAATTTTCCGCGCCAATTTATGCAAATGATGACGTCATTGACGCGTGTTTATGAGATCATGGACGAAGAGGTTGAGGAAAAACGTGATGACGGGAGAGAGCGAAAAACGTTTGACGGTGTGATTGATATCAATCACGTGTCCTTTGGTTACGAGGATGCACACGAGGTGCTCAGGGATATCGATCTGCACATCAAGCCCGGGGAATTTATCGGGCTTGTCGGACGTTCGGGGGTCGGAAAATCTACGCTGATCAATCTGATCATGCGGATGTACGACGTGGACGAGGGCTCAATTACGATCGACGGTGAGGATATCCGAAAGATCCCCGAGGAGCATCTGCGCTCGCAGATGGGCGTGGTACTGCAGGAGAATTTTTTGTTCACGGGAACGGTATGGCAAAATCTGACCTATGCAAAGCCACACGCAACGCGCGAGGAGGTCATTCAGGCATCAAAGACCGCGGGGGCACATGAGTTTATCATTCGCCTTCCCGACGGTTATAATACTTACGTTGGAGAGCGTGGGCATACGCTCTCGGGTGGTGAGCGTCAGAGAATTTCGATCGCGCGAGCACTGTTGCACGATCCAAAGATCCTGATTCTTGACGAAGCCACGGCATCCTTGGATACCGAAACCGAAAAGCTGATTCAGGATGCGTTGGCGGCACTTTCGGCGGGCAGAACGACCATTGCCATTGCGCACCGCCTTTCCACGCTCCGCAATGCCACGCGGCTTGTGGTGTTGGATCGCAGCGGTGTTGCCGAGGTTGGCACACACGAGGAGCTGATGGCAAAAGAAGGCATCTATTACGGACTCGTTATGGCACAGCGTGAAATGTCAAAGATGGAAAATTAAACAGAAAAATGGGGGTGAGTCAAATGCAAAATGCATTTGGTACTCACCCCCATGGTTTGATTATTCACTTCTCAATGCTTCTACGGGATTGCGCTTTGCTGCAAATCTTGCGGGGAAGATGCCCGCAACCAAGGTCAGGATCATGCTGATCGCAACCAGAATGACTGCGCCCGCTACGGGAAGCGTTGCCTTGAGGTTGACAAGACCTGTGAGGTTAAAGAGAATGATATTGATGATTACGTTGAGTCCCAACGTGACGAGAATACCGATCATACCCGCCACAAATCCCACGATCAGGGTCTCCGCGTTGAATACGCGGCTGACATCCTTTTTGGACGCACCGATCGCACGCAGGATACCGATCTCCTTGGTTCTTTCCAAAACCGAGATATAGGTGATGATACCGATCATAATCGAGGATACCACCAACGAGATGGCAACAAAGGCGATGAGCACGTAGGTGATGGCATTGAGGACGGTGGTGATGGAAGACATCAAAAGACCAACGTAGTCGGTAAATTCGATCTTCTTCAACTCACCCACGGAATCGTTATAGGCTCTGATCTCCGCGCTGATCATATCCTTATTTTCAAAGGAAGACGCGTAGAGATAGATGGATGAGGGGCTTTCTTCCTTCACGTCACCCAAAACAAAGAGGTTGTTTTCGTAGGTGGAATCCGAGAATTCGCGCGGCACACCGTCAAGCTCGTACAAAGCGGCAAATTGCGCATCGGTCAGTGAAACGGCAACCTCAGCGGCAGTCTTTTCGCCAAAGACCGTTTGCTTGACCTGTTCCGTGACCGTACTGGTTGCAAGCGCGGTGCAGAGAGCGGCTTTGAGCTCGGGAGAGGCGAGAATGATTTCGGGTGTGATACCTGCGGGAATTTCCATTCCCATCTGGGGTGCTTGCAGAAGTGCCATTTGAATGATGGGCTTGAGCTGTTCGTCGGGCATTGCCGCAAACTGTGCGCTTGCCGCCGCGATCGCTTCCTCGGTAACGAAAATATTCATCAGGAAAGCCTTTGCGGTTTCCTCGTCCAATGTGTTGATATACTTGAGAACGACGTTCTTTTTCTGCTCTGCGGTAATCTCTTTTCCGGTGTCAAAGGGCTTGCCGGAGAGAACGTCCATTTCGGTATTTTCCTTTTGGAGAGCCAAAAGGTCGCTTCCCTTGGTGCGCTCCAATGCCTCTGCCGCCAAAGCGGAGGTGTAACCGATCGTGCCTGCGGTCAGGGTAGTTGCGCTCACGCCTTCACGTGGACGGACGATACCGACGACCTTCAGCGTAAATCCGACGTCCTTGTCCTTGTAGAGGGTTTCACGTCCTTCTGCGGTTGCGCTCAGATCCACGTAGTTACCGCTTGCTTCGTCGTACTTGTAGCACTCGGAAGCCAGGATCAAACGGTATTCCATTTGGCGGATCTCTTCAAAGGTCCAGGATTTACGTTCGGAAAGATCAACCTGCTCTCCGTTCATTGCGGCGTTAAAGCCTTGCATCATTTCCGCTTTTGTGCGAAGACCCAAAGAGTAAAGGGAAAGGTCGCTGATCTCGTTTTTACCGTTTACAACGAGGATCACTTCGTTTGCGGCGGTAGGCCAGCGGCTGCCCTCATCAACAAATTCATACTGCTCCTTGAGCAGATCGTTGACCAACGCGTCGCTGTTTTGGTCAATCGGAGCCAGCATTTCCTGCCATACGTCAAGCGTATCGGCGGACATCATGCCACCCATGATACCCGTTGATCCGCCCATCATATTGCCCATCATGCCGTTGGCACCGGAGAGCCACCCCATCATATCGGACTTGATTACGGGAGCGGTGCTGTTGGGGTTGAGCGCATCACCCTCGCGGACGAAGATGCTCCAGTTGAAATCGTAGGCGTATTGAACAGCCGAGAGATATTCGTCGAATTTTCCGGATTCCTCAAGATGCTTCTTAAAGGAAACGAGGTCGTTGTAGGAGGTACCGCTTGTACCCATTGCATTGACGAGCTGAGCCAGAATGATACTTTCGTAGATCTTATCCAGATCGTGATCGAATTCACCGCTGTTTTGCTCCTCCATCAGGGTGGTCATAATGCCGCCGAGATTCATGGATTGTGCGTGCAGCTCAAGGGGATAGCCCGAAAGTGTTTCGCGCTGCACCGAATCGATATAGGCGTTGACACCGGTGGAGACCGAAAGGATCAGCGCGATACCGATGATACCGATCGAGCCCGCAAAGGAGGTCATAAAGGTGCGTCCTTTTTTGGTCATCAGGTTATTGAGCGAGAGCGAGAGGGCTGTTAGGAAGGACATGGACTTCTTTTTCTTGCCTCCTGCGGGAGCAACGCCGCTGCCGCCAAGCTGAAGCGGTACGACGTCCTTTTCGTTGACCGAGAACATTCCCCAAAATCCGCGTTTTTTCTTGGCGTGTTCCGCACGTGTCGCGGGATCGCTGTCTGCTGAATAGGGATTGGTATCCTCAACCACGCGTCCATCCACCACGCTGATGATACGAGAGGAATACTCGCGCGCAAGCTCGGGGTTGTGCGTGACCATAATGATCAGCTTTTTCTTGGAGATTTTGCGCAGAATGTCCATGATCTGCACGCTGGTCTGCGTATCCAAAGCACCCGTCGGCTCATCCGCCAAAAGGATATCGGGGTTATTGACCAGAGCGCGTGCGATGGCAACGCGTTGCATTTGTCCGCCCGAAAGCTGATTGGGCTTTTTCTTCAGTTGGTTTCCAAGCCCAACCTCTTTGAGTGCGTTTGCCGCGCGGCGGCGACGCTCCTTTTTAGAGATACCCGAAAGCGTGAGTGCCAATTCTACGTTGGCAAGCACGGTTTGGTGGGGAATGAGGTTGTAGCTTTGAAATACGAAGCCGATGGAATGGTTACGGTAGGTATCCCATGCCGCGTCATCATATTTTTTGGTGGAAACGTTGTTGATGATCAAATCACCGCTGGTGTACTGATCCAAGCCGCCGATGATGTTCAAAAGAGTCGTTTTACCGCATCCGGACGGACCTAAGATCGATACGAATTCGCTTTTTCGGAATTGCAGGGAAATGCCGTCAAGTGCGCGGACCTTTGTGTCGCCCGCTTTATAGTCCTTGACAATGTTTTTCAGTTCAAGCAATTTTGTAGCCTCCCTAATAAAAAATCAATAGAATCATAACACACATTTTTGAATTCAATGTGAATACAGTGGGGAAATATCCGCTTTTTTTGAAAAATTATTCTTCAAATTGGCTGTGATACAGGTGATGATAAAAGCCACCGCGTTGCAAAAGCTCTTCGTGCGTTCCTTGCTCCACGATATTTCCGTCCTTCATGACTAAGATCCGATCGGCAGACTCAATGGTGGAGAGTCGGTGCGCCACGACAAAGGAGGTACGTCCCTGCATCATTTCCGCAAAGGCGTTTTGGATCTTGAGCTCCATTCTCGTATCGATCGAGGAGGTCGCCTCGTCGAGAATCAGCATCGGCGGCAGACACAGCATGACGCGGGTAATGCAAAGCAACTGCTTTTGACCTTGCGAAAGCGTTCCGCCGTTTTCACCGAGAACGGTGTCGTAGCCGTTCGGCAAACGCTTGATAAAGGAGTGTGCGTGGGAGGCCTTTGCGGCGGCGATCATTTCCTCGTCGGTCGCATCGGGCTTGCCCATACAAATATTTTCTCTGACCGTTGCGGCACGCAACCACGTATCCTGCAACACCATGCCCCAAGAGGCGCGGAGAGAGGAGCGGGTCATTTCCTTGATATCGGTTCCGTCCACGGTGATCCTTCCGCTGTTTACGTCATAAAAGCGCATCAGCAGATTGATCAAAGTGGTTTTTCCGCATCCCGTAGGGCCTACGATGGCAATTCTCTGCCCGGACTTTACCGAAAGGGAGAGATGGCGGATCAATTCGCGGTCGGGGGAGTAGGAGAAGGAGACGTTTTCTATGGAGACGTTTCCCGTGGCATCGGTTAAGACCTTCGCATCGGGTGCCTCTGCGGGGATCTCTTGCTCATCAAGAAGCTCAAACAAACGCCCCGCGCACGCCAGCGCGTTTTGAAGCTCTGCCAAAACGCCCGAAATCTCGTTAAAGGGCTTTGTGTATTGGTTGGCGTAATTGAGAAATACCGACAGCGTTCCCACCGAAAAGCTTGGCGTGGCAATGCAGAAAAACGCACCGATGAGGGCAACTCCTGCATAAACCAGATTGTTGACAAAACGGGTGGAGGGGTTGGTCAGCGAGGAGAAGAAGGTTGCTTGATGCGCAATGCGACCAAGGCGGTCGTTGATCTCGTTGAACTGTTCGATCGATTCCTTCTCGTGCCCGAACGCCACCACCACCTTGTGGTTTCCGATATATTCGTCGATCATTGCGGTCTGCTCGGCGCGGGTTTTGGATTGCAGAACGAACATCGAGTGCGTGTGCTTTGCGATAAAGGATGCCACGAACAGGGAGAGTGGAGTGACGAATATGACGACGAGGGCAACCGACCAATTTAAGATCAGCATAATGACAAGCGTACCGAGAATGGTCAACAGTCCCGTCAAAAACTGTGCAAAGCCGAGAAGAAGTCCGTCGGTAAACTGATCGACGTCCGAGATCATACGGCTGACCGTTTCGCCCGTCGGGTGTTGATCGAGATAGGAGAGCGGCAATTTTTGGATTTTTGTAAAGGCTTCGCGGCGCAAACGCTTGACCATGCCGTAGGTGATACGGTTGTTGAGTACGTTCATTACCCACTGGGAAAGGGCAGAGATCAGCGTGCATAGCGCGATCAGCGTTACTGCCTGCCATACGATGCTCCACGTAACGGTTCCCTCTGCAAGAATTCCGTCAATGGCGCGACCCGTCAAAAGTGGGATCGCAAGAGAGAGAGAGACGTTGAGCGCGGCTAACAAAAGGGAAACGAGCAGTGCCGCGCGGTAGTGGTGCAAGCCCTTCAGCACGCGTTTTACGGTGCTTTTATCAAAGGTTGGGAGCGTCATTTTACGTCACCCCCTTTTCTGTATTGAGAGTGATGGATCTCACGATAAACCTCGCAGGTTGCCAACAACGCGTCGTGCGTACCGATGCCGACAAGACGCCCGTCCTCCATGACGAGAATGATATCCGCATGACGAATGGAGGAGGTCCTTTGGGAGATCAAAAACACGGTAGGATGACCTTGCAGTGCTTTCAGGGAGGCGCGCAGTGCTGCGTCAGTGGCATAGTCGAGTGCCGAGGAACTGTCGTCAAGAATCAGAATATCGGCATTTTTGACCAACGCACGCGCGATGGTCAGACGTTGGCGCTGACCGCCCGAAAAATTGCTTCCGCCTTGTTCCACAGGCTCGTCCAAGCCGCTCGGCTTTTGCAAAATGAATTCCTTAGCCTGCGCGGCTTCCAGTGCCGCCCACAATTCCTCATCCGAAGCATCGGGGTTGCCCCACAGGAGATTGGAACGTACCGTTCCGCGAAAGAGTACCGATTTTTGGGGAACGGTTGCGATCTTATTCCGCAATTCATTTGGGTCATAAGTGCGCACGTCGCGCCCCATGACCAATACTCGTCCCGCGTTTGCATCATAGAAACGGGGGATGAGATTGGCAAGCGTTGTTTTTCCCGATCCCGTGGAACCGATCACACCGACAGTGGATCCTCGTGGAATCGAAAAGCTGATATCCGAAAGGGTTTCGGTGGCGTTGCCCTCATAGGTCATAAACACCTTTTCAAAGCGTACCGCCTCGGTTCCGTCGGCTTCTTCTTGATGGGGAAGGACCTGCGTGCCGGAGGGGATATCAAACACCTGAGCGATGCGATCGCCCGATGCCAACGCTTTGTTGAGCGCGAAGATCGTGGTTGCGAACTTGACCAGCTCAACCAATATCTGCGCCATGTAATTGGTCATCGCCACCACGTCGCCCTGCGTCATACTACCGATCTCAACCAGTTTAGCACCCGACAAAAGCAAGCCGATCACGCCTGCGTTCACCACCACCAGCGTCAAAGGATTCATCAGGGCGGAGATCTTGCCTACAAAATTTTGTGCGCGATTGTGTTCGTCGTTGGCGGCTTCAAAGCGTGCGGTTTCTTCCGTTTCTTTGCGGAAGGCGCGGAGAACGCGAACGCCGCCAAGATTTTCACGCGTGATCGCAGTTACGCGGTCAAGGCTCTTTTGTACGTTTTTGTAGAGCGGCTTGTTGCGGAGCATAATGGAGAATACGATGATCGCCAACAGAGGGATCACTGCCGCAAAAATCCACGCTGAGGTTGGGTTGACCGTAAACGCCATGAGTGCCGCGCCCAAAACGATGATGGGGGAGCGAAGTAGCAGGCGAAGCGTCAGATTGATGCCCGATTGCATCTGGTTGACGTCACTCGTCATGCGTGTGATGAGCGTCGCACATCCCACACGGTCGGTTTGGCTGTAGGAAATGCCTTGAACGTGCGCAAACAGATCGCGGCGAAGATCGGTTGCAAATCCCACTGCGGCACGCGCGGCAAAGTATTGCGCGATCAAGGCGCAGGTCAAACCTACAATGGCAAACAGGACGAGCACACCGCACATCATTCCGATAAAGCCGTAGCCGTCCGCCCCGGGAATCGGTGAGGACGCACTTCCGTTTGCAATTCCTTCGTCGATGATCAGCTTGACAACGATCGGTACCAAGAGGTCAAAAATTGCCTCTAACAGCTTAAAGAGCGGGCTGATGACGCATTCCTTTCGGTAGGGCTTTAAGTATTTTAAGAGTTTTTTCATCCAAACGGATCTCCTTTGATCATATCATAGATCTTTAACCTTCATATTATACGCTTTTTTTATGTTCAGAATAAATATAAATAATGAATGAAATGTGAATGATAAGCAAAAGGATTGGATTTTATCGAAAAACAAAAAAGTCAACCTGCGCGGTTGACAAGGGGAGCGGGGGTATGCTATAATGAATTGATTGGAGGTGTTCGTATGAAAAAAGTACCGATCTGCTTGAAAATCGACGATCCCGCGCCCGTGATCTCGGTGTATCACGAGCACGCAAAAAGTCCTACGACCCGCGATGGGCGGCCGCTGATTTCCACCTACCCAAATTCCTTCCTGTTTTCCTTTTGCGATCTCATGGAACAATACGGGCTTAAGGGAAAATTCAGCGTTGTCCCGATGCCGGGCAACAAAGGGGATATCGTCAACGGCTTGAATGGTGTTGACCCCAAGGAGCTTACGGAGTGGCTCGATACCGTCCGCACGCGTGTGGCGAAGAATTTTTCGCTGACGCCCGAAATGCTGACGCATCACAAGGCGATCGATCTTGCTACGGGGAAGGCACTCGACGTAAGAGAGGACGATTTTTCCGCGACGCAGGACCGTGCGACACTGACCTCCTACGTTGCAAAGGCACTCTCCATTTTAAAGGAAGCACGCATCCACACGATAGGTATTACCTCTCCGTGGTCGTTTGGAATCAAGGTTGAGGAAGAATACGAAAAGGCAATTTCGCAGGCGGTTTACGACGTAACGGGCTCAAAAAAGGCATGGTTCTTCCTTCGCGAGCGTTCGGGCGTTCCCAACGCAAAGCCTTGGATTGCAAGAGAGGAGGATGGTCGCGTGCTGGTTGCCATCCCCGCCACAACGCGCGATCACATCTGGCAAACGATGGATACCACCGAGGATAGCGCGAAATACGTTTCGTCGGTAGCTGATTTGTGGATCACAGAGGACGGAAAAGACGGCGAGATCATCCGTATTCTCGAAACCGGCGGATATCCTATTATGATTACGCATTGGCAGAGCCTGATCTCTAACGGAAGCGGTGTCGGCTTGCGCGTTTTGAAAGAGGTCGCGCGCCGTATTGAAACGCATCTTCTTGACCGCGTGGAATGGATGACGTGCGATGAGATCATGGAGCTCGTTCTGGCAAATCCCGAGGAGCATCCCAAGCCTTGCTTTGATTAAGGCGAGGGCTGCCTATTATCTTCGCTTGCGCTTTTTGCGAGTTGCCGTGCGTGAGCCGAGATATCCCCCAAAAACAGAGCAAGCGAAAAACGCGACGTGCAGAAGAGCGGAGAGCCATGCGGGATATCCCGACGCGTGCGAGCGAAA
The DNA here is from genome assembly GCA_045120465.1 of Eubacteriales bacterium. Taxonomy (GTDB): domain Bacteria; phylum Bacillota; class Clostridia; order Oscillospirales; family CAG-272; genus UMGS1865. Next base: position 49,834 of record JBGVEW010000071.1, read on the forward strand.
AAAGAGGGAAGCGAGGAGCATTAAGGCACTCATGCCGCATCCGTTCAAAAGTCCGCACAAAAGTGCCGAATGCTTGTGCATCTTTGCCGCGATCATGCCCCCCACCGTGGCACTGATACATGCTGCGGCAATTCCGAGCGGCGCGATCAGGGGCGTGGGGTTGGGCGAAAAATAAAGCCCCAAGGATAGCAAAAGCAATAGACCCAAAGCGATCAGAACGGTAAGAAAGAGGCTTTTTGCAACGTTTTGCATCAAAAAGCCGGGAGAATCCTCAGCCTCAGGTCTTGAAGGCTGTGCGCGACGGGTTCTTTTACGGGAAAACGTAGAATTCATAGAAAAAAACCTCCGTTGGGAAGATGTTGTTCTAACATATTCCAACAGAGGTTTTTTTATGCACGCATCAAGCGTCTGCGTCTTCTGCTTTTACGTCCACACGGCTGACCGCAGATTTGAGAATGCGGATCTTGGTGCGCTCGTGCGTGGTTTCGATCACGCAGGTTTCTTCCTTGATGCTGACGATTTTGCCGATGATGCCACCGATCGTGGTGATCTCATCGCCAACCGCCAGATTGTTGCGCATGTTGTTTTGCTCCTGCTCCTGCTTTTTTTGCGGGCGGATCATAAAGAAATACATCGCAATCAATACCACAACGATCGGTAAGAATCCAAGAAATTCCATAACAGTACCCTCCATAAATGCCATAATTGTCTATAGCATAACCGATTTTCACGGAATATACAAGTCCTAAATTGTAAATATTTTCAAAACTTACAATCTTTTCTTGAAAAAGAAGAAAAAAGCAAGGAAAAGCGTTTTCAAATCTTGCATTTTTCGGGGGAATGTGCTATACTATAAACAATATCGAGAAAGGATGTTTTACTCTTATGAAGCTTGCCTATCTGCCTGCGGGCAGAATCATCAATACGCACGGCTTTCGCGGAACCGTAAAGCTTGAGTCCTGGTGCGATTCTCCGGACGTTTTGGCTGCGCTTCCGGTTTTGTATTTTCAAAGCGGAGAGAGCTACCGCCCTCGCCGTGTCCTTCGCGCCTCTGTTTTTAAGCAATTCGTTCTGGTGGATCTGGAGGGGGTGGAGAGCGAGGAGGCGGCAAATCGTCTTCGAAACACGGAGGTGTTTGCATCCCGTGAGGATCTTCCCGTAGAGGAAGGCAGCTTCTTTATTTCCGATCTGTTGGGGCTTCCCGTCAAGCATGCGGATACGGGGGAGGTGCTCGGAACGCTGTCGGACGTTAACACAAGCGGTGCGCGTGATCTTTATATGATCAAAACCGCAACGGGCGTTTATCCGATTCCCGCGGTTCCCGAGTTCATTACGCATATCGACCCCGATGATGCCGTTTATCTCCGTCCCATCCCGGGGCTCCTCGACGGAGGTGCCGAAAACGTATGAGATTTGATATTATGACCCTGTTTCCCGATCTTGTGGATACGGTGCTGGGAGAAAGTATCATCGGCAGAGCACAAAAGAGCGGAGCGATCACGGTGCGCACGCACAACATCAGAGATTACTCCGAGGATAAGCACCGCCGCGTGGATGATACCCCTTACGGTGGTGGAAAAGGGATGCTGATGATGGCACCCCCGATCTACAATTGCTATACCGCCATTCTCCGCATGCAAGAGGAGGAGGGATACGCTACCGAACGTCGCCGCGTGATCTATCTTTCCCCAACGGGCAAGGTGCTCAACCAAAGCCGTGCTGCCGAATTGGCAAGAGATTACGACAACCTGATCCTTTTGTGCGGACATTACGAGGGGGTTGACCGCCGCATCGTGGACGAGATTGTGGATGAGGAGATCTCGATCGGGGATTACGTTCTCACGGGCGGAGAGATCCCCGCGTGTATTCTGACCGATGCCGTGGCACGCCTTGTGGACGGTGTTTTGTCGGATGCCGAGTGCTACGAAAAAGAGAGCATTTCCTCGGGACTTTTGGAGTATCCGCAATATACGCGCCCTTATGAATTTCACGGTGTCAAGGTGCCGGACGTGCTGATTTCGGGACACCACGCAAACATCGATAAATGGAGAGACGAGCAGGCAATGGAGATGACCGAACGCCTGCGCCCCGATCTCCTTGAGCAATCAAAAAATTAAAATAAGAATAAGAATTTATCTAAAAAACTCCTACATCTGCCATCAAAAAGGCTTATTTTTGCCGTGTTTGAACCCAAAAAGCAGGTGTGGGAGGTTTTTTATGTCCCGTGAAAGAAGGGAAGGGGTGTTTTGGTCGCTTGCAAAAAGCGGCGCGATCCGTTTGCAAAACGCATGGAAAAACAGTCTGTTCGTTGGTGCTTTGCGCGCCTATGAGCGCGTGGAGGAGAGATTTTTGAACGGACGTTTTTCTTCCTTAGAGGAAAAGCCCGTTGCCTCGGATACGCCTTTGATCAGGGTGAAAAACGCACTGATGCAAAGCCGTGAAAAAAGCGTACTGCTTTCTTTGTACGATGCGATGCGTGCTCGGATTTTGAGATTGCCGATTGCACGGATCGGACTTTTCGTTTGGCTTTCGGTTCTTTTCGGCGCGGTATTTGCGGTGTTTTTGGAGTTGCCGGTTTCCGGGGCGGATCAAGCCTTGTTGACCTTTCTTCTCTTGTCGGTTATTCCGCTGTTCGCCTCCCGTCGAACGCTGGCAAGTGCGATTCGCGGAAGTGCAACGTTGGGGCTTCTCGGTAGGAGAGCTTGGCAGTGCGTGACGGAGTTGCCCGCGGAAACGGCCCGTTCGACAAGCGTTGCCGTTCCGTCCTTACTGCCGATCTCCGTTTTTGCGGGATGGCTTTTGATCCGTGTCGGTGCTTGCCGCTTGCTGGGCGCTTTTTTGGCGATGCTTGGGGTGGGCGTTTTGCTTTCCTCGCCCGAGCGGTGTTTGGTTCTTGCGTTGAGCACCTTTCCGTTTTTGCAATTGCTTGCGCATCCCACGGTCGTATTAGCGGGACTTTGCGCCCTGCTTTTGCTCTCGTGGGGAATCAAAGCGGTGTGCGGCAGGCGGGAGCTTTCCATTGAGGTGTACGATCTGCCCGCGGTACTGTTTTGCCTCTTGCTGTTATTTGGCGGACTGATCTCGCGCGGAAACGTTGCTGACGGATTGGTTGCCGCACTGCTCGCGAGTGCCTTTCTTCCCGCGCGTCGCCTGTTGGCGGAAGAAAAATGCCAACGCGCGGCACGGATGGGATTGGTGATTTCTTCGTCGTTGGTTGCGCTGATCGGTGTTTGGCAATTCTTCTTTGGTGATCTTCCTGTTCTGTGGGTCGATCGCAACCGCTTTTCCGATGCGCCCGGGCGCGTGAGTGCGTTGTTTGGTAATCCCAATCTGCTTGCGATTTATCTGCTTCTTTGTCTGCCGCACGCCCTGCTTGGCGCTTGCAACCGTCACAGATCCCCCCCGATCCGCACGCTTTTTGCATTTGGAACAGCTTTGCAATCGTTTTGCTTGATCCTTACGTGGTCGCGTGGAGCTTGGCTCGGTTTTTTGCTTGAGCTGGTGTTGTTTTTGCTCTTTTACAATTCCACCACACGTGCCGTCGCGCTTATTTCCCCAATTCCGCTTGTCGCCGCGCTTCCATGGGTGCCGCATCGCATCACCGACCGCTTTTTGAGCATCGGGGAGTTGACCGAATCCTCGATCCGTTACCGTCTTTATACGTGGCAGGGCGTGGGGAGGATGGTAGTGGCATATCCGCATGGGATCGGTGTGGGCGAACAGGCGTTTTCAGCGGTTTATCCGCAGTATGCCGTCAGCGGAACCGAGCGGGTGATGCACGCGCACAATGTGTTTTTAACCGTTGCGATTGAGTTGGGCATTGCAGGACTTGCCGTTTTCGGTTTGCTTTTGGCGTTGCCGCTCTTGCGCGCCGTTGTACACGGAAGAATTTCCGCGGGCGCTTTATCCATTTCGGGTGCGTTGGCGATGGGGTTGTTTGATCACCTGTGGTACGAGAGGGGGATGCTGTTTTTGTTGCTTGTCTCGTTGGCATGGGCAATCGTCGGAGAGGAGGAAGAGGAATGGAATCCACGTATTCTCGCATAAAGCGGATCCGGTTTTCAACGTTTGATTGGATTTTAGTTGCAATTCTGATTTTAGCGATATCGCTCACGGTATGGCTGTTTGCAGACCGAAACTACGTGCGCAAGGAGGTTGTAGAGATCCGATATCTTCTTTTAATCGAGGAGATCTCCTTTGATCTCAAGGAAGCGTGGGCGCGCACTCCCGTTGGAAGTGCCGTAACGAACGGAAGCGGTACTGCAACGCTTGGATGGGTCGAATCGGTTGACGTTGAGCCGACTCGGTTTCCGAGTGTTGTCGATGGAAAGGTCGTTACAGTCGAATCTGCCGATCGCTTCAACGTCACCGTTGCCGTTACGGGGCATGGAAGCGACGAGGGGGCTCAGGGCTTGCGGATCCTTTCGTACCGTATTGCCGCAGGGGGTACGGGGAGCTTTCGGGTCGGGAACTGTTATGCCGCCAATGCGCGGATCGTTGGGGTAGAGTATCTGCCGGAGGAAGAAGGATGACGCGAGAAAAGAAACGTTGGAACGCTTTGGATGCGTTTTGGATTCTTTTGATCCTGCTTTCCGCCGTAGGGATCGCGTTGCGCGGGTATTCTCTGCGCTCATCGGATACGGCAACGGATGAAACGCTGGTGATGCTTCGTGTGTCGGATCTGCATCCGCTTTTCGCTGCGTGTGTGGAATCGGGTGAACCGTTATACCTTCCAAGCGGAGAGGAGTGGGGAAGGCTCGTGTCTGCGGAGCGCGTGCCGACAACGATACGCCTCATCAAGGATGGCAAGGAGATCGTCGGCACATATGACGAAGCCGATCGGATCGATCTGCTCCTGACCGTGCGCGTGTCCGGAGCTTGGCAGGGGGAACTTTTTTTGCGCAACGGGCGCGATGCCTTGCTCGTGGGGGAGAGGCGAGAGCTTTACGGAAAACGGATCTATCTTGCGGCAACGGTCGCATCGGTTGAAAACAGGATTCCCAAAAACTGAAAAAAAGACCTATGCCGACAGGAAAATGTATCTATTTTGCACGAAAAGTTGTAAAAGACTTGTGAAAATCTTATAAGTTTGACTATTGATTTTCACAAAACATTCTGCTATACTATTATTAAGTATCAAACCTGCGAGTTCGTATTTTCGGAATCGGACGGGTAACATTTTTAGATAGGGAGCGAACGCATTATGATTTCACGCGATATCGTTATCACCAATACCAGTGGCTTGCACGCCCGCCCGGCAACCTTTTTCATCCAGAGAGCCAACACCTACAAGTCCTCCATCTGGATCGAGAAGGATGACCGCAAGGTCAATGCAAAAAGCTTGCTTGGCGTACTGTCTTTGGGCATTGCCAAGGATATGACGGTCACTCTGATTGCAGAGGGTCAGGATGAGAATGCCGCAATTTCGGGTTTGGTCGAACTGATCGACAGCGGATTTTCCGAAATTTAACGGTTCAATCGGATAAGCATGGCGGTGCGCATGGGCGAAACGACGGAATGGTTCGCACAGCGCACCGCTTTTGTTTACAAAAGGGGGGAGAGCAATGCCGCAAAGCGAAGAGGTCAGACAACGGCTGTTGGAAAAGGCGAACGGACTTCCTTTGTCGTCGGGCGTTTATATCATGCGCGATCGAGGTGGCAAAGTGATCTACGTGGGAAAGTCGAGAAAGCTTAAAAACCGCGTGTCCCAGTATTTTCAAAACGGTGAAAAGAACGTCAAAACCGCGCGGATGGTCGCATCGGTTGCGGATTTCGACTACTATCTTTGCGACAACGAGATGGAAGCGCTTTCTCTGGAAAACACGCTCATCAAGCAATACACTCCCAAATATAATATCCGTTTAAAGGATGCAAAATCTTATCCTTATATCAAATTGGAGGCAGGTGCATATCCGCGCCCCAAGTTTACGAGAAAGCGGGATTCAGACCGCGCAAAATATTTTGGACCGTATTCCGGCTCGGGTACCGCATACGCGCTGATCGAATTGCTTTCCTCAACGCTCAAGCTTCCAACCTGCTCGCGCGTTTTTCCCAGAGATATCGGGCGCGGCAGACCTTGCATCAATTATCAAATCAACCGCTGCTGCGGTGTTTGTACGGGAAACGTCAGCCCCGAGGAGTATGGTGAACGCATCAAATACGTCAGCGAGCTATTGGGCGGAAGAACGGGTGAGGTCAAGCGTCAATTGGAAAAGCAGATGTACGCTTATGCCGAGGAGGAGCGTTTTGAGGCGGCGGCAAGATGTCGGGATACGCTTCTTGCGCTGGACCGCATTTCGCAAAAGCAAAAGGTCGTGGCGTCTCCCGATACCGAGCAGGACGTAGTTGCGCTCTATTCGGATGACGTTTGTTCCTGTGTATCGGTCTTTTATATCCGCGCGGGTGTTCTTCAGGATAAGGCGGATTTTTTGTACGGTGCGGACAGTATTCTCGAAGCCGAGGATATGACCACCTTTTTGTGTGAGCATTACAAGTCGCGCGAATATATTCCGCCTCGGATCCTGCTTTCGTTCTCCTTGGAGGACGAGGATACCGAAACCATCGGTGCGTATCTCTCGCAGGTTGCGGGGCGGCGCGTTACGGTGCATACTCCCGAACGAGGAACGTTGCGCACGCTTTGCGATATGGTGGAAAAGAATGCCGCCGAGCGCGCAAAGCTTTACCAAAGTGATACCGATAAAACCGAGGGGACGCTGGCGCGCCTTTCGGGAATGCTTTGTCTGGAAAATTATCCGGAGCGCATTGAGGCGTACGATATTTCCAATCTCGGTTCGGAGCATCTGACCGCCGGGATGATCGTTTGCGAAAACGGAAAATTTCAAAAGAGCGATTACCGCTCCTTTTCCATCAAATCGGTAGAGGGAACCGACGACTACGCATCTATGCGCGAGGCGCTTTCGCGCAGACTTTCGCATCTTTCGGATGTGGAGGGAGCGTTTTCCAAGCTTCCCGATCTGATCCTTCTTGACGGAGGACGCGGACACGTTTCCACGGTTCGAGAACTGCTTTCGGAGCTGGGGCTGGAGATTCCCGTGTTTGGTATGGTCAAGGACGATTACCACAAAACGCGTGCGCTTTGTACCGATTGTGAGGAGATCAGCATTGCAAGAGAACAGGACGTGTTTACGCTGATCTATCGGATCCAGGAGGAGGTTCACCGTTATACCGTAGGGCGGATGACGGGAGCCAAGCGAAAAACGCTCAAGACCTCGACCCTGACCCAAATCGAGGGGATTGGTGAGGCAAAGGCAAAAAAACTGCTTGCTGCGTTTGGAGGATTGCGTGCTTTAAAGCAGGCAAGCGAGGCGGAGATGTTGGCAGTGCCCGGCATCGGTGCACGCGATGCCGCCGCCGTTTGCGCATATTTTGAAGAAGAACGAAGAAAAAAGGAGAAAAAGCCATGATGCGTATTATCACGGGCAAGGCAAGAGGGACGCATTTGGTGACTCTTGCGGGAGACGCGACGCGTCCTACGGCAGAGCGAACCAAGGAAGCGGTGTTTTCCATCCTTCGCGCATCCATTCCCGATAGCGAGGTGCTGGATCTGTTTGCGGGTTCGGGACAATTGGGGTTAGAGGCAATCAGCCAAGGGGCAAAGCATGCCGTTCTGTGCGATGCCTCTCGTGAAGCAATCCGCGTCATTCGCACCAATGCCGAAAAAACGCATCTTTCGGAGCAATGCGAGATCGTTTGCTCGGATGCCGCGGCATTTCTTTCGCGGTGCGTGGGAAATCGAAAGTTTGATCTTGTTTTTCTCGATCCGCCTTATGCATTGCACCTCATTCCGCAAATGCTTACAATCCTTTCCCAAAAGCAACTGCTCCAAAAGGACGCTCGTATCATGTGCGAGACCGCGAATGCGGAGGACGTGTTTGGAGGATCGGCGGAGCTGAATGAGCGTTACGAGGTTTTGCGAGCTTCCCGTTACGGAGCGGCGCAGGTGACGATTTTGAACCCGAAGGGAGAATTCGTATGAGTCTTGCAATCGTTCCCGGGAGCTTTGACCCGATGACCTTGGGGCATTTGGATATCGTTCAAACGGTTGCCGCCCGATATGACGAGGTGGTGGTTGCCGTGATGATCAATCGAGCCAAACGCTATTATTTTGATATGGAAACCCGTCTTGAAATCGCCAAGCGAACGGTTGCGGAGCTTCCCAACGTTCGCGTCATTGCGGACACGGGGCTTTTGATCGATCTGTATGACCGTCTTGGAGCGGATGCGGTTTGCAAGGGGTGGCGAAACCAAAAGGACTATGATTACGAGCTGCATATGGCAGATTGGAATCAAGCGCATAACCCGCGCTTCAAAACCGAAATGATCCGTGCCAAAAACGCGCACGCAGATCTCAGCTCCACCTTGGTACGCCAAAAGCTGGAGTGTGGTGAGGACGTCGGTGAATACGTTCATCCCCAAGTACTGCCGCTCCTTTTACAGAACAAACGTTGAATGTTGATTACGATTGGAGGAACACTATGAAGGTACAGCATGACAAAAACGCAACGATGACCTCTGCGTGGATCACGGCAGGCATCGGTGCGGTATTGGGACTTTTACTGATCTTGATTCCCGTCGGATTTCTCTTAAAGTTGGTGTTTACGGTGATGGGAATCGTTACGGTTCTTTCCAATCTGCCGGGATTGGCACAGGGGATCGGCACGTTTTCTACGCCCATGGGTAAGGTGTCGCTCATCTCCTCTGCCATTGCCATTCTGATCGGATGTTTGATGATCTTTTGGGATAGTGGCGTTTTGATGATCGTTCTCGGAGTGTACATGATCCTGTTGCCGTTGATCAATGTTCTGCTGTCGAAGAACCCGCGTGCGCAGATCAAAGCCGAGCTTCCCAAACTGATCCTCGGGGTGGTTTTGGTCCTTCTCGGACCTGCGGGTACGTTTGAGCTGTTGTTTGATATTGCGGGCTGGTGCGTCATTGCCCTGAGTGTTTTTTACGTGATTACGGTCTATCTGACGATGCGAAAGCATCAGAATACCCCCGGAACACGTGTGTTTGTGGATACCGATGGAAACGGTATCGTTGATACCGTGTACGTGGATACCACGGGAGACGGCAAGGCAGATACCGCGACGAATTATAAGGAAGAACAATGAATCGTTATCAAAAATTAGCCTCCAATACTGTCATTCTTGCCGTAGGTACGTTTGGCTCCAAGCTGTTGGTCTTTTTGCTCATGCCGCTTTATACGACGTGGCTGACCACGGCAGAGTTTGGAGCTGCGGAATTGATCACGGGGCTTTCTAATTTTTTAATGCCGTTGGCTTGTGTGGGGCTGAGTACGGGTGTGTTCCGCTTTGCCGCAGATCGAGAGGCAGACCGCGAGGCAGTGTTTTCTACCTGTATTGTGCTCTTGGGAATTGCCTTGGGAGGATTTTTGCTGTTCTCTCCCATTCTTTTGTTGATCAATTACGTGTCAAGCTACCTTTGGTTGGTTGTTTTGTACGTCGTTTTTGCAGATCTTCAAGCGGTGTGCGCACAATATCTCCGCGCCATCGACCGTACCGTGCTCTTTGCGGGGCAGGGAATTTTAAACACCGTTTTGGTGGTTGCGTTTAACGTTCTGTTTTTGTTTGGCTTTGGAATGGGCGTTGAGGGCTACGTGCTTTCCGTTGTCATGGGAAACGCCATCACGCTTTTGTTCCTTTTGTTCCGCGCGCGTCTTTGGAAGGTCTTTTCCTTTTCCAAGGTCAATGCAAGAATGATGAAAAAGCTTTTGCGCTTCAGTCTTCCCTTGATTCCCACTACCGTTTGCTGGCTGATCACCGATCTTTCCGATCGCTATATGGTGACCTTGTTTTGCGGGGAGAGTGCCAACGGACTCTATTCGGCGGCGTATAAGATCCCCACGGTAGTGACGCTTGTGGCAAGTATTTTTTTGCAGGCGTGGCAGTTTTCCGCCGTGGCGGAGAACACCGACCGCGAGCAATGCAAACACTTTTACTCAACGGTGTTCGGCGGCTTTTTGTCGGTCGTTATGATCGGCGCGTCGGGATTGATCCTTCTGTCCCGTGCGCTCACGGCGTTGCTTCTCAACGAGGCGTATTACGAGGCATGGCGGTATATGCCCGCACTCCTTTCTGCCGCGGCACTCGAAGCGGTGGTCTCTTTCCTTGCCAGCGTCTATCTGGTGCGAAAAAAGAGTATGCATTCTTTCGTTACGGCACTTCTCGGCGCGCTTGCCAACGTTGTGCTCAATTTTATCCTGATCCCCATGATCGGACCCTTGGGAGCGGCGATCGCAACCCTTGCAAGTTATGCCTTGGTGATGATCGTGCGTCTTGTCGATGCGCACCGTCTCATCCCATTTCATTTGTGTTGGTTGCGGTTATGCGGCAGCACCGCGTTGCTTCTTTTGCAGGCGGCGGTCATGACGTGGGAGACTCCGTGGCGGTTGCTTTGCAGCACCGTGCTTACGGGATTGATGATCGTCATGAATGCGCCCGCGCTTCTCAAGGGTGTCAAACGGATGCTCGTATCCCGACGGGGGAAATAATCAAAAAAACGCTTTCTTCGAATGGAAGAAAGCGTTTTTTGATTCGGTCGGTCAGATAATATAAAAGAAGATTCCAAAGAACTGCAAAATGCTGCCTGCCACCACAAACAAATGGAACAGGGAATGCATATAGCGACGTTTTTTGCCGAGTCCGTAAAGCACCGCGCCAACGGTGTAGGCGATACCGCCGCCGAGAATGAACAAAAGACCGGGAAGGGGAATGGCTTCCATCGCGGTTTTTGCCGCCAGAAGAATACTCCAGCCCATGCCGATATAGCAAGCCATTGAGAGCTTGGAATATTTTTTGAGGTCGATCGCGGTCAAGGTGGTTGCCATTGCCGCCAGACCCCAAACGATTCCAAAGAGCACCCAAGCCCACACGGGATCGTGCTCGCGGATGCAGGTCAAAAGGATAGGAGTGTAGGTTCCTCCGATCAGAAAATAGATGGTGCAATGGTCAAGGACCTGTAAAACCTTTTTTGCCATTTCGGGTCTCAGACCGTGATAGATGCTGGACATGGAGTACAACAAAATGAGTGTTGCGCCGTAAACGGAGCTACCCACCACCGCCCAAGGATCTTGACGGATAGCGGAAAATACCACGCAAAGCACCAGTGCGGCAATCCCCAAAGCACCGCCCACAATGTGGGAAACCATATTGAAAATCTCTTCGCCGCGCGTGTAATTGGGAAGCGTGCGGTCAATCAGCTTTGTTCGTTTCATAGGTGTTTTTCCTTTCGCTTGAGATACTACGTGGGGTAGTATAGCATAAAAGGAGGTGGAAGTCAATAGATTTTGGCAAAATTGTGGCTTTTGTTTCTACTTTTTACGGTTTTTAAAACCATATTTCGCGATATTGATTGCTTTTTCAAGGAAAAACGACGGATAAAAACAAAACACCACCCGTAAGCCATGTCTTACAGGTGGTGTTTGCCCTACCTATATTGATCCGAAAACCGATACAGATAATTAGTCCTGTGCCTTCTTTCTCAGTTCAAAGCAAGCACTGCAATATACGGGTCTGTCGCTGGAAGGCTGGAAGGTGATCTTCGCCTCGCCGCCGCAATCAGCGCATACAGCCGTGAAGTATTCACGAGGAGCCTTACCTGCGTTCTTCTTTGCATCGCGGCAAGCCTTGCAAGCCTTGGGCTTGTTCAGGAAACCTTTTTCTGCATAGAATCTCTGCTCACCCGCGGTGAAGACGAACTCGTTGCCGCAATCCTTGCAGACCAAAGTCTCGTCAACATATTCTTTTTCTTCAACTGCTACTGCATCGTAGTTTTCATCCTGGAACATTTGTGTGTAACCTCTCTTGTTGTGAAATTGTGTATAGTGTTGTACCCTTGGCGGATTTGCACCGCTATCTTTGCACATGGAGCAACGCTTTGTTTAAGCTATTCGGGCATAGGGGTGTCAGCGACACCTGCTTTCCTGTGGGGGAAGGGATTGACGCAGCTTTTTGCGGATGCGGTAAATGGCGTTTTGTACAGAACGCTCGTCGCGCCCGAATATGCTTGCAATCTCGCGGGCGGTTCTTCCCGAAAGATACATCCACCATACGCGGTTCTCGTAAGAGGAGAGGACCGATTCGATATGGCGGTAGAGCGCCAGATAATCTTCTTTTTCCATCAGTGTCCGTGCGGGATCGGCGGATTCGTCCGATTCAACGGATTCCGAAAGGCTGACCTCGCCCTCGTGCCGTTTGATGGTGCGGGCATAGGAGATCAGACGGTTGCGGATGCAGGTTTTGGCGTAAAGCCCGAATTGCACCTTTTCCTGATCGGTATCAAAATGCTTTATGGCATGATAAAACGCGATGCAGGCCTCCTGACGGAAGTCGTCCGCATCGGGATCGGATAGTGCAAATACGCCGGTGAGAGAGTCGATCAATGGAGAATAGCGTTTGAGCAGTTCTTCAAAAGCGTGCTGTTCGCCCGCTTTTGCGGCAACCAACAGGGAATTGAGAATCGATCGGTTATCCGTTTCCATGTGTTTGCCGGATCCTTTCCTGATAGGGTAACGAGATTACAAAAACATTATAGCAAGTATTTTGTGAAATGTCAACATAATTTTTTTTGTTTTTTGAGAGCGGTTTTTACATATTGAGCGAATGTGAACAAAAAACGAATGGAATTCCTATTGATTTTCACGATTAAAGCAATTTTTCGTTGGTGATTTTTCACGATGGATATTTGAAAAGATTGTGAATTATTTTGAATGCAACTTTAACAAGAGGTGTCAAAAAAACGGAAAAAGGAACGAATTTTTTGGTCATTCGTCCCTTTTTTCATTCACTTATCAAACAAAAAATCCATTTTTCCGGTCAGGAGTGCCATCACGCCGCGGAAGATGACGTCGGGGCGGCTGCGGAAGGTTTGGCGGATCTGATGCGTACGGTACTCGGAATCCACGTTGACGGTGGTGGAGAAGATCTGCTTTCCTTTTTCCTTGATGGAAATGGTCACGTCAAAGGTGTTGTCGTTCAGGCGACGAGCCTCGCTGTCCACCACAATCTCTCTTGCCTGAAAATCCAGATAGCGCAGAGCGCATGCCATGCTTTGATCGAGGATCGCGGGGAGAATATCGCTCTTGAGTTGCTCCGCTACCACCGCGCCCTTGCGGGTAACCTCATAAAGAGGAAGATTGTCCTTATCGTGTCCGCACTCGCTGATGAGTCCCAAATCCAGCATTTCGTGAAACGCTTCCGCAAAATCGAGGTACATCACGTAATCGTTTTGCATGACAATATCGTTTACGGTCGAAAAGCTCATGGGATATCCGATGTTCCGCATCAGATAGAGCACGAAGATTTTGACGTTATTTAAATTTCTTTTGGATGACGGTGCCATAAAAAGCCTCCTTTTTTTCGCTTTTCGGAAGGCGTAAGAACGCAACGAAGAAAGTATAACACATTTTTTTAATTTTTTCAATAGTTTTGTTTGCAATTTGAGATTTTTTGTGGTATAATATGAGGAAATAGGATTTTCTTCCGAATTTTCACTGTGAAACTACCAAAAGGAGTACTCTTATGATCCAAATTGCAATTCTCGGCTTCGGTGTTGTTGGAAGCGGAACCGCGCAGGTCCTGCAGGAAAACGCCCGTCAGATCGCGTCCTACTGCGGTGATGAAGTAAACGTCAAATACATCCTCGACCTTCGCGAGTTCCCCGATCATCCTCTGGGGGATCGCGTTGTACACGATATCAATGTGATTCTTTCCGATCCCGAGGTCGTGCTGGTTGCCGAGATGATGGGCGGTGCGCACCCCGCGTACGATTTCACTCGCGCGGCGCTGGAAGCAGGGAAGAGTGTCGTTACGTCCAACAAAGAGGTCGTTGCAACCTTTGGCGCGGAGCTGTTGGAGCTGGCGCGCGCAAACAAGGTGTCTTATCTGTTTGAGGCAAGCGTGGGCGGCGGCATTCCGATCATCCGTCCCTTGCAGACCGATCTTGCGTCCAACGAGATTCTCTCGGTCAGCGGAATCCTCAACGGAACGACCAATTTTATTCTGACCAAAATGAAAAATGAAGGTGCAGATTTTGCCGACGTGCTCAAGGAAGCGCAGGCGAAGGGATATGCCGAGGCAAATCCCGCCGCTGACGTTGAGGGCGTTGACGCTGCCCGTAAAATCGTCATTCTGGCGGCACTTTCTTTTGGTGTTTTGCTTGATCCCAACGCGATTTCACGCACGGGTATTACCGGTATCACACGTGAGCATACCGCCGTTGCGGACAAGCTGGGATGCGCCGTTAAGCTCATCGGACACACCGAACGGATCGACGGTAAGATCCTCGCGCTCGTCTCTCCCTTTCTTGTTGCTCCCACCAATCCGATCTGTCATGTGGACGACGTTTACAACGGTATCCTTGTCAATGCCAATATGCTCGGCAGAGCGTTGTTTTACGGTGCCGGCGCGGGCAAGCTTCCCACGGCAAGCGCTGTGGTGGCGGATATTCTGGATGTTCTTTCCCATCGCGCAAGTGAGCGCCGTTTGCCTGCATGGAGCGTTGCGAAGGCGTCCGACATGGCGGATGCCGCGGACTTTGCTTGCCGCCGTTGCTACGTGATCGAGGGATGCAGCAAGTGCGCCGAAAAGGCAAAGGCTGCACTGGCAATCGAGGAATGTATCTTTATGGAAGGCGGCAGATTTGCGGTCGTTGCGCCCAAAATGAGCGCAAAGGAAGCCGACGCGGCACTCGCTGCGGTTGGCTTGGAGCCGGTATTCTGTCTGCCGATTCTGGACTGATCACCCGATAGGAGAATAACAATGAGTGAGCACACGTTGGAAGCATTACGCGCCAAAGCACGGGAGACGGGGATGCCGGGGTATATGTACGAGCACGTAGAGGAACCCTTGACACCGCCTTCTTCGTTTGACACATTGCCTTCATATTACACGGAACACGTGGAAGAAAAGAACGCAAGAGTCCGTCGATTGCTTGGAGAGACAAAGTCTCCCGAGGCGTTCGTCTTTTTCGCGGACGCTCACGTCAGACAAAACACTATGATCTCGGTTCCGATCGTGCGCTCGATTTTAGAAAACACAGGCGTTAAAACCGTGATATACGGAGGTGATACCGTCAGCGCGTGGACGACCGAGGAGGACGTTATCACCGACGTTCGGTATTTTGCGGATGCGTTCGCGTTCGCAAAGCCGTATATGGTGCGCGGAAATCACGATATGTACGGTAAGGCGTTCGAATATACCGATTCGGGAGTGTGCAAGAGCCGCGATGAGGTATATGAGTTGATCTTTTCCGAGCAAGCTGAACGTGTGTGCGGAAAGTGGGGAAGAACCTACTATTATTTTGACAGTGAAGAGACGAAAACACGCTATATCGTCATCGATACCAACGAAATTCTGATTCCCCGTCTTGATGAAAAAGGAATCTGGGATTGCGAGCTTTCCATTACACGGGAGCAGGTGGAGTGGTTTATCGATTCGCTTTGCGCGATCCCGTCCGATCATGCCGCGGTCGTCATCGGGCATATTCCGTTTTTCAAGGAGCTACGCTGGAATCATTACAAGGCACGGATTTTTGGAGAATTGATCGAGGCGTATAACGCAAGACGCACGTATTCACGGATGTCTTGGGATGGCGAGGACGCGTTCGAGGTCTTTGCGGATTTTTCAAATGCTCCGGGGCGCGTGGTCCTGACCGCGAGCGGGCATGGACATTATGACGATTTGTACGTCTCTCCCGACGGTTGCGTCAATCTGGAAATCCATTGCGATTCCTATGCCAACAACAACGGCGGAAGCCCCACCGCGCGGATTGCGGGAAGCGTGAGCGAAGCGGTTGTGGACGTTGTGATCCTTGACCGTGATACGGGAATCGTGCATACCGTGCGCTACGGAGCGGGCTTTGACCGTGAGGTATTACGATAATTTCAAAAAGGGGGTGAGTCAAATGCGAAATGCATTTGGCACTCACCCCCGAAATTTTTGTTTTGGCGGCTAAACGCCGCCATTTTTGCCTCATAAGAGGCAAAAAACAACAAATTCCTCGGCGCGAAAAAGCCTACCGTCGTCTTTTTCGCGCGGGGCTTCATCAATGACTCAGCCCCTTTTTTAGTACCAGTACGCTGTTTTTTCTTTGGAGAGCACCGCTTTTTGCAGAGAGAAGAAGTAGTAGCGACGAACGAGAAACAGATCCTTTTCTTCCATTCTTGCGGTCACGTAAAAGGGGGAGCGCTTGCGGATGCCGCGAGAGGAGAGATAGAATGGAGAGATCACGATCACGGCGTTCCCCTCTTGCGCGGCGAGCGAGCGGGCATTGGCTTTGAAAAATTCTCCCGATTCATTTTCCCAAAACAAAACGTGGATCTGCTTTTCCTTGATTTGAGAAGCAATCTCCCGATTCTTTTTCGGGGCTTCCCAGAGCACCGTCAAAAGGATTCCGAGCGAGAGAAAGATCAGAATCGGAAGGAAAAACAGCAAAAGCAGCGCGGAGAGCAGAGCGAGTGCTCCCGCTTCCAATACCGACAGTACAAACGCTGTGAGCCGAAGGATCAGCGTTACCAACCGAAATCGGCGGAAAACGGTTACGAGGCGCATCCAATGGGCATATAGCTTTGCGGATCGGCGCGCGGTGTTCAGGTAGCTCCAAAAGCTGTTGTGATGACGAAGCCTTTGATGAGCGAAGGCTCGTTTCAGTGCGTCGGATTCGCCAAACGAACCGTTTGAACGGTCAGCATTCATGTCTTTTTCTCCTTTTTTACGTCCTCAATGGAATTGTGCGCCGATTTGAACAAAAAAATTCCAAAAAGCTATTGTAAAAAGCAAACGGATTTGGTATAATATGATATTAGATGCAAAACGAGAGGAGTGAGAGCGCTTGAAGAAGAGAACCATCGCGCAAGCCGCCCAAAAAAGAGCGGGAGAGCGTTTGGCGCAAAACGGACATCGCTTGCTTTTGATCGAGGCGCTGTCGGTCTGCCTCTTGTTTGTGCCAATGTATATTTTGCTTTCCGCTGCATCGGCGGCAGGCTTGAGCCTGATCGATCCCACATCGCCCGCGGTGTATCCGATCCTTGCGGTCTTTGGTGTGCTTTTCTTTGCGATCATGCTCTTTTTGGTGCTTCCCACGCTCCTTGGCTTTTGCGCCGTGGCAGAGCGTGTGGCGCATGACCGCTCCCCGATCCTTGCGGATCTGTTCTGCTTTTTCACCTCGCGTGAGCGCTATTTCGCGGCGCTTTCGCTCTCGGCTCGCTTTTTGTGGAAGCTGACGCTGTGTGTCACCGCGGTGCGCTTGACCGCCATGCTTGCGGTCCTGCTTTTGCCGGATACCTTGTGGAGCGTTCTGCTTTGCGCGTTGTTGATTGCCGCTGAAATTCTTGCGGGAATTGCGTGGGAGCTCTCCGAGTTTCCGCTTTTGTATCTGTTACTTTGCAGATCGGAAGAGGAGTGGGAAGAGGGGGCAGTCTTATTCCGTGCTCCCGCCCTGTGCGCACTGCGCTTTTTGGGAAGCTTTTTGGCGCAAATCCTTCTGGGACTTCTGACCTGCGGTGTGCTTCTTGTTGCGGATACGATTCCACGTATGGCGGTGGCGTATTTTGCGTATTGCGATTCGTTTTTTAAAGGGAACCGCGATTCCGATTCTATGGATTGATACGCGTCGGACATCCGATGCGTTCAGATAAATTCCGTCCGCTCATTTGCGGATTTGGAAAAGAAAGGAAACTTTGACAATGAACGAAAAATTCTACATGACAACAGCGATCGCGTATGCGTCGCGCAAGCCCCACTTTGGCAACACCTACGAGGTGATCATGAGTGATGCCGTTGCACGCTATCAGCGCATGTGCGGCAAGGACGTATTCTTCTGTACGGGTACGGACGAGCACGGACAAAAGATCGAAAATCTTGCCAACGAGCAGGGCATCACACCCCAGGCATACGTGGACGGCGTTGCGGGCGAGATCAAGGGCGTTTGGGATTTGATGAACTCCTCTTACGACTACTTTATCCGTACCACCGACGATTATCACGTAACCGCGGTGCAAAAGATCTTCAAGCGTTTTTACGATAAGGGCGATATTTATAAGAGCAAATACGAGGGCTGGTACTGCACCCCCTGCGAATCCTTCTTTACGGCAACGCAGGCCGCGGACGGGAAGTGCCCCGATTGCGGCCGTGAGCTCAACCGCGCGGAGGAAGAGGCATACTTCTTTAAAATGAGCAAATATGCGGATCGTTTGATGAAGCATATCGATGAAAATCCCGATTTCATTCAGCCCGAGCTCCGCAAAAAGGAAATGGTCAACAACTTCCTCAAGGTCGGGCTTCAGGATCTTTGCGTTTCCCGTACTTCCTTCAAGTGGGGAATTCCCGTCGATTTTGACGATAAGCACGTCGTTTACGTGTGGCTCGATGCGTTGACCAACTATATCACGGCGCTGGGCTACGATCCCGATAAGACCTACGAGGAGCAATCCGAGCATTTTAAAAAGTATTGGCCTGCCGACGTACACATCATCGGTAAGGATATTTTGCGTTTCCATACCATCTATTGGCCCATCTTCCTCATGGCACTCGATCTGCCGCTTCCCAAAAAGGTATTCGGGCACCCGTGGTTCAACTTTGGCATGGACAAGATGTCCAAATCCAAGGGCAACGTTATTTATGCCGATAAGCTGGCAGAGCATTTCTCGGTGGACGGTGTCCGCTACTACGCGTTGGCGGAAATGCCCTTCGCATCCGACGGATCGATCACCTACGAGTCGGTGATCAAGCGATACAACATGGATCTGGTCAATAACCTCGGAAACCTTGTGAAGCGTACGCTGGATATGCAAAAGAAGTATTTCGATAAGGTCGTACAGGCTCCCTCTGCTCCCGACGTTTTGGATGAGGAATTGAAGGCGGCTTGTGCTAAGGCATACGCAAATCTGCGCAGCGCGATGGACGATTATCACATCGCGGACGCTTTGGAAGGGCTGTTTGAGATGTTCAGCCGTGCCAATAAATATATTGATGAAACCACTCCGTGGACGCTTGCAAAGGATGAATCCCTGCGCGCGCGCCTCGGCACGGTGCTTTATAACTTGATGGAAGCCATCCGTCAGGGCGCGGTTATGCTCGCTCCCTTTATCCCCGCAACCGCAGAGGAGATTTTGAACGAGCTGAATACCGAAAAGCGCACCTTTGATACGCTCGAGGGCTTTAACGGTATGGTGGCAGGCGATATGGTCAACGATTCCAAGGTGCTCTTTGCCCGTGTGGATGAGGAGAAGAAGCTGGCAGAATTTGAGGCGGAGCGTCAGGCAATGATTGCGGCGGCGCAAAAGGAAGAGGAGAAGATCGAAAAGCCCGAGGGCTGTGCTTTGATCGGCATTGAGGACTTTATGAACGTGGAGCTCCGTGTTGCAAAGATTTTGGAATGCGAAAAGGTTCCCAAGGCAAAGAAGCTGCTCAAATTGCAGGTCGATCTCGGATATGAGAAGAGACAGGTGGTGTCGGGAATTGCCAAGTGGTACGAGCCGGACGCGCTGATCGGCAAAAAGGTAGTGCTCGTGACCAATCTTCGTCCCGCAACGCTTTGCGGAATCGAATCGCAGGGAATGATACTCGCAAGCGGTGAGGAGACCGTTCGAGTGCTCTTCCTCGATCCCGAAACGCCTCTTGGCGAAAGAATTCGATAAAATCTGTCTTTGAACTGTAAAAAGAAGAAAAAAACTAAAAAATATCCAAAAAAATTCCAAAAAGTACTTGCAAAATCGATTGGAGTATGGTATAATACTCACGTTGCGCTATGTCGCAAGAATTTTAGGGTGGTCCGCTGCATGCTCGCATGAACATCCGATATATTTAGGAGGGCTCAAAAATGAATTTGATTGAGGCTTTTACAAACGAGCAATTGAAGCAAGAGGTACCCGTAATTCGCATCGGTGACACCGTTCGTGTTCACAACCGTATCAAAGAGGGTAACCGCGAGAGAATCCAGATGTTCGACGGAACCGTTATCGCAAAGCATGGCGGTGGCATCTCCGAAACCTTTACCGTAAGAAAGATCTCCTACGGTGTTGGCGTTGAGAAGACGTTCCCGATCCATTCTCCCAACGTAGAGAAGGTGGACATCATCCGCGTCGGTAAGGTCAGACGTGCAAAGCTGTACTATCTGCGTGGCCGCGTCGGTAAGGCTTCCAAGGTCAAGGAGCAGATCTGATTCTGTTTCTTGTACAAATAAAACCCGTTTCCATGAATTTGGGAGCGGGTTTTATTTGCTTTTTAACGGTGATTGAAAAATCCACCATTCGGTTGATTTTTGATATTGACAGACCGCCCGTGTGGGAGTATAATAGGTAAGTATTTTTCATGGAAAGAGGCATATCAATGTCACAGTTTCTTCAATTTGTCATGATTCTTGCGTTGGTCGTGCTCGGATGCACCAAGGTGACCCTCCAAGGTCAGGTCAGCCGAAAACATATTCGCAACACAGCGGATAGCGTACTGTTCAATGCGCAACTCTTTTTTGCAATGGCGGCGGTCATGGCACTGATTTTTCCAATCGGCGGAATCGGTTGGAGTGGGATTGTGCTTGCCCTGTTGGGGGCACTCGGAACGTTTTTGTTTCAGACCTGCTATGCGTTGGGATTGAAGAGCGGTCCCGTTTCGCTAACCGTTCTGCTCGTGAATTTCAGCGTGCTGTTTATCACCGCGTTCAGCATCTTTTTCTTTCACGAGCGTCTCTATCTCTCGCAGCTCATCGGTATCGTTTTTTTGCTGGTGTCTATGATCCTGAGTGTCAAAAAGGACGATCGTGAGTGCGGTGTCAGCGGAAAATGGATTGCCCTTACCTTTGCGGCAATGCTCGCCACCTCTGCAGCATCTGTTTTTATGAAGATCTTTGTCAAAAACCATTCCGCGGAGATCGAAAATTCCGAAAACACCTTTGTGGTACTGATGTATGCGTTTGCTTCGGCTATGGCGTTTGCATATTATCTTTTTGCCGCACACGTGGGAAAAAAGGAAAAAAACACGTATGGATTTTGGAATCGATCGGTTCTTTTGTTCGTCCTTCTGATCAGCATCGCATTAGGACTTTATCAAAAATTTTATGTCATCGGCTTGGGGAACATCGACGGTGCGTTTATGTTTCCGACCTATGCGGGATTGCAGTCCCTCGGTATGACGGTCATCGGGATCCTGTTTTTCCGCGATCGGCTGTCTTTGCGTCAAAAGATCGGAATCGTTTGCGGAATTGCTTGCGTCGTGTTGATGAATCTGAATTTCGTAGTGTTATTTTAACTTGATAAAAGCGAGCGTTTGATCGTTTCAAATGCTCGTTTTTCATTTTTGGGGTGGAGCTTTTTCATTTTTGAAGATTTCGATTGACAGGAAATTGGTAGTGTGCTATAATGAACACAATTCTGAATCGGAGGTTGATTATGATTCGATTTTCTTGCGACTGTGCGATGGGATCTCACCAGGCACCGCTCGAGGGCTATGAAATTTCATCGGGGGCGATCAATAAGCTCCCCGAGATTTTAAAGGATTATCACAAGATCTACGTTGTTTCGGATGAAAATACCCACCGTGCGGCAGGGGAACGCGTTGAGTGCTTACTTCGGGAGAAGGGAATGCTTTTTACAAGTCTCGTTCTGGACGGAGATTGCGTTCTTCCAAATGCCGATACGCTTGGCAAGATCATCCTCAATGCTAACCCCGTTACTGCAAAGGCAGATCCGTTTTCGTATTCCGAGCTTCCCGACTTTATTTTAGCGGTCGGTTCGGGCGTTGTCAACGATTCCTGTCGCCTTGCATCCTTCCGCTTGCATCTGCCTTACGGGATCGTTGCAACCGCACCCTCCATGGATGGCTACGTGTCTGCGGGGACTCCGTTTTTGCACCATGGAACCAAAAGCACGATTCAGGCAACCACCCCCAAGTATCTGATCGCGGATCTGGATGTGCTCAAGGATGCACCTTACGAGATGATGCTGGCAGGAATTGGGGATATGTTCGGTAAATACGTCGGGATCCTGGATTGGGAGCTGGCACGCGATTACAGCGGGGAATACTACTGTGAAAAGATCGCTCAGGACGTGATTGAAGCGACCGAAAAGTGCCTTGCGAACGGTTATCGCCTTGCGAGCCGTGATTCGGGATGTATCAAAAACATCATGGAAGGCTTTTTGGTCACAGGGCTTGGGATGGCGTTTACGGGGAACTCCCGTCCCGCATCCGGTTCGGAGCATATCGTGGCACATTCTTGGGAATTGTTTGACGTGGAGACCGGCAAAAAGCCCAATCTGCACGGCTTGGAGGTGTGCGAGGGAACACGCCTGATTGCGATCCTGTATAAAATGCTTTTGGAAGAGACAGACGACGAACATCTGAAAGCGTTGATCGTGAAATACGTTCCGTACTTTGATGCCGTAGAGGAATTTTGCGTCAAAATGCAGGTGCCTGCGGTTGTGACCGACCGTGATACGATCCTGCGAGGACTTTACCGTGCGCTGACCTTGCGCGATCGATATACTGTTCTGTTCTATCTGCGGGATAAAGGATGGTTCGACCGTTACGCGGAGCGTGCCGCCGACCGCATGATGGCGTTGATCTGAATGATATGGGAGATCTGAAAAGGTCTCCCTTTTGCTTTTTTTGAAAAATCCGCTTCACGTATTGAAAAATACGAAACAATCTGCTATAATAGTAAAAAAACGGACGAGGGAGTGAGAGGATGAGCGGATGGCAGCGTGGAATCCTTGTGTGCCTTTGTCTGTGTATTTCTTTGTGCGCCTGTGCTCCGGGCGGACAGAACAACACCGATCCCCCGTTGGAGGTCATTTTTCTTGACGTCGGTCAGGGGGACAGCGTTCTTTTGCGAACGAAAAGCGGTGATATCCTGATTGATGCGGGTCCTGAAGAAAGTGAAGGGGAGCTTTGCCGAAAGCTACGCGCGTATGGAGTAAAATCGCTTTTGTTGATGGTGTTCAGCCATTTCGACGAGGATCATATCGGCGGTGCTGACGGTGTTTTACAAAGCTTTGGCGCAAAGGAGATCTGGTGCCCACCCGGAGGCGCACAAAACCAAGCGTATCGCTTCCTTTTGTCTGAGGCGGAGGCTTGCGGCGCGGAGGTCAAAGAGGTCATGGCGGGAGAACTGCGTCATATTGACGCCATTAAGCTTTTCGTCTTTTCGCCGGGGCACGATGCATCGAATGATTCCAACGAAAGCGGCATCGTTCTGAAGGTGACGTGCGGCAAAACGTCGGCTCTGTTTATGGGAGATGCCGGTGTTGAAACTGAGGAGAAGCTACTGGAAAAATACGGTACGGTGCATTTTGCGTCTTCGCTCTACAAGGTAGGGCATCACGGATCCTCCACCGCATCCTCAACGGCGTTCTTAGAGGCTGTTTCTCCCGATTGGGCTGTGATCTGCTGCGGTGCGGCAAACTCCTTTGGGCATCCGCACGGAGAGGTTGTGACACGTTTGGAAAAGGTCGGTGCCGCTGTTTTGCGAACCGATCGGCTGCATGACGTAACCTTTTTCTGTAACGGTGAGGAATTTATCTTTCAAAATAAGGATTGATAGAAACGAGAAAAGAGGCAGTATCATGAAGGTTTTAATTACGGGCGGATCTCGCGGAATTGGTGAGGCTTGTGTGCGTTTGTTCTGCAAAAACGGCGACCGTGTTGCGTTTTTGTACCGTTCCGACACGGCGGCTGCCGAACGTATCAGCACCGACACGGGTGCTTTGGCGATTCGCGCGGATGTGAGTGACCCCGAAGCGGTTAAAAAAGCCGTTGAGGAAGCGGTGCGTGCACTCGGTGGTATTGACGTGCTCGTAAACAACGCGGGAATTGCGCAGATCAAGCTGTTTACCGAGATTTCGGATAGTGATTGGTCGCGCATGATCGATACCAATCTCGGGGGCGCGTTTTACGTGAGTCGTGAGGTGGCAAAGCGAATGATCGCAAAACAGAGCGGAAGCATCGTGAATATTGGATCGATGTGGGGAAAAACGGGAGCTTCCTGCGAGGTGCATTACAGTGCCGCCAAGGCAGGATTGCGCGGTTTTACGATGGCGCTGGCAAAGGAATTGGGACCTTCTCACGTTCGCGTTAACTGCGTCGAACCGGGAGTTATTGAAACCGATATGAACGCGATTCTGGACGACGAGACCAAGCGTGACCTGTGTGACGAAACACCGATGTGCCGATTGGGAAGACCGGAAGAGGTAGCCGAGGCGGTGCTGTTTCTGGCGTCCGAGCGTGCCTCTTTTATTACGGGGCAGATCCTCGGTGTGGACGGTGGATTTGCCGTTTGAAAAGCATCCGAAAAAGAAGCCGAAAAGCAGGTTTTGCGGCTTCTTTTTTTGCTTTTATGACGGTTTTGTGAAACCTCGCGGTTCCTATCGTTTTGATTTGTTGAAATGTGATAAAAAGGGGGCGTTTTTTTTGGCGTGTTTATTGCTTGACAGGCAAATTGAGTTATGATATAATAAATATACATAATGTCTTAGCAGACATTGTTTCAAACGGAGATCGAAAAACCGTTTGAACCCGAGCGGCGCGTATGCCAATAATACAGAAAAGGAGAATCTGTTATGAAAAAACAAAACGCTCGCAGAATCCTCGCGTTTGTGCTTGCTCTGATGCTGGCTCTTCCCGTGCTCAGTATTCCGACTTTTGCACAACAAACGACGGTTCAAATTTCTCAAGACAAACAAAATGCATCTGCATCCAAGCGTCCCGAAAGCCTGTTCTTCCAGGATTTCGAAGCACTTGATCTCGGTGCAACTGCCGGGTCGATCAAAACGATCGTCAGCGGTCCTTCCACCGCAAAGATCGTTCAGGGTGCTCTCGGTCGCCACAACGTGTTGCAGATCGATTGTGCCGCTGTTGATACGGCGGGGAAGTATCTGGTCAATTTCAACCAGCACAGAGACATGTTTGTAGATATCACCTCGTCTGTAACCAAGGATATCCCGATCACACCGTACTGCACCTGCCCTCAGAAGTGTGAGGAGGGTGCGATGTACACCTCTTGTGAGGTTTGCGGCGCAGAGGGCGCAACTCCCGCCGATTGCAAGGGACACGTTCCTACCGATGAGGATTGTATCTGCACCAAGCCTTGCGTAGGCGAGGAGATCAATCACGATTGCGTTGCCTGCGGCGGCGAAAACGGCAATATTAACGTTTGTATGAAGCCCATTCTCCCCGAAATCCCCACCTACAAGTACATGGTTGAGGGTAAGTTCACCACGAAGGGGGGCGTGACTTACGTCATTGAGGGTGAGGTCAATACCGAGGACTATACGATTTTGGCGGTCAAGATTACCACCGACCGTATGAAGGTGGACGCAAACGGAAATCCTGTTTTGGATGAAAACGGAAAGTTTATCATCGAAACGGTTGAGGTTCCGTTCGCAGAGGTCAACTACAACGGTTATAAGACCCAGGAAAAGAAGGATTCCAACGGCAACACCGTGAAGACCGAAAAGCTGGATGCAAACGGCAACGTGGTTATGGAGATCGTGTACGGTGCCGACGGAAAGCCCGTTCAGGTTCCGAAGGTCATTCCGTTGCTGGATGAAAACGGCAAACAGGTCGTTGAGATCATTACCTATCAGGCAACCGATCCCGAAACGGGAGATCTCTTGTTCAACGAGGACGGAACTCCTGTGATGCTTACGAAGGAAGAACTTCAGTGGACGACCGAAAAGACTTTCATGACCAAAGAAATAACCAAAGCTGACGGTACGGTTGAAATCAGAATTTATGATGGTGTAACTCCGGATAGCAACGGTAAGGTTTGGCCTAAAAAAATGGTTGACGTAAAGGTCGATAAGACCGCGCCCGTTATGGTTCCCGTTATGGAAGAGGTTCTTGCTACCGCTGTTAGTGGAGTTTACATTACTTCGATGGGCGTAAAGGACGCGCGTAACGGCGGTCAGAACAATGCCGGTAAGCCTGCGTACATGCAAACCGCTACCATTAAGTCCGACGTATTGGTGTTCTCCAGCGATTATTATTTCTCCGCAGACGATCCCGAAACGCCCGACGTAGATGAGAGCCTTTCCCGCGGTATCGATATCCGCATCAGTGCGGTGGATGATAAGGGAACGAAGAAGAACTTCGACTTCCTCAGTGTCGGCAATCCTTCCGAGGGCATGATCGAGCTCAAGCCCCACCAGGATGCTCCCACCGAGTTGATCGGCGGCTCCGTAAAGGTTCCGCTCGGTACGTGGGTCAACATTCTCGTCGTTGCTGATTTCACATCCGGTACGTACGTTCTGTACATAAACGGTGATCTGATTGCTTCTCGCCAGAACGTTCAGATCAAGGAGCAGGAGGTTGACGTTCCTGTTCTGGATGCGGAAGGCAATCCCGTTATGATCGAAAAGCTCGATAAAGACGGCAAAGTCGTGATGGAAGAGGTTTGGATCGACAAGGTTGAAAAAGATGAGAACGGTAACGTTGTCATGACCGAAAAGCTCGATGCAGACGGTAACGTCGTGATGACCGAAAAGCTTGATGCAGACGGTAATGTCGTGATGACCGAAAAGCTTGGTGAGGACGGTCAGCCTGTCCTTGGTGAAAACGGAGAGCCCGAAATGGTTCCCGTGATGGTTCCCGTGATGGTTGAAAAGCTTGTCACCGAGCAGGTGATGGTCGATAAGCTCGACGAAAACGGCAAGGTTGTGATGGTAGAAAAGCGAGACGAGTTCACCGGTGCTCCCGTATGGGAGAATGGTAAGCCCGTGATGGTTCCCGTAAAGGTTCCGAAGCTGGATGAAAACGGCAAGCCCATTTACGTCGTTGTCAAGGAGCAGGTATTTGAGCCTGTTCTCGATGAAAACGGTCAGCCCGTTCTCGATGAAAACGGACAGCCCAAGATGCAGCCCAAGATGGTTCCCGTAATGGTCGTTAAGACCCAGAAGGAAAAGCAGATGCTGCCCGCAACCAACAAGTGGGTAGGTGCTTGCATCGGTATAGCAGGTAACTCCTGGAACCTCGGTCACTTCCTGCGTAACGCTCCCGTTAGCGGTTACCGCGGATATATGCAGATCGACAACGTTGCAATTTACGACGGCGATCAGCTTCCCGCACTGTTTGATTATCTCGGCTATTCCATTGATTACAATGAAGATTATGAGGATCTCGGCATCGGTCACCTCGTTCCCATGAGTAATGCAAATGCAACGGCATCTGTAGAGTGGGATGAAGCCGGTGAAGCGGGCGGCAACAAAGCGGTCAAGGTCGTATATGCCGACAACGTTGACTACAACTATATGCCTCCTACCGCAGGTGCTTCCTATCTCAATACCTCTACTATCGTTTTGGAAGCAAACTACTTCCTGCCTAAGGGCTCCGAAAGCCGCTTCCAGTCTCAGCTCCGCAAGGTTGGCGCAATTGTCAACGAAGAAGGAGACCCCTTTGCAAACTATCCTCTGAACGGTGAAAAGAAGGAATCTCCCAGCAAGGACAAAAAGTCAAAGGTTTACGAGTGGATCGATCTTTATTGGATCACCGCGAGCAACACTACTGCAAAGCTGAACTTTACGGGTTGCAAGAGCGTTGTGAACCCGATTGACGAGACCGATGCCTTGATGCATATTGAACTTCCCATGGATGAGTGGTTTGCACTTTCCACGGTGATCGATCTCAAGACCGGTTCGTTTACTTTGTACGTAAACGGTGTTGCGAGAATTACCGGTAACTTGGTAAGATCCTTGAATTTCCATGAGGCAGACGGTTCCTTTACGCAATCCAAGAACTACGAGCTTAAGAATATTTCGATGGGCTCTTCGATGTGGATTGCTTCTAAGGTAAATAAGGGTCAGAAGAACGTTGGTTATTTCTACGTTGATGATACCATGATGACCGCCATGGGTGATCTTGCAAAGATGGAGCGTGTTGAGGGGATGCTCTCCGCAGACATTTTTGCAAACGGCAATTACGTTACTACGGTAACCGATAACAACCTGTTCTTCACCTCTCCCAAGATCACGGTTGAAAACCGCAACGTATTCGATCTGAAGGAGTATCTCGGCACCGATCAGCTTCTCAAGGCAGACGATGCAACCATTCGCTTTACCTCTCCCGCGGGTATCCGCTTTGCTTCTAAGGTCGATCTTGAGGCGTTGAACGCACTCTACGCGATGCTTCCGCAACAGGGCGATGAGGCAGTTCCCGTGGATGCAGATGAGATTCAGCTTCTTGACGTCAGCTTCGGTACGTTGATCGTTCCTTCCGATTCGCTCAAGGGCAACTCCGTTACCTTTGAGGCGCTGGATGCGGCAGGCATCAAGTATCTTGATATTAAGGGCACGAAGGATCACTACTACGACGTAGATGGTGACGAAAGCACGACGCACATCGTTGGTTCGATCGTTGACCTGAAGGAGCAGAACGTTGATCGTCTCTTCTCGGCTGTTACCTACGTCAGAATCGTTCTTCCCAACGGTATCGTGTATAACGTTTACGCAAACAGAGCATCCAAGACCAGTGCACAGTCTCTGGCGGATGATGCGTGGGGCGAGTACACTCCCGCAGAGCAGGCAGTAATTGACGCATACTTTGCAGCAGTCAAGCCCGCTTGCGACACCCCTAAAAAGGAAGAGCTGAACGCGAACTAATTAAAAAATATTGCCAAGGGATCGGACCGTGTGTCCGATCCCTTTTGCTTTTTCCTAAAAAACTTTTTGCAACCTATTGATTTTAGAGAGAGAATACTATATAATATATAGTAAGAAGAATATAGTGGCGGAGTGTTTCCTCTTGAAAGGAGAATCAAAAAATGGATAGAGTTTCAAAGCATAATTATTATCTCGATATTGCCCAAACGGTGGCGGAGCGTTCCACCTGCCTGCGAAAAATGTACGGTGCAATTATCGTCAAAAACGATTCCATTATTTCTACCGGGTACAACGGTGCTCCCAGGGGACGCAAAAATTGCTCCGACCTCGGCACCTGTATGCGAGACAAGCTGGGCATCCCGAGAGGGGAGCGGTATGAGCTTTGTCGCTCGGTACACGCCGAGGCAAACGCCATTATTGCCGCACCGCGTGAGCAAATGCTGGGCGCAACGCTGTACATGGTCAGCGTCAATGCAAAGACACGTCAGTTGGAGGCGGGGACCTCGTCTTGCATGATGTGTAAGCGTCAGGTGATCAACGCGGGGATCGCTTACGTGGTTGTGCGGGATACAAAAGAGGAGTTCAGAGTCATCGACGTGAACGAATGGATCGAAAATGACGATTCGCTGTCCGGTGTATTTGGATATTGATTTGGGAACGGAAAACGAAATGGCTGAAATGACGGCAGAGCGGCAAGCACCGCAACAAAACGAATCGAATACGTCCCCCAAGCGTCGCGTCTGCTTTGTTTGCACAGGGAACACCTGCCGTTCTCCGATGGCGGAGGCGGTAGCAAATGCGTTGGCGCAAGAACAATGCAAGCACGGCGATTCCGCTTCGACGGAGGCTTTTAGCAGAGGTCTGTATGCCTTGGAAAACGACCCGATCTCTACGGGTGCCGTTCACGCTTTGGAGGAGGCAGAGGTGCGTGTGATAGAAGGGCATGATTATCATGCTCACGTTGCACACGCGTTGCGTGCTGACGAGGTTGATTCCTTTGACCTTTTGATCGGTATGACGGGCAGTCACGTGATGGAGCTGTTGATGCGGTATCCGCAAGCAGCGGGAAAGATCCTTTGTATGCCTCGGCCGATCTCCGATCCGTACGGTGGCAGTGACGCGGTGTATTTGCGTTGCCTATCGGAAATTACGGAAGGCGTGCGCGCGCTTCTTTTTTCGGAGGAGCAGATATGACGGTGAAACGTATCGAGTCTCAGCATTTGCGGGAGGTCGCGCAATTGGAGCAGACCTGTTTCCGTGATCCGTGGAGCGAAAATTCGCTGAAGCTTTTGACGACCGATATGGCAATTGGGGTTGTGTGCGTTGACGAGGATACGCGCGTCATGGCGTACGGAGGAATGCTTTGGGCTCCCGATGAGGGGCAGATCACCAATATCGCGGTGCATCCGGACTTTCGTCGTCAAGGGCTTGGGAAAGCGGTTTTGCGCGCTCTGATCAGCGCGGCGTGGGAAAGGGATTGCCATGCGCTTTCTCTTGAGGTGCGCGCTTCCAACGAGGCGGCAATTGCGCTTTATCAAAACGAGGGCTTTTTCGTAGCGGGGCAGCGTAAACATTTTTACCGCGCTCCCACCGAAGATGCGTTGGTCATGCTCCTGACCCGTGACGCATCGGTTGGATGAAACATCAATGAAAAGGAAGACGTTATGTATATTTTAGGAATGGAAAGCTCGTGTGACGAAACCTCTGCGGCAATCGTGGAGATGGGGGATGGTGTTCGTGCCATCCGCTCCAATATTGTCGCATCTCAAATTGACGTGCACCGTTTATACGGCGGTGTCGTTCCCGAAATTGCGAGTCGCGCCCATATCGAGGCGATCTCGCGCATCACTTACCAAGCCATTGCCGAAGCTGGCATTACGCTTGCGGATGTCGGTGCCGTTGCGGTTACCGCATTCCCGGGGCTCATTGGTGCACTTCTCGTAGGTGTCAATTTTGCAAAATCCATGGCGTACTCCCGTAACATCCCGTTGGTTGCGGTCAATCATATCCACGGTCACGTTGCGGCGGCGTATCTGGCGCATCAAGATTTGGAGCCACCGTTTTTGGCACTCGTCGTTTCCGGCGGGCACACCTCGATCTATCGGGTAACCGATTATACCGATTTTGAGGAGATTGGTGGTACGCGTGACGATGCGGCGGGTGAAGCGTTTGATAAGATCGGACGCGTGATCGGGCTTCCGTATCCCGGTGGAGCGGCATTGGACAAGCTTGCCTACGAAGGGGATCCCAAGGCGATTCTGTTGCCATCTCCCGCATTGGCGGGTAACACGCTTGATTTTTCTTTCAGCGGAATCAAGACTGCGGCACTGAATTATCTGAATAGCATGGAGCAAAAGGGAAGCGAGATCAACCGTGCCGACGTTGCGGCTTCTTATACCGATAAAATCGTCAAGGGGATCGTTTCCAAGGCGGAGCTGGCTCTGCATCAAACGGGAATGAAAACGCTTGTTTTGGCAGGGGGCGTGGCGGCAAATTCTCACCTGCGGAGTGCGCTCGAAGCGATGTGTCTGCAAAACGGTGTGCGCTTGTGTATGCCGGACCGCTCACTTTGCGGTGACAATGGTGCGATGATTGCGGCGGCCGGATATTTCCAATACCAAAAGGGCAATTTTGCCGATACCTCACTCAATGCGTCCGCATCCGATGATGGATGCTAAAAGTGTTTGTCAACCCCTTTTGAACAAAAAAGAAAATTCGTCGATTTTAACGAATTTTTTTAAATTTTTTTCAAAAAAACGAGTTTTCCACTTTTCCACAAGAGTTTTCCACAGGTTGTGGAAAGCGGATGTGGATCCTCGCAGTTGTTAAAAAAACACCTAAAAAATCCACAAAACGCAGATTTTTTCGATGCTTCTGTGGAGAAGTCTGTGGAGAATGTTGAAAAACTGCCAAAAATTAGGTTGTGGAAAACTTTTTTCGAGCCTTTGTGATTCTTTTCGACAAGGAATACAAAAAATCGTCAAAACCAACAAAAACGATGCTTTTCCATTGCCAGGGCATGGAGGAGCGTTTGCTGAAAGGATTAGAATTTATGAATTTAGACAACCGTTTAAATCCCGAAGCCGAATCGGAGGAGATTGATCGCCCGTCTGTATCGGGAGCGGTCATACGTCGCCTGCCGCGCTATTTCCGTTATTTGCGTGAATTGATCCGCCAGGGGAAAATGCGTATCAGCTCGGGAGAGTTTTCCGAGATGATGGGACTTACCGCATCGCAAATTCGTCAGGATCTCAATTGCTTCGGAGGATTCGGGCAGCAGGGATACGGCTATAACGTCAATTATCTGTATGCCAAGATCTCCGAGCTTTTGGGGGTTGGTGCGGGATTGCAAGCGATTATCATCGGTGCCGGTGACCTTGGTCGCGCCATCGTTCGTTCCAGTATGTTCGAAAAGCGAGGCGTGGATGTCATTGCGCTCTTTGACGTGGATCCCTCGTTGATTGGCAGGGAGATCGGTGACGTTCCTGTGTACGATATGAAGGATTTGGAAAGCTTTTGTGAGCGACACTCCGTAGATATGGCGGTTCTGACTCTCCCCAAGGAATGTGTAGAATCCGAGTCCGCCCGTCTTTTGTCCATCGGTGTTCGAGGATTTTGGAATTTTACGGGCAAGGAGCTTTCCTACACGCCCGATCAGGCGGTTATCGAAAACGTGCATCTGGGGGACTCGTTGATGAGTCTCAATTATGAGATCTGCCGTATGAAGAGTGCGGACGGCCGCCGTAAGTAAGCAAGGAGCAATTGAATATGAAATTGAATTTTCAACAGGACGTTTTGGTGATCCCCGCGTCCGTGCTTTCCTGCTGCGCTGATGCCAACGACGCCGCGATGCGGGTGCTTTTGTGGCTTGCGTCCGATCTTTCGCTTGCCGATAAGCCGCGCCAGCTTGCCAAGCTTGCGGAGTGTGACCCCAAATCGCTCAAATCCATTCTTCAATTTTGGAAGATGTATGGCATTCTTTGCGATGGTGCGGAGGATGCCGTTCCTACCATGGCGAGTGTTACGGAAGCCGCGCAAGCCGATCATGCTGAGCAAAAGCCGCAAAAGGCGCATTTGCGTCGTGCGGATGAGCTTCCCAATTATACATCGGTTGAGATCGCGGAGCTTCTGGAACAGCGCGCAAGCGTGCGCGTTTTGATCGACGAGGCACAGCAGATCATCGGTAAGATCTTTAATCCTACCGAGGTCAATATCCTGATCGGGATGCTCGACTATCTCGGCATGAACGAGGAATGTGTCATGCTGCTATTGGCGCATTGCAAGCGAATTGAAAAAACGGGAATGCGCTCTATCGAAAAATACGCGATCACGCTTGCCGACAAGGGAATCGTAAGCACCGATGCGATGGAGGAGGAGATCAGGCGTGCGGAGCTGATGCACAGCTTTGAAGGGCAGATCCGCGCGATGTTCGGTATGGAGCGTAAGCGTGCTCTGACCACGCGCGAGTCCAAAATGATTTCCGCATGGCTCTCTTTTGGTTACGATATCGATATCGTGCGCGAGGCGTACGAGATGACGGTTAACGCAACGGGCGAGGCTTCTTTGCCGTATGCCAACTCTATTTTAGAGCGTTGGAATGCCGAGGGATTCCGCACGTTGGAGGAGATCCGCACCGCAACCGCGGCGGAACAAGCCAAAAAGACCGCGCAAAAGAACAAGGCAGAGCTTGGGAACAGCTTTGATACCGACGATTTCTTTGAAGCGGCACTTAAAAGAAGCTTTCGAGATACGTGAAAGCATAGACGGAGAGATAACGTATGGGATATAACAAGGACAATTTTAAGCGTATCCGCGCGGAGTTCGAAACCAAGACCTTTCGCGCGCAGGCAGAGGCGGACGCAAGACGCGAGGAGCTTTATTTTGCAATTCCGCAGCTTAAGGATATGGATGCTCAGCTTTCGTCAGTAGGGCTTTCCATCATGAAAACCGCCCTTGGAAGCGGAGACACGCAAAAGGGGATTGCGGAGCTTCGACGGGAAAATGAACGCATTCGCGCGCTTCGTTCCGAACTCTTGACTCGCAATGGATTCCCGGAGGATTACACCGAGCCGCGCTACGAGTGCGATCTGTGCCGAGATACCGGCTACGTGGGAATCAAAATGTGCAGCTGTATGCGTCGCGCGTTGGTAGCGGCGGGAATGCAATCGTCGGGTCTTTCGGGACTTATGAACAAGCAATCCTTTGCCAATTTTTCTTTGGACTATTATCAGTCCACCCCGCAAGAGGCGCGCGTGATGGGGGAGAATTTCCGCAATTTGCAGAGCTATGCCAATTCTTTCTCGATGGGGGAGAGCGGGGCTGCCGTATCGCCCAGCCTTTTGTTCGTTGGCGGAACGGGACTCGGAAAAACGCATCTTTCCACTGCGATCGCGCGCGCGGTCATTGAACGCGGATATGACGTTTATTATAATAGTGCCGTAGGGATGATTTCGGATTTTGAGTTCCGACGCTTTGGAAACGGTGTGGCAAGCGAGAGCACGGACGATACCGCAAGATATACCGATTGCGATCTTTTAATCGTGGACGATCTCGGTACGGAGGTGGTCAATCAGTTTACCTTGTCCTGCCTCTATCACGTGATCAATACCCGATTGAACCTGGGGCGCCCCACCATCATCAGCACCAATCTTTCCTCCGCAGATTTGCGAAAGATCTATAACGATCGTATCTCCAGCCGTTTGATGGGGGAATTTCGGATTGTGCCGTTCTATGGGACTGACGTGAGAAAGCAAAAATTGCAAAAAAATTGAATATTTTTTGGGCATTGTGAAAAAAGACGAAAAAAAATCAAAAAAACTATTTACAAAACCGAAAATAAAGTGTATAATATAAGTGGAATATTTTATCAGCGTCAATTTTGATGCCGATGAATCAAGAAGGGATAGACGATCATGGATTGCAAGGATAACAAATCTACACAAAACGAACAAAAAGCGATGAAAAAAGATTTTTTGTCTGCGGCTTGCGTTGCGGCTGATGCAGTCATCAGCTCTATTACGGGTGCAAAGCTTTTCAAAAAGCTGGTAGGTGAGGTCGGCAAGCAGGCTCCTCAGGCGGCACTCAAAGCAGAAAAGCTGACGGGTCTTGTGGGAACGGGCATTTGCTCGAACGTCCTTTGGAACGGAGAGTTTATTCCCACGCTTGCACAGGCAATCGACCGCGCGTGGGCAAAAAAGCCTTGCGAGGAAGAGGCTGCTCCCGAGGTTGTAGAAGAAGTAGTTGAGGAGATCGCTCCGGAAGTGGTTGAAGAACCTGCTCCCATTGTAGAAGAAGCGGTTCCCGTCATGGCACAGGCTGAGAGCAACGATGAGGATGGCGACGAGGATGAGGAAAACGATTCCTTCGCAGGTCTCAATCTCTCCGGTCTTACCTTTATCGATGCAAAGGCAGAGCCCGAGGCGTATGCCGACTTGTTGGCAGGTGAGGCAAAGGGTGAACTCCGTTTGGTAACTCGTTACCGTCGCAGCTTCCTTTCCCGTCTGATCCAGTCTCAGGGTGACGTTCAGGCGTACTATTCCGAAATCAAGAATAAGCTGCTTTCCTACAAGGGCGTCAAGGGACGCACCAGCTGGGGCAATGAGTCCTTCAACAAGGGCAGAACCTATCTCGCAAAGGTCAACGCAAAGTCCAAGACTCTGTACCTGTATCTGGCACTCGATCCCGAAACGGTTGCAAGCCTTGAAGAAGGCAAGTACAACATCGAGGATATGTCCGCAAAGAAGAAGTACGAAAACGTTCCCGTACTCATCAAGGTCAAGGGTCCCCGTAAGCTTAAGCACGCGCTCGAGCTGATCGACCTTCTTTGCCGCGAGCAGCTGCAGCTTCCCGATGCAAAGAACTTTGAGGCGGTTGACTACACGGTTCCGTATCAGTCCACCGAGGAGCTGGTTGAAACCGGTGCCGTCAAGATGATGGTTGCGGGTATTCCCATGGCAGATCTCCCCGTTGAGGAATTGACGGTTGTTGATCTTACGGGTGGAGCAACGGTTTAATTTCCAAAAAATACATCGAACAAAATCGAATCAAACGAGAGACACGGTAGATACTATCACCGTGTCTCTTTTGTTATGGAAAAGGAGGGGAAAAGCATGGCAGAAGCACTCAAAAGTCAACAAACGGCACATTTGTTGCAAGCGGTTTATAAAAACGTCAAAATGGCAAGCGATTCCATTTTAAATCTGATGCCCAAGGTAGAGGACGCAAAGCTGAAAAGTGATATGACGGTACAGTTGAGCACCTACGAGGCGTTTGCGTCGCGCGCGGCAAAGCAGCTGGCAGAGGAAGGCATCAAGCCGATGGAGGAGGGGATCGTTACCAAGGTGTCCTCCAAAATGGGTATGATGATGAATACAATGCGCGACAGTACGTCCACACATTTGGCAGAGATGCTGGTAGAAGGCGCTACAATGGGCGTAAACGATATGCTAAAGCAGATCCGCGATTGCGAAAACGGCGTAGCTTCGGAGGCATCCTTGCGCCTGGCACGTGACGTTTGCAGTTATGAGGAAAAAACAGTCAACGATCTACGCGACACCTATTTGCGTACAAAATAAAGAAAAGGAAGAAAAAAATATGGCACAGATTACGTGTAAGGAGCTTTCTGCTCTTTCGGATCTTTTAACGATTGAGGAAAATATGGTTGCAAAATGCCGTTGTTACGCATCGCAAGCCAACGACAACGTGATCAAAAATCATTGTGAACAGCTTGCCAATCGCCATCAGCGTCATTTTGACGAGCTGTATTCCAATTTAAAGTGAGGGAAAAGCGATGGAGAACATGAAAAAGATGACCGAAAAGGAACTGATGACCGATTTATTGTCGAGCGAAAAGTTTTTAACGGGTGTTTACAACACCTATTGCTGTGAGGCGGCAACCTCTACCGTCAAGAGCGCGCTGATGTCTCTTTTGCAGGACGTACACCGTATGCAGGAGGAAATCTTTGGGGAGATGAACTCCCGCGGCTGGTATCAGCTTGAAAAGGCAGAGGAGCAGAAGATCACCTCCGAAAAGCAAAAGTTTTCCAAGATGGCAACCGTCTGACCCATATGCGTAAAGGAGCCTTGCATAAAGTTGTGCAGGGCTCCTTTATCGGTTCAAATATAGATTTTCGTATTAGGGAATCAAGGTTTCCAAAATTTTGCGTTCCAAAATCGCACCGTCAAGACGGAGAGAATCGGGTAGTCGGCGAAGGAATGCGGATTCACTGTTCAGATTTCCACAATAGCCAAAGTCTTTGATGGTTTGTTTGAAATCCGCCCAATCAATGCGTCCCGTGCCGATTAGCAGGTGCATATCTTCCTTAGGAACGGTGTCGTGAATGTGCGTCACGCGAATGTGATCGCCAACCTGCGCAAAAAAATGCGATGCAAGCTCTCGTTGAGAGAAAAGATGCCCCGTATCAAAGCAAACCATTAGATTTTCGTCTCCGACCTCGTTCATCATCCGTGCCATTTCCACACTGTTCGTAAGAAATCCAAAACTCCTCGGCATATTTTCCAAGCATAGAGTCGTTTCCGTAGCGCATTTGCAAATACGCTTGAGATAGGAAATATTCAATTCCCACATATGGTTTTCTCCGTCCGGATCGGCAATGTGATAATCGTAAACGAACGGATGGATCACCGTGTAGGGAATGTGAAGTACATTTGCAACTCGGATACATTGCTCTATCGTGCAGATGATTGCTTCGATTTCCTCCGAAGTCTTTCCCATAGTCCCTCCGGGCATTGGAGCATGGCATTGGTGAATGGCAAGACCGTAGGACTTCGCTTCTGCCATCCAAGCTTTGACCTGTTTGCATGCGCTTTCGAAGCTTCCTTTAAAAAGCTCTGCGTCTATGGTATCATCCATGTCGATGGCTTCAAAACCTGCCGCGGCAAGCATCTCGCAGGTTCCCGTATCGTGAATGTATCCACTGTGACTCAATAACATATCAATGCCTCCCATGTTTGCCAGGATTGGTTTTAGGGGATGTGTTTGCAATTATTATATAGGATTTGGCGGGGATTGTCAATAGAAAAATCCGTTTTTTGAAGAAGAAATAAGCAACGGGAATCAGAACCCAAACGCGCGCATATATGGCAAAGCTTTGTTCTTTCGTTTTGGCGCGCGTTCAGGCGAAATTGCCGCAAACGGCAATTCGCAGGCTTCGATTCATAATCTTCTGCGAAAAAAGAACGGATAGGCGATGCCTATCCGTTCTTTTTTGGAGCAGGTGACGGGAATCGAACCCGCGTATTCGGCTTGGGAAGCGGACACTCTGCCATTGAGTTACACCTGCAATCTTTTCTACTCCATATTATAATACAAAACCCCTTTTATGTCAAGTCTATTTGCCGTATTTCTAACAATTTTTTTATCGCGTTTTTTCGCTACCTATTGCAAAAAAAGAAGGAAAGTGATATAATAAAGCTGATCTTTTAAAATCGTGGGAAAGGAGGGAGCTTTTTGTCTCAATCGACCAAACAGGCGATTGTGGAAACGACGTTGGCACTGGCAAAAAAACGCCCGATCGGTAAGATCACGGTGCGGGATATTG
This sequence comes from Eubacteriales bacterium, assembly GCA_045120465.1. GTDB lineage: Bacteria > Bacillota > Clostridia > Oscillospirales > CAG-272 > UMGS1865. Next base: position 88,015 of record JBGVEW010000071.1, read on the forward strand.
TGGAAGCGTGCGGCATTACAAGGAATACCTTCTACTACCATTTTCACGATATCTACGAGGTGCTGGAATGTGCCATTGAGGTGGAGCTTGACACCTTGCGTTGCGTGAGCGAGGAGGATCCCGAAAAGGCACTCTTTGCTCTGATCGATTTTTGCGTTTCCTACAAAAAGGTATGGATCAATCTCTATAAAAGCGTAGGGCGCGATCAACTCAGCCTTTACATTTCCAAGATTTTGCGCGAGGCGTTGATCGAGCGGTTGCGGCGCGAGGCGGAGGCTATGGAGGTGAACGAATCGGATTTTCGTTTGCTTTGCGTGTTTTACGAGGAAGCCTTGCTCGGTGTCTTTTTCCGCTGGCTCAAGGATGGCAGGGGAAACGAGAGCCACGAGGAGCTTGCCGCAATCATTTCACGAATGCACGTTGTGTTTGACGGTCACGTACATCGTTCCTTGCAGAACTGCATTGACAATCCCGTTGAAAAAAATGAACATCAAATGGTAGCCGACCGAGAGTCGGCAGAAAGGAGAAACGAATATGAACGAGCATTTTGACCAAAAGCCAAACGATGCCATTGTCAGAAGCGCAAAAATTATCCATCTTTGCTCTGTGGTGATTTTTTTGCTTGCGGGAATCCTTGTGGCGGTGGTGCCGGAGCTTGAGAATTTTTCGTTTGGCAGTACGGTAGTCAGTATTGCAAGTATTGTGATCGGTGTAGCGGGGATCTACGGTTATTTTTCAAACGATATGTACCGCTTGGCGTTTCAATCCGATTTCGCGTTGGGGATTTTCAACGTCATTTTGGGCATTCTCTTGCTCATCAACCCACTCCAGCTTCCCGTGCTTCTTCCCACGGCAATTGCGATCTTGACCCTGTTGGATGGGGGAAACAAATCGCAGATCGCCATTGAGGGGCAACGCTTTGGAATCAACAAGTGGTATCTGGTGCTTCTCTGTGCTCTGATCGAGATTGCGATGGGATTGGTTCTCATTATCCTGGCGTATCACGGTCTTGATGTGCGTGCATGGATGGGCGTAGCCATGGGAGTGGTAGGAGCTACCAATTTTTGGACCACGATGTACACCGTCCGCATTCGCGGAAAGCAACAGAATTAAGGGTCTGAGATCCGATTTTAAATCAGAAAGGAAACAGAACGTATGTTTTTTCTTCTTTGCGCAATTTCTGCCGTTTGTGCCTACCTGTTAGGCGGAATCAACGGCGCGATCATTCTTTCCCGCGCGGTTTATCACGAGGATATCCGTTCCTTGGGAAGTAAAAATCCCGGTTTTACCAATTTTAAGCGCTTGCACGGCTTTTGCCCGGCGACCTTTGCCGTCATGGCGATCGATATTTTTAAAACGATTCTGCCAACGCTGGCATTCCGCATCCTCTTTGAGCAATACGGCTTTTTGGCGCAGTTTGGTGCGGTATGGACGCTACTGTTTTGTATGCTCGGACACGTGTTCCCCGTGTGGTACGGCTTTAAGGGGGGCAAGGCGGTTTTGGCATATCTTTCGGGAATTTGGTTTGTGGATTGGAGAATGGGATTGATCTGCTTTGGCATTTTCGTAGTCATTCTTTTAACCATTCGCTATATGTCCTTGGCATCCATGACCTTTGCGTTTACCAGCCCGATCGTTCTGGCACTTCTCGGTTGCCGAGACTGGGCGGTTCTTGTCACGTCCTCCGTTTTGTCGATTCTGGTGATCGTGCGCCATTGGCAAAACATTCAGCGGCTGATCAAAGGAACCGAATCCAAATTTACGTTGCGCAGCAAAAAGAAGGCGGAGTGATCTTCCGCTTATTGTCGAAAAGGAACCACTTGTCAAAAAGTGATTCCTTTTTTGATTTTTGTGTGGTATAATGAGAACAAAGGACGGTGAGAGGGATGAAAATCGAGTTCTTGCAGGATTCCGATCAAAAGGAGCCCAAGGTTTTGGTCGTTGCTCAGGAGCAAAACCGAGAAGTGCAAGCGTTGATCGAAGAATTGGAGCGAATGTTTGGTGAAACCGTGCAAGCCTACGATCAGGAGAACGTTTGCATTTTGATGCAAGCGGATCTGTTGCGCGTATATGCCGAGGGGGCGCGTGTCTTGTGCCAAACGGCAGACGGAATTTACACCTTGCGTGCAAGACTTTATGAAATGGAAGCGTGCTTGGATCCCCAAAGCTTCGTGCGGATCTCCAAATGCGAGATCGTCAACGTGCGCAAAATTCTGCGTTTGGACGTCTCTCTTACGGGTACGGTGGGAATCGTATTGGAGGGAGAGATCAAAACCTATACCTCTCGACGATACGTGCAAAAGCTCAAATCGTTTTTGGGACTTGGAAAGGAGGGCAGAACATGAAACAATATCATGTTTTGGGCAGACTTTGGATTGGCTTTGGTGTTGGTACGATCATAGGAAATATCATTACCTTGATCGTCTCCTATGCGATCGGAACGGGAACGCTTGCATATATGCCTCAGCTCAAGGAATGGTTTTTGAGTGACGTTGACGCGTTTTTTGTGCAATTTTTGGCTTGCGGCCTTCTCGGCGTGCTCTTTGCGGAGGCTGGGATTCTTTTGGTACTGGAAAAATGGAATTATCCGATTCGCTGTTTGATCCATTTTGCGGTGACGTCGGTGTTCTATATCCCGTTTTTGTTGCTGATGTATTTTCGGCAGGAATGGTGGATCCTACTGGTTGGTGTGCTGGCAAATGTTCTGTTTACCTACGTTGTTGCGTGGTTGTCCTCTTATCTGCTTCTTCGCTCCGACGTGGATTCCATCAACCGACGGATCGAGGAAATGAGGAGGGAAGAAAAATATGGAAGCAATACGCATTGAAGGGCTTTGCCGCAGCTTTTCGGGGCATCTCGCTGTAGATGAATTGTCGTTAACGGTGCATCGCGGTGAGCTTTTGGCACTATTAGGTCTTAACGGAGCGGGAAAAACAACGACCGTGCGGATGCTATCGGGACTTTTGCGCCCTGATCGCGGAGACGCGTTTTTGGAGGGGCGCAGCATTTTGCGCAACACGCAGGACGTCAAGCGCATCATTGGTGTGTCTCCGCAGGAGAGCGCAACCGCTCCCAATTTAACGGTATATGAGAATTTAGAATTGATCGCACGGCTTCACGGACTTGACCGCGAGGCGACACGTGCCAAGATCTCGGAGCTTGAGGCAACCTTTTCTCTCGGGGAGGTGCGCAACAAAAAAAGCAAGCACCTGTCGGGCGGTTGGCAACGCCGCCTTTCCATAGCGATGGCACTGGTGAACGATCCGAAGATCTTGTTTTTGGATGAGCCGACCTTGGGGCTTGACGTATTGGCGCGTCGGGAGCTTTGGAGATTCATCGAGCGGTTGCGCGGGCGTGTGACGGTCGTTTTGACTACACATTACATGGAGGAAGCAGAGGCGCTTGCCGACCGTATCGCCATGATGAAGGATGGACGCTTATATGCGCATGGAACGGTGGGGGAACTGAAGGAACAAACGGGCAGTGTTACCCTGGAGGAGGCATTTATCAAACTGGCAGGGGAGGGAAGCGTATGAAACGGACGTTGGTTTGGTCGTGGCGCGTAACGCGTGAGATTTTGCGCGATCCCTTATCTTTGGCGTTTGGAATCGGTTTTCCGGTGGTGTTGCTCCTCTTATTGCACGCGATCCAGAGCAACGTGCCCGTTCCGATTTTCGTGCTCTCGGAGCTGACTCCCGGAATCGCGGTGTTCGGCCTTTCGTTTCTGGCACTCTTTTCGGCACAGCTCGTTTCTCGTGACCGCGCGACCTTCGTGCTGGGGCGGATCTTTACCACTCCCATGAAAGGTGTGGATTTCGTACTGGGATACGTGCTCCCACTGCTTCCCATGGCACTTTGTCAGGGAATAATTTGCTATGCGGTGGCGTTGATTTTGGGGATGCCCTTTACGCCTAACCTGGCTATGGCACTTTTGTGCTTGCTTCCGGTGGCGTGCGTTTATATCGGAATCGGACTTTTTTGCGGAAGTATCCTGAGCGAAAAGGCGGCAACCGCATGCTGCGGAGCACTCTTAACCAATCTTTCCGCGTGGCTCAGCGGTACGTGGTTCTCCTTGGATTTGGTAGGCGAGGGATTCGTTCGGTTTGCCAATCTTTTGCCTTTTGCGCGTTCGGTGGAATTGGGACGCAGGATGCTTGCGGGGGATTTTGGCGAGGCATGGCTTCCGCTTCTCATCGTTTGCGCATGGGCGTTTGCGCTTTTGAGTGCGGCGATTTTTGCGTTCGCCAAGAGCATGAAACAATGAGAGAAAGCGTTTTGACCAAAGAAACGGTCAAAACGCTTTTTTATTATCGTTAAAATATAGATTTGCTAAAATCCTCACGTATCGCCTTGACTTTTTTTGAAATATAGTGTATAATATTATCGCATCGGCACGACTGACGGAACTGCGGAGCACCGCAAGGGAATGCAGATGCTTGTTTGATGCCGACCGTCTGGGCAAATTTGTGGAAAAGGAGAACGTTATATGGAAAACACATTTTGGAACGGATTTACCGAAGGCGTTTGGCAGACCGAGATTAACGTGCGTGATTTTATTCAAAAAAACTATCGCGGATACGAGGGGGATGCTTCCTTTTTGGCGGGAGCAACCAAGCGTACCGATCAGTTGATGGAAAAGGTTCGGGAGCTCTTTGCCAAGGAGCGCGCGGCGGGCGGTGTATTGGATATCGACACCAATACGGTCTCCTCGCTGACCAGCTATGCTCCCGGTTACGTTGACCGCGAAAAGGAGCTGATCGTCGGACTTCAAACCGACAGTCCGCTCAAACGGGGGGTCAATCCCTTTGGTGGAATGCGTATGGTGCGCAACGCTTGCGCGGCATACGGCTACCAACTCAGCGAAAAGGTGGAACTGGAGTTCCGCTTCCGCACCACGCACAATGATGGCGTTTTCCGCGCATATACCGACGAGATGCGCGCGGCAAGAAAATGCCATATTATCACGGGCCTTCCGGATGCTTACGGCCGCGGCAGAATCATTGGTGACTACCGCCGTGTTGCACTTTACGGCGTAGATCGTTTGATCGCGGAAAAGAAAAAAGACAAAAAGGCACTTGCAGCGGGAGTGTTCTCGCTGGAGGAAACGAGACTTTCCGAGGAGCTGTTCCAGCAGATCACTTTCCTCGGTTACATGAAGGAAATGGCGGCAATGTACGGCTACGATATCAGCCGTCCCGCCCAAAACGCGCGCGAGGCGATTCAGTGGACTTATTTTGCCTATCTGGCTTCGATCAAGGAGCAAAACGGTGCGGCAATGTCCTTGGGGCGCGTCAGCACGTTCTTTGACATTTATATCGAAAGGGATCTTGCAAACGGCACGTTGACCGAGAGCGGGGCACAGGAATTGATCGACGATTTCGTGATCAAGCTTCGCCTTGCGCGCCACCTGCGCACGCCCGAATACAACGAGCTGTTTGGCGGAGACCCTATGTGGATCACCGAGAGCGTAGGCGGTATGGGTGAGGACGGAAGAACCTTGGTGACCAAGAGCAGCTTCCGCATTCTGAATACCCTTTATACGCTTGGGTCTTCTCCCGAACCCAACCTTACGATTTTGTGGTCGAACGCGCTTCCCGAGGGCTTTAAACGCTTTTGCGCCAAGGTATCGGTCGATACCGACTCAATCCAGTACGAAAACGATGACGTGATGCGTCCTTTGTACGGTGACGATTATGCGATCGCATGCTGTGTTTCCGCTATGAAGGTGGGCAAGCAGATGCAATTCTTCGGTGCGCGTTGCAACCTTGCAAAGCTGTTGTTGATTGCCATGAACGGCGGTTACGATGCAACGAGCGACATGAAGATCGGTCCTCAGATGCCGGTTATGGAAGGTGACAGATTGGACTATGACGCGGTGATGAAGCGCCTCGAGATCTATCTCGAATGGCTCTCCCGTCTCTACGTCAACACCATGAACGTCATTCACTATATGCACGATAAGTATGCGTATGAGAAAACCCAGATGGCTTTGCACGATACCGAGGTCGGACGCTTTATGGCGTTTGGCGTTGCCGGATTTTCGGTTATGGCGGATTCGCTCAGCGCGATCAAGTATGCAAACGTTCGCCCTGTTAAAAACGAAAACGGTTATATCGTTGATTTTGAGACCACGGGCGAGTTTCCGAAATACGGAAACGACGATGACCGCGTAGATGAAATCGCGCAACAGATGGCACACAGAGTCATCACCGAATTGCGTAAGACTCCTACCTACCGTAATGCGGAGCACACGCTGTCGGTTCTTACCATTACCTCCAACGTGATGTACGGTAAGCACACGGGCGCAACTCCCGACGGACGCCGCGCGGGCGACGCGTTTGCTCCCGGTGCCAATCCCATGCACAACCGCGAGGAGAACGGTGCTTTGGCATCTCTCAACTCGGTTGCAAAAATCAAATACGAGGATTGCAGAGACGGTGTTTCCAATACCTTCTCGATCACTCCCGATGCGCTCGGCAGAGACGAGGAAGAGCGCGTGGGCAATCTGGTCTCCATTCTGGACGGCTATTTTGCAAAGCGCGCGCATCATATCAACGTCAACGTGCTCAACCGTGAGACCTTGATCCGAGCATACGAAGATCCCGATGCATTCCCCAATCTGACCATCCGTGTGTCGGGCTATGCGGTCAACTTCCATAAGCTCTCGCGTGAGCAGCAAAGGGAAGTGATCAGCCGTACCTTCCACGAGGCATTATAAGATGAACGGTGCATCCATCAAGGGAGCCGTACATTCGATTCAGACACTCGGCACGCTCGACGGGCCGGGTGTCCGTTTCGTTGTGTTTTTGCAAGGTTGCCCCTTGCGTTGCGGATGCTGTCATAATCCCGATACGTGGGAGCGGGATGGTGGCACGCAATATACCGCGCATGAGCTTGCCGACCGTGCAGCACGCTATCGGACATATTTTGGAACGAACGGCGGCGTAACGCTCTCCGGTGGGGAACCGCTCTTGCAAGCGGAGTTTGGAACTGCTTTTTTCAGGGAGGCGCACAATAGAGGAATCAACACCTGCTTGGATACGTCGGGATGCGTGTTGAATGAGTCTGTCAAGGCGTTTCTTTTGGAGTGTGATCGCGTGCTGTTGGATATCAAGTATCACACCGACGCGCTTTACCGTGAATACGTGGGTTGCGGCATCGATCAGCCCTTGCTTTTTTTGGCGTATCTGAACGAGAAAAAGATCCCAACGACTTTGCGCCAAGTGGTGATTCCGACACTCAATGACACCGTAGAAAACGACACGTTTTTAAAGGAGCTGGTAGCGGCACATTCTTGCGTTGATCAGGTGGAGCTGTTGCCTTTTAAAAAGATCTGCACCGTAAAATATGACCAAATCGGTATCCCATTCCGCTTTGCCGATATCTCAACGCCCGACCGTGAGGAGGTAAAGCGGCGGCAAGCGGAGTTGAATAAAGCAAAAAAAGGAAGTCGTTGACTTCCTTTTTTCTGCTTTATACCATTTCCTTATAAACCTCGTTTTTGGGAACACCGCGGTCGCGCGCGGCTTGCTTGATGGCATCCATTTTGCTCATGCCGAGGTTGACGTAATGTTCTACGTGTTGGGGGATCGAAAGGGATGCCCAGAACGCGCTATCGGTGTTGGCTTCTTTCGTTCCTTCCACCACCAAAACGTATTCACCGCGCGGTGCGTTTTCCTCGTGATATGCCACTGCCTCACCCAGCGTCATACGCAGGATCTCCTCGTGCGATTTTGTCAGCTCGCGGCAAAGGGCAATGCGACGGTCGCTTCCAAAGGCGGTGCAAAGGTCGGAGAGCGTTGCTTTGAGCTTGTGCGGTGCCTCGTGAAAGAGCATGGTTCGACGCTCTCCCTCAAGAGATGCGAGATGCTCACGGCGTTCGGATTTGTTGGTGGATAAAAAGCCTTCAAAGGTAAAACGCCCCGTGGGAAGCCCCGAAAGCGTCAACGCTGTAATGGAGGCGACGGGCCCCGGAATGGAGGTGACGGGAATGTTTCGCGCAGCGCACAGTGCCACCATATCTTCGCCGGGGTCGCTGATGGCAGGGGTGCCTGCGTCGGTGATGAGGGCACAGGATTGACCGCTCTCAAGCATGGACGCGATCTGCTCACCGCGCTCTCTCTTGTTGTGCTCAAAGTAAGAGACCATCGGTTTGGAGATGCCGAGGTAAGAGAGCAGACGCATTGAGTTGCGCGTATCCTCAGCGGCAATAAAATCCACCTCGGACAGCACCTTAACGGCACGCTCCGAAAGATCTCCCAAATTTCCGATGGGGGTGGCTACCAAATAGAGCATCCCCGCCACTACGCGGTTTTTTTCTTCCGTATTGCCGTTCACGTTTTTTACCGAGCTCATACGATCCTCTCCTTTGCAAACTTTGCTTTTTTCATTTTACCATATTTTCCTTCTGTTTGCAAGTGCTTTGCGCATTTTTGTAGGTTTTTGCATATACTGACGATGAGAATCCACAAACAAGTCGGGAGGAATTTATGGCGACCAAAATATACATCGATCAGGGACATAATCCCGAAAGTCCGAACGCGGGAGCGGAAGGAAACGGACTGCGTGAGCAGGATATTACGTATCGGGTAGGGCGGGACTTGGCGGATTTATTGCGTGCCAACGGGAATTTTGAGGTGCGCCTTTCCCGTCCGACTCCCACCACTTCGTTGGGAACGAGCAATACCACCAGCTTACGCGCACGAGTGAACGACGCCAATGCGTGGGGCGCGGATTATTTTATCAGTATTCATACCAACGCATCCGAAAATCCGTCGGTCAGCGGAGTGGAAGCGTTTGCTTACTCCCGTCCGTCTGCGGCGTTTACTCTGGGGGAGGATATCATCGAGGGCGTTTCGGATGCTACGGGGTTGCGTGACCGAGGAATGAAGGTGCGCCCCGGGCTGTACGTTCTCAGAAAGACCAATATGCCCGCCGTTTTGCTGGAGCTCGGGTTTATTTCCAATCCCGAGGATGCTGCCCTGATGAATGAAAATCCCGATCTGTTCGCGCGCGGGATCTATAATGGGATATTGGACTACTTTGATCTTGATTAAGAATCTTTTTGTGCAGGTTCTTGAAAGAGGTTAGAGGTGTGGGGGAAGGGGAAAACTTCTTGCAAGAAGTTTTCCCCTTCCCCCACAGATTCATATTTACTGATCGTCGTCGAGCTTAAGCACCGCCATAAACGCCTCGGGAGAGACCTGAACGGAGCCGAGCTGACGCATCTTCTTTTTACCTTCCTTTTGCTTCTCAAGGAGCTTCTTTTTACGGGTAATATCACCGCCGTAGCACTTGGCAAGCACGTCCTTGCGCATTGCCTTCACGGTTTCGCGTGCAATGACCTTGGTTCCGATCGCTGCCTGGATCGGAACTTCAAAGAGCTGGCGCGGAATGTTATCTTTAAGCTTTTCCGCAATTTTGCGCGCTCTTGCGTACGCCTTGTCCTCGTGTACGATAAAGGAAAGCGCGTCAACCTGCTCGCCGTTCAAAAGGAAATCGAGCTTGACCAGTTTGCTTGGCTCGTATCCGAGCAATTCATAATCGAGCGATGCATATCCGCGAGAGCGGCTCTTGAGCGCGTCAAAGAAATCGTAAATGATCTCGTTGAGTGGCAGGTTGTAGTGAAGCTCTACGCGCGTCGTGTCAAGGTATTTCATGTCGATAAAGATACCGCGGCGATCTTGACAAAGCTCCATCAAGCCGCCCACGTAATCCACGGGAGTGATGATGTTTGCCTTTACCAAGGGCTCGTACGCCGTTTCGATGGTATCGGGGGAGGGGTAGTTGGTCGGGTTGTCGATGCGGATGACGTCACCGCCCTTGATCTTGATCTCATAGATAACCGAGGGCGCGGTGGTGATCAGATCGAGATTGAACTCGCGCTCCAAACGTTCCTCAATGATCTCCATGTGGAGAAGTCCCAAAAAGCCGCAACGGAAACCAAAACCGAGTGCAATCGAGGTTTCAGGCTCAAACAGGAGTGCCGCATCGTTGAGCTGGAGCTTTTCCAACGCATCGCGTAAGTCTCCGTAGCGTGCACCGTCCGCGGGGTAGATACCTGCGTAAACCATCGGCTGTACCGCCTTAAAGCCGGGGAGAGGCGCATCGGTGGGGTTGGAGACCAGAGTCACCGTGTCACCCACGCGCGTGTCGCTGATGCTCTTGATGGAAGCGGTGATATAACCAACCTCGCCTGCTGCCAGCACCTCGCATTTTTTGAGCCCGAAGGGTTCCATCGTACCAACGTCCACAACGTCAAACACAGCACCCGTGCTCATCATGCGGATCTTATCACCCGCACGCACCTTTCCGTCCATAACGCGGATATTGACGACAACACCGAGATAGCTATCGTAGTAGGAGTCGAAGATCAACGCCTTGAGCGGCGCGTTTTCGTCTCCCTCGGGAGAGGGAACCTCACGAACGACCGCTTCCAACACGTCCTCAATGTTCAGCCCCGTTTTTGCAGAGACTGCGGGACAATCCTCGGCGGGAATGCCGATGATATCCTCAATCTCGTTGCGGCAACGGTCGATATCCGCGGAGGGAAGGTCGATTTTGTTGATCACGGGAATGATCTCCAGATTGGCATCCACGGCAAGATACGCGTTTGCGAGCGTTTGCGCCTCAATTCCTTGCGTTGCATCTACCACGAGGAGAGCACCGTCGCAGGCGTTGAGCGAGCGGGAGACCTCGTAGTTAAAGTCCACGTGTCCGGGGGTGTCGATGAGGTTAAAGGTATAGTCCTCGCCGTCCTTTGCGCGATAATTCAATTTTACGGCGCGCGCCTTGATGGTAATGCCGCGCTCACGCTCCAGATCCATGCTGTCAAGGAGCTGTTCTTCCATTTCGCGTTGAGAAACGGTTTGCGTTTTTTCAAGGATTCGGTCGGCAAGAGTGGACTTGCCGTGGTCGATGTGCGCAATGATGGAAAAATTACGGATGTGATTTTGACGTTCGGATTTTTGCACGTTTGTGCCCCAACCTTTCAAACAAAGTTTTTCAATAGTATATTATACCATACTGCCGTGCGTTTGTCAAGAAAAAGATGCTTTTGGTAAAGATGCACAAGTACGGTGGGGGGGATATGTTGATTTGTATAAAAAATAAAAGCTGATCGTAAAAATCATTGCTTTTTCGATCTTGTGGTGCTATAATAGAGGTAAGTTTCGTTCGATCGAGATTTTATGGGCGAAGCAAAACATTTTAAGGAGATTGTTTGTATGAAGCAAAAAAAAAGAAGCATTGCACTGCTTTTGGCGGTGCTGATGTTGCTTTCTGTCCTTCCGGTAACCGTTTTTGCAAAAGCGAAAGCGGGAACGGTGTACGGTGAGCAGGATTTTGAAGCCTTTACGGCAGGACAGACCTTAACGCAGGCGGATGGATTTGCAAAGATTTTGTCTTATTACAAGGTTTTGGAGGAGGATGAAAATACCTTTTTACGTCTCCCTATCGCATGCTCGATTGCATCCAATCCTAAAACTTCTCCCACAAACCGCGGAAGCTGGTTTATCATCAATCACGATGCTTTTTCCACCCAGCAAAAGACCTCGATCAAGGTCGATCTGCGCCCTCACGCAGTGTCCGGTAGCAACACACCCAACATCGGACTCTGGCTGAGCAGCGTTTCCTACACCGATACCACCGGGGCTTCGAAGTCGGAAAGTTATTTCCGCTTCTTCGATGTCAATCTTGCCACCGGAGATTTTACCTTTAACAAGGTTACAGGCACAAAGACGGGTGCTAAGGGATTGACCGTTGGAGCATGGAATACTGTTGAAGTGATTTTCGATCCCTCCAATGGCTCCTTTGACATCTACGTGAACAATGAATTGTATGCCGAATGTCAGGCTCCCGTTGTAGGAAGCAACTTCAGCGTTGGTGCCAATAAGCTGATGTATTGCGTTTGCAGCAGTAACGCAACCGCCAACTACGTCTCGGCAGCATCGCTGGATAATAGCTATTCCAACTGCAACTACATGGATGCCGATAACTTCCTTTTGGGCGTTTGCACCGAGGAGCGTGTAAAGCCGCGCTGGACGCAGGATTTTGAGGACGCAACCTCGCTTGACGACGTGCTGGTTGCAGGAAAAGACCGTCCCGTGGGGGCGTTCCTTTCCGCTTCGGCAACCGATGCGTCGGACCGGGTGTTGCAGTTTAATATCGAAGCTACCGCACCTCAGCCTTATTATCTGGTCAATACCTCTGCTAAAAATTCGGGTGTTTTGACAGGATATACGCTGAGTGCTGACGGAAAAACCCTGAGCGGCGGTAGCGCAACCGTAAACAAGGTTGCATACCAAGGCGTACAGGGAACCATCAACACCGCTTCCTGCGCAACTGTGGCAAAGGATGCAGAAGGGAATGATATTGCAAACCTGTACATTTGTACGGGTGCTCTTGCCGATGCGCAGGTGGGCTTTCTGGGCAACGTTGCGATTCCGTTGTATCTGAAAAACAACGCAATGTCCTATCATGCATCCGAGGATTACGTTTTTGATATGAACGTCTATCTCTCACCCGATGCAAAGGGAACGATTGCGGCACAAATTACCGTCAAGCGAGTTTCCGACAACGCGACGCGTGCCGTCCAGCCCTTCGTATTTAAGGCGGACGGCAACAAAGTAACCGTACAGATGAACACCAACCAGACGATGCTGTCGGGAGCTAACAAGGTCGTGACGCTTGGTACGTGGAACCGTGTTACCGTTCTCATCCACAAAAATACGGGTGCCGCATCAGTTTTTGTCAACGGCGAGTATGCTTTTACGGCTGAAAACAAGACGAACAGCAATGCCTTTTATACCACGATTCGTGAGCCTGTTTCGGTAGTGGAAAACTCCTTCTTTTTCCAATACAACAGATGGACGACGCCTGCTTCTCTGAAGGGCTTTTTGCAGGTTGACGATCTTGCCATGTATAACAAGACCGGTGGTTTGAATCTCGAATACTATACTGAGGATTTTGAAGGATACGCCGTTGGTAGCAAGGTACAGCTTGGATCCTCTGTTATAGCTACCGCAACCTATGCACAGGATCCCGAAAATGCGGAAAATACCGTTGTGAAAGCTCCTTTGACCGCAAAAGAAGACAAGACCGAGATTTTGTTGCGCTTGAGCGGAAATATTCCTGTGGAGCATAAGCCTACGCACGCTACGGCTCCTCAGATCGGTTATTTCACCGTGACCCGCAACGCAAGCACCCATGCGGTTGAGGTTTCCGGATACACGGTGACCGAGGAGAGCGGCGGTACGTACACCGTTACCGACGGAAGTAACACCTATACGGGACTTAAGCTTACCACGAAGGATGAATATACGGGATATTGGGGTGGTGACGGTGTCGTTGACCAAAACTGGCAGTTGCCCAGTCCCAAAATCCTTTATAGCGCGCAGCGCACCGTAACGCTTTCGGTGGATTACTACCTTTCTGAGGATGCAAACGCGCCCTTTATCGGTCAGTATAAAAGTTATGCGCAAAGCGGTTCGTCCAAATCCTGGATGGATCTTTACACGGTCTATCCCGGAACGGAGCAGTTCCAACCCTACGGTGGCTCCAAGCACGCGGGAATGACACGAGGCGAGTGGCACACCGTAACGATGATTTTTGACCTTGCAAGCGGTACGATGAGCTACTTTTTGGACGGTGTATTTTTAGAGACGCTGAATAAGCGCGGAACCAATCTGGATCTTTCCGCGTCCGTTCTTATGGTCGTCAAGCCCTTGCGTATGCAATCGAGTTACCGCGACTTCAAGGGATATACGCTGGTGGATAACGTATCGTTGCTTCCCACGCAGAGCGAGCAGGTCGTTTTGAACCCCGAAAATCTGATGTACGTTGAGCTCAACGGCTCCAAGCTGTACACCAATACCTTCGTTGTTCCTGCGGGAACGCACTACAATGCGGTTTACTTTAACGAAGCCGATTATGCGGGACTTCTCTCCACCGAGCAGAAAAACTCTATTCGTCTTTCCGAGGCGGCAGGTCTGCGCTTTGCGACCAAGATCGATCTCGCGCTTGTCGAGCAGCTTTACGCATTGCTGGATGCCGGGGATTTGGCGGACGTTACCTTTGGTACGCTCATTGCTCCTGCCGATTACGTTAACGGTGAGTTTACAATGGACGCGCTGAAAGGAGCGGGAAAGAAGTTCCTGACGGTTGAGGCAACGCGCGACAAATATTTCAGCTTTGATGAGGACGAAAGCACCACGCATTTCGTGGGCTCTATCGTTGATATTCTGGAGCAGAATATTTCCCGCGATTTTTCCGGTCGTGGCTACGTAACCGTTACCTTTAAGATGGGAGGAAGCGTAACGCTTTATTCCACCGTTATGCACAGCAACGACGTACAAAGCGTTGCACAGCGCGTGCTGGAGCTGGGCGGCAACTGGAATGCCGATCAGAAGAAGATTCTCGATACCTTTGCCGAGGGGAAGCAACCTCCTCTCTCTGCTCGCAGACAGAGCATCCAAAAGCTTGCAGGGCTCAACGTTCTTGCCATTGGTGACAGCGTATTCCAAGGGCATACGCTTAACACCGGCAATCAATGGCTGGCACTTCTTGCGGAGGAGTGCGGTTGGAATATGACCAACCTTGGCAGAAACGGCTGGACGGTTGCATATAACCCGGGCGCGTATGCAGAGGGGCAGACTGTGCGAAACTCCATGTACAAGTACTTGATGGAAAACAGTGCCTATACGTATGGCAGCACTTCTTACTACAACTACGGTGATACCGCAGGCAAGACCGCGGCGGACGTTGACGTGATCTTCCTTGAGGGCGGATGGAACGACTACGGCTGGAATATCCCCCTCGGAACGGTAGATTCCGAAACCTGCGACACGCTCATGGGTGCGCGCAACCTGATGATCGATCAGCTTCTCAAGCTTTACCCCAACGCCACCATCGTTCTCGTGACAACCTGGCACAACAGCGATCAAAAGACCTTAAACGGTGAGACGGTAAAACGAATTGATTACGTTTCGAACAGTATTAAGGAAGCGGCAAACATCAGATATGCGGATAACGATCGCGTGGTCGTGCTTGATATGGGTGACCCTGCGGTATCGGGCGCGTATATGGCGGATGCGGCTTGGAGAGCCGTTTACGCGCTCGATAGCGTACACTTGAACGAAAAGGGAATGCAAGTGGTTGCGGAAAATCTCCCCGAGGAAATTGCGGCACTGCTGTTTCCCGATGAAGAGTAATACGGAAAGGATCGAACGATGAAAGTATATATGACTCCAAAGGCAGAAATGATCGCTTTGTGCAGTGCGGATATTCTCACGAGCTCGGATAATTACGAAAGCGATATTTTCTTTGAAAACAGCAACCTGATTGAAAAGAAATGAGTATTTTCAAATGCCTCGGACGCGTTTGCGTCCGAGGCATCCTTTTATGCAATATTTTTCTTTTGCAAAAGCAAAACGACACTTCCGATAGCAATTTTTGTCTTTTAAAAAGCAAAAAGTATCTTGACAGAGCGCAAAAAATGTTTTATACTGTAGATGATTTCAAAGTGGGGGAGATCGCCCACTCGGGTCCATAGAAAGGATTTAAGAAGGATGAAAAAAATGAAGGCTGCCGTCGTTGGTTACGGCGGTATGGGCGGCTGGCACGTTGAGCATCTGTTAAAGAGCGACGTTGCCGAGCTTGCAGGCATTTATGATATCAAAGAAGAGCGTAACGAGTTGGCACGCAGCCGCGGAATTTACGCGTATCCCACCTACGAGGCTCTCCTTGCCGATCAAGAGGTGGAATTGATCACCGTAGCTATCCCCAACGATAGCCATGAGGAAGTGGTCGTCAAGGCGCTGGAGGCAGGCAAAAACGTGATTTGCGAAAAGCCTGTAGCACTGTCTCTGGAAGCACTCGATCACATGATCGAAGCGGCAAAAAAGAACGGCGTGCGTTTTTCAACTCACCAGAACCGCCGCTGGGACGTAGATTACCTCGCAATGAAGCAGATCCATGACGAGGGCTTGATCGGCAACGTGATCAATCTGGAGTCCCGTATCCACGGTAGCCGCGGTATTCCTTCCGACTGGAGAGGTGAAAAGGAGCATGGCGGCGGAATGTTGTACGATTGGGGAATCCACCTGATCGACCAGGCACTCATGATCTTTGGATTTGACGTGAAGAGCGTTTACTGCATTTGCGACAACATTACCAACAAAGAGGTGGACGACGGCTTCCGTCTCGACATCAATTTCACGAGCGGTCAGCGTGCTACCATTGAGGTTGGAACCTACAACTTTATTGCAATGCCCCGTTTCTACATGAGAGGCGAAAAGGGCAGTGCCCTGATTACCGATTGGCGCGAGGAAGCAAAGATCGTAGAGTGCACCTATTGGCACGAAAACGACGTTCTCCCCGTCAAAACCGCCGCAGGTCTTACCAAAACGATGGCACCCCGTGACGAAGTGACCACCAAGACCTACCACGTAGCCCGTCCCGTGTCCGACGTGCACGATTACTACCGTCATTTTATCAAGGCGATCCGCGAGGGCGGTGCGCAGGACGTAACTGACGAGCATATGAGAACCGACCTTCGCGTCATTCTTGCCGCATTCAAGTCTGCCGAAACGGGAATGCCCGTGGAGCTTTAAATTCAATATGATTCGAGGGGTGAGTCACATGCGACGCCGCATTTGGTGACTCAGCCCCTTGTTTTTTTGCTAAAAAATTCAAAATCGGAGAAAATGACACAAAAATGAGAAAACATCGTAGAAAATGCCATTGACAGAGGGGGGGAGGGTGTGATAGAATATATATTGTATGAATCTTTTTTCATATAATTTTTTGACACAGGGAGAAAAACAACATGAAAAAGTATGCGAACCGTGTGCTTGCCATGGTGTTGGCGTTGATGATGATCCTGCCCATGATCAGCATCCCAACCTTTGCGGCAAGCGCAAACACCTACTTTACACAGGATTTTGAATCCTTTGCGGCAGGTAAGACCTTGGCTACGAGTGATGGCTTTGCGGCAGTTGCTCCGTTTAACAAGGTATTGGCAGATGAGAACGGCAACAAATTTCTTCGTTTGCCCTTCATCGTTACGGCTACGGACAGCACTTACAAAAAGACCGAGCCTACCAATGCCGGCAAGTGGATGCAGTTTAATCACGCTGCATTCTCAACCACGGAATTGACCTCTGTTTCGGTTGATATCCGTCTCAACGGTATCAGCGGCACCAACCCCTATGCGGGGCTTTGGCTGCGCAATGTCGGTTACACGAATACGAGCGGTACTCAAACCACCGAAACCTGGTTCCAGTTCTTTAACGTGAACCTCCTCACCGGTGCGTTGGTGCTCCCCTCTAAGTACAGCCCCTCTATCGTATCCGGAGCCAAGGGCTTGAACGTTGACGGTTGGAACACTGTGGAAACGATATTCAATCCTGCGGACGGCTCTTTTTCGGTTTACGTTAACGATGCTCTGTACGCAAACTGCAAGGCGAACGTTGTGGGAACGAACTTCACGGTTGCCGCAAATAGATTGATGTTTGCTATCGACGGCGCAAACAACGTCAATTGCTTTACCACGCCGGGCAAGGTGGACGAGGATTACTCCAACTGCAATTCCATGGACGCGGATAACTTCGTCATCAAAAAGGCAGAGCCCAAGCCGATTGCCGACATCGATTGCGAGGGCTTTACCACGGGCGCAACGCTTTCTACCGGAAACGGCTGGGCGGGTGTCGCTCCCTTTAACAAGGTGCTGGAAGAGAACGGAAACAAGTTTATCCGTATGCCCATTGCCAGCACGAAAGCGGGAAGCGCGAATAACGTCAAAGTAAAGCCTACGAACAGCGGTGGTATTTTCAGATTGCAGCACAGTGCTTTCTCTACCACCGAGGCAACCTCGATCTCGATGGATATGCGTATCCACGGTGTGAGCGGAAGCAACACCCCAAATATCGGTGTTTGGATCTCGGACCTGAATTACACCAATACCTCCGGCGTTTCCACTAAGAAAACATGGGTACACTTGTTCGATGTCAATCTTTTGACGGGGCAGCTTTTGTCCACGAACACGAATGGAACGACCACGGGTGCTCCCGGTGTTGTTGCCGACGAATGGAATCACATTGAGGTCGTTTTCGAGCCTCTTTCCGGATGCTTTGATATTTATATCAACGACGCGCTTTACAAGCAGTGTGATCCTATTGTTGAAGGAACGAATTTTACCGTCGGTGCGAATAAGGTCATTTGGGCGGTTTGCTCCTCTAACAACTACGCAAACTTTAAAGCTGCAGCAGAGTTGAACGATACCTATTCCAATTGCAACTACATGGACGGTGACAACTTTAAGATCGTTACCACCGATAAGGCGCTTTCGGGCAAGCTCTTCTACCAAGAGAGCTTTAACTCCTACAAGGCAGGGGATAAGGTTTCGGTTGGCGCAAATCAAAACGTCAATTCCACCTACGAGGCAGACCCCGTAAATCCCAACAACGTCGTCGTTAAGGTGCCGTTTGCAGCTGCTCCCAATTCCGCCGAGATCTTGATGCGCATGAACGGAAAGCTTCCCATGGAGCACAATCCTTCCAAATCCTTGATCGGTTACTTTGAAGTGACCCGTAACGCCGAGACAAACGCTGTTGAGGTGGCGGGATACACGGTTACCCAGGAGAGCGGCGGAACGTATAAGATCACCAACGGAACCGATACCTATACGGGACTTAAGCTTACCACCAAGGAAGATTATCACGGCTACTGGGGCGGCGATGGAGCAATCGACCAAAACTGGGTACTCCCCAACCCCGAAATCAACTATAGCAAGCAGCCCTCCGTTGTGCTCTCCGTTGATTACTATATCTCAAACGACGCATACGGCAAGATTCTGGCGCAAATGCGCAACTACGCCGCCAACGGCGCAAGTGCCCAATGGCTCGACCTGTTCTACATCGATGCAGGTGCAGGCACGATCCAGCCTAAGGGTGCATCCGCTTATAAGTGCATCAATAAGGGCGAGTGGAACAACGTAATGATCGAGTTCGATCTTGTTGCGGGAACGGGCAAGGTTTACGTAAACGGTACGTACATCTGCGACGGTACTTACGCCGCAAACCTGACGCTTACCGCAAGCCGCCTGATGGTTGCAAAGATCAACCGTAAGGCCGGTGACTATCAGAACTACGAAGGCTATTTTATGGTTGATAACGTCAAGCTCATGTCCTCCAGCAACGTTGTTACGGTCGATGCAGACAGACTGTTGTACGTTGAGGTCGATGGCAGAAAGATCTACAACAATACCTTCAATCTTCCCGCAGGCGCAACCTATAAGGCAGTTTACCTGAAGGATGCGGACTATGCAACCCTTTTGACTACCGAGCAAAAGAACTCTATCCGCTTGGCTACCGAATCCGGTTTGCGCTTTGCAACCAAGCTGGATATGACGCTTCTTGCACAGCTTTACGCATTGGTAGATTCGGGAGAGCTTGTGGACGTTCAGCTCGGAACGCTCATCGCGCCCACCGATTACGTAACGGGCGAATTTACCGTTGCGGCTCTGGATTCCGCGAAAAAGACCTATCTGGCGGTTGACGCGACCCGCGACGCATACTTCAGCTTTGACGCGGACGATTCCACCACGCACTTTGTCGGCTCGATTGTCAACTTCTACGAAAGCAATATTTCCCGCGCCTTCTCCGGACGCGGATACGCAAAGATTACCTTCCGCAGCGGTCAGGAGATCATGCTCTATTCCGCACTCACGCAAAGCGCGTCCGTTAAGGACGTTGCGGCTCGCGTTCTGGAACAAACCGACTACGTAAATCAGCTCACCACCGAGCAAAAGGCGATTCTTGATACCTACGCAGAGGGCAAGGCTCCCGCAGTTCCCGAGGATGTGACCCGTGAGCGTAAGCTGGACGGACTCAACGTGTTGGCATTCGGTGACAGCTTGTTCCACGGCGATGCAACGGGCTATCCCGATCAGTGGCTGGCACTCATGGCAAGACGCCACAACTGGAACCTGACCAACCTTGGCAGAAACGGCTGGTGCATCGGTGACGCGACCCATATCTCCAGCAAGGGTTCGATCTACAAAAAGCTGATGACCGATTCTACCTTCTGCTACGGCACGACCTCTACCTCGTACTACCAGACCGGCAACGCAAAGGACCTCACCTTTGAGGACGTTGACGTGATTTTCCTGGAGGGTGGTAACAACGATTGCGGCGCACGCTTGCCCTTTGGCGAGATCGATTCCGACAATCCTCAAACCCTGATGGGCGGTATGAATCTCGTAATCGACTACCTGCTCGAAACCTATCCGAATGCAAAGCTGGTGCTCGTCACCTCTTGGTATTTTGACTCCGTTGTGACGGAGAACGGCATGAGATTCTCTCACATGGATTATGCGGTCAACAGCATGAAGATGCTCTACAACGCAAGATTTGCAAATGATCCCCGCGTAACGATCATCGATTTCGGTGATCCCGCGCTGAGCAACGTTCATATGGATGATGCGGCATGGAGAGAGCAGTATTCCTGCAAGCCCGGTGACAGGTATCACTTGAACGCAGAAGGAATGAAAATTGCCGCTGCCGCTATGGAAAAGCTCTTGCCCGACGCATTGTTTGTATGTGACGGCAAGGACGGCATTTCCGTACAGCACGATCTTGTAAACGGTGTTTGCAAGGATTGTGAGTACGTTGATCCGCTTTCCGTAAAGGACGAGGACGTTACCCGCGTGGTTTGCGTAGGTGACAGTATCACGGCAAACGGCTATTGGAAGAACAATATGATGGGCAATCTTGACGAGAGCTTTGAGGTCATCGGTTTGGGTGTCAGCGGTTCTACCGGTCTTGTTGCAGGTACCGACCAAACCATTCCCAAGGCATACGTCAATCAGGATAACTATCAGCTTTCTCTCCGCCACAATGCGGACGTCGTTGTGATTATGCTCGGCACCAACGATTCCAAGCCCGAAAACTGCGATTCCATCAAGGCGGATAACGGTGCGCAGTACACCAAGGATATGATTGCAATGGTCAACGCGTATAAGGCAGCTTGCCCCGACGCACAGATCTATCTGGCATTGCCCGCAACCGTTTATGACGGCAGCAGATTTGGCGGTATCAGTGAGGCAAACGTTACCGAGATCATCATTCCTTGTCTGGAAGCCGTTGCCGAAGCAACCGGTGCGATTTTGGTTGACGTACACACGGCAACCGCCAACGCAGGCGGTCATTTCACCGACGGTGTGCATCCGAGCGATGACACGGGTCGCGGATTGATCGCAAAGGCAATTTCCGATGCAATTCTCGAAAACCGCGAATAAGAAAGGAGATTGAAATGAAGCACTATATCAATCCTGAAATCGCGTTGATCACGCTGGCGTGTGAGGACGTTCTCACCACCTCCGACAACTACGAAAGCGATATCTTTTTCGACAATAGTAAGCTGATCGAGAAAAACTAAAAAACAACCGGGGCACTTCCTTTGTGAAGTGCCTCGGTTGTTTAGAGTGTGGACAAAACTTACAAATTTTGTTAGTTTGACAAAAGTTTTCGCCCGCCTTTTTCAAAAGGCGGCGCGGTGGAGGCTGCGTAAGCCTCCTCGCCCGTCGCAACGGGCGAAATCATCCTGCGGCGTTTCTCTTTTGTTAGCTTTTCTCTTTGCGTCTATGGTGTCAAAGAGAAAAGCGGGTAAGGCGTTTGTGCAATCCCACAAATCGCATCTCTTTACTCTACAATCTGCAAAAACAATCGAGGCACTTCCTTTGTGAAGTGCCTCGGTCATTTTATTATTCTTCAGTTCCAAGACCGCGAAGATCCGCCATCTCGCCGTGCTTTTCAGCATCGTACAGAGCCCAGATCACGCGCAAGCCCTGCAATGCGGAGCGACCGTCGGTAAAGGGCTTTTTGTCCTCCAAAACGCATTCTGCAAAGTGTTTGATTTCGTACTGGGTGTTTTTGCCGTTGTCAAAAGGTCTTGTCCACAAAACGGTGTATTTTTGGCTTTCGTTTCCGCCGTGGGGAACGTGCTCGCCGCTTCCGTTGTAGAAGCGAATTTCACCGGAATTGTTTTCAAACTCCAGCATACCCTTTTCGGTTTGGATCTGGAAGTCGTATGCCAAGCGTGTGCCGCGTGCGCCCCAGGTAGCTCCGTGGTAGCCGATGACACCGTTTTTAAACTTCATAATCACAGCACTCGTGCCCTCACGCACCATCCAGGGAGTACCGTTGCGCGTGCCTACGTGAGCACCGGTCACAGGCTCGCCCAAGAACCAGAGGAACAGATCGATGTAGTGGCAACCGTGGCTGAAGAGTTGGCCACCGCCAAGACGTCCCGTCAGCTGCCAATGGCGGTTGAGCGGATCCAAATAATCCACGTTTGCGCCCGTAAGTTGCTCGGTCCATGCGGAGAATTGGATGATTTCACCGTACTCACCGGAATCGACGTACTCCTTGAATTTGAGCATCGCGGGGTTGTATCTCCAAGGATATGCGCACATGAGCTTGAGGTTTCGCTTTTCGCACTCTTCAATCAGGCGCAGGCACTCTTCCTCGGTGTTGCAAAGAGGCTTTTCCATCAGGATGTGCTTGTTGTGCGCCGCAAAGAACATTCCGCACTCATAGTGCAGGTCGTGAGGGAGGGCGATCATAACCGCGTCAACCTCGTCCACCATGTCGCGCCAGTTGGTATGCTGGGTGGGGGTAATTCCGGTTTCCTGAGCCAAAAATTCAGCGGTTTCGCGTGCGTTGTCGGGAAGGATATCGCAAACCGATACGATATCTACGTTGTCAATGTACTTAACGCCCTTCACGTGTGTGCCCATCATTTTTCCGCAACCGATAATGCCGAGCTTCAATTTTTTCATTTTTGAATCCCTTTCTGCCGTTTGGCAATGTATTTTGTGCTTTTGACTTGACTTTTCCAAGTCTTTTGTTTATAATAAATATGTGGACGGCACTTTTGCCGACGAATTTATTTTAGCACGGTTTTGCGCGATTGTCTTTAGCGGATAGGACAAAAAGTTTGCACGATCGGGTTAAAACAAAAGGAGGGGAGCGAATGATCTATCAAGGAACCGCCATGCCGGACGCATTGTCGGTGTCTGCCATTTTTACGGTCTTTCACCCCGATCTCGGTGCGCATTATCCCGGGGGCGGAGAAGCGCATCCATTCCCCGAAATTATCTACCTCTCCAAGGGGCGCCACTACGTGTCGATTGATGAGAGGGAATACGTGTTCGGTGAGGGACAGATGATCATTTACGCACCCAATTCCTTTCATAAGGCGGGCTCCAAGCCGCCCGAAAATACGGAAACGGCAATTTTGACCTTTCAAACCGATTCACGTCTCCTTTCGCGCCTTTATAACCGCGTGATTACCCTGAACGCGCGACAGAGAAGAATGATTGAGGAGATCGTCAACGAGGGAAGCCGATATTTTTGCGGCAGAGACACCGACGACGGTGTGCGAGGAATGGTTTTACGCGAAGGGATCGATCCGTCGCGCCTTTGGGGACTCAAAAAGCAGATTGAGTTCTTTTTGATCGACGTTTACAAGAGCGATACCGAGGAAAAGCAGGCATCTGCCAAGGAAAAGCGTTGGGATACGGAGTTCTTTTTGGCAACGGAATTTTTAAAAGCACATTTGTCGGAGCCACTCACCTTGTCCGAGATCGCGGAAAGCTGCTCGATGAGTGCGTCCAAGCTCAAAATGCTCTTTCGACAAAAGGCAGGAACGGGTCCTATTGATTATTTGATCCGACTACGCATCGAGGAGGCAAAACGGCTCATTCGGGAGGGAACACTCAATTTTTCGCAAATTGCGGAAGCCTTGGGATTTGCGTCGTTGCACTATTTTTCGAGGCAGTTTAAAAAGGTGACGGGAACGTCACCGTCCGAATATGCAAAGGATACGTGAAGTAGGGAGGACCGTATGAAAACAGCATTTACAACACTTGCATGCCCCGATTTGCCACTTGCAGAATTGTTGGAGCTGGCAAAGCGCAATCACGTGGACGCGGTGGAGATCCGACTTGGCAAGGATGATACGCTTTGCGGATATACACTTGAAGAATTGGATGAGGCAAGGGCTTTGATCGAGGATAGCGGCGTTGCACTCTCGGATCTTGCTTGCGGAATTTCGGTGTGCAACGGTGACCGTTCGGTGCTTCCCCGCATGGAGCATTGCGCAAGAATGGCGCAAAAGCTGGGCGTTGTAGGGCTTCGTGTCTTTCTTGGCAAGGGAGTCCAATATTTTACCGATCCCATCTGCCGCGATCTCGACGGTGTTGCGGCGGTTCTGGCAGAGGGGGCGGAGCTGGTTGGCAGATACGGTGCGGAGTTGTGGATGGAAACGCACAGCGATTACTCTACGGGGGCTGTGATCAAGGAGATTTTGGATCGCGTAAAGGATCCGCGCGTGCGTGTCATATGGGATGTGATCCATTCGGTCGAATGGCGGGAACCTCTTTCGGAAACAGTGCGCCTGATCGGAGATCGCATCGTTCACGTTCACCTCAAGGATGGTACGGCACCCAAGGATCCCAACCGCACCGCGTACGATCTGTGCGCACTGGGAGAGGGGGATATTCATTTCAACGAGATCCTCAAGGTGCTCCGCTCCATTGGCTACAACGGTTATTTATCCCTTGAATGGGAACTGATGTGGCATCCCGAACTTGCTCGGTGCTACAAGGATACCGATCACCTGCTGGCGGCATATCTCAAGTGGATCGCTCCTGCGCTGTAACTGTGTAATTGGAGAATCGTTTCCTTTTTTTAGAGTATTTTGTATTTACAGAGCGAGAAAAGTGTGCTATACTATAAAAAATAAGTTTAAAGGAGATAGAATACATGAAGGCTATTTTGGTTCAACCCGATAAATCGCTCGTATGGAGCGACGTTCCGGATCCCATCGTGGGGGAAGAGGACGTTCTGGTCGCAATCAAGTGCGCGGCACTCAACCGAGCAGACCTGATGCAAAGAGACGGTGACTATCCGCCCCCTGCGGGATGCCCCGAATGGATGGGACTCGAAATTGCGGGTGTCATCGTTCAGATGGGTAAGATCGCACAGGAAAAATCGAACTATCGGATTGGCGACGAGGTTTGCGCCCTGCTTGGCGGTGGCGGATACGCCGAATACGTTAACGTCAAATACGATATGCTCATGCCCGTTCCCAAGGGACGAACGCTCGTTGAGGCATCTGCAATGCCCGAGGCCTATGCAACGGCATATCTCAACCTCTTTATTGAGGGTAAGGCAAAGGCGGGAGATACGCTCCTGATGCACGCGGGTGCAAGCGGCCTTGCATCGGTTGTTATTCCCATGGCAAAGGCGTTTGGTATGCGCGTTATTACCACCGTCCTTTCCGACGAGCTTGCGGAAAAGATCAAGCCCTTAGGCGCGGATATCGTAGTCAACACCAAAAAGGAGAACATTGCAGACGTTCTTAAGGCACAGTTGGAGGCAGGAACGCCCGTGGATATCGCCATTGACTGCTTGGGTGGTAGCTTTATGGGCGGTTGCTTGCCGTATCTTGCTCATGGCGCACGCTGGATTATGATTGCGGCTCTTGCGGGTCAGATCACCGAGATCGATCTCAAGAACATCTACGTCCGCAACGTCCGTATCATCGGAAGTACCCTGCGCTCCCGTACCCCTGCATTCAAGGCGGAGCTTCTTGCGGAGCTGGTACGCGTGGTATGGCCTAAGGTAGAGGCGGGAATGATGAAGCCTTCCATTTATAAGGTTCTGCCCATTCAGGAGGCTGAGGAGGCACACGCCATCCTTCAGCGCGGCGAGAACGTAGGAAAGGTTGTTTTGACCGTTTGATCCGTATTTGATTTTCATATTTTACCGCTTTCCGTCATACAATGAACCAACGAATGATGGAAGGCGGTATTTTTGTATGATGAAGGGATTTTCATTTTGGAAGCGTTCCGTGGGGACGGTTTTGGCACTGGCATCCTGCTTGGGCGCGACGATCGCTGCGTCGGCGACAGAGGAAACGGCAGTGGTCTCCTACGGGCTGAGTGTCCTGGCGGCAGAGACCGACATGGCGGTGTCGGGCTTTGTGGGGAACGACGTTTTCTTTAGCGAGGAAGATTTTTGCAGAAATCTCAATCTTTCGCACGTGGATTACATCACGGTTTGCTCGCTCCCGCGAGACACCGAGGGCGAGTTGCTTCTCGGTTCTTCGCGCGTGGCGGTGGGGCAAAGCATTGCGGGGGCAAATCTGTCGCATTTGTGCTTTGTGGCGGCAGAGGATGATATCACCAAGGCTTCCTTTAGCGTTACGGCAAACGGCTCCGCAACCCCCATTGTGTGCAACGTGCATTTGGTGAGTGCTCCCAACGCTACTCCCACGCTCAGCATGGCACCCGATCTTTCGTTAGAGGTTTCCACCTACCGCGACCTGTGTGCCTACGGTACGCTCTCCGCGTATGACCCCGAGGGGGATGAAATGGTGTTTGAGATCGTTTCCTATCCGCAAAACGGAGCGATCCGCCTTTGTGACCGCGCTTTGGGAACCTACGTTTATACTCCAAATGAAGGCTATACGGGAGGCGACAGCTTTTCCTACGTGGCGCGTGACGTTTACGGAAATTACAGCGCTTCGCGCACCGTCAAGCTGAACGTTGATGCGCGCGGAACGCAGATCACCTACGTGGATATGAAGAATTCGCGCTCGGAATATGCCGCGCTTCTCTTGACGGAGGCGGGGATTATGAGCGGAACGCAGATCGGAAATCAGCACTATTTTCATCCCGATAAGACCGTAAGTCGCGTGGAGTTTTTGGTGATGGCAATGAATGCGGCGGGCATTACCGACGTGCCCGACTGTGAGAGAACCGATTTTTGCGATGACGAAAGTATTCCGCAATCCATGAAAGGGTATGTAAACACCGCCTACACGCTTGGCTATATCAGCGGTAGCAACGTTTTGGGCGAACTTTGTTTTTTGCCGAATGAGGAGATTACGGTTGCCGAGGCAGCGGTGATTCTGGATGCGATTTTAGAACCGGACGGGGAAGGTTCTCTTGCTGCAACTCCTACCTTTGCGGACGGAGAAAATGTCCCGGTATGGGCAAGGGATTCGGTTTCTGCGTTGTCATCCGTTGGGATTATGAGCTCTACCGATCACTATCTTTCTGCCAAACAAAAGATCACCAGAGGCGAGAGTGCCGCGCTCCTTGCGGCTGTTATGGCATATCAAAAGTAAAGGGGAAATTGGAAATCGCATCGAAATGGCTGTTTTTTCTTCATTTTTCTCTAAAAATCAATAATAAGAATTAAACTTATTATAAAAATAAAATAGTTTTTTGAAAAAGAGAAGAAAATTTTGAAATCCTATTGCAAAACGGGAAAAAATCTGTTATAATATAGTGTAGCGTCGGACTGTAAAACGAGGCCATACCAGCCGGGGAAGCAGCGGAGCCCTGTACCTGAAATCCGCTACAGCAGGGGTGGATCCCTCTTTTGAGGAATGAACTCTTACGAATTGAGTCGCATCTGCTGTGTTGACGAATGGGTCTTGCGCAATCGAGACTCGTGAACCATGTCAGGTGGGGGACCAAGCAGCATTAAGCGATCATCTCGATGTGCCGCGAGGGTGCCTGTTCTGAGCAGAAGGTGCGAATATCGCGTGGGGGCGACTTTCGATTTTGAGGTGTATGGTCTTGTTTTGCAATCCGGCGCTTTTTGTTCAAAAGCGTCGGATTTTTATTTTGTGATGGGAGGGGCTCTGCCATGAAAATCGGTGTCAGCTCTTATAGTTTTTCAAAGCATTTGAAGGCAACGGGATGCGATTTATTTGAGGTTTGCCGTCTTGCTAAGAAAATTGGATTTGATGCGATTGAGTTTACTGCGATCAATACCGAGGATCCGATCGCTACTGCGAAGGAGTTGCGCGCGTATTGCGCGTCCCTGGGACTTGAAATCGCTTCCCATACCATCGGGGCAGATCTGATCAATACCGAGGAAGGAAAAGTCCTCAATGATTTGTACGGCTATATCGATATTGCCGAGGCTTTGGGGGCTCCGCTGTTGCGCCATGACGTTTGTTATGGACTCCCCGAGGGCATGACGTGGCAGGATGCCGCACAAAAAATGGCTCCCATCATTCGCAAGGTTGCCGAATATGCCGAGAAAAAGGGCATTCGCACCTGCTCCGAAAATCACGGATATATCTTTCAGGACTCCGAACGCATGGAATATCTGATCCAACTGGTCGATCATCCCAATTACGGTTGGTTGGTTGACGTTGGAAATTTCCTTTGTGCCGACGAGTATTCTCTTGATGGTGTTTGTCGCGCACTTCCATATGCGGTGCACGTGCACGTAAAGGATTTT
Organism: Eubacteriales bacterium; assembly: GCA_045120465.1. Classification (GTDB taxonomy): domain Bacteria; phylum Bacillota; class Clostridia; order Oscillospirales; family CAG-272; genus UMGS1865. The sequence goes on from JBGVEW010000071.1 coordinate 116,340, forward strand.
CTCTATCGCAAGGCGGACGAGCTTTACGTTGAGCCGGACGGTTTTTTCAAAACGAGAAACGGCAACCTTTTGCGCGGAACGATTCTCGGTCACGGTGACGTTCCCGTTGCGGCGTGCATCAAACTTTTGCGCGAGGTTGGGTACGACGGTGTATTCTCGCTGGAGTTTGAGGGGGCAGAGGAAAATATCCCCGCGCTGGAGCTTGGATGCGCATATATGCGCAAGCTGGCAGAGATGCCGATTGAAAGAGTGTAAGTATGCATCAGGCGTTATATAGAAAATGGCGTCCGCAAACTTTTGACGACGTTTGCGGGCAGGAACATATTACTTCGGTTTTGCGATATGAGGCGGAACACGGTGAATTCAGCCACGCATATCTGTTTTGCGGCTCGCGCGGAACGGGAAAAACCACTTGTGCCAAAATTTTGGCAAAGGTCGTCAACTGCGAGCATCCCGTAAACGGAAATCCGTGTGGGATGTGTGAGGCTTGCCGTGCCATCGATTCGGGAGCGGCAACCGACGTTTTGGAAATGGATGCCGCTTCCAACAACGGTGTCGATAATATTCGTGATATCCGAGACGAAGTGGTTTATTCTCCGTCGTCGCTCAAATACCGCGTTTATATCATCGACGAGGTTCACATGCTGTCGCTCAGTGCTTTCAACGCACTTCTCAAAACCTTGGAGGAGCCTCCAAAACACGTGGTGTTCATTTTGGCGACGACCGAGCTGCACAAATTGCCCGCAACCATCGTATCAAGATGTCAGCGATTCGATTTTCGCCGTATTTCCACCAATGCGCTGATGGCGCGGATGGAGCTGATTGCAAGGGAAGAGGGAATTGATCTGGACGCGGATGCCGCAAGAATGCTGGCAAGGCTTGCACAGGGCGGTATGCGTGATGCGATCAGCCTTTTGGAACTCTGCGCGGGCGTTGATCGCCGTGTTACGGTTGCGACCGTTGAGGATTGCGTCGGTCTTACGGGACGCGATGCCATGCTGGAGACTGTCAATGCCGTTGCGGAGCGAAATTACGACGTTTTGTTTGAACAAATTGCAGCTGTCGTGCGTTCTTCTAAGGATCTTTCGGTTTTCTGGCAGGATCTGATCGGTGTTTGGCGTGATATGCTCATTCTCAAAACCACCAAAAACGCATCGGCATATCTGGATCTGACCGATCACGAAACCGAGCGTATGAATGAAGCGGCAGGAAAATTCCGCAAGGAAACCCTTCTTTATCATTGTAGATTGATGGAGGATGCGTATTTCGAAATGCAAAAGGCGAATGCGGTACAGAGGATTCTGGCTGAAATGACCTTGGTTCGGATGTGTGACGCGGCGCTGGATACGTCGGCTGAGGCGATGCTTTCCCGCATTGCGCAATTGGAGGAGCAAATGCTTACGGGACGCGCTCCCGTCAGTGCATCCGCCCCTCTTCCGCGCACACAGGAGCAACAACCTGTCGAATTATCGGAACCGATCACATCTTATGCGGATGTATCGATTCCTACGCAAAAGCAGTCTGCCGAAATTCCGCAGTCCGTTCAAAAACGAACCCTGCGTCCTATCCGCAGTTGGATGGAGGTTGTGGAGCGCATCAGCCGAAGTGCACCGATGGTTGCGAGCTTCGTCAAGGCTTCGCGCGCCTTTACCACCGAGGATGACAAGGTGATCGTTCGGTTTGACAACGAGTTTGCCATGCGCATGATGGAGCAGGATGATTCCAGAGACCTGTTGCGCGCGTCGGTTTCTGCGATTTTGCGCCGCGAGGTAGGGGATCGCGCTCTTACGTTCGAGGTTTTGGGCAAGAGTGCCGAACGAAACGTCATCGATGAGATTTTGGATGCGTCCGAAGAAAATTAAGCTGTAATCATATATATTATAATAAATGAAGGAGAAATCAAATCATGAGAGCAAATATTCCAAAGGGAATGGGCGGCGGCCCCCAGAATATGCAGGCAATGATCCGTCAGGCACAAAAGATGCAGGAGGATATGGCTGCAAAGCAGGAGGAGCTCAATTCTCGTGAATATGACGTTTCCGCGGGCGGCGGAGTCGTAAACGTAAAGATCAACGGTAAAAAGGAGATCCTTGCGATCGATCTTCAGCCCGAGATCGTTGATCCCGATGATATCGAAACGCTGTCTGATATTTTGGTAGCCGCTGTGAATGAGGCGATCAAACGCGTTGAGGATACTAACAACGAAGAGATGAACAAAATCGCAGGGCCCATGAATCTGCCCGGATTGTTCTGATATGGCGGAATATATCGAGTCGCTTCGTCTGCTTGCCGAAAAATTTGGCAGACTTGAGGGAGTGGGCAAAAAGTCCGCCATGCGGATGGCTTTTTCGGTATTGGAGCTGGATGAGGCGGATGCCAAGGCGTTTGCGGATGCCATTTTGGATGCAAAGGCAAAAATTCATCTTTGTCCCGTGTGCCAAAACCTGACCGACCGAGAATTGTGTCCTATTTGTGCCGATGAGGAACGGGATGCTTCGGTGATTTGTGTGGTGAGCGACCCCAAAACCGTTCTCGCAATGGAAAAGGTCAGGGAGTTTCGCGGTACTTATCACGTTTTGCACGGCTTGATCTCTCCAATGAACGGAATCACGCCCGAGCAACTTAAAATCAAGGAGTTGCTGGCACGCGTTGGTAGCGGCGAGGTGGGCGAGGTGATCGTTGCTACGAACCCTACGGTCGAGGGAGAGGCAACTGCCATGTATCTTTCCAGACTTCTCAAGCCGTTCGGTATCCGCGTTACGCGCTTGGCGTACGGTGTGCCGGTAGGGGCGGATCTGGAATATGCCGACGAAATCACACTGTTCCGTGCTTTGGAAGGCAGACGTGACGTATAAAGCATATTATAATGGAAGAGAACCGATTGCTCCCCAAAGCCGTCGGTTCTCCTTTTTGTATAGAGAATCGTCTTGTTGAACAAAAAAGTCGTAGAAAATGTCGTGGATAAACAGTTGAATTTGACAAAAATGGCAAAAATGACAAAAAAGTGCCAAAAAACTATTGACAAAGCGCAAATAAGATGATAAAATAAACGAGCTATCCGCAAACGGACAGCCTCACAATCAACGAGGAAAAAAAGTGCAAAAAAAGTTGAAAAAACTTTCAAAAAGTACTTGACAAACCGAATTGAATGTGATATAATAATCGAGCTGTCACGCAGACGGCAACTGATCTTTGAAAATTGAACAACAAGAGAGAAGTACAAAGCTATAA
>JBGVEW010000072.1:0-17050 GCA_045120465.1 Eubacteriales bacterium
ATAGGTGAACTAAAAAAGGCTCCCTTGTGTAAAGGGAGCTGACGCCGTAGGCGGCTGAGGGATTGTTTTGAATGAAACTCTAACCTTTTACAATCCCTCCGTCACGCTAACGCGTGCCACCTCCCTTTACACAAGGGAGGCATTTATCTACCTTCCGGAAGGTAATTTGATAAAATTCACTAAATATATTTACAAACCGCTAAAATTGTGATATAATATTGTTGCCACACAATTTAATCAACAAATTTTATGGGTAGCTCTCTAATTTTTTAGAGGGTTTTGTAACTATACCTTTTTTCATACGTCGATAATGGATTTGGCAAAAATGCGATTTCCGCTCGACGTGTGATGGAGAGTATCCTGATTTGTTGAGAATTGTGTGGCAACAATGGGAACGCATTTTTTGGGTGCGTTCTCTATGGGGGCGCACCTTTTTTGTTTTTTGATCAAATTTTAGGAGGATAAAAAAATGAAAAGAGCTTTATCATTAGTGCTTATTGCAATTTTAACGTTAACTTGTCTAATTAGTCTTGCCGGTTGTTCGTCAGCAGAAGATAAATTGCTTGGAACTTGGGAATATAAGATTTCTTCAGGAAGTAGTCTTTACGCTTCAAGTACATACACGTTCTCAAAATCAGGTGATAAATATATAGCAACATTAAAAATGGGAAGTGCTGACGGTATAAACAACTTTAAAACAGAGTACAAAATTGAAGGAAATAAAATTATTTTTATATTCGATAACGGAAATACGATGGAGGAAGTATATAGTTTAAGTGGCGACACACTTACTATAGACGGAACAAAATATACTAAAAAATGAAAATAAAGATGCGCCCTCCGCTATATAAAAAATACACCACCCCCAAAAACAAACTATATGATTGGAACGATTAAAATGACAGAAGAAAAAGTTTTAATAAAATCAATACGGAGCGAAAAAGCATATAGAAACAACCTGATACTTATTTATTTTTTGTCGGCAGGCTCTGCGTTCCTCTTTGCCTTTTTCTTCTCTTTAGAGATGGGTTTTGAAACATTCGGCATGTGCTTTTGGTTATGGCTTTTGATGTTCAGTACACCGTTTGCATTGAGTTTTCATTTTATCCTAAAAAAGATTTTTGACCGAGTAAGTATTGTTGTAACCAATTACAAAGTAACGGGAGCATACGGCTTTAAAGAGCAGATGAATATACCGATTGATTCTATAAGCTCTGTTACAACAAATTCAAGTTTTTTAAGCGCAATAGGTTTTACTTGCGCAGGCAATGCTTATAGAATGTCCTACATAGAGAACAGAAAAGAAATAATTGAGGTTGTAAATAAACTCATAGCGGAAAGAACAACGAACAAAGCACAGTACACACCGCCTATTCAGGCAGTACGAAATGTAAACTCTGATATTGCAACAGAACTTAAAAAATACAAGTCCTTGTTAGACGATGGCTTGATAACGCAAGAAGAATACGAAGCAAAGAAGAAACAACTTTTGAATTTATAGACATCAAGAAATTATAAAATCTCATAAAATAACGCGCCATACCATTTCGGTATGGCGCGTTATTTTCAAAACTGTCCTCAATGGTACACCGCATTGCCGCTGGTCTTTTTTGCTATCCAATAACTTTGATATTCTTGTGCCGTTTCTCTTGACTTTTTCAATTTTTTCGTGTATAATAATAAGATGAGATAATTTGGTTTGAAGGATGAAGGGCATGAAAAAACAAAGCATGACCGCTCCGCTTGACGGGGTGGAGCAAAAACGGTATATTGAGCGGATGCGCGCGGACAACGACCGTTATTTTGAAGAAACGGGACGGCGGCGCGGCGTATTTGTTCTGACCTTTGGATGCCAACAGAATGAGGCGGACAGCGAAAAGCTCAAAGGGCTTTCCCTTGCAATGGGATACCGCGCTGTCGAAACTCCGGAGGATGCGGATCTGATCGTGGTCAATACCTGCGCGATCCGTGAGCACGCGGAGCAAAAGGCACTTTCCACCATTGGTCAATATAAGCATATCAAGGTCAAAAATCCCGCGCTCGTGATTGCCGTGGGCGGTTGCATGATGGCGCAGGAGCATCGCAAAAACGATATCAAATTCCGCTATCCTTACGTGGATTTTGTGTTCGGTCCTTCCTCGTTGCACCGTTTTCCCGCACTGCTTTGCGAAAAGCTGGAAAAGGGAAAGCGCATTTATTGCCCCGAGGAAACGGTATTTCAAGCCCCCGAGGAACTGCCGATCTGCCGCGAGAGCACCTACCGCGCTTGGGTTTCGATCATGTACGGATGCAACAATTTTTGCTCTTACTGTATCGTGCCTTACGTCAGAGGGCGGGAACGGAGCCGTGATGCCGACAAGATTATCGCTGAGGTGCGTGAGCTCGTTGCGGCGGGATACCGCGACATCACCCTTTTGGGGCAGAACGTCAACTCCTACGGAAAGGATCTCGAAACACCAATCTCCTTTGCCGAGCTTTTGGCGGAGCTGGACAAGATCGAGGGCGACTACGTGCTTCGCTTTATGACGAGCCATCCAAAGGATGCCAGCCGCGAATTGATCGACGTTATGGCATCGTCGCGCCACGTGGCACACCAGTTCCATCTTCCCTTGCAATCGGGAAGCGACAGGGTGCTTGCTGCGATGAACCGCCGATACACGCGCGAAAAATATCTCGACACTGTGCGCTATATGCGCGAAAGGATGCCCGACGTTACCCTGACGTCGGATATCATCGTCGGTTTCCCCGGGGAGACCGAGGAGGATTTTGAGGAAACGCTGGACATCTTGCGATCGGTTCGGTTCGATATGCTGTACTCGTTCATTTATTCCCCCAGAAAGGGAACGCCTGCCGCCGAGATGGAGCAGCTCCCGCAAGAGGTCAAGGGCGAGCGCTTCAACCGATTGTTGGCACTGCAAAACGAGATCGGATTGGAAAAGAACCAAGCCTTGGTCACAAAGACCGTGACCGTTCTTTGCGACGGTGTGAGCAAAAGCAATGCGTCCCTTTATTCGGGACGTACCGAAGGAAATAAGATCGCCTTTTTTGAAGGCACGGATGCCGATACGGGGCGTTTTGTCAAGGTTTTGATCGAACGGGTCGATCCTTACGCACTGTACGGCAAAAAAGTATAACAATTTATCACAGAAAAGAGGAAATGAAAAATGGAAATTTTTGAACTTGCAAAGGCACTTGGAGATAAGCTGAAGGAGGATGCACGTCTGGTGGCTCTCGAGAACGCAAAGAACGCGTACGAGGAGAGCGCAGAGGTGAAAAAGCTGATGGTCGAGTATGACGTTCAGCAAAAGGCAATGCAGAGAGCGGTTGCACAGCCCGAGCACGATATGCAGATGATCGAAAGTATTCAAAAGCGTATTGACACGCTCTATCAGGAGATCGTCGAGCATCCCGTATTCGTAGAGCTCAACCGCGCACAGGAAGAAGTCAACGCGCTGATGAACGCGGTTAATCAGACCATTATGACGCAGATCACGGGCGAGGAGCCCTCCGGCTGCACGCACAATTGCAGCACCTGCGGCGGTTGCCACTGATTCCTTTCCTGATCCGTCTTGCGTTGTGAGCCGTCGCCCTCAAGGGGAATGTGGCGGCCGTGGGCTGACGGATGAGGCGTCAAGTTGACATGGGGCACAACCAATCACAATCGATTTTGAAATAAAGGAGCATATACGCCATGACTCCGATGATGGAGCAGTATTTTGAGATCAAAAATCAATACAAGGATTACCTGCTTTTTTACCGTCTCGGTGACTTTTACGAGATGTTTTTTGACGATGCCATTTTAGCATCACGCGAGCTGGAATTGACCCTGACGGGAAGAGATTGCGGTGAGGCGGAGCGCGCGCCGATGTGCGGCGTTCCGTTCCACTCCAGCGAGGGATACATCGGAAAGCTGATCGAAAAAGGCTACAAGGTTGCGATTTGCGAGCAGGTGGAAGATCCCGCTACGGCAAAGGGATTGGTCAAGCGCGAGGTCATTCGTATGATCACGCCCGGTACGCTGATCGAATTCGGCTTTTTGACCGAGCAAAAAAACAACTATCTCTGCGCGATCTGCATGGGGGAATTTGAGTACGGCGTTTGCTTTGCGGATGCGTCCACGGGCGAGGTCTATGCCACGTCGTTTGACGGCTCCGCTATGGATTCGCGGCTCAAAAACGAGCTTGGCACCTACGCCCCACGTGAGGTGATCTGCAACGTCGATCGCACGCATATGGGAGAGGTAGGGGAGTTTTTGTCCTCTCGGGGCGACGTGATGATCACCGACCGTCAGTACGCGCGTTTTGATAAGGAAACCGCAGTTGCCCGCACCAAGGCGCAGTTTGGCGAGCTTTTGCGCGAGGAGTATCTGGAGCGCACCGCAATGATCTGTGCGGTGGGTGCACTCCTTTCCTATATTGAGGATGCCGAAAAGAGCGACATCTCCTATATCAAGGAATTGAACGTATATTCGGACGGGCAATATCTGGAAATGGATATCAATACCCGTCGCAATCTGGAATTGACCGAGTCCATGCGCACCAAGGAGAAAAAGGGTTCTCTTTTGTGGGTGCTGGACAAGACCCATACCGCTCCCGGTGCACGTATGCTGCGCAAGTGGGTCGAGCATCCGCTTCTGAGCCCTTCCGCCATCGTATTGCGTCAGGGCGCGGTGGAGGAGCTTTGCGGGAATTTTATGCTCCGTGAGGAATTGGGAGAGGAATTGGAAAGCGTTCTTGATTTGGAACGTCTGATTACTCGCATCGTTTACGGAAGCGCAAACGCAAAGGATCTGCGCGCGGTCTGCGCAACGGCATCGGTTCTTCCCACCGTCAAAAAACTGTTGGAGGGATGTACGAGCCGCGAGCTTTCCCGCATCTATCGCTCGCTTGACACGTTAGAGGATATTTGCGAGCGCATCGACCGTGCGATCGTTCCGGAGCCTCCGTTCTCCTTGCGTGAGGGCGGTATCATTGCCGATGGATATCATGCCGACGTTGATTCGCTTCGCACCGTGATGCGTGACGGTAAGGGCTGGGTGGAGAAAATTGCGGAGGAGGAACGGGAAAAGACCGGTATCCGCACGCTTCGCATCAGCTACAACAAGGTGTTCGGTTACTATATCGAGGTCACCAAGTCCTTTATGGATCAGGTGCCCGCGCATTACGTTCGCAAGCAAACGCTTGCCAATTGCGAGCGCTATATTACGCAGGAGCTCAAGGATATGGAATCGACCATCCTTGGCGCGGAGGATAAGATCTGCGCGCTTGAGTACGAGCTGTTTCAGGAGCTGCGCGGCTTTGTGGCACAGCATAGCGCGCGCATTCAGAAAACTGCGGCACTTCTCTCCGAGCTTGACGTCTATCTTTCGCTTGCCACCGTCGCAACGAGAAACAAATACGTCCGTCCCGAAATCGCGCAGGATGATATCCTCTCGGTCAAGGACGGCAGACACCCCGTGGTGGAGCAGTTTGTCAAGGATACCTACTTTGTTCCCAACGACGTGATGCTCGACACCGATAAGAATCGCCTGATGCTCATCACAGGACCCAATATGGCGGGTAAATCCACCTATATGCGCCAGGTCGCTTTGATTACGGTCATGGCGCAAATCGGCTCCTTCGTGCCCGCAAACGAGGCGCATATCGGCATCGTTGACAAGGTCTTTACGCGTGTGGGCGCATCGGACGATCTGGCATCCGGGCAATCCACCTTTATGCTGGAGATGAACGAGGTGTCCTATATTCTTAAAAACGCAACGAAAAAGAGCCTCATTATTTACGACGAGGTCGGTCGCGGCACCTCTACCTTTGACGGTATGAGCATCGCGCGTGCCATCGTAGAATATACCAATAGCCGCAAGATCGGTGCAAAGACGCTGTTTGCAACGCACTATCACGAATTGACCGTAATGGAAGAGGAGTTTGACGGAATCGTCAACTACAACATTGCCGCCAAAAAGCGCGGAGACAGTATTACGTTCCTTCGCAAGATCGTGCGCGGTTCCACCGACGACAGCTACGGCATTGAGGTTGCAAAGCTTGCGGGGCTTCCCAATGAGGTCATCAAGCGCGCCCGCGAGGTGTTGGCATCGGTTGAGGAGACCTCTCGCGCGGTTGCCGAAAGCGACACGGGCGCAAAACACAAGAAAAAAGCCGCTCCCACGGACGATACGTTGATTTCGATTGAGGATTGCGTCAACGATCAGATCATTGCGGAATTGAAGGCGGCTGACTTGAATACGCTCTCGCCGTTTGAGTGTATGTCCTTTTTGTTCGATTTAAAAAAACGGCTGTAATCAAGGTTTTCAAGAAAGGAAGTGAAACCGATGGGAAAGATCAACGTCCTCTCCTTTGCCGTAGCCAACCTGATTGCGGCGGGGGAAGTGGTAGATCGTCCCGCGTCCGTGATCAAGGAATTGATGGAGAATGCCATTGACGCAGGGGCTGACCGCATCACGGTAGAGATCCAGAACGGCGGCGTGACCTTTATGCGTGTCACCGATAACGGATGCGGAATGACACCGGAGGATCTGCCCGTGTCGATTCGACGCCATGCAACCAGTAAGATCCGCGACGCGGCGGATCTGGATGGAATTCTGACGCTTGGATTCCGCGGTGAGGCACTTGCCGCTATCGCATCGGTATCGGATATCCGTATCATTACCAAAACCGCGGACGCGCAGTTCGCATCGGTTTTAGAGGCACACGGTGGCAACATCATCGGTGTGACCGAACAAGGCGGAAGCGTTGGTACGTCGGTTATCGTCGAAAACCTGTTTGCCAACGTACCCGCTCGTCGCAAGTTTTTAAAAAAGGACGTGACCGAATCCATGGCGGTAACCGCCAACGTCGAAAAGGTTGCGCTTTCCAATCCCCATATTGCGTTCCGTTTGATCGTTGACGGAAACGTCAAATTGGAAACGGCGGGCGACGGACAGCTCCAAAATACCATTTACGCGGTATTTGGCAAGGAATTTGCAACGCGCCTGATCGAGGTCAACAGCGATAACGAGGGAATCACGGTTGCAGGCTTTATCGGGAGAACCGATAATTTCAAGGCGAACCGCAACTACCAGAATTTCTTTATCAACGGTCGATACGTCAAAAGCAAGACCGCCATGGCAGCTTTGGAGCAGGCATATACCTCGTATATGCCCCCCGAAAAGTTCCCGTGCTGCGTCTTATACGTCACCGTCAATCCCGCGCGCGTGGACGTCAACGTCCATCCCGCAAAGTTAGAGGTTAAATTCTCTAACGAAAAGGCGGTATTTGAGGCGATTTACTATACCGTCCGTACAGCACTGGAGAGCAACGCGACGCGCCCCTCGATGGAACTGAATTTTGCATCACGTGCGTCCAAAAAGCCGTTTGGGGCGGGAAGAGTATCGGATGCGACCGTGCCGATCCGCGAGGGACGAGGCGAAAGCCTTGCGTCGCGGCAGATCTCCTACGATCTGAACGGCAGAACCCAGCCTCAGCCGCAAATACGTATGACGGCAGAGGAATACCGCGAACGGTTTGCGCCCGACGCGGCAAAAAACACGCAACAAGTCAGCGTCGGCTCGTCAAACCGCGCGCCGATCGTAGAGGAGCGGATCACCGAGACCGTCATCAATCAAGGGCATACGCCGCGTGTGGAAATTTCCACAGTCGCTCCCGTTCAAGCCGAACCGCCCAAAGCACTTCCTGTGACAGAACCCAAGCCTACGGCAGAGCCTGAGCGAACGGTTAAAAGGGTCGAGCAGCCAACCGACTCCGTGCCTGTTGCGTCTCCCGAATCCGTTGCCGTTTCCGCGCCTGCCGAGCTTCCAAACGTCGAATCTGTACCGCAACCCAATCCGACGGAGGAGCACCGTGTGCCGAGCTATCGGATCGTTGGCGAAGTGTTCCACTCTTACGTGATCGTAGAGGTGGAGGATAAGATGCTCCTGGTGGACAAGCACGCCGCACACGAGCGTATCATCTTCGAACAGCTCAAGGCGGGTCTGAAAACGATGGAGGTTTGCTCTCAGCTTTTAATGATCCCCATCGACGTCATGCTCACCAGCGGAGAGGTAGAAGCACTCAAGGAATATGCGCAGGAGCTGGAACAGATTGGATTTTCGCTGCGATTCGCGCGTAATACCGTGTCTGTGGACGCAATCCCCGAGGGGGTGGAAAATTCCGCCGTTCCGGATATGCTCGGCACAATGGCAGGGCGGATCCTCAACGCAACGGGAAGCGTCAAGCTGACGCGGGATATCATTTTCGAAAAGGCGTTGTATCAGGCGGCGTGCAAGGCGGCGATCAAGGCGGGAAGGGAATATGCCGATGGGCATATCAAGTGGATCATCGACAAATTGATGACCATCCCCGATATCACCTTCTGCCCTCACGGACGACCCGTAGCACTTGAAATGTCGCACCGTTCTCTCGATAAGCAGTTTGACCGAACGGGATTTTAATTTTTGGCAATCAACGGCTGCGCCTGAACTGTGCAGAACCGTTTGAATAATTCATTGATAGAGGTACGGGCTGTGTTCCCGTAACCGGAAAGGAAACAACAAACGAATGGAAAAGAAGCAATTTGAGGTTCTTACCACCGATGGGCGCGCCCGCCGAGGCGTGCTGCACACCGTTCACGGTGACATCCAGACCCCCGTGTTTATGAACGTGGGAACCTGCGGTGCCATCAAGGGCGGTATCAACACAATGGAATTGAGAAAGATCGATTGTCAGGTCGAGCTTTCCAATACCTATCATCTGCACCTGCGTCCGGGAGATGGGCTGATCTATCAGCTGGGCGGCTTGCGCAAGTTTATGAACTGGGAGGGACCCGTACTCACCGATAGCGGCGGATTTCAGGTGTTCTCTTTGGCAAAGCTGCGCAAGATCACCGAGGAGGGCGTTCGCTTCCGTTCGCATTTGGACGGCAGTGCGGTCTTTATGGGACCCGAGGAGAGTATGCAGATTCAGTCGCACTTGGCATCTACCATCGCCATGGCGTTTGACGAATGTGTGGAGAACCCTGCAACGCACGCGTATTGCAAGCAGAGCATGGAGCGCACCTACCGCTGGCTCAAGCGTTGCCGCGACGAGATGGACCGACTCAATTCACTTCCCGATACCCTCAACCCCCATCAAATGCTCTTTGGTATCAATCAGGGAGGCACGTATGAGGATCTGCGTATCGAACACATGAAGATGATTTCCGAAATCCCCTGTGAGGGATATGCCATCGGTGGTCTTGCCGTAGGCGAGGAGACGAGCGAAATGTACCGCATCATCGACGCGGTAGAGCCCTATATGCCCAAGGATAAGCCGAGATATCTGATGGGAGTGGGAACGCCGTGTAACATTTTGGAGGCGATCCACTACGGAGTGGATTTCTTCGATTGCGTCATGCCCACGAGGAACGCACGCCACGGAAACGTGTTTACGTGGCACGGAAAGATGAATTTGACCAACGAGAAGTACGCGCTGGACGACCGCCCCATTGATTCGGGCTGTGACTGTCCTGCGTGCAAGAATTACAGCCGCGCGTATATCCGCCATCTCCTCAAGGCAAAGGAAACGGTAGGAATGACCTTGGCGGTCACGCACAACCTGTATTTCTATAACAACTTGACCCGCAAGATCCGCGAGGCTCTTGACGGCGGCTATTTTGAAAGCTTTTATCAAAAATACCGCAACATCCTCGGTGAGAGAGTGGAGGATTGAATGTCAAAAGGGGCTATCTTAATGCTTCGTACCGTTAAGGACAGTTTTAAGAATTAAGAACTACGAGCATTGCGAGGGCAAAGAAAGATACGAGAACATTTCGGTGTTTCTCGTATTTTTCTTTTTTGCACATTTGCAGATTTTCCGTCTTTATAGTACACTTAGAGCACCAAAGGAAAGGAAGGTGCAATAAGATGAAAAAGTACATTGAACAAAACGGAATTACCTACGAACTCAGAGGTGAGCAATACTACCCCTTGCTTGAACTTCCCGAACAAAAGGAGATCGGCAAGTACGGAAGATTGCACCTCGACTATCTCAAAAAGCATCGCAAAGGTCGTTACACCAATCTTCTCTCGGAAGGTACGCTCAATCAGCGCCTCTATGAGATCGATGTTGAAGCGAAAACAATGGTGGAAAGCATCATAACCAAACTTGCCGCCGAAAGAGGTATTGACGAGAATTTGAAAGCTCGTGATATGCTCCGTTGGATTGCCGAAATGAACAACATCAAGGCAAGCGCAGAAGAAATTGTTTTGCGGGAGGTGATATTCGTATGAGTGTAATAAACGAACTATGGCACGGAAACATCATACCGCAAGAGGATAGTCGAACGAACTCACCGGAAATGAAAGAACTGCTCGGCTATATGGCACGGCATCACGAGGATCTCGAAAAGAGCTTCACGGGCGAGCAGAAAGAAACATTCGAAAAGTTCCATGATTGTTGGAGTGAGTATATGAGCCTTGCCGAAGCAGCCATATTTGAGTATGCTTTCAAATTGGGAGCACAAATAACCCTTGAAGCTCTGATTTCAAAAGATAACGAATAACAAAAGCCCTCGTTCCAAGCAAGGAGCGAGGGCGACTTTTAGTTAAACTGATTGGGGCGAACATAATAATGACTTGTGAGTTTTTCTTCTTCGGCTTCTTCGCATAACAAAGGATATGTCATATCCATTAAATCCTCAAAAGAGAGACCTTGTTTAAAGCCTAAATCTGTTCTATGCGATATATTTCCGTGATGCGTGGCAAATTCAACTTGACAACTTCTTCTTGGGAACATAGCTATATAGCTATCATAGAAACTTTGGGAATAACGGTAGTGGTGTGTATAAACGAAATCCTTCCATTTCGCAATACAGGTTTCTTCATCTTCAATATTGATAAAAGAGAATTCTTCGTTGCTTCTATCTTTTAATGCTCCCCACGCCGACTTAAACAGCTTTATTGCTTCGACATCGCTACTCGGTGCTCCATAACCGAACACGGTAATCATTGATGCTGTTCTTATGTAGTCCTGCGTTCCTTCCCAAAATCCTTTTATCAATTCGTGGTTGTTATAGTCCTTGTTTTTAATTGGAAAGAGTAGCTTGGATCTTTCAAATTTCTTTCCGCACGTGGGACAATTGTTATCCACGTCACCATAGTCAAGACAATCGGGGCAATACCCTAACGCAACACTCCCGTGTAAGAAAGCCATCTTGGGAAGATTATCAGTGATTAAATAGCAACGCTCATATGCTTGTATCAAAAGCGGATCCCAATTGAAAGTTGCAATCAAATCGTCTTTGGTTAATCCCAAAATAAGTAGATCGTATATTGTTGGTTCATCGGGAAGTCTTAATTTTGAAAAGTAGTCGTAAATAGCATCATCCAAAACACCCAACTTGTCTTTATACTTTGGATTCTCATATAACTCCGAGTATATATCCTCTAAGTTGGTCGATTTCGTTTTTATTTCAAACTCATCAAGTAGATGTTCCATATGAGTTCTTATAAAAAAATCATTCATTGCAGGAGATTTTATGCCGTTTTTATCTCCGTTAGGGATAGCGGCTATCGTTGCTCCTGCGCCCAATATTACAACGTGAGATAGCATATAACTCCTTTCAACTTGTTATTTTTTCGTTTTGTAGCAATTAGGACAACCTGTTCCGTATGTTCTGTTAACAACAGTGCTTTCCCATTCATAATGGCAATCTTTGCAAATCCACCATACCTTTTTACCGCTGCCTTTTGTAATTTCAGTAGGTTTAATTGTGGTGTTTTTTTCGAAGTTCCATTCAAAAATTAAGTCGGGGCGAGTGGTCGCTAAATCATTAAAGCCCTGCAATACTTTTCTTCCCGAACAAAACGGACAATTTTGTCCTTGGACACGTTTTGAGATTTCCCCTTGCCAAGAATGATTATGCTTCGGGCATTTCCACCATACTTTTTTGGTACTTCCTGATGTGAAATCATAGGGAGATATATCATTGTTAGCATCATAATCCCATTCCTGAAGGAGATGGGGATGTTGATCGACAAAGGAACCGACCAAAGATACTTTGGTTTTTCTAAAGGCTTGCACTCTACCGTTATCTGCACATTTAGGACAACCTGCGCCATTAGCACGGTTATATACCGCCGCCTCCCACTCGTGGCTACATTTTTTGCATATCCACCATACTTTTTCGGGTGTTTTGGAAGGAATTTTAGAAGGATCTAAAACATTTTTCTCAAAACTCCATTCTTCAAGCAGTTGTGGAAAATTGTCCGCCAATGATCCATTTTGCGAAACAAGAGTGGTTCTTAAATTTTCAACACCTTGAATTTTTGCGCAATTGGGGCATCCTTGACCTCGACTTCTATTCGAGATGGTTGCCGACCATTCAGTTTTGCAGATTTGACATACCCACCATACTTTTTCAGAACTACCTTTAGAATACATAGTCGGGATTTTGATGCCATTTTTTGAATAATTCCATTCGTTACAAAGCTGCGGGTGAGTTGTCTGCAAATCGTTGAATCCGATCATAATTTGCTGTCCTGAACAGTATGGACAATTATATCCTCTCGTTCTGCTCAAAATTGGCATCATATAGCTATGATGATGCTCAGAACACAACCACCATACTTTTTTATGCGATCCTTTGGAAACCTCATTCGGCTCTGCAATAGTAGCATTTTTGTTATAATCCCACTCCAAGCATAGCTTGGGATGAGTTGTCTGTAAATCATTGAATCCTTCTAAAATCTTACGACCTGCACAATAGGGGCAGCCATTTCCGTTTTTTCGCTCCCCGATAGTTGCTTGATAACTATGTCCTTTATCACACTTCCACCAAATTTTGTTTCGTCCGTATGAGATGACTTGTGTTGGAAGTAATGAACCGTTCTTCTCGTAGTCCCACTCCATCGCCAATTCTGGCGTTGTTGTTGCTAAATCATTAAAACCTTGTAGAACTTGTTGGTTTCCGCAATATGGGCAGTTGTTTCCGTTGTTCCTTACTTTCACGGATGTGCGCCAAGAATGACCTTCTTTACACTTCCACCATACTTGTTTTTCACTATTCGCTCTAACTTTTTTAGGAGTTAGCTCACCATTTTTTTCATAATCCCACTCTTTAGCAACATCGGGATTAAGTGTAGCAAGACTATTTTCGTCGGAAACCGCAGCTTGATTTGTTGAACAATATGGGCAATTCGCTCCTTGTACGCGGGTAGAAATACTCGTTTCCCACGAGTGTCCTTTCTCGCATTTCCACCAAAACTTTCGATTTGTTCCCGTTGTCACGTCCGATGGGGTTGTGATACCGTTTTTAGAATAATCCCATTGCGATGCAATTTGTGGGAATAATGTATTCAAATCGTTATAGCCAACTAATATCCTTCGCCCCGAACAATATGGGCATTTTATACCATAGTGGCGATTCAATGCCGTCATTTCATATTCGTGTCCATTTTTACACATCCACCAATATTTTTTGTTCGATGCCGCACGGACATATTCGGGTTTTAAAGTTCCGTTTTTAGTAGGATGCCATTCAGCAACCAAATCGGGATGAAGGGTTGCAATACTTTTTTCTTTTATACTGAATACATACTGATCTTGAATATCTATCGAATCTCTTAGAACGTCAACATTGGTGCTTTCTACAGAAAGATGCTTATGTAATAATAGCCTGATTGCTTCATTCAAAAAACTGTAATTGGGTTTGTAGTAACACCAAATAACTCTTTCGGTGTGTACTGCCGTCAAATCGCGAGTTTCTTTTAGACGCAAAAGAGTAATACCGTTTTTCTCACAATAATCGTTCTTGCGACTCTCTTTGCTTTGACTTTTTTCTCCCGTATGATATGCCATTCCATCGTATTCAATACCGAAAGATAGACTTGGGATATAAATATCTATTTCAAATCCATCGCTTACGTATCCGTTGATGGCATCAGTAAAATGCTTTTTTACATAATAAAATACGGCTTGTTCGGGAAAAGAGGTCTTGTATTCTTTATGACAGAGCGGGCAGCCTCTCCCCGAATTACGCGAATGTATTTCGGATTGATAACTATGCCCAAGACGGCATATCCACCAAGCTTTGTATTTGCTACCACAAGTTAATTCTTTAGGATTGAAGCCCGCATCGTTATTTTTCTCCCAATCCCACTCAGCCATAAGGGCGGGATTGTCGATTATGTATTTCTTTTCAGCCATAGATATTCCTTATGCGCTCCTTTCGATGATATACGATAATTATATCATAAAAAGATGAATAAATCAATGAAATATTAGTGTCCTATCTAAAATATTTTCTCAAATTCTCTTGACATTCTTTGAGATTTGTGATAGAATTCTAATAGAATTTATAAAAACAAGGAGAGATTTCTATGAATTACGAAAAAATTATAGTTGAATTGTTGGGTAGAATACAAGTGTTAGAAGAACAAATGGCAACACTGCTGAAGGAAAAAGAACAAATTTCCGAAGATAAAACAAATAGAATCACAACCGAGGACATTCGTCAATACATTGCGGAATTAAAGCAATCAGCCAAAGATGCGGGTGATAAATTTGTCGTTTTAAAGTCGGGAGATATTCACAAGGAACTAAAGCTTAAAAGCGCGATGCCACAAGTTTGTAATGCAATGAGGCAATCAATGATTGAAGGCGACATTGTCGTACACACCACTCCAAGTGGAAATTCCTCTACTATTGAAATTCAATATAATGTTTGAAAGAGGTGAGTTTATGGCAAGAAAAAATAATAGACCGGGCAGAAGAACGGGATTGTTTATTGGCGGTGTTCTCTTCGGACTCGTAAGAGGTATCTTCTTCAAAAATAAATATTGAGGTAAATACTATGGGATTTGGGAAAACAAAAAGTATTGAAAAAGTTTGGGCAAATATCCGCAAACACGAGGGAGAAGTATTTTACACAGTAACAAATATCGAATACACTTATGTTTTCAAGGATAACTATATACTCATAAACAATGATCTGCGCAGAAGAATTTCAAAAGCCAACATTGAGAAAGTGCTGCAAATTGATAATCCAACGCCTTCAAAAATCAATATGCGCTGTCAATCGTATATTTGCGGTATAGTAACTGATAGTAGGATTGTATAAAGTTTTTATAATATAATGCCCTCGTCCACGAAAAGAGCGAGGGTTTTCAAAAAAATTGGACTTTTTTGCAACCAACGCCTAAAAAAACGTACTTATAGGGTGAAAGCGCTTTTAGCTCAAACGAAGGAGGTGAGCAACATTGAATGATCTTGAAATCATTGAACTGTATTTTGAACGAGATGAAAAAGCAATCAAGGAGACGGATGCCAAGTACGGCAAACTCTGTCATAGTATTGCCAATAATATCTTGAATAACGAACAGGACTCGGAGGAGTGCGTAAACGACACGTATATCGGTGTTTGGAACGCTATTCCGCCCACAAGACCTAATAACTTTATGTCTTTTGTCTGTAGAATAACGCGCAATCTGTCCTTGAAACGCCTTGAAGCAATGGCACGTCAAAAACGTTCGGCAGCGACGATAGTTTCTCTTGATGAGCTTGCAGAGGTTCTGCCCGATGAAAATATTGCAAACGGCGTGAGCGAAGGGGATATTGCAAAAGCTATTAGCGACTTTCTGCGAAATGAAAATGAGGACGTTCGGAACGTGTTTATGCGTAAATACTACTTCTTTGATTCCATCGGTGATATAGCGGAGCGATTTGGCTTCACCGAGAGCAAGGTCAAGAGTATGTTGTTCCACACTCGAAACAAACTAAAAGATTATCTAATTAAGGAGGGCGTTGAAATATGAAAACACCGAAAATCGCAAATGCTTTTAGCCAAGTCGATGATGATATCGTCAGCGGTGCGGCACGTGCAAAAAAGGTAAAAAAGAATAATTGGCTCAAATGGGGTTCTATCGCGGCTTGCTTTGTTGTAATGCTCGCCGCTATGCTCACCGTTATGCCTATGCTGTTTGAGAATGACAGTCCCGTTGTTCCTCCCAATAATGGCTCGGAGAATGAGTATCAATACGAAAGCGGATACTTCTATCAGATCAACGAAGGTGCATTTTCGACCTATGTGGGCGGTAAGGTTATCGCAGAGGATAAGGTCGGAGATAAGATCGCTGACGTCAACTTAACGGCAGGTTGGAAGGATGACAAGGGCGAGTGGAAATCCGAAACTGAAGCGTTTCGCGGCGAAGTCTATACCATCAACGGCGTATCAAGTGATGTTGCCGTAGCTTTGAAGTTCATTGACAAGGGTGAAGCAGTAACAACAACTCATTACTACGTTATTATGAATCCTGCCGCTGACCTGACTCCCGTTCAAGATTATATAATCACTCCTATCACTCCTAATAATCCCGGTGATGAGGGTGCGGTCAATGAAGTCGGTGTTGAGGAAGGCAGCCTCGAAAAATATTACGACTATGGCATCAATAGCGGTGCTTTTACGACTTATATCAACGGCAAAGTGATTGATGCTGAAAAGGTTGGAGCCAAGATCGAATCCGTAACCGTTACCGGCGGTTGGAAGAACGAATCCGGCGAGTGGATTTCTACCGAAGCGCTCAATGCAGAGGTGTATGAGCTTACAGGAATTGACAGTGGTATCGCAGTCGCTTTGAAGTTCATCGACCAAGGTGAAGCGGTAACAACCACTCACTACTACGTAATGATAAATCCGAGCGCAGATATGAGCGTGGTTGATGAATATGTAAGAGAGCCGATTGTTCCTAACAATCCCGGCGATGAAATGGTAAACGAATAAAGTACCGAAGCCCTCGTTCCATCACGGAGCGAGGGCTTGTCGCATCTTTTGAAAATATTTTGAAATTATTTTCTCAAAACCTATTGACAAGTCCCTTTCTTTGTGATATAATATAATACTCAATTTTACATAGGCATACTTTCCCATTATTAGTATTGCCACACAAATTGAGTTCTATACAACTGAATAATAATATTTCGCGTGAATACTTGCGGTGGAGAACGAACCTCGTGCCGCTTGGAAAACAAGACAGAACGCGCGGCATCATTAGCCGCTGATCAGTAATCTATTTCACAAGAAATCC
>JBGVEW010000073.1:0-20523 GCA_045120465.1 Eubacteriales bacterium
GAACGATCCCGAAAAAAGCATACAGGAGCATCTCGATTCTCCAAACGCACGGTCACCGCGTTTGATTTCGGTTTCTTCCGAAAACTTGGAGCAGGAAGGCGATCTTAGCACTTTGCTTCAAGCACTTCTCAATCCAATACCGTTGTTTGAAGCCCTTGATCTTGCAGATGGATTGGAAATTGATGAGCGTTATGCGTTTGATGCGCGAGATGAATATGGCAATGCATACGTTTACTACGTTACCAACCGAGGAAATTATATTTATTACCATTCTTACGCACAACCGAATGCGTATTTGGTTCCCGAAACGCTTGTTTGTGAGTTGATTCGCGTGCACCAAAATCACTTGAATACCTATCATGCCGATATCGGTGGAAAGATTTGCTTTGAAGAATCCGTCGATCTCTCCGCCTACTGTGTGCGAGGCTTTGAAGAAGTTGTCGTTCATCAGCACGACCCCTCGGAGCTGAAAAACGAGGATGAGATTCCCCGTCGAACCGAGCCGTTTTTCCCAACGGCGGCAGTCATCGCCGCGGCGGTCTCTCTCGCAGTCCTTGGCGGCGTGACCCTTGCCGCGTGGATGTATCAAAAGAAAACGAAACGCTGACCCATACATGACACCGCCCCCGCGCAATATTTGCGCGGGGGCGAATTGGATTTATTTCACTCTGTTAAATGCGAAGATACGGAAATCGTTGGGGTCAAGCCGGCGGGCAACGTCCATAGACGCTTCCGCTTCCTCGGTTTTTCCGTAGCCGAGAAGTGCGAACGCGCGCAGAATGTGACCGTCGCGCAGATTGTTCTTTTCGATATCGTACTCAAAAGGCATGGGGGAGGGAGATCCGACACCGTAATAGGTACGCAGATCCTTATTGACGATCAAGTTGTCGGCAACGCGGAGCATCTCGTCCAGTACCTCGTTGGCTTCGGCATCTTTTCCGAGCTCCTTGAGTGCCAGTGCGCGGAAGAGGGAAAGCTCCGAAACGGCAGCCTTATAGATTGCTGCCTGCTCGTACGCCGCCTTTTCCTCTGCGGTCTTGCCCATCTGTGCGTACAGCTTTGCGAGATAGTAGAAGATGTGCGCCTCCTGATTGAAGAAGGTCTTTGCTTCACCGTAGGATTTGGGCATATTGACACCGTTCATGTAGATCTGCTCGGCTTCGTCGTATTTGCCCGCCTCGGTCAGCTCCTTGCCGTACAGGGTGTGCATCCAAGCGTGCTGCTTGGTCAATTTTCCTTCGCCGCCCTCGTAGATGTGGAAGCGCTTCTTTGCGGCCATTTCGATTGCGGTCTTAAAGTCGCCCGTCTGACAAATCAAGGTCAGCTTGTCAAGGTAGCAGTCGTCGCGCTCTTTGAGCAATTCGGGGTACTTTTCGTACACGGCAAGGCGTTCTTCAATGGAGCAGTTCATGTTTTTGAGGAGCTGCTCGTACTCGAGGAGGAGTCTTGGGTCGTCACCCTTGAATTCCAAGGCTTTTTCCATACACGTGCGCGCTTTTGCGGCATCGTTTGCCTTGTCAAAATAGTAGAGCGAGAGGTTTCTCCAAGCTTTGCCGTGCGTGGGATCGTTGGCAACGCAGGACTCCCATGCGTCGGCGGCATCCGCATAGCGGAACTTATCGTAAAAGAGACAGCCGAGGTAGTAGTACGCATTCGCGCCCGTGGAGCAGACCTCGATCGCGTTCTGCAAAACGAGGATATCCTCCAAGCGGGAGGGGAAGCAGTAGCCCGTGGGACAAGCGTTTGCCGCCTTGATGGCATTGCAGGGGCAGTTGCCGAGCTTCTTTTGGCAGTATGCCTTATAGTAGTTGACCATGGGGTAGGAATCGGAAGCAAGGTTGAGCGTGTAGAGTGCGTCCTCGTAAAGTCCCGCCTTCATATAATCGATCGCAACGTCGATCATATTTTCCGCCTTGAGACGGAATTGCTCCAATTCGGCAGTGTTGTCCACGTAGTGGGAGTTTTCGATCATTGCGAAGAGATCAAGCAGATCGTCCTTGGCGTTTTCTGCCGCCAAAGCCTTGGCGGATTCGCAACCGAGATGACGAAGAATTGCCGCTTTGAGGTTTTGCGCCTTGGTGTGCCCCTTGTTGAGTCCGATGGATTCATCGATCTTTTCAAGTGCCGCCTTCAGGTCGCCCTTCTTGCAATCGAGGCACGCCAATTCAAAGAGTGCAGCCGAACGGTGCGCGTAGTTCCACGCCGCGCGGTAGAGGGTATCGTATGCCTCGTCATCGCGTCCGAGATAGGTGAGAGCCAGCCCCTTGAGGTAGAATGCCTCGGTGTCGGTGGGGTGCTGATTGCGGGAGGTCAGACGCTTGATGGCAACGTTGCAGAAGGCAACGCACTTTTCAAACTCACCGTTTTTGAGTGCCAAGCGGCCCATCGAGGTGTTGCAACGGATGTCACCGGCATCGCGCTTGATGCCTTCCATATAGTAGCTTTCGGGGCGGTAGTTGTGCTGCTTGTATTGCTCCAGATGGTAGCCGTTGATGTAAAGCTCCTCAACAGATGCAATTTCCGAGGGACGCTTAACAGGCTCACGGACGTCGATCGGGTTCTTTTGACCTCTCTTGTAGGGGGTATAGGAAACCAACGTTTTACCGTTCTCGGAAACGAGGCTGACGGTAAGATCCTCAAAGGATTCTTTGCCGAAATCCAGCGTTTTGAGATAGGAAACAGCGGGATCAAAGTCCAGAGTCTCGGTAAAGAGCGTGCCGTTTTTGCCCACGACCTTAACGGTTGCGTTTTGGAATTTGCCCGTTACGTTGATGCCAACGAAGAGCTTGCCGTCGCGCTTTTCCATATTGAGAGCCGCATCGATCGATGCGTTCTTGGGCTCGCCAATATCGCGGATGGGGTACCAGTATTGCTCGAACTCCTTGGTTTCGTAAGGTGCGATCCAGGTAAAGTCGGGCTGGTTGTCGGTATAAACGCCCGTCATCAGCTCGATGTAGGGGCCGTTTTCGTCGGTGAGGTTGGAGCACCACATATCACCGAAATCGCCGATACCCCAGTGCCACATCTTTTTACCGGGGGAGATGTGGTGGTTGGCAACGGTGGCAATTCCCTTGTCGATTCCCGTGTCGTAGCCCGCGATAAAGTCCATGTCCGATTGACCTTGGGAGATGAGGTAAGAGGAGGGTACCTTTACGGCATCGTAGCGGGAAAGGTCGGTTCCGTCGCCAAAGTTATAGGGGCGGGCGGTCTTATAAACGCCCTTTGCGATCGGCCACTCCAATACGGCGCGGCGGTCGTGGTCGTTGACCCACTCGCAGTCGGGCGGGAACACGGTGCGGTAGTTGTTATTGACCGGAACGGCAAGGTTTGCCCACCACATAAAGAGTTGGGGCATGGAGGTGCGGTTGTACACTCTGACCTTTGCCTTGATGTAGGTTCTTCCCGCATCTACGGTAATGCCCGCCATGCCCTTCATACGGTTCATGGGCTCGACTTCACCCGTCCAAACAGTCTTTCCACCGTCGGCGTTTTCTTCAATGACCGCTTCCAAGGGCATATAGGTGGTGGGGCGGTGATGCTGAGGCCAGTTGAACTCAATACCGCCCGAGATCCAAGGACCGGCAATACCGACCAGAGCGGGCTTGACTACCTCGTTGTAGTAGATAAAATCGTGGCTCCCGACCTTATCGTATCCGCGCAGGATCTTGCCGCCAAGAGCGGGAACGACCTGCGTTTTGACGTATTCGTTTTCCACCGTAAAGACGTCGTAATCCACGTCGGTCTTCGTGTCGGTGATCCCATCGGAGTAGGGGATGGGGTAGATGCGTCCCGACGCCCCCTGATAGGGCTTGTTTTCAAAAAACATGGGCAGATCGTGCGCTGCCTTGGGGACGTAGGTGGGGATTGATTGCTTCTTTTTTTCAACCAATACTTTTTTCATTGACAATGCCTCCCGAAATGTGTTATAATGATTCTGTTAACAAATCTATTATAGTCGTTTTGTGGAGGTCTTTCAAGACAAAATTTTGGGCGGGATTTTCACAAAAAATTACACGGAGGTAACCATGTACGTTGTCAGCGAGCCGAACTATGCCACGACAAGCTGGTATCAGAACAGTATTGCGGCACTGAAAAATCAAGCGCGAAAAAAGCGCGTTTCGCTTTCGTTTGCCGAAGGAGTTTCGGACGTGAGAGGAGAGACGTGCGCCTTTGTACTGGGCGCGTCGGTTGCGTGGATCGTGCAAACGGTGTCGGATTTGCAGAGCATGGGTTGCCATCCGATCCTTCTTAACGAGCTTCCGGATTATCCGTTTATGGGGAGATACAGCTGCGTGAAAACCGACTATAACCGTTTTATGGCATCCCTTTCGGAAGAGTTTCGGAGAGGGGGAAGAACGCATACCGCGTTTTATGGGATGAATCCCGCATCTTTTTCGGATATTTCCAGACGGAATGCCTTCGAAGCTTGCTTTACGGACGGCGCGGTGTTTGAAAATAACGGTTCTCTTGCGCGTTGCTTTGAGCATTTTTACGGCGCGCACCGGGAGCGGAAATTCGATTCGGTGATCTGTGCCAACGATTTTGCCGCGGTGTCATTGTTGAATCATTTGCGCGCCTTGGGGGCGGAAAATGAGGAGATTTTGATTGCGGTACATTCCAACGCGCAAATCGCAACGCGTTTTCCCACAATCCGATCGGTCAGCGTGGATGATTCCTCGGTTGCAACGGCGGCGTTTGAAATTGCGGATTGTATTTGCGCCAATCCCAATTTTGCGGGAATGCGTATCACGGTCGATCCGAGAGGCACCGACGTGCGGGATACCGCCTTGCCGCTCAAGCGCATCTTTGATCAAGCCGACGAGAGCGACCCATTGTATCGGGATGGGGAATTGAAGGAATTGATGCGGATTGAAAAGCTGCTTTGCGCGTGCGACGAGACCGATTTGCAGATTTTGCGATTGTTAAAGGAATCGGGGGAGGCGATTGGCGAATCCACTTTTTTGAGTGACAACGGTGTCAAATACCGCATCAAAAAGATGAAAAAGCTTTGCGGTGTGGATTCCAAAAGCGAGATCCCCGTGTTGTTGTCGAAATATGGGGTGGAGATATAGAGGGATTGGTTTTGCGAGAGGTGGAAACGCCTTTCGCAAAACTTTTTAAAAAAGTGCCGAAAAGGGCTTGCATTTCAACAAAGAATGTGCTATAATGTGTGACGAAGAAAAGAGAATACGGAAGCATAGCTCAGTTGGTTAGAGCGCACGGTTCACATCCGTGAGGTCGAGAGTTCGAGTCTCCCTGTTTCCACCATAAAAAAGGACACCATGCGGTGTCCTTTTTTATGGTGTTCATCATCGTGCGAAGAACTCCGCAACCGAAGGTTGCTATAACGCGCGGAACACAAATGAAAAAAGTTTTTGCTGATCCGCGCGTTTGAGTTCTGAGTCTCCCGGTTGTGTGACACGGATCAATCTTCAAAGATCTTTTTGTAAAGTGTTTTTTTATCTCGTTCTGCGATATAATCAAGAGAAACATTGTAGTAATCGGCAAGTTTTATTGCTACCCAAAACGGAATTTCTCGCTCCCCACGCTCGTATCTTTGATAGACCGTCAATTGCATATTTAATATTTTGGAGATTTGAGATTGCGTTTTGTCACTGTCTTCGCGTAGATCCCTTATCCTGCGATATACAAACATAGTAGATTCCTCCTCAACCATTGTGCTTTCATTATAATAAAAACACCATTTGGTATTGACAAATAACACCATTTGGTGTTATAATGCGTTTGGATGGAGCGATTCATTCGAATTTTAAAATGTTTTGGAGGGAATACAAAAAATGAAAAAGCTATTGATCCTATTTTTTATGTTATCTTTAGTGCTACTTTCCATTGTTGCCTGCGACAAAGAGGAGCCGCCTGTGACAGATCCCAATACGAATCAAGAGGAAGAGCCGCCCGTTTCAGAACTCAATACCTATACGGTTACGTGGGTAGATGAAAACGGGAACACCCTCGCCACGGATTGCTTAAAGGAAGGCTCAACACCTTCTTACACCTATAACGTGCAGGATACTGCGGAGTGGGATTACACCTTTCACGGTTGGGCGGCATCTGCAGGTGGAGAGGCTCTTGACACCATACCGAACGTTACGTCAAACGTTACATATTACGCACTCGTTTCTGCGACCAAGCAGGTATATACCGTAACTTTTCATACTTTAGGCGGAAGTTCGGTAGCATCTCAGACGATTGAATACGGAAACAAAGCTACCATTCCCACTCCTCCAACTTACGAAGGTTACAGGTTCGTAGGGTGGAGCTCTTCTCAAAATGAGATTGTGGAAGTGGACTTTGAAAAGGCTATTACAGGCAATGCTCAATATTTTGCTGTTTGGAATGAGGTTTTTGACGTTAAGAGCCTTCTCGCTACACTGTTAAACGGATACAATCTGAATCCATACGAGTATATTCCTGAACCGATGAGACTTGAATACAGCGCAAATCTTGTCTCCCCCGATGATATTGTAACCGATTACTCTGATTTTGTTAACGTATCTGATATTACTTACGGTTTTGGCGAACAGTGGTATATGGTACTTGCAAACATAGATCAGTCTATGACATTTTTCAACGTACTCTCTGTTATTGAATCGATCTCTGCAACTTCCATCACCGCGTTTAACAATTATTTTGATCAAAACCCTGCGGATACGGCAAATTACGCCTTTGAGAGCGGTGTCTATCATATTGCTATTCAATTTGATGGCGAGGTTCTTTATTATGTGGTTGATTTTACAGCCAATATCCCTGTTATCGGAGAAACAACGGCTCAAATTGCAATGGCTTTGACCGCCGAAACCGGTGAAAAGAGTGTCAGAATTCAACTTGGTGACGCAAACGCGCTTGCATATACCGTCAAGGAGAACTCCTATGAGTTTGCTATCAAATATCTTGGTGTCAGAAGAGCTATGTTTTCAATTGAGAGAGACGGTGAAGGCAACGTAAGTGGTAAAATATACGAGTATCTTACCGTTTCTTCCGTTGAGGTTGCAAATGCTGCTGAATTTTATATTGACGATGATTACGTAGCGGTAGTGGGAAATAAGGCAGACGGTCTTGTAGGATTTTCCAACACGATCTGTGAAGTTTACGACGTGAAGAACGGTAAAATGCTGGGATATGAAGTCAATGAAAGTATAGAAAAGCTCGGTGTTACGGTTAATTTTGATACGCTTTGGTTCAATCTCAATCTCGTGGACGGCATTGATTCCATTCGATATGTTGCCGCTTCCCAAAATACCGATTCCAAGCTTTACGTAAATGGATTGAGCGCAGAATGGAAGAGCCAAACCGTAGGTGGGTTCTCTACGGCAGCCTTCTCCAGACGCTTTGATATTGAGTTCAGAACGCAATACGTAACCTCCTATGATTCTGCTACACAGGAATATACGGTACACAAGATTCAGGTTCCTCTGATCTTCATTCAAGAGGACTATTATGATTCTCATTCCGATGATATCAAGTCTGTAAACAAAAACGTAACCGCAGAAGTAATCCTTCCCGATCAAGACGTAGAAGAACTAATGAGTGCTTATGACGAGTTTGTTCCTGTGTTTATCGAAAACAAAGATCTCTTCTCCGTAGATATCATACTCGCATATATCGGTGAAAAGATCGTATTACCATAAGGAGAACGTTATCATGGTACGCAGAAACAAATCATTTGTTTGGGGCGGCGTTACTTCGGCAGTTCTGCTTGCCGGAGGTATCGCAGCCGGAGATATTCTTTCCATGATTCCCCCGGCGTTAATGGGATTCACGCTTGTATCCTGTCTTATCCTTGGCAATAATTTCATTGGTGATATGATCCTTGAAATTTTCAGTTGGGGATTCGTCAAATTTCCCGGTTTAATTTTCACGCTCGACCTGGATGGAATTATTTGGCTGATTGCGGTCAAACTTCTGTTTTGGGTGCTTGGATTCTTGATTGCAGCCCTTTTCGGATTCCTTGCAATCGTTCTCGGACTTTTCCTTTCGGTTGTTGTATATCCATTCGCTTTGATCAAGAATATTCGTAACGGTGAGGAAGCGTAATCTATTCTACAGACGATACAATCAACCTATCGTTAAAATGGAAACCGTTTTGTGAAATGTCATCCGTTTTCCATTTTGTATCTTTTTCTCAACAAAAAAGGACACCATGCGGTGTCCTTTTTTTGTTGACGAAAACGCCATGACGTGAGCTCTGCGAACGCCAAAGGCGTTGTGCTTGAACGCGCGCCAAAGCCAAAGTGGGGCAACGAAGAGCATGTGCGCGCGCTTGGCGAATAATCGCTTGCGGCAATTATGCGGAACCGTGGTCCCAAACGGAACTGCGGTGGAGCGGGATCAGGCTTTTGTTTTCGTTGGCGAAAATCCGTAATAGCGCTTATAAGCTCGGCTGAATTGAAACACGTCGGAATATCCCACGTTGTCGATGACCTCTTTTAAGGGATATTGCTCTTTGATAAACAATCTTGCTTTTTTCATGCGGATCTCGGTCAGCTTTTGAAAGGGGGAGCAGTGCAATTCCTTGGCAAACAGCTTTCGAAGATAGATTTCGCTGATGCAGCAATGTTGTGCGATATCCAATACCGTCAGATCGTTTCGGTGACATTGGTCGTGCATATGCGCGAGTGCTTTTTCTACAATGGAATGCAAGGTCGGTGTGAATTCGCATTGCGCAAACAGTCGCGCGGCAAGAGCATAGGCGGCTTCCAATATTTGAGCGGTATGACTTGGAGAAGGAGAGCAGAACAGGGCGCGCATTCGTTCATAAGCGACCGAAGCCACGCGCGGTGGAATCGGTGCCAGCTTTGTAGGGCAATGGTCGTTGCGGAGCGTTTGGAAATTGATGACGTAGCTTTCGGCGTCCTCAAGACATTCGTTGAGGTAGCTCGTTCCCTGCGGTAAAAATACGGGTTGCGAGGCGTGCGCAATCAATTCGTTCTCTCCAAAGCTGAATCGTATTTTCCCCTTTTGCGGAAGGATAAAACAAGCGGAATGACGATTGGTAAAATGTTTTTTGCGTCCCGCAGGATCGTGGGCAATCAAAAGGGAATCGAATTGCGTGATGACAAAGCCGTTCATAAAATGCTCCTGACGTTTTTTCTCCATTATATAACAAAGTATCGTTTTGGTCAATCGTTTTTTAAATTTCTATCGTATTTTTTAAAAAAAACTATCGTTTTGGCTAAATAGTGTATCGATTGTGCAATGGAAAAGAGGATGGTAGGAGGGTATAATGAAGAAAAAAACAGGAGGTGCGTTTATGAATATGAACGGACGCGTTGCACTCGTTACGGGAGCAGCTGCGGGAATTGGAAAAGCGGTAGCGTTAAAGCTGGCGGAATATGGTGCTAAGTTGATTTTGCTGGATGTCAATCTTGAAAAATTACAAGTGCTTCAAGAGGAGCTTTCCCAATATACGAGCGAGGTGCTGATCGAGCGTTGCGATATCAGCGACGAGGCGTGTGTAGAAAAGGTCGTTGCAAAGGCAACGGAACGGTTTGAGCGGATCGATATTCTGGTTAACAATGCCGCCATCTGGAGAGGGTGGATGGAGACCGTTGATACACCGAGTGAGGTTTGGAAGCGTTTTCTGGACGTTAACGTTATGGGAACGGTTTATATGACGAATGCAGTGCTTCGCGGTATGCAGGAAAGACGGTGGGGACGCATCATTAACGTTGCTTCCGTAGCGGGGGTGTACGGAATTCGTCGTATGGCGCCGTATTCCGCTTCCAAGGGGGCGGTGATCTCCATGACAAAGGCGTTGGCACGCGAGGTCGCGGAATTTGGGATCACAGTCAACTCGGTGTCTCCCGGAACGGTGAGCCCTGCTGAGAATGAGGACGTGAACTATACGGAACCGAACAGTATGTCCTATATGGGAAGAACGGGAAGTGGCAACGAGAACGCGGAGCTGATCTGCTATCTTGCCTCGGATGCCGCCGCCTATATTTCGGGAGAAAATATGATCATCGACGGTTGCAGAAAGACATTGTAAACGAAACATCAGGGATCAAATGCGAAACCGCTTTTGATCCCTGATTCTTTTACATCCTTTTCCGCATTTTTTCCAAAGCGCCTTTTTCAAGGCGGGAGACCTGTGCCTGCGAGATGCCGATCTCTTCCGCAATCTCCATCTGCGTTTTGTTGCGGTAAAAGCGCAGATTGATGATCTTTCGCTCTCGTTCACTCAAGTGCTTGATGGCTTCCTTTAACAGGATGTTTTCCAGCCATACCTCATCTCCCGTGGAGGAATCCGAAAGCTGATCCATCAGATAAAGCGCGTCGCCGCCCTCGTTGAATACCGGTTCGTACAGAGAAATCGGCTCGACGATGGCTTCCATTGCGTGGAGGACCGCTTCCTTCTTTTCTCCGATCCGAGCGGCAATTTCCTCAACGGTTGGTTCACATTCCTTCAGCGCAATCAGCTCCTCGCGCGCTTGCAGGGAGCGGTATGCGAGGTCGCGCACCGAACGGCTGATGCGAATGGCGTTGTTGTCGCGCAAATACCGTCGGATCTCTCCGATGATCATCGGAACAGCGTAGGTTGAGAATTTAACGTCCAGATCGGTGTTAAAGTTGTCCACCGCCTTGATCAAACCGATACACCCCACCTGAAACAGATCGTCCGGGTTTTCCCGTCTGCCCGTAAAGCGTTGGATAATCGACAGCACAAGGCGCAAGTTGCCGTTGATCAGCTCCTGCCTTGCATCCTCATCCCCCTCTCGCACGCGCAATAGCAGTGCCAGCTTTTCCTCGTCGGTCAGTACCTTTAATTGCGAGGTGCTTACCCCACAAATCTCTACTTTGTTATAATAGGTTCCCATAAAAGCTCCGTTTTGTTTTTTCAAGAAAAGTATTGCCGAGTGGTGGGCAAAGCTATTCAAGGGAGAAAATGGGAAAAGTGCATTTTGGTATTGATTTCGAGGGGGAAGTATGCTATAATGGACGCATCTATCGATTACGGAGGACATGGAATGATGAAGCTTTCAATTGATCAGCTGAGGTCGGTTACACACGGTGCGCTCCGCTTGGAGGAGACCGATATCGGTGTTCGTTTTTGGCGTATGACCGAGGAGCAGATCCAATGGTATCGGGATCGCGGCGACGAGCATCAGGCATTGGGGGCGATGCAGAGTGCGGGGATTCGTCTGGCGTTTTGGACCGACAGCCGGGCTGTGACCTTTGGCGCGACCCTGTGGCCCGATACGTCCGGGATTTACGGTGGTTTTGACGTTTGCGAGGATGGCGCGATGATCGCACACCTCGATACCGAATACAACGACGGAACAACGTTTTGCGTGCCGCTCTCGGAGGGCGAGCATCTGGTTGAAATTTACCTCCCGTGGAGTAAGGGCGTGACGTTGCGCGAGCTTTCGATCGATGACGGGGCAACGCTTCGTCCCTATCACCGCTCGCACAAGCTTTTGGCGTTTGGCGATTCCATCACACACGGGGCACACGCAAAGCATCCTTCTCTTTCTTACATCACCCGTCTTGCCAATATGCTGGATGCCGATCTTGACAATCGCGGTGTCGGCGGTGACAAGTTTGATGCGCACATCGTCGAATTGGAGCCGATGACAGATCCCGATATCGTAACCGTGGCGTACGGAACGAACGATTGGCGACATTTGCCGCGTGAGCGATTTGACCGCGAGTGCCAAAAAACCTTTGAGGTGCTTGCAAAGCGTTATGCAAACGCAAGAATTTTTGTCATTTCACCCATTTGGAGAGCGGATTGGAAGGGAGAGAACTGCATGGAAATTCCCATGCGTGAGATTTATCCTCTCCTTTGTGATTACGCGCGCCCATATTCCAACTTCACCGTGATTGACGCGTGGAACTTCGTTCCGCATCTGCATGATTTCTTTGGGGACGGTGTTCTGCATCCCAACGATCTCGGTATGAGCTGTTATGCGGAGGGCGTTTATCGGGAGATTATGAAGGCACTTTGCTGAAATAAAATGTGAACGAGGGGAGCTCTCAAAGAACTCCCCTCGTTTGGTTTTGATATCAATTTGCTTTTCTGATGATCTCGGACGGTGTATCGTCCATCGGTACTTCTCGGATTTCAGCTCCCAAGCCCTGCAGCTTTTCAACGATGCCGTCGTAGCCGCGCTTGATGTAGTTGACACCGCGGATCTCTGTCGTTCCAACCGCTGCAAGACCGGCAACGATGAGCGCCGCGCCCGCACGCAGGTCGGTTGCTTCGACAACGGCTCCCGTCAGCTGCTCCACGCCTACGAAGGTTGCGTTTTGCGCGCTGTCGAGCATGATGGTAGCCCCCATTTTACTAAGCTCTTCCACGTAGCGGAAGCGGTTGGTCCAAATGCTTTCGTGTATGTGACCGATACCGTTTGCAATGCACAAAAGTGCGCCGAACTGCGGATGCATATCGGTGGGGAAGCCGGGGTAATAGAGCGTTTGAATATTGACGTTGTTAAGCCTTCCGGTACTTTTGACAACGATGGAATCATCTTCTTCAATGACCTCTACGCCCATTTCACAAAGCTTGATGGTAATGGATTCGACGTGCTTGGGAATGACCGAACGGATGCGGACGCAACCGCCGGTTGCCGCTGTGGCTACCATGTAGGTGCCCGCTTCGATCATATCGGGGATGATGGTGTAGGTGCAGCCTCGCAAAGAGGCGACACCGTGGATTTTGATTGTTGACGTACCTGCTCCCGTAATGTTTGCCCCGCAAGCGTTGAGGAAGTTGGCAAGGTCAACGATGTGGGGCTCACGCGCCGCGTTATCGATGACGGTTGTGCCCTCGGTTAAGGTTGCCGCCAGAATCATATTGACCGTAGCACCAACCGATGCGATGTCAAGGTAAACCGCACTTCCGTGCAATGCATCCTCAACTTCCGCTGAGATAAAGCCGCCCTCATTGTCGGTTTTTGCTCCCAAAGCGGCAAAGCCCTTCAAGTGCAGATTCAAAGGACGCTGACCGCCAAAGTCACAGCCGCCCGGCCATGCGATACGGGTCTTACCAAATCGTCCAAGCTCCGCGCCGAGCAGGTATGAGGAGGCGCGCATTTTACGAACCAATTCGTCGGGGGCAGCACCTTGCTTGATGTAGGTGGTATCGATGCGGACGGTGGTGGGGGCAAGATAGGTGATCTGCGCTCCCATTTGCCGCAACAATTCAAGAGAAGTGGCAATGTCGCTGACACCGGGGATATTTTCGAGCGTGCAAACGTCACCGACCAAAACGGTGGCGTAGAGGATGGGGAGCGCCGCATTTTTCATACCGCTGACGGGAATTTCGCCGTACAGAGGTCTGCCGCCCTGAATGATCATTTTCGTTGACATGACGTAATTCGCGGGAAGCGTGAGCTGCCCCTCTCCTTTTTTAGAATGCTAAAGCGGCATCGAGATCCCCGACCTGCCCACTCTACGTAAATAAAACATACTTACATCAACATTATAGCACAACATTTTTTAAAAGAAAAGACCTTTTTGGATTTTTTTCACAATTTTCCAAAAAAAATTGCGCACATTGAGAGGATATGCAAAAAAGAGACGCGTTGACACCGCTCTGCGGGGTGTTTCTTTTTTTAGCAGACCAAATGACCGACCTTTATCAAGTCGGTGAAGGTTTTGATCCGGCTTTTCAAAGGGGTGCGCCGAGGAGACTTAGAGAACCTCCTCGGCGCATACGAAATATTCTGAATTTGTTTGCGAGTCCTTTGTACGATTCTTATGGGCGCGTTTCATCTTTGCAGTATGCCCGATAGTAGGCAACGCTCAGGTCAACGACCATGTTGTAGCTGCGTGTTCCTTCCTTTGCACCCTGCGCCTTGAGGTAGGTATCGTTGGTTGCTTGCGTTACGCTTGCGGCAACGTTTTCACGGTATTTTTCAAAAAATACACGGTAGGCGGCTTGCTCGGCAATCACCTCATAGGGGAGCGTTTGATAGAGGACTCGGTAACGGTCGGGGTCTGTTCTCGCAAGTGCCGCCGCAACGTATTCGTACACGTTCAGGTAGGCACTGTAACGGATATAGGGGTCATCCGACTCCATGCATACCAAAAACGCCACAAAGTTTGCCTCATCCTCGCGTGCCACGCCTCGTTGATGTGCCAGTTCGTGCGCGGCTGTATAGGGGAGAGTATAATCGGGAAAATTGACGTTCAGATTCGCTTCTCCCGTAAAAAAGGTATAGACACCCGTGACGTGCGTATAGGACATGGGGTGGCTGAGCATGATCGGCTTGACCGAGGAAGAAAAACGGTCGATGAAGTCGTATTTTTCGCACGCCTTTCGATAGGCATCCATCAATTTTTGATTCATTTCGGTATAGGAGTAGGGCATGAGGGATTCTCCGCTCGGCAAAAAGACGATCTCGTCCGTTAAGGCTTTGATCTCGTCGGCAAGCCACTCGGCAGTATCTCCAAGCTCCTCGGCACTCACCTCGGTGCGGTCGATCTGCAATTTTTGATCCAGCGGCGGTGCGTAATAGCCTGCGGCAAAATTCCATACGAACAAAATCAGGATCACGCAAATGCCGGAGAAGAGCATTCCGATATAGAGAAAGGAATCCCGCCACGTGTCGGCAAAGTGTCGGTAGGCAATGGAAATGAGCAAGACGAGCAGGATGGGGATCACAATGATGATCCACTCTCCAACGGAAAAGGGGATCAGATTGGTCAGGGATGCCAAGGCGGCGCGACCTATGGGACTGACGGTGCGGTTGAACCAATCGGCAAAGCCCGAATGGAGCGTAAATGCCACGTACAGCACGGCGCTGACAAACGTCATGACATAAATGATCTTGCAAACGAGCGGAAGTCTGCGCTTTTGCGTTGGCAAGAGAATTTCGGTGTGCTTCATGGTTCTCCTTTCGTTGCGGCTAAGAAAGAATCGTTGGATCTGCTTTGCAAAATTGCGGAAAGCAGGTCAGGATCAGGGATTTGAGATCGTCCGGGAGCGGTGCGGTAAGCGCGAGCGACTTTCCGTTTGTCGGATGGCGGAATTCCAACCGACGTGCGTGCAGGGCGTGGCGTGGGATGGCATTGTTTTCGGTTCCGTACAGGTCGTCGCCCGTAATCGGATGACCCTTGTGTGCAAAATGGACGCGGAGCTGATGCGTCCGCCCTGTGATGGGACGCGCCATAACGAGTGTATGTCCGTTTTCGCGTGCTAA
Source organism: Eubacteriales bacterium (assembly GCA_045120465.1). Taxonomy (GTDB): domain Bacteria; phylum Bacillota; class Clostridia; order Oscillospirales; family CAG-272; genus UMGS1865. The sequence goes on from JBGVEW010000073.1 coordinate 15,168, forward strand.
GACTTCAAATTCGGTTTTGGCGGAATCCGCGTCGGGGGCATCGGGCGAGCAGACCTCGCGCACGATGATGCTTTCCTGTGTTCGATGCAGAGGAGCATCGATGATCCCGCGTTCCTCTTGCCATTCTCCGTCCAATACTGCGAGATAGGCTTTGCGGATTTCCCCGGCTTGCATTTGTTTTGCCAGCTTTCCTGCGGCGATCTTGTTGCGCGCAATGAGGAGCAGACCGCTCGTGTTGCGGTCAAGGCGGTTGATGGGGCGAAAGACAAAGGGCACGCCTGCCGTTTGGTAGCGGAACGCCAGTGCGTTTGCCACCGTATCCCCGTGATGGTTGTGCGAGGGATGCGTCGGCATATCCGCCGGCTTGTTGGGAACGACGATATCGGCGTCCTCGTACAGCACCGAAATGGGGAGATCCACCGCGTCCAGCACCTGCGCGGTACGGTCCTCGGTTTCCAGCGTCAGCACGTCTCCCACCTGCGGAATAAAGCGAACGGTGCGCCGCTCACCGTTGACGAGGATTCCCTCGTTGCGGTATTTGAGGTATTTGAGCATTTTTACGGAGACCTCAAGCTCGCGGTGAATGATCTCGCGCAAGCAAAGTCCTTCCATCTCCTTGGTGATGATAATATCCATAGACGCTCCTACAAAACAAGATAAAGCTATCGTTATTATATCATTTTTTTGCGACGTTTACAAGGCGTTTTGGTGAAGGATTTGAAATAATTGCGAAAACTTGGCGCGAGGACTTGCACAATGCGTTTTTTTGTGGTACAATAGAGCGTAAGAAATCCATTCTGGTTACGGAAAGGAATCGTATATGACTTGGAATAAACGGATCGCGCTTTTGCTTGTCCTGTTGCTGTTGCTTTCAACACTTTCCTGCTCGGCACCGATCGAGACGCAAGAGGGGACGCAGGATGCCGCAATAGACAAAACGCCCGTCAAAATTGAATACCAAACCGATTTCGAGGCGGTCGAGCGGAATGCGTTCGGCAACCTTGCACAAACGCCCGCGTCGGATTTTGACCGTGTCACGCAAAACGGTACGGTTACGGTAACGGGGTATCGCGGAACGGCAGCAGCCGTTCGCGTGCCGGAAAGGATCGACGGCTCTCCCGTTACGTCCATCGGAGCAGGCGCGTTTGCCAATAACAAGAGCTTAAAAACGCTGTTCATTCCCGATAGCGTGACGCATATCGGCACCTCTATCCTTTCGGGGTGCTCGTCGTTGGAGCATTTGCGCACACCGCTGCTCGGTGCGGATTCCACGCAGGTGCAGCGTTTGGGATATCTCTTTGGCGTGTCGGATTACGTGAACCATGCGCGTGATATTCCCGCAACGTTGATTCTTTTATCGGTTGGCGGCGGAGTCAGAACGCTTTCCGACTACGCGCTTTATGATTGTAACGATCTGCAATACGTCATCCTTCCCACAGCGTTGGGAGAGGTTGGAAAATTCGCGTTTTACAACTGCGCGGCTTTGGAAAAGCTCGTGGGGCTTGATCAGGTGCGCGAGGTGGGGGAATATGCCTTTGCGGATTGCGCAAAGCTTTGCGAATTGAGCTTTGGAAAGCCCTTGGAATCGGTTGGCTTCGGTGCCTTTTTTGGATGCCGCAGGCTCACGGCTCTGACCCTTCCGTTTGCAGGAGGGAGCAGAACGGAGCATACCTATCTCGGATACGTGTTCGGTGCGGAATATCCGGATTTTGCAAAGGGCTACTATCCGCCCGCACTCGCACGCGTGGAATTGCTTGAGGGCTGTACCGCGCTTGGTGATTACGCGTTTTATGAGTGTAAGACCCTGAAAGAGATCATCCTCCCCAACGGGCTTAGATCCGTTGGCGTGCGCGCGTTTTACGGATGTGAGGTTCTTTGGTCGGTGGTGCTTCCCGACACCGTGAAAACCATCCGCGAAAATGCCTTTTACGGATGTGACAGTCTTGTGTCCTTGACGCTCGGAAAAGGATTGGAAACGATTGGTATCAATGCGTTTTACCGTTGCGATTCGCTCACGTCCGTGGTGCTTCCCGCAACCCTTTCCGCGCTTCCCGCATCCTGCTTTGCGGATTGCACGGCACTCGAATCGGTGGATTTCGGTGGCGTTTCCGAGGTGGGCGCACAGGCGTTTCGCGGCTGCCGAGCACTCAAAACGGTCAAAACGAATCACGCGCTCTCGCTCGGAAACGGAAACGAAATACTGGCAGAGCTCCTAAAGTAAACAGATACAAAAAAAGAGAACCCACAACGTTTTGGAGTTCTCTTTTTTGCAGTTTTGTCTGTAAGCCGGGTTCTGTCAAGGGCGGTCATCAATCTTCGCTTGGCGTCGCCGTCAAGCTTCGGGGAGAGACTCCCCGTGCCACCTCGGGAGATGTGCCGGACAAGCCTCCCATGGGGTGTTGCTTCGGATAGGGTTTACAGCGGACCTACGTTACCGTAGGAACGGGTGAGCTCTTACCTCGCCTTTCCATCCTTACCGCAAAAGCGGCGGTTTATTTCTGTTGCACTTTCCCGACGGTTACCCGTGGCTGACGTTATCAGCTATCCTGTCCTGTGAAGCCCGGACTTTCCTCACGGTAATACCTTTCGGCAACATACCGCGCGACCGTCCGACAAAGCTGTGCTTTTATTATACCGCAACGAGAAAGATTTGTCAAGTCGGAATTCAGAGCAATATTTGCAATCTTTTTTGCAAAAAGTGCAATGGAAATCCGAAATTAAATGTGCTATAATGCAATTACCTTGTGAAAAATGAAAGGAGATCAGCATGAAGCTTTTGACTTTGGAAGAACAGAGAAAACGCATTGAAAACGTTCGGTATGCCTCTGAAAACGTCAAAAAATGTGCAAAGCATATCCGCGTGCGCGACTATCTTCCCGGACAGGTGACCTATAATCTTGGTCCGTATCCTGCAAAATTTCCAATCGAGCCCACCGAATACGACTACAATCTGATCAAAGATTTTGCGGAGCGCGGTGTCGGATTGATTCAGGTACATGAGGAGTGGAATGATTCTATTCGTCTTTACGGTAGTGATAAATATACCTCGCACGATCCCGAGGGAATGAAGAACTTTATCAAGCTTTGTCATGACTTTGGTATCAAGGTTCTGCCTTACGTTTCCTCCTTCTATTTCGATCGCCGCGATCCCGATTTCCGCCGCGATTTTATGCGGTACGAGTCCTACCTTGTCAGCGTGCATTTCGAGTACGCAAACTGCTCGGCAGAGTCCGAAACGTGGGGCACTTACTTTTTTGAAAAGATGAAGCGCGTGCTGGATACCTACGAATTTGACGGCATTTACAACGATACGGGCTGTGAGGAGTTTGCAAAGCGTCATGCCGAGGTGCGTGCGCAAGGGAGAAAAACCTGCGTGCAGAGCGATATCCGTTACGACCCCTTTGAGGAGGATTTTTACGCGCGGATGTATTCCTTTGTCAAGGAGCGCGGCGGCATTATGAAAATGCACTATTCCAACGTTTGCAAGCCTGCGTCGGACGAAAAGCTCTACGACTATTTGTGGGTTGGAGAGGGCGTTTCGGATCTGGATAGCCTTTTGGGAACGGTGGAGTTTGATCCCTATCTCGTTCCGTGTCCCGACCTGCGTTGGACGAGCGAGGAGGCGGTCAAGCGGATGTTTGCGCAAACCATTCCGTTTTTGCAGTTCCCCCTGCGTCCCGACGGACGCCCCTACGAGGCGGAAAAGATCATTTCCGTTCCCAATATCAAATACGACAAGGGCGTGATGTATCAAACCTATCAGGAGATGGCGGAGTACGAGCGCACGCATCCCAACGGCCCCTACAGCTACAGCGATTGGTCGGGCATTCCCGATAACGAGGAGTACCGCGCCAAGTGGTTTGATTATCTGGCGCTTTACCGCCCCATGGTGGAGGAAAACACGGTGTGCCATATGAATATCACCGAAAGCACCATTACCGAGGGCGCGCTCCCCGAAAAGGTTTATATGAGTTTGTTTACGGGAGACGAGCAGTACCTTTGCATTTCCAATTTGTCGGATGCGGCACAAACGGTCGATTTGTGTGACCCGTGGCTCGACCGCGTGAGCGGAGCGGTGGTCGCAAGCGTGACGCTGCAACCCGCCGAGCTTGCGTTTTTGAAGCGCGTTTAATTCCATAGTAAACGAGGTGGATTTCGATTGCAGATGCAGTCGGAATCCACCGTTTTTTGCTTGTCGATCAAAAAATATTGACAAAACAACCAGGATGTGGTATAATATGATTACGGGGGATTGGCATAATGCACAATCACCCGACGTCGGAGAGGAAAGGAGACAGACCATGAACCATCAAAACAAGCGAGTTTGCGACGTTTGCCTTCGCCTGATCTATCGCTATTTGTGCGCATAGACGTTTGTCTGTGCGGTTCAACGGTCTATGCGCTTTGGGGGCAATAACCGCATATACTGCTAAGATTGAAAGGAGAACGCTATGAAAAAACGATTATTGGCAATCTTATTATTGCTTGTGATACTGGTACTCTCCTCGTGTACGCAGGAATGCGAAACGACGGGAACAAGTGTCGGCAATGAGAGTCGTAGCGGTGATTCTGAACCTATGTGGTATCATCATCTGATTTACGATTTGGAATCTTTTGAAGAGTTAAGAAGCGCATTGTTTGATCAGGAGGCTTGGATTTATAATCGTGTTCGACTCGATATTCATGATCGGGTTACGAAGGAACCGCGGAAAATTTGTCAGCCATACGCACGGATGCTGGAGCAATTTGAACGCACCGGAACGTATCCGATGCCATACGTAGGAGGAAAATCCTATGAACAATGGTATTTGGAAAAGAATGACGAAACCTCCGGTACAGTTGCAAGTATTCATCTTTTTGTTGTGGACAATATGATTCAATACGATGTTTACAATCACTCTCTTTCGTGGTCGCTTCCTATGATTCGCTACACCCTGTTAGACGTTGAGGAAGATCCGAAGTTGCAGGAATACAAGAATATCATTTCCTTAGCCGCGGGGGAAGGATGGGATTTTCACGATTGGAAAGGAGCGCGCTTGAACTTAGCGGATCGAAGTGTTCCGGCACTTTACAGACCTTTTTCTTCAGATGGGCGCTATATATATGTTTTTCTGTATGATGGAGCTAGTGTTTCCGTTATTGACACCCAAGACGTACTGACGGAGGAATTTTGGAGTGGCTTTTCCATTGAAATGGTGGCAAAAACGTGACGCGCCCGCTTTGAATCCTTTGAAAGGAGGAGTTTTATGAAACGAATTTTATCATTACTTCTGCTATTTAATATTTTGATAATGGTCTCTTGCTCGGGAACGGGCGATGGAACGACCGGAACCATCGGAAATGATTCTCTGGGAGA
>JBGVEW010000074.1:0-62704 GCA_045120465.1 Eubacteriales bacterium
TCGCACAAGTACAACCCCTCAGTCAGCTTCGCTGACAGCTCCCCTTACACAGGGGAGCCTACCGCTGCGGCGGAAACTGTGCAAAGCTAAAGCTTTTTGGAACCACCAGCACTGCTGGTGGTTTTCGTTTCACAAAAAAGAACCGCTTTTTCTGTCAAAACGGCAGAGAAAGCGGTTTTTAAGGTAGAAATCCTTGCGGGTTTCAAGTTCGAAGTGCGTTTGTTCGCCGTGCTCCCCTCTGCCGCAGCGTTGTACGGCTACGACGGAGAGATCACGTCTTCCGCATCGAACCGAGACAGCCCCTTTTTCACGTTTTGTGCAGGACGTGTGCCGTTTTTCGGGGTCAGATCCACTCAATTTCGTCAAGCACCCGATCATTTTGGGAATGGCACAAGGTTACGACAAGCCCCTCGGTCTGCCACGTGGAAAAGGCGGTGTTTCCCTCTTTTTCCATCAAAAGCGTATCCGTTTCGGCAAGGGCGGCAAGCCCGATTCCGCTCGCCTTTACCGCGGCTTCCTTGCGCGTCCAAAGCTCCAAAAAGCGCAACTCGCTCGGAGCTTGCGCGTATGCCTGCCGCTCGGAATCGCAAAACCAACGCTGCATCAGGCGTTCCGCCATAAGCGCATTTGCGCGGTCGATCCGCTCCGCGTCCAGCCCGATCCGACCTTCACCCAGTGCGCACAGCGCGTACCCATCGGTATGCGTGATGCTGAGATCCATGTGGCGATCCTTCAAACACGGTCTGCCCTTTTCGTCATAGAAAAGCTCGCCCCGCGCCCCGGCTCGCACCGCAAGGCACAACCCCGCAAGGCTTTCGGTTGCCATGCGCTCGGTTTTGGGGCTCGGAGAAAGGCCGCAAAGCTTTGGATGCCGTTCTCTCCACGCCGCAAGCCATTGCGCGCTCAACTCGGCTTCAAACGACCGACGCGTGTGTCCGTCTTGGATTTTGACGGCTAAAATTCGAATCACAGTCCTCCCCCTCCTTTGCTTGACGTTTGCATCTATTGTACCATATTTTCTGTTTTTTGGAAAGAAAAACGCAAAAAAATTCCAAAAAAAGGTTGACAATTGACAAAAAACAGGATATAATAGAATTAGATTTATTCTTATTTTATATTTGGAGGCTTTTTATGACCAAACAACGCGAATTGATTATGAATATTTTAAAGCAATCCGACCGTCACCTCACCGCCGACGAGATCTTTTTCTTGGCAAAACTGAAGATGCCTTCCATTGCTATGGCAACCATCTATAACAACCTCAACGCGATGAATGAGGCGGGGCTCATCAACCGCCTGCACATCGACGGGGTTGCCGATTGCTTTGACAAGATCACCGAGCCGCACGATCATCTTTTGTGCGACCGTTGCGGCAAGATCACCGATCTCCATCTTCCTTCTCTCTCCGACACGCTGGAAGCGCAGATCGGATCCCCCATCGAGGACTATGAATTGACCGTTCATTACGTTTGCCCCGAGTGCCGCAACGCCCCCCGCAGACGCTGATCGTTTTTTTCAAAATAAAAAATAAGGCTATCGGGACGTACTCTTAAGGACAGTTTTCAAAAACACGGCATATCTCAAAAGAGGTATGCCGTGTTTTTGCATTTGTGGACACAAATGCAGTGCTTCGTATGCCTTAATTAAAAACTACAATCAATTTTTTGTCTGTTTGCAAGCAAATAAGTTGGTACGAACCCAAGGCTCCCTTGTGTAAAGGGAGCTGTCAGCGAAGCTGACTGAGGGATTGTTTTAACGCAAATCTAATCTTTTACAATCCCTTCGTCACTGCAAGCCGTGCCAATTTGCTTGCAAATTTTCTCCCATTTACACAAGGGAGGCTTTTACAATAAACGCACCAGTACTATCGGAGAAGTGGAATTTGTTAAATATTTTACCACTATATTCGCAGCTTTTATTTATATTTCCGCTAACTCTTTGATAATTGATTTTAGTTCATGTGAAATATTATTTATAAAATAATCATTTATATTTTCTGTTTGTATAATTAAATCATCTAATTTATGGCAGTTGCTTAATGCACGGTAACCATTCATTAAAATCGATTTCAAATCTTGTAAGGTAACCTTATTACGGTAAACACCTAAGCTACTTAATTCACCTGTGCATACGCTTCCAAACTGAATGTAAAATGTACAAGAATCAGGTGCGTTATCAAGTGATTTCCGAAAGCCAATCAAATATCCTTTGGATTTGTCTGAATTATATCTATAGAATATTCCTGAATTGCCGCTTCTTTTATAACCATGATGTGCTATTAGCCTTGCAGATAGTTCAACTATTTTCGCATAATACTCTTGTATAGTCATATCTTTTTCAAAATCATTTTCAACTATCTCACATCTGCTCATATCCAATACCTCAATGCTCTAAATTCTTGTTTATCATTTAGCTTTGCATCAATTCTCGATTTTATTTAATAAACTTATATAACCTCGCTCTCACCCATATTATAGCACAAAAACCGCAGAAAATCAATCTGCGGTTTCTGCTTTTTCTGTCGGTAGGTAAAACTGTCCTTTAGAGTATAGCTCTATCTCAAATCGCTTTTTGAGATCGCCTTATTTCTTTTTGCCGAGCTTATACCTCGGGCAGTTCGGACTCGTCGATGATAAAGTCCTTGATCTTCAAATAAATTTCGTTTTCGGATTCGCAAAAGATCTTATCCCACTCAAAGGTGTACATTGCACCCAGAAGGGATTTTCCGTTTACGGTAAAGTTATCACCGTCGGTCAGGATGATCTTTCCGGGAACCTTGGTTGCAATTCCCACAAAGCGATTGATGTCCGCCATGGTGTCCAGTCTGATACGGTATCTCATAATTTGCACCTTCCTTTTTTCTAATTTTTGACCGCTAACGCATACACGTCAGCGTTTTTTGACTTTTTTTCGTTTTCCGGAAAAGAGCTTGCGCAACAAGGGCGCGAGGATCGACGGGGCTTTCCAGATATACATTTTCATGGTAGCACACCTTTCCAAAAATCAATTTCATTTTCAGTATATGCGTGCTTGTTTGTCCGATTGACCTCATAAAAGCAAAATGCTCTCAACCGTCAACGGATTCCCGTAACCTCGTTCCCCAGCTTTTTCATCGCAGCGCGGAATACCACCTTATCGTTTTCATGTGTCAGCGACGCCTCCACCTGATCCACGGGTACCCATTCCACTTGCGCGATTTCGCCTTCTCTGGGATGGATGTTTTTTTGCGTCGTATGTGTCAGGAAGTACACGACCTCCTTGCTCACACCCGGCATGGGGCTGTAATGTACCGTTTCGCGGAACTTACTGTCGATACGGATCTGCACAGCGGTCTCCTCAAAGACCTCGCGCACCGCCGTCATGTACTCGGTTTCGCCCGGTTCCATATGTCCCTTGGGGAAAGAACGGTGCCCGTTCGGCTTGTGACGTATCATCAGAATATACAGTTTTCCGTCATCTTCATCGCGGCGAACAACCAAAGCGCCGCAGGATTTTTCGTGGTGCATAAATGGAATCGAGCCTGTCCTTTCTCTAAAATTTTTCTTCGGAAAGACACCGTTCGGTGTCTTTCCGCGGTCTTTTTTAACGGTGACCGGAATTTACTTGATTATTGCGGCTCGACCTGCTCCATGATAAACGCCTCGAGGATATCTCCAACCTTGATGTCGTTGAACTTTTCCAAGCCAACGCCGCACTCATAGCCGGAAGCCACCTCTTTGGCATCGTCCTTGAATCTCTTGAGCGAGGAGATCTTATCCTCGAAGATCACCACACCGTCGCGCAATACGCGGATCTGAGATTGACGGGTGATCTTTCCATCCTGAATATAGCATCCGGCGATCGTTCCGACGTTGGGCACGTGAATGGTCTGACGAACCTCCGCATGACCCAACAGGTTCTCGCGGAACTTGGGTGTCAGCATACCCTTCATTGCCGCCTCGATCTCCTCGAGGCACTCGTAAATGACACGGTAGGTGCGCACGTCAACGTTCTGACGCTCCGCGGAATCCAGAGCACTCTTATCGGGGCGCACGTTAAAGCCGACGATGATCGCGTTGGAAGCCGCCGCAAAGGTGACGTCACCCTCGGTAATACCGCCCGCAGCCGCGTGGATCACGCGAACCTTGACTTCCTCGTTGGAAAGCTTGAGCAAAGACGCCTTGACTGCCTCTACCGAGCCGTCCACGTCTGCCTTGACGATGATATTGAGGTCCTTGACACCCTCGGAGATCTGCGCAAACAGATCGTTGAGGTTTGCTCTGGCATTCGCCTTGAACACGTCCTCCTTCGCCTTGTCACGGCGCTGATCGGCAAGCGTTCTTGCCATTCTTTCGTCCTCAACCGCCTGGAATTCGTCACCCGCGGAAGGAACCTCGGAAAGACCCGTGATCTCAACGGGTACGGAAGGTCCTGCCACCTTGACGTTCTTACCGGTGTGGTCGGTCATGGAACGAACGTGACCGACGGCGGTGCCTGCGATGATGATATCGCCGTTATGAAGCGTACCGTTTTGTACCAGTACCGTTGCAACGGGACCGCGTCCGCGATCCAGCTTTGCCTCGATAACGATACCCTTGGCACGTCTGTCGGGATTTGCCTTGAGCTCCTTGACGTCTGCCACGAGCAATACGCTCTCAAGCAGATCGTCAATGCCCTGACGGGTCAGAGCGGATACGGGAACGCAGATCACGTCGCCGCCCCACTCCTCGGGAACCAGACCGTATTTGGTCAATTCCTGCTTGATATTATCGGGATTTGCGGTGGGCTTATCCATCTTGTTGATTGCAACAACGATGTCGATCCCTGCCGCCTTTGCGTGGTTGATCGCCTCAACGGTCTGGGGCATTACGCCGTCATCCGCCGCAACGACCAGAATTGCGATATCGGTCGCCATCGCTCCGCGCGCACGCATTGCGGTAAACGCCGCGTGTCCGGGGGTATCGAGGAAGGTGATATCACGTCCGTTGATCTTTACGCGGTACGCACCGATGTGCTGGGTAATACCGCCTGCCTCACCGGCAGTGACGTTGGTATTACGGATCGCGTCGAGAATGGAGGTCTTACCGTGGTCAACGTGACCCATGACGCAAACGACGGGAGCACGCTCGGAGAGCTGTGCCTCGGTATCCTCGGTCTCGTCGAAGAGCTTTTCCTCGATGCTGACAACGACCTCGGGAGTTGCCTCGATGCCAAATTCGTCTGCTACCAGTGCGGCGGTGTCGAAATCGACGACCTGATTGATGGTTGCCATCATGCCCATGAGCATCAGCTTTTTCACCACCTCACCTGCAGTGACGTGGAGCTTGGATGCCAATTGACCGACGACGATCTCCTCGGGAAGCTCAACCGACGTGGGCTTGTAGGAAACGGGCTGCTGTGCGGGCGCGTTATTGCGTCCTCTGTCCTTGCCCTTTCCCTTGCCCTTGCCAAAGGAATTGCCGCCCTGTTGTGCGTTATTCTGCTTTTTCAGCTTCTGGTTGCCACCCTGCAAATTGGAATCGCGGTCGGAAACGAAGCTGTCAAGTCTCTCATCATACTTCGAAAGATCGACGGTAGAGCCGTGCGTATCGATGACACGGGGGCCCTTGCGGGTACCGTCGGGATTGACGTTGGTGGATGCACCGCGCACGATAGGCTGTGCCTTAAAGGTATCCTTGGGAGCACTCTGAACGAAATCACCCTTGTCGTGGTCGAAGCGGCCTCCGCGGTTATTGTTGCCTCCTCTGTCGTTTCTTTCGGGTCTTTGCTGACCGAAGCCGCCTCTATCGGGACGGTTGCCAAAGGAGGGTGCGCCGAATGCGGGCTTTTGATCGCGCGTACCGAAGGAATCGGGGCGACGTGCGCCTGCGTTTGCACCGGCTGCGAATGCACCTCTATCGGGGCGGTTCTCGTTTCGATTATCGGAACGGTTTTCAAAGCGTCCTGCGGGTGCGGGGCGCGTATTTTGCTGCATACCGTAGTTGTTGGGAAGCCCATTCTGCTGCGGACGGTAGGGATTTCCCGTATAAGGCTGACGTGCGGCGGGACGCGCGGGTGCTACCTGCGGCTCTGCCTTTGCCACAACCTTTTCTTCCTTCTTTTCAGTAGCAACGTTCTGCGGACGTGCCGAGGGTGCGGATGCCTCTTTCGCCTTTTCGGGAGCCGCAGGCGCTTTTTCTGCCACCTTCTCCTTTACGGGAGCCTTTTGCGCAGGCTCTGCCGCGTTCTCCTTCTTTTCGGTCTTTACAGGCTCCTTGGCAGGTGCCGGAGCAACCTTTGCAGGCTCCTCTTTGATCGGCGCGGGCGCAGGCTCTGCCACGCTCTCCTCTGCCTGTTCTGCTTTTTCTGCCTTTGCGGGCTTTGCCTTTTTCACCTTGGAGGGAATATAGGTCACACCGTCCAGATAGCTTCCGATATCGTTGATCTGATTTGCCAGCGTCAGCTGCTCGAACAGGATATCAAACTCTACCGGCTCCAGTGCCTTTTGAGTCGTCTTTGCCTCAATTCCATTTTGGGCAAGAAGCTCCACCAGATCCTTGCTTTTCAGTCCCAGATCCTTTGCGAGCTTTGTAATTTTGAATTGCTGATTCATTGTAGATGCCATATTTCCTCCCGATTCCCCGCAGGACCGCAGATCCGTGCGGAATCATAAAATATTTCGGTTTTGAGGACCGCAGATCCTCAATTCCGTATCATTCGTCTCTTTGATCAACCGGAGCTTCACCGATATGTTTTGCGACCAGCTGTGCAAGATTTGGGTCGGTTACACCGAGTGCCGCAAGCCTTCCCGTTTTTCCGACCGCGTGCGCAAGCGCATCTCCATCGACGTCACTATAGCGCAGTAAAACGCCGTAAAACGAGCATTTATCTGCCAATCGCTTAGCGGAATTTTTTGCGTTATCAGATGCCGCAATCACCAGTACGGGCTGCTTTTTGCCTCCCATTGCCTCGCAGATCATCGGAACACCGTAAATTAGTTTTCCCGCCTTGGCGCACAGCCCCAATGCAAACAGCAGTTGCTTATTCTGCATGGTTCTCCAGCTCCGTTTCCATCGAATCGTACACGCTGTCCGAAATTTCGCACTCCAGCGTCCGATCGATCCGACGGCTCTTGCGTGCTTTTTTCAAGCACTTGATATCTCGGCAGACGTACGCACCGCGTCCGGATTTCTTTCCGACGAAATCTAAGGAGATCTCGCCCTCGGGACTGCGTACCACGCGCAACAGTTCTGCCTTTGGCTTATGTTCGTTACATCCCATGCATTGACGCATCGGGATCTTTTTCGGTTTCTTTTCCATATCTTATTCGGCATCGTCCGACTTGATGTCGATCTTAAAGCCGGTAAGTCTTGCCGCCAAACGCGCGTTCTGACCTTCCTTACCGATGGCAAGGGAGAGCTGATCGGGAGCGACCTGCACACGGCAGGAGCGTTCGCCCGTCATCGTCACCGCAATGACCTCGGCGGGAGCGAGAGCAGCCGCGATATATTCCTCGGGCTTTTCGCTATAGCGAACGATATCGACCTTTTCACCGCGCAATTCATCCAGAATACCGGCAATACGAACGCCTCGGTTACCGATGCACGCGCCAACCGGCTCAACGTCAGGTTCACGCGACCAGACCGAGATCTTGGTTCTCGAGCCCGCCTCACGGGATATGCCCTTGACCAGGACGATACCGTCTGCGATTTCGGGGATCTCCAATTCGAACATACGGCGAACCAAGCCCGCATGTGCGCGAGAAAGCGTTACGACGGGACCACGGGATTCCTTGTTGACTTCCATAACAAAGACCTTGATCTTATCGCCAACCGCAAAGGTCTCACCGGGGATCTGCTCGTTTTTGAGAAGAACCGCACGGCTGGTATCGGTTTCGAGCAGAACGTTACCGGTTTCGCGGTCAACCTTACTGACGGTTGCGGTAATGATCTCCTCGTGCTTGGTCTCATATGCTTCCTGCATGGCAAGTCTCTCACCCTCGCGGATGCCCTGAATGATCACCGACTTTGCAGCGGCTGCAGAGAGACGGCGGAAGTTCTTGGTCTTGACCTCGGTCTCAACCACCGAGCCCAGCACGTACTTTTTCGCAATCTTCTTTGCGTCCTCAAGGGAGATCTGGATCTCGGGGTTCTCTACCTCCTCAACGACCTCCTTTTGCTGATAGACTCTGACGTCCTTCTTATTGGGATCGATGAGAACGCGCACGTTGGTGTTGTTGCCGTATTCTTTTTTATATGCGGAGACCAGTGCCGCCTCGATCTTTTCGATCATGTACCCTGCGGGGATGCCTCTTTCCTTTTCCAACAGCTCAAGCGCGGTAAAAAACTCTGTATTCATGGTTTTCCAAATCCTTTCTTATCTTTCCCGTGTTAATTATCCGAATCGAATTGATATCTTGTTTTCAGCGTTGCGACAGACGCGCGGGGGAATCGTTTGAGAAGCTCCTCTTCCTCGGTGCCGAGGTCGATGACAACGTTTCCATCCTCATCAAGACCAACCAGCACGCCAAGATGACTCTTTGCCCCATCGATGGGAGCGTACAAACGCACCTCGACGTCCCAGCCCTCGCAGGCGTTGATCTGCCAATCCTCCTTCAGCTCTCTCTCGATTCCGGGAGAGGAGACCTCCAGGTGGTATGCATCCTCAATGGGATCTGCCTCATCAAGAAGCGGATCGATCGCGCGGTGCATCTTTTCGCAATCCTCGATCGTGATGCCCTCCTCGCTGTCGATGGTGATGCGCAGATACATATCCGCGCCTACCTTGACGTATTCCACGTCCCACAGGACGTATCCCAGCTCCTCGGCAAGCGGCTCCGCGATCTTACGAACCGCACCGACCACGCCTCCGTTGTTCTTTTTCATGTTTCTATCCTCATTTTTTAAAAATCCAAAAATTAAGAGCGGGTCTTAACCGAAAAACCCACTCCGCATCCTACTATACTCTACCATATCATAGTATATCACACTTTTTTTATCTTTGCAACCCCTTTTGTGAAAAAATTGTGTTTTTTATGAACTTTTTATGGAAAAACCTTGGAGGGAAGCTTGGAGGGGAGCTTGCGGGGAAGGAAATTTTTGAAAAAGTATTCCACGGCGCGTTTTTCATATACGGCAAGGACAACGCTTTTTGTAAAAGCTTCTCGTCCGAGCGCATCAAAACGATTGACGCGCCCGGACGAGTGGATTGATAATATCCCCCAAAGGGTCTTATTGAAAGAATTACTTTACAAGCTCCGGATCATATGCCCATTGGAATTCGAGATAGTCGGCAATCAGATACTGTGCCACGATCGTGGGATCGCTCAGCTCTGCGCAGGTAAAGGTCTTGCGACCGCCCTGATTGATTCCCAGCTCGGGGTGCGTCATTTTCCAACCGCCCTCGGTGTGCAAAAGTGTAACACTTGTCAGATTGTTACAACCGGCAAAAGCACGGGGATAGACGGAACGCACGTTTGCGGGGATTACGAGCTCGGTTAGTTGCAAATTCCCGAGGAATGCCTCGTCCCAGATCGACAAAGGCGTTTCGGTGGGCAGATTCAAGCTCTGCAGCCGACATCTTACAAACGCGTGGTCCATAATCAGCATCAGCCCCTCGGGAAGCACGACGGAGACAAGACCGCTGTCAGCAAAGGCATAGGAAGGAATCTCCTTGATACCTGCCGGGAGAGTGATCTGTGTGAGACTATCGCATCCGCAGAACACGTACGCGCCAAGCTCGGTGACACCGTTGGGAAGCGT
Organism: Eubacteriales bacterium; assembly: GCA_045120465.1. Classification (GTDB taxonomy): domain Bacteria; phylum Bacillota; class Clostridia; order Oscillospirales; family CAG-272; genus UMGS1865. The sequence goes on from JBGVEW010000074.1 coordinate 9,720, forward strand.
TACGTTCGAAAGCGATTCACAGCCTTGGAACGCGGATCTTCCAATCTTGGTCACACCCGTCGGAAGGGAAATTTCCGTCAGTGCGGTACAATGCAAAAACGTCTCGTCGGGAATCTCAGTCAAGCCGGAAGCAAGCGTTACACGCTCCAACATTCCGCACTCGCTGAATACTCCCTCCTTCATGCTCTGAAGGCTTGTGGGAAGAATAGCGGAGAGCAGACTGTTGCATCCACTGAAGGCATACGCACCAATCTCGATCACACCCTCCGGAATTGTGATCTCCTGCAAACTACGAGCCCCCGCAAAGGCTTTTTCGCCGATGTACTTCAAGCTTGTGGGGAGCGTCAAATATTCCAAACCGTGCACTCCAAACGCGCCGTCGGCAATCAACACGGTGCCCTCGGCAATCTCCGCGTGGTAGTTTACGTAACCCGTATTACCGAGCAGATACGAGCCGTAGTACAAGCCGTAGCCATCCACTCTCAACGCTTTGAAGAAAGCAGTGTTCTTGAATGCATTGATTCCGATCTTTTTCAGGGTATCGGGAAGCTCTACCGTAGCCAGATTGATGCAGTCCTCAAACATGCCCGCTCCAACGACCTCAACACCCGCCGAAAGCTTGGCAGAAGTCAATTGCGCCCTCTTAAACGCCCCCTCTCCAATCTCTTTGACGGAGGCGGGAACGGTAATTGTAGCCAAAGAGGAGGACGTAAACGCCTCTTTCTCGATGACCGTCAAAGTTGTGGGAAGCGTGACGCCGCCCGACAGGTTCGCATTACTGAACGCCCCCTCACCGATCGAGGTCACGCCTTCGGGAATCGCAATGCTGACAAGCTTTTCGCATTTTTCAAACGTATAGGGGGCGATCGCAGTCAACTTTTGGGGTAGCGTGATGCTTGCAATACCACTGCCCGAAAAGGCGTGCGCACCGATCTCGGTGATCCCCTCGGGAAGGATCATCGAAATGCCCGAGCTCTCCTTGTCTCCGCCTGCCCAATCACCAAAACTTTGGAATGCGTACTCGCCGATCTTGGTAACGGTGCTTGGAATGCTGATTTCGGAAGCCGATCCGCATCCGTCAAACGTGTAGGGTTTGATCTCGGTCAACCCCTCGGGAAGGACAATCTTTTTTGCGGTACAGTTTTGGAATGCGTAAGCACCGATCGAGGTGACGTTGCTCGGGATGACCAGATCATAACGGTTCTCCCAGTCGTTAATACGTCCCGCAAACGCGCGCTCACCAATGGTCTTGACGTTTTTACCGATCGTTACGTGCGTTGCACGGTCGAAAGACCCCTGTGACGAAGAATTTTCATAATCGCACGCGCCATCGGCAACCGCCACTACGGGGAGCCCACGGTAGGTGTCGGGAACAACGATTGCAAAATCCTCGTTCGCAGATGTATAAATCAGCTTTTCGGCAATATATCCGTTGCCAGCATCATTCAACTTGTATTTGAACTGATCGCGGGTATAAAGTGCCTCGATACGGATATGAGGATTGCCGTTTTCACCAAGTGAAATGGGGGTATCAAAAGACCATTCTTGGTAGTTCATGCTGTTCTCGCCCCAGATGACCCACTTATCAAAAGTATATCCTTCAATCTCGCGGAGCTCGGGCTCGTCCAGAGTCGTTCCCTCCTTGACCTCCAGCTCGATCTCACGCCCTTCGGAGCCGTAGGTCTCTTCATAGAGATAGCCCAAATCGATACTCACAAAGCAGGTCTCTCCCTCATCGCCCGAGCAAGCGGTGAGAAGCACGGATACCACGGTCAGCATCACGAGCATACTCCAAAGCAAAACTTTTTTCATAATCGGTACTCCTTATGTAATATAAATTCGGCAAATTCCATTATAGCACTCCGCCAACAGAATGTCAAGAGAGTTCAAGTATCATTTAGCGTGCCGTACCACGCGAAAACGCAGCAATCGCCCGTTCGAGTGCCTTTGTTTCTTCGTCGGTATAGCTTCTACCGTAAAACGCCGTGTTATTGGCAACCAGCTCCTCAAAGGTGACCGGTTCAAAGTGATTGATATCCACACCCGCATTCATCTGGCACTTCAACAGCGGAAAAAGCTCTGCCGCAACGCTCTCGTTCCTCGCATTATGAATATGTCCGCAAATAGAAAAGGATTGTGCAAAATAGTGACTGCGATTCCATGCAAGCTGCGGAAAATGATGTAAATGAAATTCGATTCCTCCACGGTTGAAGGAATACTGCTCACAGATCCCGTCCAGCACCGAATCAAGAGCCTCACGCGAAACGTGCTTCATCCAATCCTTTTCGTGATTGCCGAGAATCAGGATCTTTCGCGGCGCGATCGCATTCAGATATTCCATAATCGGGCAACGGTTGCGAAAGGCAAGATCACCAATGATGTACAGGGTATCTTCCCGTGTCATTTTTCGATTGATGTTATCGATCAACGTTCGATCCATTTCTTCAATCGAGTGAAATTGCGGGCGACACTCCTTTAAAATATTTTCATGCCCGAAATGGGGATCCGCAATAAACATTTCCATATCATTTCTCCACGTGAAAATCGGGGTGATCAGAATATTACCACTTGGTTTTCTTCTTTAACACCTCATAAAGCGACACAAAGCTTTGGTGGCGGCTTTTGGCGATCTCGCCACGCTTGACCGCCCCGAGAATGGCACAGCCTTCCTCCTTGGTGTGCGAGCATTTGGTATATCGGCACTCCCCGATGAGGGGAACGAACTCGCGGAAGGTCAGGGGCAGATCCTCTTTTTCAAAAAAGTCGAAGCGTTCAAAATCCAGCATGGTAAAACCGGGGGTATCGGCAAGATAACCGTCGCTCTCTCCAATGGGATAAAGCTCCACGTGGCGCGTTGTATTCTTTCCGCGCTCAATGCGATGACTGATCTCTCCCGTCTCAAGCTCCAACGTGGGAAAGAGTCGGTTGAGGAGCGTGGATTTTCCTACGCCCGAAGCCCCCGAAAACGCCGCGCTCTTCCCTTTGGTATGCGTGTAGATGTAGGCCTTTAGGACATCCGTGTTCGCGTCTGCGCCCTCCCCCGTACAAAAAACGTCAAAGCCCGCACGTTGGTAAAGAGCTGCCAACGCGTGCGCCTTTTCGGGAGCAAGATCGCTCTTGGTAACAACGATGATGGGCTCGATGTGATTGAACTCCGCAATGGAGATCAGCTTGTCCACCGTTTCGAGGATCGGATCGGGAGATGCCGCCGCGAAGGTAACGAACAACAGATCCAAATTCGCCATCGGCGGACGGATAAGCGCGTTTTTACGCGTCAGGATACGGTCGATCGAAAGCCCCGTTCCATCGTTTGCTCCCACCGTCTGACCGTTTTGCAGGGAAAACGCAGTATTGTCATAGGACACCTCCACCGTATCTCCCACCAAAAGAGAGCCCTTGCGATGGAGCGTACCTCTGCCACGCCCCGTAACGGTCAAGCCGTCCAATGGCTGTGCCGTCTCCCCAGGCGGTGTGGGAAAAAGGCTGACCGTAAACAGTCCGCCCTGACTCTTGACGAGCCTTCCGCATCCCTTGTACATACTCCGTTCTCCTTTTTTACTCTGTTTTTTCTTTTGAAACGTACAGCTTGATCTTTGTTCCCGCCATCACGACCGTTCCGGGTTGATGACTTTGACGAATCACCGTTCCCTCCTCCTTGTCGGATGCTTCCTCAATCACCTCTCCCACCGCGAGCTGTGACGTCCACAGCCGGATCAGCGCATCGGCACGGGAAAGGCCTTTGAGATCGGGAACCTCCACGGTTTTGGCGGGCTCTCCCGCGCTGACCGTAAGCGTGATCGAAGTTCCGCGCAGCAAGACCCCCGTAGGGCTCATATCCAGCACGCGTCCTTCGGGATATGGTCCCGTTTTCATCACGGTGTTGACCGCAAAGCCGTCGGCACGCAGAATCTGCACCGCCTCTCGCACGTCCGTCCCCGTTACGTTTTTCGCCCTGACCTGCTCGGTTCCGAGGCTGACGGTGAGCATAATACGGCAGGTGGATCGCTCGTTTGAAAGCTTACGAACACTCCCCGCCTCGGGGCTTTGTGCCGTCACGATCCCCGCGGGAACGTTTGGGTCGTATCGGTATTCGGCATCCACCTTTTGCCACGGATCGAAGGATAGAGACTCATACCGTTCTCCGCAAAAATTCGGAACGGTGACCCTTTGTTCCTTCTCCTTAGCGGTAAACCCGAACCACGTGTCCAAAAAGATCCACGGGATCCCAACGGTCAGGAGCAAGAGCACCGCCACCGTTTTGCGCAACCTTCGGATCGATTGTTTTTGCCGCTTCGCTTGCATACGCACCTCCGAGAACGTGATATGTAAAAGAGCGCGCAAAACAACTCGCTATGTTCGCCCAAACGGCAGTAAAAGTTTTGGTCAGGCTTTGCAAAACCTTTTAGCCGCTTTTCTCTTTGACGCAAAAGGCACAAAGAGGAAAGCTAACAAAAGAGAAATGCCGAGGATCATTTCGCGCGTTGCGACGCGCGACAAGGGCTTCACGCCCTTGACCTGTGCAAGCTTTTGAAAAAGCTTGACCAAAACTTTTATTGCGAGCTTGTGCGAACACGGCGCGTAAAGTGTTTATGTTTCTTTTTCCTTCATTGCTGCGCGGCGCAATTGTCCGCAAGAGGCGTTGATGTCCGCACCGAGCTTTCGTCTGACCGTTGCGCGGATGCCCTTACCCTCCAGCGTCTTGGCAAACGCCAGCACGGCATCCCGTCCCGAACGCTGAAATCCGGTTTCGTCCACCTCGTTGACGGGAATCAGATTGACGTGGATCGGCATGGTCTCCGTTCGTGTCCGCAGGTGCGAATTGAGCACACGCGCCAATTTTTGCGCGTTTGCAACCGAATCGTTCTTTCCCGCGATCAAGGTATATTCAAAGGAGATCCTTCTCCCCGTTCTTGCAAAATAATCACGGCAGGCGTTGAGCAATTCATCCACACCGTATCGGTTGTTGATGGGCATAATGGCAGATCGCGTTTCATCGTCGGGTGCGTGAAGCGAAATGGAGAGCGTAATGGGGAGCTCCTCCTCCATCAGCTTGCGGATCCCGTCCACAAGACCGCAGGTGGAAAGCGAGATGTGTCGGTAGCCGATATTCAGCCCCGACTCCTCGTTGACCAGATGCAAAAAACGAAGGACGTTATCGTAGTTATCCAAAGGCTCTCCGATCCCCATCATGACGATGTTGGAAATGCGCTCGCCAAGATCCTTTTCGGCGGCAATGACCTGACCGAGCAGCTCTGCGGCACTCAGATTGCGCACTCTGCCGCCAATGGTAGAGGCGCAGAACTTACAGCCCATGCGGCATCCTACCTGCGAGGAAATGCACACCGTGTTGCCGTGCTCGTATCGCATCACCACGCTCTCCACGCAGTTTCCGTCCCAAAGACCGAACAGATATTTGACCGTTCCGTCCAAAGCCGACACGAGCTTTTGCTCCACGGTCGGCAAATGGTAGCGAAAAGCGCTCTCCAGCTTCTCCTGCATTTTTTTACCGAGATTCGTCATCTCGCGCGGAGACACACCCTTATGCAATTGCGGAAACAGTTGCTTTGCGCGGAATTTCGGTTCCCCCACCGATATCACCCATTCTTCCAATTCAGAGGGATAGAGTGACAGCAGCTCCCGCAGTTCGTTTTGTTCCATATCGGTCTCCTTTTTTTCAGTATGTATCACCCGTCACCGTTTTATAAGCACTGCGTAGAAAAATCCGTCGGTACCGTCGCGGTCGGGAGTCAGCGTGCGTTGCTCCAAAAGCGAAAAGCCATCGTTTCGCTCAAGGAACGCCGCTACGTTGCGTTCGTTTTCATCGGGAAGCAGCGTACAGGTCGAATAGACCAACTTGCCGCCCGTTTTGACGTATGCCGATGCGTTATCCAGAATATCGGCTTGAATTTTAGGGAGTCTTTCGCTCTCGGCGGGATTTTTATAGCGGAGCTCCGGCTTTTTGGCAAACACACCAAAGCCCGAACATGGCACGTCGCACAACACGCGGTCAAACGCTCCGACCCATTCCTCGCGGCGCACGCGGGCATCCTGCTCCATGACCAAAAGATTGGTAATGCCCAACCGTTCCGCCCCCGACGTTACCAGCGACAGCTTGTTTTTGTGCAGGTCACAAGAGGTGACGCTTCCCGTATTTTGCAGATCCATCGCTGCTCCAAAGGATTTTGAGCCCGGGCACGCGCAGGCATCCAGCACTCGCATCCCCTTACTGACGTCAAGTACCTTGACGCAAAGCTGGGACGCCTCGTCCTGCACGAAAAAGAGCCCCTCTTCAAAGCCGTACAGTGCCGTAACGGGAATTTTATCCAATACGCGAATGCCGTGTTCGCTCTCCGCCGTCTCCTCAACGCGCAAGCCGTCTGCGCGCCAACGCTCGATCAAAGCAGCCCTTGAGGTCTGCAACGTATTGACACGAACCGTCAAGGGCGGATCCTTTTCAAACGCCGCAAACAGCTCCTCCGTTCGCACAAGCCCAAAGGAAGCAACGAACGTGTCGCAGATTTCGGGGCAGAAGGAATAGCGTACCGAAAGATATCCCATCGGATCGGTATCTCGGTTGGGATAGGACAGTTGCTTTCCTTCTCGCACGAACGCACGCAGGATCGCATTGACAAAGCCGCGATACTTTTTGGGAGCGAGAGCGACCGTTTCGTTGACGGCGGCGTGATCGGGAATGCGATCTAAAAACGCCATCTGGTAGATCCCCATGCGGAGCAGATTGCGCACCTCCTGCGGCAGCTCCTTCGTACCGCGTACCGCCAGATGCTCAATCGACGCATCCAGCGTGATCCTGCGCTCGATGGTTCCATAGACCAGCGCGGTCAAAAGACCGCGATCGGAATCCTTCAGATCTGCTCTTTTGATTGCGGTATCGAGCGCGATATTGGAATATTGTTCACTCGCGTCACAGCGGTTCAGTACCTGCCATGCAACCTCACGCGGACTTGCCATCCCGTCTCCTCTCTGCGGCAAAACGCCGCAACAAATGTGTAAAATCAATACTGCTTGCGCAAAACGCCGCAATTCAACGCAACTGTTTTACGCCATGATCTCGCGGATCATGGGAATCAGGTGCTTTGCAACGGTTCTATGCCCCTCGCGCATCGGATGCAGGGGATCCTTGGGAATCCAACCGAAGGAATCGATGAAATGCACGTTGCAACCGTTCTTTTCGTTATACGCGGTGATCAGCTTGCCGAGAGCTTCGTGGTGCGCGCCGCAGAAAGCGGACAGAGACACGATTACAGACTCAGGGTTGCGCGCGCGGATCACGTCCAACAGCTTCTCATATTCCGCAACGTAAAGCTCCTCGGGAGCTCGTCCATCGTTTGCTCCGTGGTTGATGACGATAAGGTCGGCACACTCGTGCGTAATGGGTGACTTGTCAAAATTGTAAGGATACGCCTCTGCCGCCTTGGGAACCTCACCGCAGCCCGAGCGTGTCGCGCCCACGGCACCGTAGCCCATGACGATGGGGCGCAGATCGAGTGCCTCGGCGGTCAGCCACGACCAGGTTGCGCATACGTCGTCCTGATAGCAACGATTGGTGGCATCGATGTAAGAAGAGGTCGCCTCCCCCGAGGAATTGAAATCCACGTCGATCAAAACGCCCTCGGTAATACTGTCGCCCACAAACTCCACCGTCATGCGGTGATCGGCGGGAAGAAGTGCGATCTCCTCCACCTGAACGCCAAGGAAGGTAACCTTAGCGGTGAGCGGATGATACCAGCGGCGGTCCAGCTCGGTGCCACCCTTGTAGATGATGCGGCAAACGTGTGCCCCCTCATTCGGAGCGATCACACGGATAAAGGAATCGACGGTCGTCTCCACCAAAGCACCGCCATCCACCTGCACCCAAAGGTGCAAGAGCGGGTGTGCATTAGAAATGACATCAAATTTTGCGAGCGCCATTCTGCCACCGAAGGCAAACTCGATATAAGAACCCGTAGCGGTTGCGGTCGCGCTTTTTTCATCCTTCCCCCAACGTCCCGTGAGGCGGATGCTTTCGTGATTGTAGGAAAGATCAATCATGATTATTTCTCCTTATGTCTCTCGTTTTTTGATGCTGTAGTCCCATGCGGTAAAACGCTTTGAAGGAACACTTTTACTGCAATTGTTTTATTTTTTCGTTTTCTCCTCTAACGCGCGGATGTCCTCGGCAGTCAAGTCGGCGTCGATCCATTTGCTCTCGTCGTCATACAAGCAAAGAGCTCCGTAAGGTGCCTTTTCGTAATCCACGTCATGAACGTAGTACACGTCGGCAAATACCCCCACCGTATCGGGGGCTACCGTAATTCCGTCAAACACGTAGCGGTAATAGGTATAGAGCGTATTGGAAGAATCGTCCCGCGTGGCGGCACTTGGCGTATATCGGGTCACTTGAAGCGTTTTGGGATCGAGATTATCCTCGCGGTTGCCCGGTGTGAGGTCAGTGGTGGTCACCAGCGTGACCTCAAACAGTTCCTCGCTCTTTTCGGGGATCTTTTCCAGCCCGTAATCCTTTGCCAGTGATTTGATCGTGCTGTTATTATAGCGAAACACCAACTGCACCTGCTGTGCCTCGGGGATAAAGACGTACTGCGTCACCGAAAAATACCCTCGGTTCTGTTCCCCTTGCGTAATCGTGGACTGATTTTGATATTGAAGCTTCAGATCCTTGCCGTGCTCCTCGTAAGCCTTGATCAAAGGCTCGTTAATCATCAAATTTTGCATGGTTGCGGGATCTCCCGCGGAGCACATCCGAAAGATCAGAATGCCGCAAACCAAAAAGATCAAAACGGTAAACGAAAGCTTGACGACGCGCCAAAGAATGCGCGGTGTGCGGCTGTTTGGCATTTTGAATCACTCCCTTTCTTGTCTCTCTGCCAACAGGTACAGATCCGGTTCCAATGCAACTCCCATCCGCTCGGGCGTTGCGATTTTGGAGGAATGGCGGATCAAGGTTGCAACGAAATCCGCCGCGCGGCGGCAGGAATGCTCAAACGAACGTTCCCGCATCCGCTCTCCCAGAAGGACCGACGCAAAAATATCGCCCGTCCCGGGATACGCGCGTCCCTCGTGCGCTTGCGACACGCAAAAGCGACGTCCGTCGAGAGCTTCGCCAAAGCAAGCGACCTCTCCCTCTTTCCATTCCACACCCGTAACCACGATCTCCGCGTGCAAAGAGACCTCGCACCGCAGTTTTTCCAAAAGCAAATCGGCAAAGGCCTTGACGTCACGCTCGGACATTTCTGCAGTATTACGGTAAGGGGTATCGGTCAAAAGGCAGGCCTCGGTCAGGTTTGGGGTCAGGATCTCGGCATGTGCGGAAAGCGCACGGATGCCCTTGACGAGTGCCTCGGTATAGGTCGAATACAAAACGCCGTCGTCACCCATAACGGGGTCAATGAGCACCAACGGGGATTTTCCCGTTTCGTCGGGGAACTTGGAAAAGCGCTCCAAAATCTCCTTGACCGAAAAGATCTGCGCTTCGCTCCCCAAAAATCCGGTATAGATTGCGCCAAATCGCATATCCAGGCGCGAAAAATGCTCGGTCATGGCGTGCATATCCTCGGTCAGATCCCGAAAATGCATTCCCGAAAAGCCCCCCGTGTGCGTGGACAGGAGAGCGGTGGGAATAGGGATGACCTGATATCCCATCACCGACAGGGTGGGCATCACCACCGTCAGGGCGCAACGCCCAACGGAGGAAAGATCGTGTATTGCGGCAATGCGCCGCGGAGGTAAGTATTGCATCATAAGCTTCCTTTTGGGAAAATTCAATTCCCGTTTCAAGATCGAATCAGAAACGCAACGCGTTTGCCATTCGTTGATAGTCGTTGGTAAGGATCGTGTCAACCCCCATTTCAAGCATCCGTTTTGCCTGTTCGGGGTCGTCACAGTAAAAATAGTTGCACTTGATGCCGTTTGCGTGTGCCTTGTCGATCATCTCACGGCTATAGCCGTCCATAAAGAGCTGTACCTTTTTGCATCCGTAACGGATCGCTCTCTCCACAATGCCAAAGCGGTCGTCTCCCCCTCCGCAGCAACGCGTGACGTCGGGATAACGCTCCTGTGCCAAGCGCAGAAAATTGTCGTTTCCGCACATCAAGTAAACGTATCGGCGGCAATCGTATTTGTCGATCAGGGCAACGATCTTATCCAGTAGCGCGGGATCGTATTCGCATTGGTTTCCGCGTGTTTTGACGTGGATATTCATCACGCAATGGCAGGCGAATTTTTCAAGGATCTCCTCAAACTTCAAAATCCTCAACCCCTTGAACGCCTCACCGAACTTGATGCCGAAATCAAACCGCAAAAGCTCCTCGTAGGTATATTCGAACACGTGACCGCTTCCGTCCGAGACACGGTCCAATCGGTCGTCATGGATAGAAACGATCTCTCCATCCTTGGTGTACCACAAATCAAACTCGATTTCCTGCGCACCCAGTGCCACGGCGGCTCCAAAGGCGGGCATGCTGTTTTCGGGTGCCACCGTGTTAAATCCGCGGTGCGCACAAATGCGAGGGTATGGCATTTGATCGTCGGACAGAACGACGGCACTTCCCGCAGGGCGGTATTTCCAAGGACGTCTGCCCTTTTCGATATACTCGTAGTGTGCCGCAAGGGGATTGCCAAATCCCGCAGGCTTGTAGTATTTTTCGTGCGGATCAAATCCCGCACATGCCATACCGACGCGGCTTCCCATATTGACCAGAACCTCGCCGCGCGGATTGACGATCATCGAAGCACCGCCAACGTCGCTGTCCTCGTCCATACTGACCGATGCACGCACGACGTAAGCATTGGTATTGTAAGCGCAGAATTTGCTCATGGTTTCAAGCGCGGAGTGCAGGTCGCTCCTCTGATGCGAGCAACCGATGATCACGTCCACGCCCTTGCGCGCGATTTGCGCGAAGTTTTCATAGAAATAAAAATCGTAACAGGTAAGAAATCCATAGCGTACGCCGTCGATCTCGATCACCGTGGGGTCGTTATACGCATAGGTATAGCCTGCGTCCTTTCCCATCTTGAATTCCTCGCCCCACGTCAGATGCTCCTTATCGTAATATCCCACGACCTCGCCCTCGCGGTTGATGGCGTAGGTGGCGTTACGCAATCCCGTTTCGGTTCTGCGCGCCATGTTGATAAAGAGGACTGCGTCGCACCTTTTGGCGGTTGCGCGTGCTTTTTGTAAAAGCGGTGCGCAATATGATTCGTAAGATGCCTCAAACTGCTCACGCGTGCGAGCAAGTGCGGGGGTATCGCAGGATTCGGGCAGGACGATGAGATCCATACTTTCGTCGCACGCGTCCATACTGTCCATTTCCCAACGAAACAGCGCGTCCGAATCCCGATACTCTGTGGAATAATGCGGTTGAATGATACAAGCCTTCATAAAAATTCTCCTCGCGGATTCAGTTTTTCAATCGGTCCAGCGCGTTTTGCAAAATGATCTGTGCCGAAAGGGTATCAATCACGCCCTTGCGCTTTTGTCCGCGCGTATTGGTTTCGTTGAGATAGCGGGATGCGCTCATGGTCGTCATACGCTCATCCATCATGGCAACGGGAATTCCATCAAGACGTGCTTCGAGAAGAGCGGCGAATTCACGGCAACGCTCCGCGCGAAAACCCTCGGAACCGTCCATGTTTTTGGGGAGTCCCACCACAACGGCACTCACCTTTTGCTCACGCGCGACCTCCGAGACACGATCGGCGGTCTTTTCGATACCGCCGGGGCTGACGTAGCCGATGCCCGATGCCAAAAAACGGCTGATATCCGAAACGGCAAGACCCGTACGGGTATCCCCGAAATCCACACCAAGCACGCGCCCCTTTGTTTGTTTGAGTTCCAGAATATTGACCGACATAAAAAACCTCGTTTTTGAATGGTAAAGAGCACCGTGGTTATATTGTTTGGGTGCCTTTTCCTTTGTTACGCAAAACTCCTTAGTCGCTTTTTCTTTTGACCATGTAGGCGCAAAAGAAAAAGCTCACAAAAAGAAAAGCGCCGTAAAGGGAATTTCGCGCGTTGCGACGCGCGACCAAAGGCGTTGCCTTTGGAATCCACAAACTTTTGAAAAAGTTTGATCAAAACGTTTATCGCCGTTTGTGCGAACATGGTACGAAAAGCGTTTATTTTCCGAGCAGGTCGCCCTCACCGATCTTGCGTCCGTTGATAAAGTCCGAAGCGCTCATACGCTTCTTTCCCTCGGGAAGCACCGTCAAAAGCGCGACGCAACCCGTACCGCAAGCAACCGTAATTTTGCCGCCCGACAAGGAGGTCACCGTTCCCGCAGGAGCACCGCTTCCCTCTCCCGCTACGACTTCGGATGCGATCACCTTGAGCATTTTTCCATCCGGCGTATAGGTGAATGCCACGGGGATGGGGGAAAGTCCGCGGATCCGATCGTGCACTGCCTGTGCGCTTTGCGTAAAATCGATCACGCAATCGCTCTTTTCGATCTTCGCGGCATAGGTTGCAAGGCTCTCATCCTGCTTCTCTCGCGTCAGCGTTCCTTGGCGGATCTGTGCCAACGTTGCAAGCAGCACCTCCGCTCCGCACGCACCAAGCTTATCGTGAATATCCTCAAAATTATCGTTTGCCTCAATCGCAACCACCTGTTTGAGCAGCATATCGCCCGTATCGAGCCCAACGTCCATCATCATCGTGGTAATTCCCGTTTCACGCTTACCGTCGATGATCGCGCGCTGCATGGGAGCGGCACCGCGATATTCGGGCAAGAGAGAGCCGTGCACGTTGACGCATCCGTATTTGGGATAATCCAACACGTTTGCGGGCAGGATCTTTCCGTATGCCGCAACCACGATCAGCTCGGGAGCAAGCTCCTCCAGCTGCTTTGCAAACTCCTCACCGCGAAGCGTAGCGGGCTGATAAACGGGGATGCCCTGCTCAAGCGCATACACCTTTACGGGGGGCGGTGTCAGCGTATATCCTCTCCCCTTTGGCTTATCGGGCTGTGTGATCACACCGATCACGTTTTCCCCCGCCTCAACCAAAGCCTTGAGCGAGAAGAGCGCGAAATCGGGGGTTCCCATAAACAAAATTCTCATCATTCCAGCTCCTTGATCATGTGATCGATAAAGAGCTTGCCGTCCAAGTGGTCGATCTCATGGCAAAGCGCGCGTGCCAAAAGATCGCTTCCGCTGACCTCAAAGGTCTCGCCCTTACGGTTGATGGCACGAACCGTGACGTGTTTGGGGCGATGGGTAATTCCCCAGCGTCCGGGAACGGATAGGCACCCCTCCTGTTCCTCTTGCACGCCTGCCTTTGCGATGATTTTGGGATTGATCAATTCGATCACCTCGCCCGGCTCGACTTCCACCACGGCAATGCGACGCAAAATGCCGACCTGCGGTGCGGCAAGTCCGCAACCGTCTGCATCGCGCATGGTTTCAATCATATCGTCCAAAAGCGTCAGCACGCGGGGTGTGATCGCGTCAACGGGACGGCAAACCTTACGCAAAACGTCGTCCCCAACCTTTACAATCTTTAATTTTGCCATTGTCAGCACCTCATTTTTTTACAGATTCGAGGGGTTCAGATCGGCACTCATCGAAAGCCGTCTCCCCGCTTTTTGATTGAATTGGCACAAAATATCTGCCAGCATGGCAAGCGTGCGACGGTTGAGCCTGCACTTGATTACCATGCGCATACGGTATTTATGATCCACCCGATAGACGGGGGCTTCGAAAGGACCAAACAGCATTGCCTGCACGTCGCAAAATTCTCCCGAAAGACGGGAACGCAGTTCACGGTCCATCAGGGTTGCACCGCGGAGCACTTCGTTTTCCAAAGTTCCCGAAACGGTGAGAAGCGCGATATCGCAAAACGGCGGAAAGGAGAGCAACTTTCGCATACGGATCTCCCGCTCGTAAAAGCTTTCGTAATCCTGCGCGCACGCAAGACGGATGATCTCGCTATCGGGATTGCTCGTCTGAATGACCGCCATGCCCTTTTTGTTTCCGCGCCCCGCACGCCCGACCACCTGGGTCAGCATCGCAAAGGTGCGCTCCGCCGCACGGTAATCGTCCAGGTAAAGCGTGGTATCCGCCGACAAAACGCCAACCAGCGTCACGTCCGGAAAATCATGCCCCTTTGTGACCATTTGCGTACCGAGAAGCACGTCGGCTTCATGCTTGCGAAAGCTTCCCAGCATTTCGTTATACGCAAATTTGGTGGTGGTCGTGTCGGTATCCATTCGCAAAACGCGCGCCTGCGGCAGTATCTGCTTGAGCTCTTCCTCGGCTCGTTGCGTGCCAAAGCCCATGCGTGACAAATGCTCGGAGCCGCATGAAGGGCACACGCGCGGAACGGGCATCCGCTTTCCGCACCAATGGCAGACCATATCCCCGGCCTCGTAGGTTCCGCGTCTTGTATGGTAGGTCAGAGCCACCGAGCAAGCCGGGCAGGTCAACGCCTCACCGCAGCTCCGACAGCTCATAAAATGGTTATATCCGCGTCGGTTGAGAAACAGGAGCGATTGCTCGCCCGCCTCAAACACACGTCCCAACTCACGGATCAGCTTTTCCCCCATGGGAGAGAGCGTCCCGCCCCCCGCCTCGCGGCGCATATCCGAGATCTCCACGTTGGGGAGAACCGCGTTGCCGTATCGGTGGCAGAGACGAATGAGCGTGTAAACACCGTCCTTCGCCTTTTTATAGCTCTCGATCGAGGGAGTTGCGGATGCAAGCAGCATCAAAGCATTGTTGGCAGCACAACGGTAACGCGCGATATCCCGCGCGTGGTATTTGGGATTGCGGTCGGATTTGTAGGTATGCTCCTGCTCCTCGTCGATGATGATCGCACCGAGGTTTTTCACGGGAGAAAAGACCGCCGAGCGCGTTCCGATCACAACGTCGGCACGCCCGTCGCGGATGCGGCAGTAAGCGTCGTAGCGTTCCCCCGCGGAAAGCGCGGAATGGATGACCGCCACACGGTCACCGTATCGCGCGCAAAAGATGGACACCGATTGCGGTGTCAGGGCGATCTCCGGCAACAAAAGGATCACACCGCGCCCACGTTCAAGCAGGCGGTCGATCAGAGCCGTCATCACAACGGTCTTGCCGCTCCCCGTCACACCGTGAAGCAGAGCCGCCTTGGCTTCTCCGGAAAAGGCAAGCTGCGACAGCGTCTCAACCGCCTCGCTCTGTTCTCCGTTCAAGGAAAGAGGGGGCGCACCGACGTAAGAAATATCGGCGTAAGGATTGCGGTCGGCTCGGGATTCGCGCGCTTCGACGATCCCCTTTGAGAGCATCGTTTTGATCGGGGAATCGGTCACGCCCGCCGCCTCGCAAAGCTCCGATGCCGTCATGGGGCTTTCGCTCTCGATCAGCGTGCGCAAAATCTTTTTCTGTTTTGGCGTGGTAAGACGCACCTCTCCAACCGTCTCTCCGTCGATCAGGGCATAGGATTCCTCTACCGACAAAGCAGGGGAAAAGACCCGTTCGATCTTCCCCTCGGAGGGGTCGAGAAAAACGGTTTTTTTGATGAGAAATCCGTTTGTGCAAAGACGGCGCAAGCGCGTTTCGACTCCCGCTCCGAACTGCGTGCGGATGCGATCGAATCGCACCTCTCCGCCTCGCGCGACGTACTCATATACGAACAAATCCGACGATGGTAGATCGTCGGAGGCTGTGGGTATAGAGTCCTTTGAGACCGAGTAGGTTACGACAAGGCGCGAAAGAGCCACCGCGGGAATCATCGCGCGGACAGCGTCTCCCGTGGTGCAAAGCGTGCGCAGTCTCATAAAATCGCACAGCCCCAGCATCTCCCTGTTTAAGGTCAATTGCTCGGGGCATACGGCGACGATCGCTTTGGTTTCGGGATATTTGGAGCGATCCTTGACCTCCACGACCAAACCGAGGCGGCGGTGGTTTGCGGTCCCAAACGGGACCGTTACAAACGCACCCGCGCATACGTCGCGTTCAAGCTCCTCGGGAATTCGGTAGTCGTAGATCCCGTCGATGGAAAACGGATTATCCAACAGGCTGACGCCCGCGTAATTGCTCAAAGCGTCCCCCGTATTATTCCGCGTCGGTATCGATAGCTTCCTCGGCTTTCTCTGCCTCGGCAGCCACGCATTCCTCTGCGTGCAGATCGATCACGTATTCGCCCGCGTTAATGCGGTTTACCGCTACGTGAACTGCCTTTTCGTCGCGCAGCTCCTTATCGATCATGGTGTTCAGCGGCTTGTCGGTCTCCTTGTTACCCGTAATGGACTTTTCGGCAGCCTCATGCTGACGAACGTACTCGTCGGTAATCAGGCGTGCGCACTTTGCGGTCGCAAGTGCAAGCTCGTAGCGGTTGTACTGACCCTTGGTCAATTCTTCGATGGTGGGATGCAACATAGTTTTTTCTCCTTGTATCTGCGGTGTTTTTACCGAATTAGTTTTCAAAATAATGCTCGGATACCTTTTCGTATCTCTTGACCGAATGCTGTTCGGCGTGAATGATCGCCAAAACCTCGTCGGCGCATGCGTCCACTCCCCCGTCGGGATTGTAAACGATATAATCGTACTCGGACACAAATTTCATTTCCTCACGGGTACGCTCAAGTCTGCCCAGGATGACCTCCTCGGTTTCGGTCGCTCTGGAACGCAGTCTCTTTTCCTGTTCGGCAAAGCTGGGGGGAAGGAGCAGGATCAGAACCGCCTCGGGATAGAGGCGCTTGACGTTCATCGCGCCCTCGACCTCAATTTCGAGGAGCAGATTGCGTCCCGATTCCACCACCTGCATCGCCTCACGCAAAGGGGTTCCGTAATAGTTGCCGTTGTACTCGGTGTACTCCAGCATATCGCCCTCACGGATACGCTCTTCAAACTGCTCTCGGGTGATGTAATAGTAATCGACTCCGTCCTTTTCTCCGGCACGCGGCGCTCGCGTGGTAGCGGAGACCGAAAAGGCAAAATCCTCTCTCTTCATCAATTGTGCGCGAACCGTTCCCTTTCCGCTTCCCGAAGGACCGGAAAAAACGATCAGCAATCCTTTTTTGGTGTGGCTCATTCCTCTTCCTCCATTTCGTTTGCGTCATCCTCCGCTCCGCTGTTGTTTTCCAGACGGTTGGCAATGGTCTCGGTCTGTATCGCGGAAAGGATCACGTGCTCGGAATCGGTAATGATCACCGCGCGCGTACGCCGTCCGCAGGTGACGTCAATGGCTCTGCCGTCATCCTTGGAATCCTGAATCAATCGCTTAATGGGTGCGGAATCGGGATTGGCAAGTGCCACCACGCGATCCGCCGCTATCATGTTTCCAAAGCCCACGTTGATAAACTTCATGGTATCTCCTCCGTTACTCCAGATTCTGGATCTGCTCGCGGATCTTCTCCAGCTCGCACTTGATATCCACAACGTGCCGCGCGATCTCGGCATCCGAGCATTTTGAGCCCGTGGTGTTGACCTCGCGGTTCATTTCCTGTAACAAAAAGTCAAGTCTGCGTCCAACCGGCTCATCCCCCTCAAGGATCTCCTCAAAGGAAACGAAGTGTGTGCGCAGGCGTACCAGCTCCTCGTCCACGGCAACCTTATCCGCGTGCAGGGCACATTCGGTCAGGATGCGGTTTTCGTCCAGAGTAATGTGATTGTCCTCCAGCGCCTCTCTGACGCGCTCGGCAAGACGCTCGCGGTAGGTGGCGATATCCTTTTGCGACAGTGCCTCGATTTCATCGACCAGCACCTTGATATTGGCAAGCTTTGCGAACATATCCTTGGCAAGACGCTCTCCCTCACGCGCTCTGACGGCAAGGAAGGTATCTACTGCCTTTTCCAGCACCGTAACCACTCGCGCCCAATCGCGCTCGATATCCTCCTCGGGGCGTTTGACCAAAAAGAGACCTTGATTGTGCGCCACGTTCATGACCGAAATATCGTCGCGGAGTCCGTATTCGTCTCGCAAACGGTAAAGCGCGTCCAGATATCCCTTGAGATAGCCCTCGTCCAATTCGATCTGCACGCTTCCGGAATCCATCACGTCGATCCCGATCCAAACGTCCACCTTTCCGCGGGTGATTCCCTTTTGCATCAAATAGGGCTTGACCCGCTCCTCAAGATACCCGTAGGCGCGGCTGATTTTCGTATTGCAATCCAAAAAACGGCTGTTGACCGATTTGATCTCGACCGTAACGTCAAGACCTTCCACCGTCTCCCGACAGCGGCCAAATCCCGTCATGCTGCTCGTCATGCGCAATCTCCTTTTCCTAAATTATGATATATATAATTATTGTATCGTATTTCTCTAAAAAAGTCAAGGTTTTTAAAAAAGTTTTTGTCCGAAAAATGCGATTGTTGCGCGTAGATTTTTGGTTGATTTGTCTTGATTTTTTCACACTTTCGCGTTATAATATTCCTGAACCGTTTGGGAATCAACGAAAGGAGACCGTTTGACGTGAATCCCACAGCATTTTTATCAACGACGTCCTCGTGGGGACTCTCGGAGCTTTTTCGCAACTTTTTTACCCATAAGGATTTTTTGCCACCGGCACATGAAATACCAGGAACGATGTTTACCCCTTTGCATTTTCTCTTTTCCGCACTGATTGCCGCCATCGTGATCGTTGGGATCCTGCTTGTCAGGCGTTTGCCCGAGCAAAGGATCAAACTCGTTTTGACGCTCTTGTGGGCAACGCTGACCTCTTTGGAGGCGTGCAAGCTGATTTGGGAATGCTTTGGAAGAGAGCCGCGCTTTGAATGGGGCGGCAATCTGCCGTTTTACCCCTGTAGCATCTGGATGTATGCCATGCCCTTTGTCATTTTGGGAAAGGGACGTGTACGCGATGCGGCGTGCGGCTACGGTTGCACGCTGGGATTGCTTGGCGGATTGATCAACTTCATCTACCCCGCCACCATTCTCGGCACCTATTCCGCCATCTCCTTCCCCGGCTTCCAAACCTTTTTCTATCACGGTGCCCTCGTCTTTACGGCTTTCGTGCTGTTGACCTCGGGATATCACTCGGTCGGATTTGCCAAGCGTCTTGCAGATTGCTTTCTGCCCGCCGCTCCGGCATTTTTGATGTCGATCCTTGCCAACACGGCAAACGTGATCCTCGGAACCGACTATATGTTCTTCCGCTGTAACTCCTTTTTCCTTGCCGCGATCGGAAACGCTCTGCCGCTTCCGCTCTGCGTCTTTTTAGCGTACCTGATTTACGCTGCTGTATGCAGTGCCCCCTACCTCGTTGCTTTTTTGCTCCGCAGGGGGAACGGGACGCACACAACCGAATAACGTTCTTCGGGGAGGGCTTTTTCAGCCCTCCCCGAACTCTTATATCGTTTATGCTCCAACCGTCACACGGCAAAGCGCGTGCGGATCGTCTATGATCAATTCTCCGACCGACGGCACAAGAATCTCTCCCTCATACGGATTTTTAATGCTGTCCACCCGTGTTGTAACCGTTGCAGTGACCTCCGAACGTTCAAACGCCAGATCGGTATCGATCATCTCGCAGTTTTCAAGGCGCAGACCGCGACAGTAGCAAAACGGTTGCGTGCCGATGATCCTGCAATCGATCAAGGTCAGGTTTTCGGAATACCACGCAAGATATTCCCCCTTGACCGTACAGTTGCGGACGGTAACGTTTTTAGCGTGCCAGAACGCGTCCTTGGTATCCAGCATACAATTTTCGATTACGCAATCTTTTACGTATTGAAAAGAGTATTTTCCGTGAAAATCGGTGTCCTTCATAACAAGATTTTCGGCGCGGAGCATAAAATACTCCCCCTCGGCACGGCAATCAAACAGACCGACGTCGGCACTTGACCAACCAAATTCGGGAGAGCGGATCTCGCATCGCTCCAAACGCACGTTACGGCACTCGCGCAGTGCCTTGACACCGTGCATCACGCAATCAAACGCACAAATATCCTCGGAATACCAAAGCGGCGCGCGGCAAGCCTCGGTCATTTCACAAAAGCGCAATTCCAACGTGCGATCGTGCCAAAACGGATAGCGCAAATTGCAATACGTGTGCTCAATACAGATGTTTTGCGCCTCCTTGAGTGCGCTTTCGCCATCCTCGTCCCCGTCAAACCGACAGTGTTGCAAATGCATGTCGCGCGCACCGTACAGGGCACGCTCCTCGCCAAAGCGCATTCCTTCGATGTTCTTCATACTCAAGTCCTTTATCAATATTCCTTCTTCCCCGTTTCAAGAAGATAATTCGCGTAGCGATGGTAGGGGCACTTGATCTTGCGCTCCTCTTCCTTCTTTTTCTTGATGCGGCGGCGTTTTGCGGCGGCGGGACTCCCCTCGGGTGCTCCCACGCCGTAAATGATCGCTGCGGCGATATGGAGTGCAAGTCCCGCACCCGCAAGCCCCAACGCCCACAGGTCCTTTCGCTCCTCCGCGGTCATCTTTTTCTTCGGTACATAGAGTAACTTTTTCTGCTTTTTCATACCGTTCCTTTCCACGAGAGGCAGAAAATCCCCTCGCTTTTTAACGATTACTTTTATTATAACCGTTCCTTTTGCATTTGTCAAGAGGGAGACCGGATTTCAGCCTCATTTTCCCTTATAAGGGAAAAAACGCTGTTTTTTCTATTGACTTTCCCCAAAATCGTGCTATAATGAAAACACATCGATTTCTTGCACTTTGGGAAGGAGAATACCGAATGACGGACGCAGTACAACTGATGCTCTCGATCAGAGAACCCATGGCGGCGGGCTTTTTGGAGTACCCCGAAGGTCCACTCCCTTTGACCTATTGCCGCGCCTATCGCAGATATTACGAAAACTGCCGATTGGTCTATCGCGCGGGTGCTCCGCTCTTTCCGTGCGGAAACACGACGGTGGGAGCGTATTGGGATCGTACCGACGACGGAATCGACGAACCCTGCGTTTCTCCGCAATACGCACGCCAATATAACGTTTGGTGGGAGAAACTGGAGGAAAAGAGTCCGCGTGCCGCTGAGATCTTTCGCAATTTTACCGAGCGGTTTCACTACGCCGGCGAGTGGAATCACAGCATGCTCAACTACAAGCGCATCCTGAGAGAAGGCATCAACGGCTACGAAAAGCGACTGCTTGCCATGCCCCAAAGCGACTTTCGCACCGCTCTGCTCGATCTGATTGAGGGATTGCGTACCTACCACGCGCGCGCTCTGAAAGCACTCCCCGAAATGGGCGCGCCCGACGAACTTGTCCGCGCTCTGCAAAAGGTTCCCTTTTCTCCGCCCGAAACCGCATACGAGGCGATCGTCGCGCTCAACTTTGTCCTTTCCCTGGACGGCTGGGACAACGTCGGGCGGCTTGACTCGATCCTCTCCCCCTACCACCGCGGGGAGGATCTGCGCCCCTATCTGCGCTGTATGATGGAAAACATTCAGGAAAACGATACCTGGAGCATCACCTTAGGCCCCGATTACAGCGAGGTGACCAAACAGGCACTGGAGGCTTCGGTTGGCTTGGCACGTCCCCTGACGCAGCTGCGCGTCACCAAGGATATGCCTCCCGAGCTTTGGGAGCTTGCCGCCAAAAGAATTTTGGAAAGCGGCGGTCAGCCCGCCTTTTACAACGAGGATGCCATTCGGGAACGGCTCATGCACCGCATTCCGCACTTGACCTCAGAGGATGCCATGGAGTTTGCGGGCGGCGGGTGCACCGAGACCGCGTTTGCGGGTCTTACTTGTTCGGGCGGCACCGACGAAAATATCAACGTCCTGAAAATTTTTGAGGACTATATGCACCAATCCCTCCCGAAGGCGATTGATTTCAAGGACTTTTACGAGGACTTTATGACTCTGCTCCACCAAAAGCAAGACGAGCAGACCGCACGCATCAACGCACACTATAACGAGCGCGCCGCGCATTGCTTTGCGCCCATTCGCACGCTCTTTATCGACGATTGCATCGACAAAGAAACGGGTTGGCTTCAAGGTGGCGCGCGCTATACCTTTTCGGTACACTCGGACAGTGGAATTCCCAACACCGTCGATTCGCTTTTGGCGATCAAGCAGCTCGTGTTTGATGAAAAACGCTATACGGCAGAACGCTTCCTCGCACTTCTTACAGCCGAGGACGAGGCGTTTTTCAAGGAGCTCAAGACCTGCCCTGCCTACGGCAGAGGCGAGGAGGAGAGTGACGCGCTGATGCAGAACTTCACCACCCGATTCTACGAACATTATCTCTCCGCAAAGCTCGATCTCGGCATCGGCTTTTTCCCAACGGCACATCAGTTCCGCCGCCATATCGGTCTTGGAAAATGCGTTGGATCCACCCCCGACGGCAGACGTGCGGGAAGTCCCGAGGCGGATTCCTTGGCCGCGGTCAACGGAAAATCCACCAAAGGCCCAACGGTTATGCTTGCCTCCGCATCGCGCTACGAGCAAAAAGACGTTTACGGCATGGCAGTGACCAATCTTTCCATCCATAAAAAATATTCCCCCGAGGTCATCCGCGCATTGGTAGAGGGCTATTTTGATTTGGGCGGAACACAGCTTCAAATCACGGTAACCGACAAAGAAACGCTCCTTGACGCAAAGGTGCACCCCGACGACCACCGCGACCTGATCGTACGCGTGGGCGGCTACTCGGAGTATTTTTACAAGCTTGACCCCGCCATTCAGGATGCCGTAATCGCGCGGACACTGTTTGAATAAGGAGTTTTTATGAATGCAACACCCTCTCTTTCCCCCATCGGAAAGATCTTTAATATCCAACACTTTTGCACCGACGACGGCCCCGGGATCCGCACCACGGTCTTTTTCAAGGGCTGCCCCATGCGGTGCGCATGGTGTCACAATCCCGAATCGCAATCCCCAAAGGAGGAGCTGTTTTTGCGGCTTGACCGTTGTCGCTTTTGCGGTGCGTGCGTGCAAAAATGCCCTCAAAACGCGCACACTCTGACCTCCTCGGGCGAGCATCTCTTTGACCGCGACCTCTGCATCGCTTGCGGAGCGTGTGCCGATGCCTGCGCGTTTGAAGCACTTGAAACCGTGATCCGCGAGGTAACGGTTGGGGACGTGATGCGGGAGCTGCTTTCCGACCGTGTTTTTTATAAGCATTCGGGCGGAGGGGTGACCCTCTCGGGCGGAGAGCCGACCGCGCAACCGCAGTTCTGCGAAGCTTTGCTCAAGGCGTGCCGAGAGGAAGGACTTTCCACCGCGATGGAAACCTGCGGCTATTGCTCCCCCGACGTACTCAAAACCCTTCCCCCCTTGGTTGACGTTTTTCTCTTTGATTGGAAGCTGACGGACGATACTTTGCACAAGAAATACACGGGAGTATCCAATCAACGAATTTCCGAAAATCTGCGGATGCTTTGCGAAGCCGGCGCACGCGTGATCCTGCGCTGCCCCATCATCCCCACCGTCAACCTTGACGACGGACATATGGAAGGCATTGCCGCTCTTGCAAACCGCTACACAGCCATTGAGCGGATCGACCTTGAGCCCTATCACCCGATGGGAATCGGAAAGTGTGAAGCACTCGGGCACGAGGTGGAGTTTGATCTGCGGGAGTTTTCCGACCGCGATGCACCGGAACGCTTTGCCGACGCTCTGAGGCAGCGAACCGAAACGCCCGTTCATTTGGCGGGAACGTAAGGTAACAAACACAATTTCTCTGACAAAAATCTTGATATACCGAAACAGGAGCATCGTAGCATGAACCGATATTCTTATGACGTCGTCGTGATTGGCGGCGGATTTGCGGGCGCGGCGGCAGGCATCTGTGCCGCAAGACGTAATAAAAAAGTACTTTTGATTGAAAAATACAACTGCATGGGCGGCGCGGCGGCGTTTGATCTGGTCAACCCCTTTATGGCGTACTGGACGTGGAGCCGCGGCAACGATCGGCACAAGATCCTACTCTCTAAGGGAATCTTTGGAGAGATCGTCGAGCGTTTGACCGCTCTTGGCGGGCTCAACACCGCCAACGCCATGACCTTTAACGAGGAGCTTGTCAAATACGTGCTGAACACCATGGCAAAGGAAAGCGGTCTTGCCCTGCTTTACGGCACGCAGGTCACGGGAGTAACAAAGGTAGAAGATCAAATCCGATCGGTAACGGTCTCCAACGTTTCAGGTCTGAGTGAGATCGAAGCGGATTGCTTTATCGATGCCACGGGAGACGCAAACGTCGCCTACCTTGCGGGGTGCCCCTTCCGTTTGGGGCGTGACGGAGACCACCTCTGCCAGCCCATGACGCTCTCCTTCCGCCTGGGCAACGTACACTCCGATTGCAACGAGGGAATCAGAGGTCGCATCAGCGCGCTCTACCGTCAATTCAAAGCCGAAGGAAAGATCAAAAACCCGCGCGAGAACGTTTTGATGTTTGGAACGATGATACCCGGTGTCCTTCATTTCAACACCACCCGCGTCATCAAACGCAATCCCACAAACGCGTGGGACGTAACGGAAGCAGAGATTGAGGCGCGCGAGCAGGTAATTGAGCTTTACACTTTTCTGCGCGAAAATTTTGAGGAATTCAAGGATAGCGTTCTCCTCTCCACGGGACTCCAGATCGGTGCGCGGGAGAGCCGCATGATTGAGGGGGAATACGTATTGACTGTGGAAGATCTGCTTGCCTGCCGCAAGTTTGAGGATTCGATTGCTGTCTGCAACTATGACATCGACATCCACAGCCCCGACGGTGAGGGCACCAGCCACTATTATTTTGAGGATGAGACCTATTACACCATCCCCTATCGCGTACTGGTTCCCCAAAACGTGAAAAACCTGTTGGTTGCGGGAAGATGCGTCTCCGCAACGCATGAGGCGCAAGCATCATTGCGCATCATGCCCACCTGCGCAACGCTTGGCGAAGCGGCAGGGCTTGCCGCAACGCTCGTGTGTGACGAAGGGTGTGCCGCGCGTGACCTTTCCGTTCCCGCGTTGCAAGCACTCCTTCGCCAAAACGGTGCGAAGATCGATTGACCCAACTTCAAAAGGCTCATCAAATGCGTTTTCGCATTTGATGAGCCTTTTGAGTTGCCGATCTTTTATATTTCCAAGCTCTGCTTGAGCAAAAGATACTCGTTGGTCAAAATCGTATCGATCCCCATCTCAAAGTAACGCTTTGCTTCGAGGGGATCGTCCGCGTAAAACAGATTACAACGAATGCCGTGTGCGTGCGCACGCTTGATGCACTCCGCATCGTCCATGGGAGAGGCAAGCTGCACCTTGTCAGCCCCCGCCAAAATCGCGCGATCTACCAATTCCGCCGCACTCTCCTTGCCGTTCCAGATCAGGCAATAGCAAAGATTGGGATCATATTCCTTGACGATCCGACACGCCTCGGAGCTGTTGGCGGCAAAATAAATTTGCCGCTCGCAGCGGTAACGGCGGATGAGCGAAACGATCTCCTCCAAGCGGTCGGCAGGGTGATCGCCCTCCCAGATCTTGGCATGAATATTCATCACCGTCTGCCCCACGAGCTTTTGCAGGATCTCCTCAAACGTAGGGATCTGCAAGCCGCGAAAGCGCGTATATTCTCCGCTGAAGTCAAGTGCTCTCAGTTCCTCAAAGGTGTGCTCCTCCACCATACCGTGCCCATTGCTGACGCGGTCGAGGCATGGATCGTGAATACTGACGATGACCCCGTCACAAGTGGTGCGAAGGTCAAATTCGATCTCCTGCGCCCCCAGCACAACGGCAGATGCAAGAGCCGGCAGGCTGTTTTCGGGCATTGCCGCGGAAAAACCGCGGTGTGCGCAAAGGCGCGGATAGCTCGGTTCGGGATTCAGTTCGCTAAAAAACGGATTGTTCATGTCATTTCTTCCTTTTCAACACGGGTTTTTATGTAATCAAAGCGAAGTGCCCTTGAATGCTCTCTTGATCGGTAAATAATCGTTGGTCAGAATGGTATCGATCCCCATCTCGCGGTAGCGGATCGCTTCCTCGGGATCGTCCGCCCAAAACACGTTGCAGCGAATACCGTGTTCGTGCGCACGCTTGACGGTCTCCTCGTTGAAATAGGGCTTGAACAACTGGATCTTTTTCGTGCCCAACGCAATGGCACGATCGACCATCGACATGGGATCGCGGTTTCCGTCCCAGCCCACGCAGCACGCGATATCGGGAGCGTACTCCTGTGCGCGGCGGATCATTTCGTCGTTTGTTGTCATAAAATAAACGTGATCCTGCGCGTCGTATTTGCGGATCAAGGCAACGATCTCCTCTAATTTGGGATCGCTCTTTTTTGCGTCCCAGATCTTAACGTGCAGATTGATGATCGCGCGTCCCGCAAACTTTTGAAGGATCTGCTCAAACGTGGGGATCTGCAAGCCCCCGAACGGCTTGGATGCGTGAACACCGAAATCCAACTGCAAAAGCTCCTCGTAGGTGTGATCTCCGATCTTTCCCGTTCCGTTGCTGACACGCTCCAAGGTCTCGTCGTGTGCGCTGACCAAAACGCCGTCCTTGGTAGCCCATAGATCCATTTCGATCTCCTCAGCCCCCAGTGCCACCGCGGCACCGTAGGCGGGAAGGCTGTTTTCGGGCGCGACCGTACAAAAGCCGCGATGCGCGCAAAGGCGCGGATAAGGCATTCTGCTCTCGGAAAGTATCACCGAAGCCCCACCGTTGCGGTAGAGCCACGGACGTCTGCCTTCCTCGACGTATTCGTGATGCGAGCGCATCACACCGCCGTATCCCGCCGGCTTATAATATTTTTCCGCAGGATCGATCTCGCACGCGCCAAATCCCACGCGGTTCTTCATGTTCACCAATTCCTCGCCCCGAGGCGTGATGACCGTACTGCATCCGCAGGTTTTGGAATCCTCACCCAAAGAAACCGACGCGCGAACCAGATAGGCGTTTGTTTGGTAGCATAAAAAGCGGTTGATGATGGAAAGTGCCTCGTGGGTATCGGTGCGTTGCAGGGAGCAACCGATGATGATATCCGGCTTTTGTCTTGCCAGTTGCGGAAAGTTCTCGTAAAAATAGAAATCGTAACAGGTCAAAAAGCAAAAGCGCAGACCTTCCATCTCCAACGTATAGGGCTCTGCAAACGCATAGCTATAGGAAACGTCCAGAGCGTGCCCGCCCTCGTCCTCGGTTTTGACCTCGCTGGGCGCGGGATGTGCCTTATAATATCTGCCGACGAGATTGCCCTCGCGGTCATAGGCGTAGGTGGTATTGCGGTAACCCGTCGGGGTCTTATCAAACGCATTGACAAACACCATGGCGTGGCATCTTTTTGCCGTTTCTGCCACCCGTGTCAGCAAAACTGCGCGCAAGCGGTCTGCCGTTTCAAACAGCAGAGCGTTATCCTTGATATCCGCCGGAATATCGCTGTACTCCGGCAAAACGATGAGATCCAAGCTCTCGTCACAAGCGTCCAACAATCCTAAAAGAACCTCAAAATTTTGTTCTGCCAGGCTACCGTCATAAGAATACGGCGGCTGTAACACGCATACCTTCACACATGGTTCCCCCTTTGTTTTTTTGGATTATGCTTATTATACTCTCTCGCTCTCTTTTTGTCAAGGCTCGTCCGCGTTTTTATGAGGCGCGATCGGCTTGACGGATCGGCATCACGGGATGTTTGTCGTCATCAAACAGCAAAACGAGTGCGGGGGAAATACCGTTGTGACGCTCGGCAAAATAATACCCACGCAATTTTCCTTCTTTGATCAACCGTTTCGCCACCGCGTGATCATGAAAATACGCCATTTTTCTTCCTTTTTTCTGTTTTTCTGATAATATCCCCAAAACGGGGGTATTCTATAAAAAAACGAACAAGGAGGATCAGATCATGATCGAACAAGATACCGTAAAGCTCTTACGCGAATGTGACGCAGGCGTTAAAATGGGAGTTTCCTCCATTGACGAGGTGCTCAAATACGTCAGCTCCCAAAATCTCAAAGGTCGTTTAAACGACTGCAAAAAGGAGCATGAACGACTCAACGGCGAGGTGCAATCGCTTCTTTCTCAATACCACGACGACGGAAAAAATCCAAACCCGATTGCAAAAGGAATGTCTTGGGTCAAAACCAACGTCAAGCTCGCCGTCAACGACTCCGACAAAACCATTGCCGACCTCATGACCGACGGATGCAACATGGGGGTCAAAACGCTCAACCGCTATCTCAACCAATACGAGGCGGCAGACGAAAGCTCCAAAGATCTTGCCAAGCGTCTGATCTGCTCCGAGGAGCAGTTGGCACTGGATATTCGCAAGTTTTTATGATCGCAAAAAGGGGCGGCTCGGATGAGCCTCCCTTTTGTAAATCAAACAAAATACGTTCTGATAAAATAGCTTGCCGAGCAGCTCCATGCGTGACAGAAGGAGTGCATGAGCGGATCGCCGTAAGGAGAGATATCGGGCTTGCCCGGTACGAACACCTCCCAAAAGGTATCCGCGCCCTCACGCACCATCGCGCCCCAATAGGACTTGATATGCGCCAGCGCTTCTTCCTTCATTCCCGCCATCAGCATTGCATCTACAAGATAATGATGCATATAAGGCGTTACGGGCTTGACAGACGAATTTGACGCAAGACTCTCAACAAGCACGCGTTGCGCGTCCGCTCCAACCGCAACACCTCCCAAAACCATCCATACCTGCGATTGTACGGAGTATTGATCCTTGTCATACGCATTGATAAAAGCACCCTTTTCACTGTTGTAAAGGTGACGCTTTGCCGCCTCGGTGGAATCCTCCAAAACCTTCTGCCAGCGGTCTGCGATCTCATTCTTCCCAACGGCGCGGCAAAGCGGGATCAACCGACGCAGAGCATACAAAAACGCTCCGTGTACCGCGGTAATATGCTCTAACCCCTCTGCCCAATCGATAAAACCGGGCCAGCCGCCCTCGGGCAACGTGGCAATGCCGTTTTGGTCGAGCGTATCGATGGCAAGTCCGATCTCCCCCTCCACTACGGGAAAGAGATCCAGAACCGTTTCGGCATCCCCCGTATGTTCGTAATAATCCGCCAAAGACACACACCAAAGCATGGAATAATCGGGGATCTCCATACCGTTATCAAAGGTAACCTCGGGCACTTGATAGAGGCATCCCGGCAGATATTTTCCCTCTCTTTGACAAGCGGCAAACAGATAGAGGCATCTGCGTGCAAGCATCGCGTTATCAAACAACACCTGATCGGTCAGCGCCTGCAAGCGCAGATCTCCCGACCACAGTCGGCGGTCTCGCTTGGGTCCATCCTCATACGCCGACTGCATACAGTCGCGCAGGGTTGCCGCACCCACGCGGTCGATGGCGGCAAGCTCCTTGTCCGTTCCCTCGGGAAGCGGCATCAGCTTTTTGACGTCCGCGCTGGTTTCGCAGACCACCGTAAAATCCGACAGACGCGTCGGTCTCGGAGTGGCAACCACCGTCACCTCAAGATAGCGGAACGCATAGCGTCGCGGAAGCGCGGTGACACCGATCTCATCCACGTTGATGATCTCCTCATAGAGCCAAGATGCGCAAAGCGAGCCGTGATAGGTTGCATGATCGCGCCCCAACTCGTACGGAGTCTCGGCAAATCGCAGACGCAAGCGAACGGGAGCGTCCAGATATCTGCCGTTATCCCGAACGGTAAAGGAGAGTTTTCCGACGCAATGTCTGCCAAAATCCAGCACAAAGGAGTCGCCCCCCTTTACCACCTCGGGGATCTCCCCCGCATCCTCCATTACAAAGCCGAGATGTGCCGCATCGGATGCCTTGACGGCAACCGCCTTTTTCGTCGTTACCTTCTCGTAAAACATCGGTGGAAGATTCTCTTCCGCCATCTCCAGATAATGCTGATTCATAATCTCTCCTTATCCTTTTGTAATGCCCGACGGGGGAACCTCACAACGGAAGCTCCCCCACAAAACGTTTTTATTCAATTTCGGGAATGGTGATTTCCACTTCTCTGCCCGCTTCGTTCGAGCGGACGATACCGTCGATGATCGCCTGATTGATGATAATCTGGCTGGTGGGAACGGGTGCGGGAAGTCCTTCCTCGATTGCGGTAAGGAAAGATTTGATCTTTTTCTGTACCGACGTCAGGTCCTTTTTGGGATCGAACGGGATAACGGGGAAAGTTTCCTCAACCTGCGTACCCGCAACCTGACGATAGAGCGTCAAGGGGCCGCCGGGAGCGCCGTTCCAGCAATCGGTGGACGGGATACGCAGCCCCGCCTTGGTACCGAGAATAATGGTGTCACCGGGGGTATCAACGTTCATCGCCCATGCGATACGGAAATCGAGATACACGCCGCCCTCCAAGCGGATAAACGCACCCGCAAAATCGTCAACGCCGAATTTGTTCGCCAATTCGTTGGCGCAATCCTGCCCGTAATAGGAAGCGGGATCCTTGCCGAAAAAGTCGCTCTTAAAGCCCGAAACGGTCAGGGGCTTGGGATATCCGATGGCATTGAGGCACATATCAAGAGAGTAACATCCGATATCGGCAAGCGCGCCGAGTCCTGCGGTATCCTCACGGATAAAGCTATCCTTACCGCCCCGCGCGGGAATGCCACGGCGTCTGCCTCCGCCCGTCTGGATGTAGTAAATATGTCCAAGCTCACCCGATTCGACGATTCTCTTGATCATTTGCATATTGGGATTAAAGCGGGGCTGGAAGCCGATGGTAAGGATTTTTCCGCTCTCCTTTTCCGCCTTCATCATTTCAACAGCCTCGTCCATGGTCACGCACATCGGCTTTTCCAAAAGAACGTTAACGCCTTTTTTCAGTGCGTAGATGGTGGGGTTTGCGTGCTGACGGTTATACGTACAAATGCTGACACCGTCCAGCTCCTCATTATCCAGCAAATCGCGATCGTTGGAGTAGATACGCGCGTTTGTCAATCCGTATTCACGGGCAAACGCCTCTGCTCTGCCGGGTACAAGATCCGCAAGAGCTACGACCTCGGCGTTTGGAAAAATCTTATACGCGTCCATGTGAGAATGCGCAATTCCGCCCGTACCGATAATACCGATCTTTAACTTCTTTTCCATAGTCTTTTCCTTTCTATGTCCCAAAGAATTGTCCCGATTTGGGATTGATTCCAGTATAAAACATTTGGCGTCCGTTGTCAAGATACTTCTTGCGCTAAAAAAGACAAATATTGCTATCAAATCCATCAATCGGGATTGTTCAAAGATAAATATTGCGCTATCAGATTCGCAAAGACTCCAGCCATGCGGCGTTTTGGGCGCGATCCTCAACCGTAAGCATCCGCTCCTCACCGTTTTTCAAGGTTTTTCCGGTCTCGTACATCATCACGCCGCCGTATCCGATCTCGTCGAGTGTACGCATCAATCCGCGCCAATCGATCTGACCGTCTCCCGGCAACCAATGACGCTCGTTGATAAAATCGTAATCCGAAAGATGGAGCGTTACGATCTTGTCCCCCACCGCGCGCATAAAATCGAGCGTGGGCTCCTTTAAGAGGTGATTGGTATCAAAGCAAGCGCGAAGCCCCTCGTCCACCGACAACAGCTCCAACAGCTCCGCCGAGTTTTTGGCAAGGCAGGTGCGCGGAAGATTTTCCACGCAAAGCACAATACCCGCATCCCTTGCGACCTGTGCCAGCGTTGCCAGCGCATCCTTGGATCGCTTCATCGCCTCAGCGCGGTCTGCGTCCTCGATCGGCTCACCGCTGGGGTGGATCACCGCGTGGCGAAAGCCCGCGTGCCCCGCCTTTTTGATCCATTCCGCAGCATATTCCGTTGCAAAACGACGCGCGTCACCGTCCGCCAGCTGCAACGTATAGCGTTCAAACGGCGAGAAGCGCAGATGCAAGGACCACGGATCGATCGACTCCGCGCGCGCGTCCGACGCAATCGCTTCAAGATCCTGCGCGTCGTAATCCTCGTGCGCCACGCTCACCTCAACGGCACCGATTCCGTTGTTGCGATAGCACTCGAACGTTGGGCGGTTCAGCCCCTCTTTTTTGGTGGAAATGCCAACGGTTCGCGGCATTTTCTTATCCATTTTTCTCAACTCCCTTGCGGATCATATCGTTGACGACCTCGCGGATCTTGATCATCGTGCGCCCATCCTTGACGCAACGGTCGAATTTGATCTCCTTACCAAACGCCTTCTCTACTGCTTTGACGACGGCATCCTTGCCGTGGTATTGCTCTGCCAGCTTCATTGCGCGTGCGTCCTGAAGTCCTTCGTAGAAGGAAATGATACGCATGGATTCCATAGCCGTCCCATCCTGATCGGGATAGACCGAATGCGTATCTCCCGCGGGAACCCAGAAGTCACCGCTGAGCGCACGGTGCGGATCGATGGAATCGACCGAATTCTGGTTATTATAGTGGTTATAGCCCCAATGCAAAAATCCGACGATATCGAATTTATAGATCTGCATACCGATAGAGCGGGTGCGCCAGAGCGGCATTGCGACAAAACGGTTGGAAACGTCCTTGCCCTGACTACAGCAGTAGTACGCCCAAAGCCCCGGCACCTTTGCCTCGATAAAGGGCTCGATGTGGTTGGTTGCGGGAATGGGGGTTTCCACCAGCCCCTGCTGCCAATACTCAAAGTTGGAGAGCGCATCCATGATGGTGTATCCGCGGAGCAGATCTGCCACCACCGCCTTTGCCGCGCGGTAGGAGTCCAACTGCTCGGCATTCGGCTCATCCGAAATATGGAAGTAGCAACGTTTATCGTCTCCTCTTGCTTTCATGTGCGAGAGGAATGCAGGGATAAAGGCGTTGAGATACGCCACGTAATCCTCACCCGTTGCATCGGTCTCCCAGCCAAAGATCTTTTTGTAGGTGCCGTCCACGGTTGCCATGATTTTGGGCGCGTGGCCAGCCCCCCACTGGGTAAAGAAATGTGCGATCTCAAAATACTTGATACCGATGCGGTTGCACATTTCGATCCAACGATCCAGCCGCTCAAAGCCAAAGCTGTACCGACCGTCACTCACCGTTACGTCCACGAGCTGCGTGGTGGTACGTTCACCGCCCACAGCGGTATCCAGAGGAGGGGTGTGAACGGGAGTCAGGAGCAGATTGATGCCGTTTTTGACCGCCGTACGCGCAAAGCTCTCCACGATGCGCCAATGCTCCTCGCTCCACGGCTCTACGCGGTAGTAGTTTGCAAGACAATCGCAATGGAACCACTGGGTAAAGACCAGCTCCTGTTCGGGAAGGCAAGCGTCGATGACCTCAAGTGTCACCGTCTCGCACGCAACCGTCTCACCGTTGAGATCGGTCAGAGTCAGCGTCAAAGGATAGCTCCCCGCCGCAAGTGCCTCCTTGGGATCGATCTCGATCCAAAGCGATTGGAGCTGACCTCTCGCCACCACGACTCGCCCGTCGTAATGCAAGGGTTGCAGCACGTCCGGATAGATTCCGGGTGTTTCACGCAGGTAATTATCATCGGGAACGCTCACACCGGCGTGTGCCATCACAACGGGGACCTGCTCCACCGAGCGCACCGTAGAGTAAGCCGCCGGCTCGCCCGAAAGCGTGAGGTCACAAAGGAGACGGCACCCCGCCAGCTCGGGATCGGCTACGTGC
Source organism: Eubacteriales bacterium (assembly GCA_045120465.1). Classification (GTDB taxonomy): domain Bacteria; phylum Bacillota; class Clostridia; order Oscillospirales; family CAG-272; genus UMGS1865. The sequence continues at coordinate 43,146 of JBGVEW010000074.1, forward strand.
AAAAGCTGAAGCGAAAGCCGCTCATTTTTGAGCATGGAGATCTTTTCCAGCCGTTCAAACGACTCAATATTTTCATCTAAAAAGCATTTTTCAACCGAGGAAACGATTCGTGTTTTGATCATCAATCCATTCCACCCTTTCTACGTATAAGAGAATTTTGATACGTTATGTCCAGTATAGCATAAACCGCTCCCCGTTGCAAGCCCTTCCCACCAAAAAGAGCCGAAAACCAATGAAAATATTTCTTTTTCAATGAAAAAGAGCAGACCCGAAAAACCTTCAGATCTGCTCATTCGTATTATTCTTCAAGTGTCGCTTCGATCTCCGTTCGTCTCTCGTCCGAGAGCGCGGGATCGGTCAATTCCGCAATCAGAGCGGCGCGCGCAAGCTCACTGTAGGGCACGACGTTTGCATCCGGCGTGATCCCCAAAAATGCGCGGCGCGGCCGCAGAATGGGATCGGAATCCGAAACCACCAGCGTTTCCAAATTTTCGCACTCCGAAAAAACACCCTTCTCCAGTTTGACGCGACCGTCGGGAAGAAGGACGGTCTCAAGCGCGGCACAGCTTGCAAACGCCTCCCTGCCAAGCACCTTTAAGGATTCGGGCAGGCTGATTTCCACAAGGCGGATGCACCCCGCAAAGGCGCGCGCCTCAATGACCTCCAGCCTCGACGGAAGGGCGATGGACAGGAGTGAAATGCAATCCTCAAACGCGCCCGTTTCAATTTTTTCCACGCTGTCGGGAAGTGCGACCTCACACAGCGAAAAGCATCCGCAGAAGATGGATTCCTCAATCTCCTTTAAAGGTGCGTTGATCTCCACGCTTTGCAGGGACGAGCAATATGCAAAGGCATAACGCGCGATATCCTCTACCGACGCGGGCAAAACGATTTTGGTAAGAGAGGAACATCCCAAAAACGCAGAATGTCCGATACGGGTAATATACTCCGAAAACTCGATCGATTGCAGCTTTTTACAGTTGCAAAACGCCGCGTTTCCGATAAAATTGAGATGCTTGGGAAGCTCCAGCCTCTCCAGATTTTCACAACAGGAAAAGGTATAGTCTCCGATAAAGCGCACCACTGCGGGAACGCGGAGCTCTCTTAACATCGTGCATTCGCTGAACGCACCGATCCCCAGATAATACAGTCCCTCGGGCAGTGCCAGTTCGCTCAGTACCGAACAACGCGCAAAGGCGTAGCGTCCGAGCGTGCGTACGCTCGGCGGGATTGTAACCGAACGGAGCGAACGGCAGCCGAAAAAGCAACTGCGATGGATTGCCGTAACGCCCTCGGGGATCGCAATCTCCTCCAGCGTCTCACAATCACAAAACGCGTATCTTCCGATATGAGTCAGCCCCACCGACAGCACGACGTGGCAAAGCGAGCTGCACCCGCGGAACGCACCGTCGTCGATGGAAACGGTCGCACGCGGAAGCAAGAGTGTGGAAAGGGATGCACATCCGTAAAAGGCTTCCTCTCCGATCTCACGCAGACCTGCGGGAAGATGGATCTGGCGCAGATTTTTACAATTTCGAAAGGCACGGGGCTGAATGATGGAAACGTGCGAGCCCAGCGTAACCCGCGTGAGATACTTGTTTCCCGCAAACGCCTCCTCGGCAATTGCGGTGACGTATTCGGGAATCACGATCTCCTCCTGCTTTCCGTAATAACGGATAAAGCGGCCGTTACGGATCTCGCTGTGACGCAACAGCTCCTCCTCCCGTTTTTGCGCGTCATTTTTCACTTTTTTTTCGGGAACTGTTTTTTCTGCCATATCCATTCCTTTCCGCCATCTTACAAAAGAGGATGTGCCGGGGGGCTTTTCCCCCCGGCTGTTACTTTTGAATTCTGATTATTCTTCGCCGCCCGATGCAGACTCTGTATCCTTGGCGTTGGCAACAATCTTACCGCCGACAACCCCCGACAAAAGCGCGGTGAGGTCCATGCCCGTTGCCTCCTTGACACCCTCCATGATTTGGCTGGCACTGGACATCACGTCCTTGACCAGCTTTGTGGAGTTTCCGTCGCCGTACATCACGATACGGTCGGTCTGCGACAGAGGTGCCGCGGCATTCTTGACCACCTCGGGAAGTGCCGCGAGATACATCTCGAGCACCGAAGCTTCTCCCATCTTACGCTGTGCTTCTGCCTTCTTCTCGATCGCTTCCGCCTCGGCAAGACCCTTGGCACGGATACCCGCCGCCTCCTGTTCCATAGCGTAGCGAAGTGCTTCCGCCTCGGCTTTTTTCGCTTCCGCCGCCTGGATTGCGCGGTATTTCTCCGCCTCCGCCTCGCGCTGCTGCTTGATAAGCTCTGCTTCTGCCTTTTGTGCCATCTCGTATTTGATTGCATCGGCTTGTTTGCGGATCTCGGCATCCAGCTCCTTTTCCTTGAGCGCGATCGCCTTTTCGGCAAGCTCGGTCTCCTTTTCCTTGCGGGCGATGTCCGCGTTTGCGCGAGTGACCTCGATGGTCTTTCTTTGATTCTCCTGTTGGATGGAGTACGCCGCATCCGCCTCCGCACGCTTGGTTTCGGACTTGACCTTCATATCTGCCTGCTGGACCGCCAATTCGGCATCCTGCTCAGCGATCTTCTTTTCCGCCTCCACGCGCACGGCGTTTGCTTCCTGCTGCGCGTTGGCGGTTGCGATGGAAATGTCTCTTTGCGCGTTTGCCTTTGCGATCTGCGCATTTTTACGGATCTGCTCGACATTGTCGATACCCATGTTCTCGATGGTACCTGCACCGTCCTTGAAATTCTGGATGTTGAAGTTGACCACCTCAATACCCAGCTTTTCCATATCGGGAACGACATTTTCAGTGATCTTTTTGGCAACGCCTTGACGATCCTGCACCATTTCCTTTAGCCCAACTGACCCCACGATCTCACGCATATTACCCTCAAGCACCTGCGTGACAAGCGTAATCAGATCTGCTTGACGCAGATTGAGCAACGCCTCGGACGCTCTTCCCAAAAGCTCTGGGTCAGAGGAGATCTTGATGTTCGCTACACCATCAACCGTGACATTGATGAATTCGTTGGTGGGAACCGCTTCGCTGGTCTTGACATCCACCTGCATAACGCGCAGCGAGAGACGGTCCACGCGTGTGAAGAACGGGAGCCTCCAGCCTGCCTTACCGATCAGGATTCGCTTTTTTCCAAGACCCGTGATGATGTACGCGGTATCGGGCGGTGCCTTGAGATATCCGATGATAAACACGATGACCAATAAAAGTACTGCAACAGCAATCGGGATAATGAATTCCATAATCGATTCTCCTTTACATATTGTTTTTTTCAGGGGCGATCACCCCTTTAATATCATTATATCACACAGTCATGTGATTGTCAATAGTGTTCTTATGATTTTTGAAAAAATCAGGAAATTCCCGTTCAAAGCTCATCAACGCCCATCTGGCGCATCATTCGCTTGTTAAACTCCTCTGCGGTGTTGTATCCCATCCGCTTTTGGCGGTAGTTCATTGCCGCAACCTCAAGAATGATCGCAAGGTTTCGTCCGGGGCGGACGGGAACGGTGATACAAGGAACCTCAATGCCGAGGATATTGATCTTTTCCTCGTCCATGCCAAGTCGGTCGTACATCTTGCCCTCCACCCAGTTTTCAAGCTGGATCACAAGGTCGATGCGCTCGGTCTCCTTGACCGCACCCATACCAAACAGACGGCGCACGTCCACAATACCGATGCCGCGCAATTCCACGTAATGGCGGATCAGATCGGGAGCGGAGCCGACCAGCGTCTTATCGGAAACTCGTTTGATCTCCACCGCATCGTCCGCAATGAGTCGGTGACCTCTCTTGATCAACTCGATCGTGGTCTCACTCTTACCGACACCGCTGTCGCCAAGGAGCAGCATACCCTCACCGTACACCTCGACAAGTCCGCCGTGGCGGGTGATGCGAGGCGCGAGATAGTTGTTGAGTGAGGAAATAAGGCTTGCCATAATGGGGCTGGTCTTGACCTCGGTGCGCAATACGGGAACGCCGATTGCCGTCGCGCGCTCCACCACCACGTCATCGATGGGAAGTCTGGTCGTGTAAATGATGGCAACCGGGCGAGCCTCCACAAATCTTTGTAAGATCAGGCGTTTTGTGCTCGGCTCCAAGGATTCCAGATAGGAATGCTCCGCCTTACCGATGAGCTGAATCCGCTCCTGCTCAAACAGCTCGTAAAAGCCCGCCAAAGCAAGCCCCGGGCGGTTGACCTCGGGGGAGGTGATCTGGATCTCATCAAAATTCTCGGGACGGACTATGACCTCCAGCCTTTGGTCCTCAACGATCTTGGAAAGCGGGATCTTATAAATTCGTTTCATGGTGCTACGCCTCCTCTCACTCTGTCACAAGTGCGTTTTCCCCTTCATTGTATCACATTTTTCATCGAAAAGGAATCCCTTTTTGAAAATTTCGTTCGTTTTTTCTTCGATATTCACAAAAAGTACATAACTGTTTAGTATAATATTTTTAAAGACTGACGACAGGAGAACTTTTCATGTCCAAATTTTTACGCACTGCCGCGCTCGTGCTGGCAATTTTGATGCTCACACCGCTCCTTGGCGGATGCTCGCAAAACAAAAAAGTGATTGCCACCTGCGGCGACTATGAGATCTATTACGAGCAGCTTCGCTTTGCCACCCTGAACTTCAAGCTTGAACTGGATGATCTGTACGGTGACGGCATCAAGGACAACGGCACCATTTGGGACGATCCCGAGCTTGCCGCCAAATATCAGCCGATGCTCGAGGAGCGCGTTTGGGGACTGATGGCAGACAACTACGCCGTTCTCGCGGCGTGTGCCGCTTACGGCATCGGAAAGGACGTCATGGAGAGTGATGCCATCAAGGCGGCTGTGGACAAGCAGATGAAGGATCTGCGCGACTACCACGGCACGTACGAAGCCTATGAGCTGGCGATCGAAGCCTCCTTTATGACCGAGGACGTATTCCGTTTCTACTTTGCAATTGAAGAAATGAAAACGCTCCTTTGGGCAAAAATGAAGGAGCAGAACGAGTTTATCACCGACGAAGAAGCCTTTCACACCTGGCTCAAGGACGGCAACTGCGCTTACGTTCAGCACGTGATGCGCAAGGTATCCGAAGGAGACGACGCAGAGGTCGAGCGCGTCTTTATCGAGGATATGTACGCCGCATTGACCGCTTACGGAGTCGATCCGGTTGAAAAGCTGCCCTCCCTGATCAATTCCCTGATGCACGAGGACGCCGCCAACACCGCGCCCTACTACCTGGTTCGCGGTATCCACGAGGACGAGCTGGTGGATGCGGCATTGGCATTGGAGCATGTCGGGGCGGTGAGTGAGATCATCGAGCTTGAAAACGCCTTTTACGTTCTGGTCCGTATGGAAGAAGAGGACGGCACACTCTCCTCGCAATTGACCACGCTCTTAGCCGACTACCAGTGGAGCATCGTCGGTGAGCGCGTCGAAGCCGCTAAAAAAACGCTGCAATTTGAAAAAACCGATTTTTACAACGGCCTTAATCTCTTGGAAATCCAATAACCGTTTGTTTCCATTATCCTGAAAGGAGGCGACCGTATGCGTTTGTTTCACGATCGACACCGTGGCTTTGGAACGCGGCAAACAGGCAAAACCGTGCTGCTGATCCTCGGTATCACGCTTCTCGTGGCACTCATCGTCACCGTGATCGTGGGAAACCTTCTCAAAATCTGGTTGGACGAGCAGACCTATCTGCAATTGACCCAAGGCAATGAGGCACCGAAAGAAGAGGATCCGCTGTACCAATCCCCCGCCCCCAATCTCCACGCCTATGCCTTTGTGTTTGGCGATCCGCTCGACAAGCTTGCAGGCGCAACCGCGGCTTCTCTCTCGCTCAACACCCCGGCAGGAGAGGTCAATTACACCTCAACCGTTACCACCTATTTTGATCTTCCGCTCTACCGTGACACGCAATTGGAAACCGGGATCGGAGAATTAAAAACCGTTGTTTCCTACGTCAGCGGTGTCTTTTATCCGCAAGCCCTAAAGGAAGAAAACGAGCATTTGCGCTACGCCAAGCAAATGGAAGAATGTGCGCTCTTGCGTGAATTTCTGGGAAGCGGGGGGGATGAGATCCTGCTCTGTGATCTTCCCTTTGAAAGCATCGATAACAACGCGCTCTTCTCCTATCTCCGCGCTGTCAAGCGAGCTGCCGAGGAGGATTCGGTGGGCATCGCCATTCCGTGGGCACTGACGCAAAAAGAAAACGCGTGGAGCTTTCTCGGCTCTCTCCTCAAGGTCTGCGACTTTTTGGTCTTGGATCTTCGCGCAGAAACCAACCTTCCCCTCGCGGATTGTGCCTACTATCTGCAACAATACGATATGCGCCTGCTCTTCTGCTCCTCTCAAGCGGAATACATTGATTCGGCATTCCCAACCTACGCGGACGTACAAACCGTCACCAAGCCTCCGCAGGCCGGAGCGGTGAAGGGTGAGAATGAGTAAGGTTTAGGGAGAAGTGTTTGGGGAGAGCGGATTTTTTGGGGAGAAACGTTTTCAAAAGTTTCTCCCCAAACCCCTCTTCAAAACTTTTACCGCCTTTTTATATGACCCTCAACAGGAATCTCTCATAGAGGTTCCTTTTTTCGTGCTCTGCGTTTCGGTAAATGCGTTTATGCGGTACAGACTCCGCTTGATTTCTTGCTCGTATGCTGACGGAACAATCGCTCCCGCTACCACTATGGCACCGCTTCTCGCGGCGGCTCGATCAAGCTCGCGTTCTGGGGGTGAGCCAAATGCGAAAACGCATTTGGTACTCAGCCCCATTGATTCCGCTCGCGCCGCTTCGCTACCCAAAGTGGTCACGGAAGTTAGTTTGCGCGGAAACATTTCGTGAGGCTAAAACCGTGTTGCGCTTCTGAAAAAGAAAGAGGTCGAGCCAATGACTCAACCTCAAAATCCAATATCTGTTAAACCAACTTATCTGCTCGCAAGCGAAGTCTTCCCTTTCGGGTCTCACCGTCATAGGAGCGGAGAATGAATCTGCCGTATCCGCGAATCGAGAGTGTCGCGGGTGCGCTCACGGTCAGATCCGTGCGCAAGACGGGTTCAAAATCCACGTCCACTGCGTCGTTTCGGATCAGTGCTTGCGCGTTTTCACGCGAAAGATTACACAAGGCGGCAACCACGCAATCCAAACGGTCGGATGCTACCGTGTCGCTGATGTGTTCGTAGCGTTTTCCGTCGGTAAAACGATCGTCCGGGACGTATTGTGTCACCTTGACCCCGTCGGCGGCGACCCGCGTCAGATGCTCTCGCAAAAAGAGCGACATGGTGGACGAGCAGAACAGTACCGCCTCCCGCTCGTTTTGCACAGCGATATCACCAAGTGCGCCCCGTTCGATTCCGAGCGCGAGAACAGAGCCGAGATAATCGCGGTGAGAAAGCACGCGAAAACCGCTTCCCGTAATGCGCAAAGCGCATACCGCCTCGGTTGCTTCCTCTCCCAAAAGCTCCAGAACCTCTCCCTCGTCGCACCGCGTGGGAAGATCCGAAAGGCAAACGGTTAAGTATTCGGGGAGCAAAAACAGCGTTTTGCGTTCAGCCTCCTTGTGCCCGCCCCAAAGCCACGCCGACTCCCACTTTCCCGACGCGCGCAAAAGCCGCTCGCAAATCTTGGAGTCGCGCGGATCGAGAAACGGAAGGATCGCAACGCTTCCCCTCTCGCATTTCTGTATGGCATCGCGCAATCTTGCTTCTAAAATTTCCCGTTCCGTTCCCACCGTTAAAACGCCCCCATAAGTGCCTGCAAAAGGATCAGAACAAGATAGGTCAGCATAAACGGAATATCGATGGGAATCCCCTCAAACCAGTGCATTTTTTCACACAGGGCGCGAATGGGAAAAATGATCGGCTCGGTAATGGTAAACAAAAACGCGGAGATGCGACTCTCGCCCGTTTGGTCGAACCAGGAAAGGATCGCGCGGGCAAACATGGCGATCTCCAAAAAGCCGATGAGCGTGATGGCGGTTTGTTGGATCAGATACAGAGCAACCGACACACTCCTACCTCCTTTGTACACAAAATCTTGCGGGGAGAAAAACCGAACAGTCTTTCTCCCCACACAAAAGTCATCATTTGATCAAGCCTCGGCTTCGATCTCCTCATACTCTTCTTCAACGTACTCGATTTCCTCTTCCTCAACAACCTCCTCGGTCTCGGCGGGAGCGGCAGTTTCCTCTGCGTCAGCGGCAAAGCTGGAGATATCAACGCCTGCGGGAGACACCACAATGGTGCTCTTGTTGGTCTTGATCATCTCACCGCCAAGCACGTATGCAACACCGGCAAGGAAATCGACCAGACGGTGTGCCTGATCCTTAGTCAAGTGGCTGATATCGAGCAGAACGATGCAACCCTCCTTGAGCTTATCCGCAATTTTGGTTGCCTCGGTGTGGCTCTTGGGCTGGAGCAGCTTGAGCGTTACCTTTTCGGCACTTGCGGGATGGATCTCGGGCTCCTTGCGCGCGGGGCTGTCCAGTGCGGAAACGTTTTCCTCTGCCTCCATATCGGGCATCTGGATATCGTCCGGCATCTTGTACATTTCGTCGTAATCTTCCTCCAGATCGGCATTGTCGTTACGAACGAATCTCTTGAGTAAATTCATGTCATCCTCCTGATTTATCTCTCACGTATTATGTTTCAATCGGTTTCTCAAACAGCGCGCGACCAATGCGGACAATGTCCGCTCCCTCCTCGATAGCGACCTCAAAGCTGCCTGACATTCCCATCGATAAAATGGGCCTACCTATATTATGAAGTTTTTTTGTCCAAATGTCAAGACATAATTGAGAAGTTTCTCGAAAATATTTTCGATATTCCTCATTTTTTTCACATTTTGGCGCCATTGTCATAAATCCGCGCAGTCTGATATGCGGATACGCGGCAAGCGTTTGACAAAAATCCGCAACCTCCGACGGGGCAAGTCCGCTCTTATTTTCCTCGCTTCCGCTGTTGATCTCCACCAAAACGTCCATCACAAGGTTGCGCTTTGCCGCCTGACGCTCGATTTCACGCGCCAAAGATTCGCTGTCCAAGGAATGGATCATCGTCACCTTGTCGATGATATATTTGACCTTATTGCTTTGAAGCGTTCCGATAAAATGCATCCGCAACCCGTCACGCTCCAAGGCGTCCCATCGTTCGGTAAGCTGTTGGACGCGGTTTTCCCCCACGTCCGAGATCCCAAGCGTTTTGTGCAAATAATTGACGTGCGCGGCATCGGTATATTTGATTGCCGCGAGCAACGTGACTCCGCCGTATCCTCGGCGCGCACACGCCGCGTCGATCCGCTCCCGTATGGCGGCAAGATTTTGATCCATATAGGAAAAGTCGTTCATTCGTACACCTTCCCATCGTAAAGATTTTTGCCCGACGTAATCAGAATATCGTTTTCGTCGATCTCACTGTCATCGGCCGCGATACAATAACCGTCACCGCGGTACACGGTCACGATCTTACGAAAATACGCCGTACTGTTTTCAAAAATATACACACCGTCCTGCCCGTTTACCCGGCAGAGTGCCGTATCGGGAATATAAAATCCCTCGCGCTCCTCCAAGGTGATCTCAGCGGTCTGCGCGCGGTAATATGCAAACCCGTCGGGGCTTTCATCCGAGCGGAACACCGCAAGGCTTCCGTCCCGTCTTTCCAAGGTCATTCGGATCGACCGCCCCCCGTTTTCGGGAAACGCCACCGAATAGATCTCTCCAACCTTCAATCTCTCGGTCAACTCCTGCGGCAATTCCATTGCCGCATACCAGGAGTAACCGTAAACCATCTTTCCTACCGTTCGGTCTTGCGGGGCTTCGGTCGGCTCGCGTTCCAAAAGAGCGTGAAAGCTCTTTTCCGTCAACGTGCGTGCGGCTTCAAGTGTGAACAGCGATTCAAACCCGTCCACGTATTCTCTGCCGTAAAAAACGCCCGAGGATACCGTATTGAAAACGGTTGCAAAATCACCCGTTCCCAACAATTCCGCTTTTTGTTCCTCCAACCGTTTCCGCATCGCATCGACCTCATTGCTCTTGCCCGAAAGGATCAGATATCGGTTCATGTCCTGCAAAAACGCGTCCTCCAGCGACCCGATCGCGCTAAGATCTCCAGCCTTTACCGTTTCGCAAATCCGCAAATAGTGGGCAGCGGTCTCCTTTTTCACTGCATCCAACGAAGCCAGCCCCTCGTTTCCCGTCGGGCGGCTCTCCTCCAAGATCCGAATCGCGCGGTTGATCTCGTCAAGCTCTCTTTGTACCGCCGCCAGCTTCTCTCCCGTCAGCGACGTGGGATGCGCGTTTGCAACGGCAGCGTTTTTGCTCACCTTGTTACCACCCGCAATCAATCCGTCGAAAAGGCTTGCCTTTTCCGCCACAAGAGGTTCCTCATTCCGAAACAGATACGCTTTGACCGATGTGATCTGTCGATCGGTGACGCGTCGGACGGGGGTTGTCAACAGCTCTCCCGCGCGCATCCCGACGGAATGTCCGACGGTGTACACGATGAGCCCAAGCATTGCCAACGCCACGGCGAATTTCAATAAATATTTTTGCAAAAACGTCTGTCTCGTCACGTCTGCGCCTCCTCGGAACGCGCGTTCCAAAAGAGCGATTCCGCCTCGTCAGCCACGGATGAAAGCGCACGCAAGCCCCCCTCTTGATCGGTCATGAGCAACGGTTTGACGTATTCCTTGGCACGAAACCAGGTCAATTGCCGTTTTGCGTAGCGGCGTGTTGCAAGAATCAGCGCATTCCGCGCGGTTTCAAGTGTTTCTTCGCCGCGCAAATACGGAAGGATCTCCTTATATCCAATCGCCTGCGCCGCCGTGGTATTCGTTTCAAACACACGGGCATCCAAAAGGCGTTTGGTTTCCTCGACAAGTCCTTCCGAGAGCATCACGTCCACGCGACGCGCGATGCGCTCGTACAACGTCTCGCGCTCGGGATAAGAGAGGCATATGACCGTTGCGTCATACGGAGAGGGGGACAGGCGCGAACGCTTGTCTGCCTCGGTCTTGGTCATGCCCGTACTCTCAAAGATCTCCAGCGCGCGCACCACGCGCTTGACGTTGTTTTCGTGGATCGCATCCGCGCTTTCGGGATCGACCTCGCGCAACCGCTCGTGCAAAGCGTGTGCCCCATGCTCCTCGGCATAAGCAAACAGCCTCTCGCGCAACTCGGAATCGCTTTCGGTCTCCTCAAATCCTCCGCCGCGCAAAAATGCATCGAGATAAAGTCCCGTTCCTCCGCAAAGGATGGGAAGCCTACCGCGCTCGGCAATCTCTCTTACAGCCTTGCTCGCCAGAGCAACGTACTGCGCCACCGAAAAGGGATCGTGCGGTTCCGCCACGTCCAAAAGGTGATGCGCAATACCGCTCATTTCCTCCCTTGTCGGCTTTGCCGTTCCGATATCCATCCCTCGATACACCTGCATCGAATCGCAAGAAACGATCTCTCCCCCCAGCCGTTTTGCCAGCTCGATGGAAAGTGCCGTCTTTCCGCTCGCCGTAGGTCCGACGAGTGCCAATATTCTGATTTTCTCCATACCCGTCGTCCCCCTTTTCATAAGCGTAAGCATTTTATATATTATACTATATTCTTAATCGATTTGTCAAGGAAGTAGATGATTTTTCGGGGATTTTTCGTTTTTCATGTGGGGTATGGGTTTTTTATGGGGAAACTTTCGAGAAAGTTTCCCCACACCCCTTCAAAGCTTTTACCGCATTTTTGTTAGCCTACCCTCTACGAGAATCGCTCTCATATCGGTTCCTTTTTTCATGCTCTGCGTGTGTCTTAAGCCACCGTGCAGAGCAGACTCTGCTTAATTTCTTGCTCTTGTACGCTGACGGATCAATAGCTCCCGCTATCATTTTGGGACCCACGACCCAAAATGATCACGAAAAGTAGTTTTGCGTGGTGCTTTTCCTCATTTTGCACTTTGCATTTTGCATTTCGCATCTTTTCGCGCTCCTCATTCTGCATTGATAGGAAAACGCCAAAATCAATTTCTCACAAATCTTGACAAAAAGATGGGAATATGATATAATGGTATGAATTTGAAAAGAAAGGAGTCGCGCAATGGCAAAAATCAAATGGAGAGGCGGTGCAATGCTTTCTCCCGTTCCCCCAACGATGGTCACCTGCTCGGACGGAGAACACGACAACGTTTTTACCGTGGCATGGACGGGCATCACCAACACCATCCCTCCCAAAACCTATATCTCTGTGCGTCCCTCGCGCCACTCCTATGAGATCATCAAAAAAAGCGGTATTTTTGCGATCAATCTCACCACGGAGGAGCTTGTCCGCGCGGCAGACTTTTGCGGTGTGCACACGGGCGCGAAGATCGACAAATTTGAGCGATGTTGCCTTGAAAAAGAGCCCGCTCAGGAGATCGATTGTCCCATTCTCGCAAAGAGCCCCTTGGTATTGGAATGTCGCGTCAGCGATATCATTCCCTTGGGCTCACACGATATGTTTTTGGCTGACATCGTCGCCATCGACGTGGACGAAGCTTTGGTTGACGGAAACGGAAAGCTCCATTTGGAGCGCGCAAAGCTGGTGGCATACGCGCACGGCGACTATTTTGAGCTTGGCAAGCGGATCGGCACGTTTGGCTATTCGGTTGCCAAAAAGAAGAAAAAAGGACAAACAAAGAAAAAATAACCACGGAGCCAACGCTCCGCTTTGATAGGAGATAGCATCATGTTACTTTACAATTCACTCAGCAGAACCCGCGAAGAATTCGTACCTCACGAAGAGGGAAAGGTCAGCATGTACACCTGCGGACCTACGGTCTATCACTTCGCGCACATTGGAAATCTGCGCACCTATATCATGGAAGATATTCTTGACCGTTATCTGCGCTATTCGGGCTATGAGGTCACACGCGTGATGAACATCACCGACGTGGGACATCTGACCTCGGATGCCGACACGGGAGAGGACAAGATGCTCAAGGGAGCAAAACGCGAGAAAAAGACGGTGATGGAGATTGCAAAATTCTACACCGACAAGTTTTTTGAGGATTGCGAGGCACTCAACATCCGCCGCCCCGAGGTGGTAGAGCCCGCGACCTCCTGCATTGACGAATTCATCCGCGTCATCGAGTCGCTCCTCAAAAAGGGATACGCGTACGAGGCAGGCGGAAACATCTATTTTGACACCTCCAAGCTCAAGCAGTACTATATGTTCCACAACTTTGAGGAGGAGGACCTTGCAGTCGGCGTGCGCGACGGTGTTGAGGCGGACGGCAACAAGAAGAACAAAGCGGATTTTGTGCTTTGGTTCACCAAGTCCAAGTTTGACGATCAGGAGCTTAAATGGAACAGCCCCTGGGGTGTTGGTTACCCCGGATGGCACATCGAGTGCTCCTGCATCAGCATGAAGCACCTTGGCGAATATCTTGATATCCACTGCGGCGGAATTGACAACGCATTCCCCCACCACACCAACGAGATCGCGCAATCCGAGGCGTTTGTCGGTCACAAGTGGTGCAACTACTGGTTCCACGTTCTTCATCTGAACACCAATTCGGGCAAGATGAGCAAATCCAAGGGGGAGTTCCTCACGGTATCTCTCCTCAAGGAAAAGGGATACGATCCCATGGTCTATCGTTTCTTCTGCCTGCAATCGCACTACCGTAAATCTCTTGTGTTCTCTTGGGAGAACATGGACAACGCACGCGTCGCCTACGATAAGCTCATCTCCCGTATTGCGCTCTTGAACACCGACGGAGAGATCGATCAAGCCGCGTTTGACGCGGTAAAAGCAGGCTTTGTCAAGGCACTTGACAACGATCTGAACACCTCCCTTGCGGTTACCGCACTCTACGACGTTCTCAAGGCAAAGACCAACGACGCAACCAAGCGCGCGCTCCTTGCCGACTTTGACACCGTTCTCTGCCTCAATCTCCTCGAAAACGCGGAGAAGCTCAAGAACGCCAAGACCGAGGAGTCACCCGCATCCGACGATCCCTTTATCCGCGAGATTGAGGAATTGATCGTCGCGCGCCGCGAGGCAAAGAAGGCAAAGGACTTTGCCGAAGCCGACCGCATCCGCGCCTACCTTGCGGAAAAGGGTGTCACTCTGATCGACTCCAGAGAAGGAACGACCTACAAGATCGAGGGAGAGGCATGATCGCCCTACTCAAATCCTTTTACCGCCGCCACCGCGAGGTACTGACCTATCTTGTGTTCGGGGTTCTGACCACCGCAGTGGGTTGGGGCGTGTACTATCTGATCCTCTTGGGGGGTCGAGGGATCCTCGGGATCCCCCCCGAAGAGGTCACCGGTTGGAGATATCTTTCTCTCTATACGGCGGCACAGCTTATTCAATGGATCTGCGCGGTGCTCTTTGCCTTCTTTACCAATCGCGCGTGGGTCTTTACCGATGCCGACAAGAACGTCTCCCCCACGCGTCAGCTCCTCACCTTTGGGGCGGGGCGGCTTGTAACACTCGGCTTGGATTACGCCGTCACCTTTGGTCTGACGCTCTTTTTGGGGTACCTCTTCCCCACATTGGTCAGCGCGTCGCTCTTTGGCAAAGCACTGAATCTGTGCGAAATCGCCTCCAAGCTCGTCGCGGCGTTCGTTGTGATCGTTTGCAACTATTTAATCAGCAAATTACTCGTTTTTAAAAAAGGAGAAGCAGTATGATTTTTGAACATGGCGACCGCATCGTTTTTGCGGGAGATTCCGTTACCGACATGGGAAGCCAACAGCCGGTTGGCGAAGGACTGTTTGACAATCTCGGACGCAGCTACGTCCGCGTGATCGAAAACCTTTTGGTTGCCTGCTATCCCGAATACAGCTTCCGCCTGACCAATTCCGGCATCAGCGGAAACACCAGCCGCGATCTGCTTGAACGCTTTGACCGTGACGTGGTCTCGCTCAACCCCGACTGGGTCTCTATCTGCATCGGCATCAACGACGTATGGCGTCAGTTTGACGTTCCCGCATTCACCGATTGGGCAGTGACTCTGAAGGAATACGAAAAGAACCTCGAAACGATGATCCTGACCCTCAAAGGACGCGTCAAGGGCATCTTTTTGCTCTCCCCCTACTACATCGAGCCCAACCGTGCCGATAAAATGCGCGCGCGGATGGACGAATACGTTGCCGTTTGCGAGCGTCTTGCGCAAGCGCACGGCTGCATCTTTGTCAATTTTCAAAAGCTTTACGAGGATTTCTGCCAATATCAGCACTCCTCCATCATCGCGTGGGATCGCGTACACCCCAACCAGATGGGTGCCACGCTCATGGCGCGCGAGTTTTTAAAGCATTGCGATTTTGATTACAATCGCACGCCCGGCATTTAACGATCGCCTTATCCCCTCAATTTCTAATACATACAGTTCTCGATACAGTCATAACCACCGGCTAAGCCGGTGGCTTGCTCAGCCCTATAAGGGCATGTTACTGGCGGGGCTGAAAGCCCACTGAAACATTTACACTTGCAAACTCGCCCTACTGCCACAGATGTGGCTACTATTTCGCCTCCCTTGTGCAAAGGGAGGTGGCACGGCTTGCCGTGACGGAGGGATTGTAAAAAATGCTCTCAAACAACCCCTCAGTCAGCTTCGCTGACAGCTCCCCTTACACAGGGGAGCCTACCGCTGCGGCGGGATTGCTCAACAGCAAAAGCCTTTTTTGAACCACTAGCTTAGCTGGTGGTTTTCGGAAACCAAAAAACGCAGGGAGAAGCCTTTGACGGGCTTCTCCCTACGAAAAAGAATATGATTATTTCAGCTTTGCCAACGCGGCGTCAACGCCTGCGAGGTTTTCCTGATATTTTGCGAGCTTTGCGCGCTCTGCGTCAACAACAGCGGCAGGTGCTTTTGCAACGAAGCCCTGATTGGAGAGTTTGCCGTTCAAACGTGCAATCTCGCCTTCCAGCTTCTTTTTCTCCGCCTCAAGACGTGCTCTTTCCTTTTCGGTATCCACGAGGTCGGAAAGCGGCAGATACACGGTTGCAGAATCGGTAATGATCTGCACCGCGTTATCGGCAGAAACCACGTCCTCGGAGAAGGATGCGGCAACCTCAACCTCGGAAGCGGAAGCAAGGCGCGCAAAGAACGCATGCGTTGCCTCTCCAAAGGATTCGGGATATGCCGTTGCGATATAAACCTTTGCCTTGCGAGAAGGAACAACGTTCATCTCGTTGCGGCGCAGGCGGATCGCCTTGATCGCGGAGATTACACGTCCCAGCTCAAGCGATTCCTTGGGGAATTCCAGCGTGCTGTCTGCCTTGGGATAAGATGCGATCACGATGCTTTCCGCATCCTCGCTTCCATGAGGAAGTGCCTGATAGATCTCCTCGGTAATAAAGGGCATAAAGGGATGCAGCATCTTGAGCGTACCCGTCAGTACGTAACAGAGTACGTTTTGCGCCACGAGGTTGCCCTCGCTTCCCTTATCTGCAAGGCGGCTCTTGGTCAATTCAATGTACCAGTCGCAGAAAATATCCCAAATAAAGTCGTAAATCGCGCTGAGCGCAACGCCGATCTCGTAGTGATCAAGCGCATTCACGACCGTTGCAACAGTCTTATTATATTCGGTCAGGATCCACTTATCCTCGGGAGCGAGACGGGATGCCTCGGGCAGCTCTGCGCGCTCGATGGTCAGGTTCATACGAACGAAGCGGGATGCGTTCCAGAGCTTATTTGCAAAGTTACGCGCCGCCTCCATCTTTTCATCCGAGAAGCGCATATCGTTTCCGGGAGAGTTGCCGGTGGAAAGCGCAAAGCGGAGCGCATCCGCACCGTACTGATCGATAATCTCCAACGGATCGATTCCGTTACCGAGCGACTTGGACATTTTTCTACCCTGCGCGTCACGCACGAGACCGTGAATAAATACGGTGTGGAAGGGTTCCTTGCCCATCTGCTCCAGACCCGAGAAGATCATGCGGGCAACCCAGAAGAAGATGATATCGTAACCCGTAACCAAAACGCTGGTCGGATAATATTTCGCAAGATCTGCGGTCTTTTCGGGCCAGCCCATGGTCGAGAAGGGCCAGAGTGCCGAGGAGAACCACGTATCGAGAACGTCGTTTTCCTGATCGATATGCGTGCCTCCGCACTTGGGACAAACCGTGATGTCCTCGCGGGAGACGGTCATCTCACCGCAATCGCGGCAATAGAATGCGGGAATACGGTGCCCCCACCAAAGCTGACGGGAAATACACCAATCGTGGACGTTTTCCATCCAGTTTACGTAGATCTTGGAGAAGCGTTCGGGCTCAAATTTCACTCTACCGTCCTTGACGACCTCCAGAGCGGGCTTTGCCAAAGGCTCCATCTTTACAAACCACTGATCAGACGTCATCGGCTCGACCGTGGTGCGGCAACGGTAGCAGGTTCCCACATTGTGCGCGTGCGGAACGGTCTTGACAAGATATCCCTCTGCCTCAAGATCGGCAACCAGTGCGCGTCTTGCCTCGTAGCGATCCATACCGCAGTACTTGCCGCCGTAGGAATTGATGGTCGCGTCGTCGTTCATAACCTTGATCACGGGCAGATTGTGTCTCTGACCGACAAGGAAGTCGTTGGGGTCGTGCGCGGGAGTGATCTTTACACAGCCCGTACCAAAGCCGATCTCAACGTACTCGTCCGCGATCACGGGGATCTCACGGTTCACCATCGGCAAAATCAAGGTCTTGCCAATGAGGTGCTTGGTTTTTTCATCGTTGGGGTTTACGGCAACGGCGGTATCACCAAACATGGTTTCGGGGCGCGTGGTAGCAACCTCGACAAAGCCTTCCTCACCCTTGATGGGATACTTGATGTGCCAGAAATTGCCGTTCTGCTCGGAGTATTCAACCTCTGCGTCGGAAAGCGCGGTGATACACTTGGGGCACCAGTTGATGATGCGGTTGCCGCGATAGATCAATCCCTTTTCATACAGATTGACAAACACCTCGCGTACCGCCTTGGAGCAACCCTCGTCAAAGGTAAAGCGCTGACGAGTCCAGTCGCAGGATGCGCCCAGCTTTTTGAGCTGACCCGTAATACGCGCTTCGTATTTATCCTTCCACTCCCAAACGCGCTCCAAAAACTTCTCACGTCCGAGATCGTAGCGGGAAAGGCCCTCCTCAACGCGAAGTCTTTCCTCAACCTTGATCTGCGTAGCAATGCCCGCATGGTCGGTTCCGGGGATCCAAAGCGTGTTAAAGCCCTGCATTCTCTTATAACGAACCAGAATATCCTGCAGCGTTTCGTCCAGCGCGTGCCCCATGTGAAGCTGTCCCGTTACGTTTGGAGGCGGGATAACGACAGAAAAATGCTCCGCTTCGTTTGTAACGTCGGGTGTAAAATAGCCTTTTTCACACCACGTCTTGTAAATTCTGTCCTCAAACTCGCTCGGCGCGTAAGTTTTGGGCAGCTCGTTGTACTGATCCATAACAGACCTCCTGTATTTTAAATCTTCCTGTAACAAAATAAAAAAATCCCCCCGTCCGTATCAGGACGTGGGAACACGCGGTACCACCTGATTTCATCTTGCCAACGGCAAAACGCACTCTTTTCCCATAACGGTGGGCACCGTTGCAAACTACCGAGCAAAAAATCTCTGCCCTTCCCTTGCACCGCTCCAAAGTGACTTCCCACGGTTCATCTCGGGGGCTTTCACCAACCGCCCTCTCTCTGCAGAGTGAATTCCGGGTACTCCTCTTTTTCATCGCGCTTATAAGTAGTATATCATAAAAAATAATAGTTGTCAATATTTTTGACGCAATATTTTCCATTCCCGCCCCAAAAATATTGACAACCAAGTTATTGTTACAGCAACGCCTCCAGCATTTCCAAAGCGCAAAGCGTTGCCAATTTGCGAACTGCGGTTCGATTGGCGTCCAACGGTGCCGAAAAGCGTTTACACGTTACCCCAAAGGGAGTGGCAAGCGCGATATACACCGTTCCCACAGGATTCTCATCCGTTCCGCCGCCGGGACCGGCATATCCCGTGGTCGAAAGCGCGTAAGTGGTTCCAAGACGTTCTCTCGCGCCAAGTGCCATCGCCTCGGCGCACGCAACGCTGACCTCGCTCTCTCGCTCAAATATCTCGGGATCAACGCCCAGCAGTTTGGCTTTGATCTCGTTGGTATATGTCACGCACGCACCAAAAAACATCGCGGAAGAACCGGGAATATCGGTGATGCTCTTGGCGATCAGCCCTCCCGTACAGGACTCCGCCGTTGAAAGCGTCTCCCCTCTTTTCAAAAGTGCCTCCACAACTTTCTTGGATGCCGCGCGCAACGTTGCGCATGATACTGTTATAGGCATGGTTATGTCCTTCCTTTTTTTGTTTTGTTTTTTTGTTTTTTTGTGGGGAAAACTTTTGAAAAAGTTTTCCCCACACCCCTTTCAAAACTTTCACCGCATTTTTTGGTTGCACCCTCAATAGGAATCATTCTCACAACGCTTCCTACTTTTTTGTTTGCGCGCTTTGGTGAAAGCGTTCATGCAGTACAGAAAATATGTGTCATCGGAACTTTGGTGGGTCCTCTATCCCATGCAATAAAGTTTTTTGGGGGCGTGGGGGGGGGG
>JBGVEW010000075.1:0-21943 GCA_045120465.1 Eubacteriales bacterium
TTCGGCTTTTACCAAGCGCAGAGCATGAAAAAAGGAACCGATATGAGAGCGATTCTCGTAGAGGGTAGGCTAACAAAAATGCGGTAAAAGTTTTGAAAGGGTTTGGGAAAACTTTTTCAAAAGTTTTCCCAAGAAAAAACACATAGCAAACTACTTTTGGTGAGCGTTTTGGGTGGTGGTACCAAAACGCTCGCGGGAGCTATTGTGCCGTCAGCGTACAAAAGTGAGAGATTCAGCAGAGTCTGCTCTGCATTTCGGCTTTTACCAAGCGCAGAGCATGAAAAAAGGAACCGATATGAGAGCGATTCTCGTAGAGGGTAGGCTAACAAAAAGGCGGTAAAAGTTCTTGGAGAGGTTTGGAGAACCTTCTTGCAAGAAGGTTCTCCAAGAAAAAAACCACGAAAAAAATCCCACGAAAAAATCCCACGAAAAAGCAAGAAAAAAGCACAAAAAGGAAAGGAAAACCAATGCGATTGCATTATGAAATCAAGGGCATGAGCTGTGCGGCGTGCGTGGCACACGTAGAGCGCGCGATACGCGGCGTGTTGGGAGAGCAGGACACCGTAACGGTGTCGCTGTTGACCAACTCGGTGTCCATTTTAACCGAGAGCGACGAGGGTGTCGAGGCACTGGAGGAACGGATCGAGAGAGCCGTTTCGGCAGGCGGATACACGCTGGTAACCGAACGCTCCGAAAAGAACACGCAAGACGTGGAAAGTGAATACCGCAGACGAAAACGCATCCTGCTGGCATCCATCCTTTTCACCGCTGCTTTGATGTATCTTTCGATGGGAGGCATGATCGGTCTCCCGATTCCACCGTTTTTGAGAGGGATCGAAAACGGAATTTGGATGGCTCTCGCGCAATTGATTTTGACCGTTCCCGTTCTGATCCTCAATTGGAAATTCTTTCAAAACGGATTTCGCGCACTGTTCCACCTGTCCCCCAATATGGATTCGCTCATTGCCGTCGGTTCGGGCGCGTCGGTGGTGTACGGTGTGATCGCAACGATCCTCATTGCCATCCGTCCCGAACACGCACACCACTATTTGCACGACCTGTATTTTGAATCCGCCGCAATGATTTTGACCTTGGTGTCGCTTGGCAAGCTGCTGGAATCCCGCGCAAAGGATAAGGCATCCGACGCCGTCAGATCTTTGGCAACCTTGTCACCCAAATACGCCACCGTCCTGAGAGGCGGCAAGGAGATCCCCGTTCCCGTAGGCGAGATTGCGGTGGGCGAGAGCCTGCTCATCCGCGCCGGGGAATGGATCCCCGTTGACGGAACGGTTCTTTCGGGCGCGGGAAGCGTGGACGAATCTGCTTTGACGGGCGAAAGTATGCCGACCGAGAGGACGAGCGGAGACCCCGTTCGCGCGGCTTGCGTTTTGACTTCGGGTGCTTTGACCGTTCGCGCCGACCGCGTGGCGAAGGATTCCTCTCTTGCACGCGTCATCAGACTGTTAGAGGATGCCGCAACTTCCAAAGCCCCCATCGCACGGATAGCGGACAAGGTGAGTGCCGTGTTCGTCCCTGCTGTGATGGCAATCTCCGCCGTCACCTTTCTGTTGTGGATGCTCCTCGGCGGTGGAAACGTGGAAGCGGCACTCCGCTCCGCCATTGCCGTTTTGGTCATTTCCTGCCCCTGCGCACTGGGGCTTGCAACCCCAACCGCCATTACCGTCGGGATCGGACGAGGCGCGCGAATGGGAATCCTGTTCCGCAATGCGGAATCCTTAGAAAAGCTTTGTGAAAGCAAGACCGTGATGTTTGATAAAACGGGAACGCTGACCGAGGGAAAGCCTTCGGTGTGCGACCTTTACGTTTATCAGGAGGATGCAAAAAAGGTTCTCACCCTTGCCGCATCCGTAGAGCGACTCTCCTCTCACCCCTTGGCGCAAGCGGTCGTAAAAGCCGCAACGGCACTCGGGATCGATCCCTTGCCTCAGGCTTCCGACTTTCAATCCCTTGTCGGCGTGGGGGCTGTGGGATGCGTAAACGGAATCAACTGCCGCATCAGTAAGCCCGAAATTGCCGATGTTTTCCTCAAAAACGCAACACGTACTGCAAAAAACACCGATTTTGCGGAGTTTGAGGAAACACTTGAAAACAACGTTTTGATTCGTTCTTATCCCTCTTTGATCCCCTTTGAAAGCGACCTTTCCGCCCTTGAGGAAACGGGAAAAACCGTGACTGTGGTTCACTTTGACGAAAAGCCCGTGGCGATCATCAGCTTTTTTGATCGCATCCGCGAGGATTCCCCGACTTCCGTTACGGAATTGCGCGAGGCGGGTGTCACGTGCGTGATGCTGACGGGCGACCGCGAAAAGACCGCGGCAACCGTTGCAAAGGAGGTTGGTCTGGACGCTTATCACGCATCCTGCCTCCCCGAAGACAAAGAGCACTTGGTTCAACAAGCGACGCAAAAGGGAAGCGTTGCCATGGTTGGCGACGGGATCAACGACGCCCCCGCACTGGTGCGTGCCGACGTGGGCGTTGCCGTGGGAGCCGGTACGGAAATTGCCATCGATTGCGCCGGCGTCGTGCTCTCATCCACCTCGATCTCCGGCGTTGCCGATGCGTATTTCCTCAGCCGCGCCACCATCCGTATCATCAAGCAAAATCTGTTTTGGGCGTTGTTTTATAACGCCATCTGTATTCCCGTCGCGGCAGGCGCGCTCTTCCCTCTTTTGGGTTGGCAGCTCAGCCCCATGCTCGCATCCGCCGCAATGAGTCTTTCATCGGTCACCGTCGTTGCCAACGCACTCAGATTGCGAACCATCCATCTTAGAAAAAAAGGAGAAAAAACCATGTTTGGAAAAAAGGAAACCGTATTGCACGTTCTTCGCGTAGAGGGCATGATGTGCCCCAAATGTGTCGCACACGTCACAGCCGCGCTGGAAAAGATCAAGGGTGTTTCGTCGGTTGAGGTCGATCTCGATGGCGGAACCGCTACCGTAAACGCTTCCGCCGGCGTTTCACGCGAAAAGCTTGCTTCCGCCGTTACCGAGGCAGGATACACCGTTCTTGCAGAATAAATCGTTATCACCGTTCAAATCCCGTCCCGTGTCGCAGATGTCATGGGAAAACAACACAAAAACCGCAATATTTGTCTGAAAATATCAATATAAACGGAGGACTCCAAATGAGCCGCATCAAGGATATCAATCTCGCCCCCTCGGGCAAAAACAAGATCGAATGGGTTCGCTCTTATATGCCCATTCTCAATTCCATTCGTGCCGAATTCGAAAAAACACAGCCGTTTAAGGGGCTGAAAATTTCGATGTCGATCCACCTCGAAGCAAAGACCGCCTACCTTGCGCACGTTCTGCGCGCAGGCGGCGCGACCGTATGGGTCACGGGCTGTAACCCCTTGTCCACGCAGGACGACGTTGCCGCGGCTTTGGTTGCGGACGGCTTTGAGGTCAACGCCTCTCACGGTGTCAGCGCAGAGGAATACCGCGCAGACCTGATCGCCACTCTTTCGCAATGTCCCAACCTGATCATCGACGACGGCGGAGACCTGATCTCTCTCCTTCACGGTGACTACCGCCACCTCGGAAAAGAGCTCATCGGCGGCTGTGAGGAAACCACCACGGGGATTCACCGACTCCTCTCGCGTGAGGCGGCAGGACTCCTTGACTACACCATGATCGACGTCAACGACGCCGATTGCAAGCACCTGTTTGACAACCGCTACGGCACGGGTCAATCTACTCTCGACGGCATTATGAACGCTACCAATTTGATTATTGCAGGCAAGACGGTGGTCGTTGCGGGCTACGGATGGTGCGGAAAGGGACTTGCCATGAGAGCCAAGGGAATGGGTGCCGTGGTGGTTGTAACCGAGGTCGATCCCATTAAGGCGATCGAGGCGGTAATGGACGGATTCACCGTTCTCCCCATGGATGAAGCCGCAAAGATCGGTGACCTTTTCGTTACCCTGACGGGCTGCTCCGACGTACTCGTGGGTCGCCACTTTGACGTGATGAAAGACGGTGTTCTGCTCGCCAACAGCGGTCACTTTGACGTTGAGATCAACAAAAACGATCTTGCGGCAAAGGCGGTTGAGGTGTGGGAGCGCAAGCCCAATATCCGCGGATACCGCATGAAGGACGGCAGAATCCTCAACCTTTTGGCAGACGGAAGACTCGTCAATCTCGCCGCCGGAAACGGTCACCCCGCCGAGATCATGGATATGTCCTTCGGCATCCAGGCAAAGGGACTCGCTTACCTTGCCGCCAATGGAAAGAAGATGGAAAAACGCGTGTATGCCGTTCCTACAGAGATCGACCGCGAGGTTGCCGATATCAAGCTCCGTTCCATGAACGTTGCCATCGACGTCCTCACTCCCGACCAGAAAGAATACCTCTCCCGCGTGGAATAATTCACATTTTCCATATTTTACCAATCGCAATATTTGTCTTATTATAATTTTCTCGTCATGATTTAAGGAGACCCTTCCACTATGACCGAAGAACGAATCATCCCCACAAAAACGCATACCTGTCAGGTTGCTGTGATCGGAGCCGGGCACGCAGGAATTGAAGCCGCGCTGGCATCCGCCCGCATGGGCGTCGATACTGTCCTGTTTACCATGTCGCTGGAATCGGTAGCAAATATGCCATGCAACCCCTCCATCGGCGGAACCGCAAAAGGTCACCTCGTTTACGAGATCGATGCTTTAGGCGGAGAGATGGGACGAGCCGCCGACCTCGTTACACTGCAATCCAGAACGCTCAACCTCGGAAAAGGTGCTGCCGTACAAAGCAAGCGCGTGCAGGCAGACCGCAAGCAATATCAAGCTGTCATGAAGCGCACGCTGGAGCAAACCCCCAACCTGCGACTCCTACAAGCAGAGGTAACCGCAATAAATGTCCTTGATATTCCAAATCCTCCCACAAATAACGGAGCATTCACCGCAAAACGTGTCTCATCCGTTACCACGCGATTAGGAGAGATCTGGGAATGTGAATGCGCAATTATTGCATCCGGAACCTATCTTGAGAGTGCAATCTTCGTTGGTGATGTCAGCTACGAAGCAGGGCCTGACGGTTTTCTCCCCTCGAAAGGTCTTTCGCAGTCCCTTTTGGATGCGGGAATCAAGCTTTTGCGCTTTAAAACCGGTACGCCCGCGCGAATTAAGCGTGAAACCATCGATTTCTCCAAGCTTGAGGAACAACCCGGAGAAGAAAATCCCCTTCCCTACAGCGCACTCCATGACGAAACGATATATAATAGGAAGCAAATTCCTTGCCACATCGTTTACACCAACGGAGAGACCCACCGCATCATCCGCGATAATATCACGCGAAGCGCAATGTATTCCGGTAAGATCCACGGTACAGGTCCCCGTTATTGCCCCTCAATCGAGGACAAGCTCGTTCGCTTTGCCGATAAAGAGCGACACCAGCTCTTTGTAGAGCCAATGGGAGAGGATACTTCCGAAATGTATCTGCAAGGTTTTTCCACCTCCCTCCCAACCGACGTGCAAACCGATATGTTGCACTCACTGGAAGGCTTTGAAAAGGCGGAGATCATGCGCTACGCCTACGCAATCGAATACGATTGTGCTGATCCGACGCAAATGGATGCAAGTTTGGCGTTTAAAGCGGTCAAAGGACTCTACGGCGCGGGGCAATTCAACGGAACGTCGGGTTATGAAGAAGCAGCCGCACAAGGTTTGATTGCAGGAATCAATGCTGCACGCGCAGTAAAAGGGCTCGATCCCATTATTTTGGCGCGGTCAGGCAGCTATATCGGCACGTTGATCGACGATCTGGTAACCAAGGGAACCAACGAACCCTACCGCATGATGACTTCACGCTCCGAATATCGACTTTTGCTCCGCCAAGACAACGCAGATCTTCGCCTGACCCCCATTGGATATGAAGCAGGATTGGTTTCCGAAACACAATATCAGGCGTTTTTGAAGAAAAAAGAGCTCCAGGAACGTGAAAAAACAAGATTGGAATCCACTCACGTCTCTCCCATTGTCGCCAATCCGTTTTTAGAGGAACTGAACGAATCCCCACTGAAATCCGGTGCCTCTCTCGCGGATCTTTTGCGCAGACCTCCCGTTCGCTATGAGGCACTTGCAAAAATTGATCCAAACCGTCCAAATCTTCCGAAATCGGTGCAGTTAACGGTAGAAACCGACATCAAATACGCAGGATATGCCAATCGACAGCTCAATGAAGTAGAGCAACGACGCAAAATGGAAGAAAAACAAATTCCTATTGACATCGATTACAGAGTAGTCAAAGGGCTTCGCATCGAAGCCGCACAAAAGTTGAACAACATCCGCCCGCGCACCGTAGGACAGGCATCGCGCATCAGTGGTGTCAGCCCCGCGGATATTACCGTTTTGCTGATTTATTTAGGGATGAAATGAGGATTTTCGCCTTGGAATACACGTTTTTTCAGAGTCTATTCAAAAAAGCCTTTCAAATCAATCAATTACCCACTCCAACAGAAGAACAAATTGAACGGTTCTATCACTTTTGTGATTTTCTCTTGGAAACCAATAAAATCACCAATTTAACCGCAATTCGCACCGAAGAAGACGTTATCTATAAGCATTTTGTGGATTCTGCAATGGTATCCGCATATATTCCACCAAAAGCTACCGTCCTCGACCTTGGATGTGGCCCCGGTTTTCCTTCTCTTCCGCTTGCAATTCTACGCCCCGATATAACAATCAAGGCTCTCGACAGTACCTCAAAGAAAATCGCCTTCTTAAACCAAGCGGCAGAGCTTTTAGGTCTAAAGAATATCAACGGTATTGCCGGAAGAGCCGAAGACGCCGCAATTCGAAAAGAACTCGGACAATTTACCGTTGTTGTCAGTCGCGCGGTGGCAAGATTGAACGTTTTGTGTGAGCTTTGCATCCCATATTTGCAGATGAACGGTCAATTACTTGCAATGAAAGGTTCAAAAGCAGAAGAAGAACTCATGGAAGCCGAAAAGGCAATTCAAACACTCGGTGGAAACCACCCCAAACAAATTTCTTTAACTTTAATCACGGAAACCACGCAAGAATTCAGAGCGATCATTCAAACCACTAAAATTGCACAAACCCCACCAAAATATCCGCGCCCCTATGCAAGCATCTTAAAAAAGCCTTTATAATTAAAACGTTTCACGTGAAACCTTTTCTGAATTTTAGAAAATATGTTTCACGTGAAACGTTTTTTGTTTTATCTTTATATGTTTCACGTGAAACATGTACGCAGCTCTTAAAAAGTTTCACGTGAAACATAAAACACCAAAAAGAAAATTGTTTCACGTGAAACATACGAAAAAATACAGAAAAATAGTGCAAAACCGTTGCATTTTTGCGCTATTTATGTTATAATATTGGTAACAGATGGATTTATTTGTGAAACAGAAAGGAAGTGTATCAATATGGGTAAGATTATTTCGTTTGCAAATCAGAAGGGTGGTGTTGGAAAAACCACCTCTGCTGTCAACATTGCTTCGTCTCTTGGCGTTTTGGGTTATAAAGTTCTCTTGATCGATCTCGATCCCCAGGGAAATGCCACCAGCGGCGTCGGAATTGTCAAAAAGAACCTCAAAGTAACCGCTTTTGATATGTTGACCGGTGATACCACCGCAGAAGAAGCCACTATCAAGACGAGATTTAACAATCTCTCGGTAATTCCCACCAATACAACGCTCGCTCGTGCCGAATTTGAGCTTGCTGACGTTGAAAATGGTGAATACATCATGAAAAAGAAGCTCGAAGAGGCAAAAAAAGAGTATGATTACATCATTATCGATTGCCCTCCGTCTCTTGGAATGCTTACCGTCAATGCAATGACCGCAAGTGACGGTGTTGTCATTCCAATGCAGTGCGAATTCTTTGCGTTGGAAGGGCTTTCTCAGTTGATGTTTACCATCAGCCGCATCAAATCGCATTATAATAAGGATCTGAACGTCACCGGCATCCTGATTACAATGTACAACAACCGTTTGATCCTCTCGATGCAGGTTCTCAACGAGCTCCGCAAGCATTACGAGGATAAATTGTTTGAAACCACGGTTTCCAGAAACGTAAAGCTTTCCGAAGCTCCCAGCTTTGGTGCTCCCGTTTACTATCATGACAAGCGTTCCAAGGGCTCTAATGAATATATGAACATTGCAAAAGAGCTTGCCGAGCGCATTTAAGGAGGAAAACCATGGCAAAATCAAGAAGCGGATTGGGCCGCGACTTCTATTCGCTGTTGGATGACAATATTCTTGGCGGTGATAAGGCAGCTGCTGCAACCAACCTCCGTCTCTCTGCAATCGAACCGAGAAAAGATCAACCTCGAAAGACTTTTGCAGATGAACCTTTGATGCAATTATCCGAATCCATTCGTCAATTTGGCGTTTTACAGCCTATTGTCGTTCGGGAAAATGAATATTTAGAGGGTACTTACGAGATTATCGCAGGCGAACGCCGCTGGAGAGCCGCAAAAATGGCGGATCTTACCGAAATTCCGGCAGTAATTTTAAAGGGAGACGATCTGAAAGCGGCACAAATTGCCGTCATCGAGAACGTACAGCGTGAGGATCTCAATCCCGTTGAAGAAGCATTGGCATATCAGGCGTTGATCGACCGTTTTGGGCTGACTCAGGAGCAGGTTGCAAAGCAAGTTGGAAAAAGCCGTGCCGCAATCACCAATAATCTCCGTCTTTTGGATCTTCCGGACGAGGTTTTGGAGCTTTTGCGCGCAGGATCGCTCTCGGCAGGTCACGCACGCGCTTTGCTGGGTCTGAACAGCCAAGAGCAAATGACCTCTTTGGCAGAAAAAATCATCGAAAAAGGTCTTTCTGTGCGCGACGTAGAGCGCACGGTACGTCTTTTGAACTATCAACCCACAGCTCTTGACGAGGAAGAACAGGATGAATTAACGCAGAGAAAGGTCTATATGAGAGATCTTGAGCATCGCGCCGTCTCCATTCTCGGAAGACGTGTGAAGATTTTGAAAACAAACAAGAAAAAGGTCGTAGAATTAGCATATAGCGATGATGATGACCTTGCAGAGTTACTCAAAGCAATCTGCGGAAACAATTTCTTTGGTGATAACGATTAAAATCTGTTAAAGCCGTCAAAAATAGCATCAAAAAACACAAAAAACAGCAAAATAGCAGGAGAAAATCATGTTAGATATCAAATATATTAAAGAATCGCCCGATGAGGTCATTGACAGACTTCAAAAAAAAGGAAAGGACGCAAAGGAAGAAATTGAGCTGATTTTAAAGCTGGACGGAGAACGTCGTGCGCTGATTGCCGAGGTCGAAGCGATCAAGGCAGAACAGAACAAGACGAATAAGCTCATTCCTCAATATAAAAAGGAAGGAAAAGACACCGCGGCAATCTTTGCACAGATGAAGGAGCTGGGTGCCAAGGCAAAAGCTGACGATGAAAAGCTGAGAGAAGTGGAAACGCAGTTGACTTCTCTGATGCTCGGACTGCCCAATCTTCCCGATTTTGACCTTAAACCCGGCGGAAAAGAGAACAATGAGCCTCTTCGCTACTACGGAGAGCCCAGAAAGTTCGATTTTGAGCCTAAAAATCACGTTGATCTTTGCACCGATCTCGGTTTGATCGACTATAAGAGAGGTACCAAGCTTTCCGGCAACGGTTTTTGGATCTATTCCGGTCTTGGCGCACGCCTGGAATGGGCATTGCTCAACTATTTTATCGATTTCCATCTCGGAAACAACTATCAGCTCATGCTCGTTCCCCATATGCTGGGCTACGAGTGCGGTTTGACGGCAGGTCAGTTCCCGAAATTCCAGGATGACGTATATTGGATGGAGACCGCAGAGGACGAGCGTCGCCGCTTTATGCTTCCCACCGCGGAAACGGCTCTTGTTTCGCTCCACCGCGACGAGATCCTCACCGAAGCAGATCTCCCCAAGAAATATATCAGCTACACGCCTTGCTTCCGCCGTGAAGCAGGCTCTTACCGCGCAGACGAGCGCGGAATGGTACGCGGACACCAATTCAACAAGGTTGAAATGGTTCAGTACACGCTGCCCGAAAAGAGTGATGAAGCCTTTGAGGAGTTGGTTTCCAACGCGGAAAACCTTGTCAAAGGTCTTGGCTTCCACTTCCGCACCGTAAAACTGGCGGCAGAGGATTGCTCCGCTTCGATGGCTCGCACCTACGACATTGAAATCAACATTCCTTCCATGAACGGATACAAGGAAGTCTCTTCGGTATCCAACGCGCGCGACTATCAGGCACGTCGCGGCATGATGCGTGTCCGCCGTGAGAACGGTAAGACCGAATTTTTACACACTCTGAACGGATCGGGACTTGCTACCAGCCGTATTTTCCCCGCTTTGGTGGAACAGAATCAAAATGCGGACGGTAGTGTAACCGTTCCCGAGGTTTTGCGCAAGTATATCGGTCTTGACGTGATCAAAAAGTAATCTCCCCGCGTCTTAAGAGGAAAAAAATCATGCTGTATCATCAAACAGCTCTGCTTTCGGGGAATCAAATATCCTTTTGGGAGCAATTTTTAAGCTGGTACTATCAATCTACGCTCTACGAGCTGTTGGCGTACTTTGAGGAACGTTATTTTCGCATTGATTTTCACGCTTACGAGCACATCAACCTCTCTCCCGATGCGGGAAAGACCGCGCAAATGATGATTTTGGGAATTGCCTTGGGGCTGATGATCGCTTCCTTGATGATCGCCTATACCAGAACCAGGCTCGGCGGCTTTGTACGTAAGCTTTTGCGTGAGGAATGTCTCTCGGAAGAAAGCGCAAAAACGCTTTTTGAGTTAGGGGAATTTCGAAACGCAGCAGTTCGCAGGGAGTTATCTCGTGGGGTGACCTTGCGAAAATTCGTTCAACGTGTTTCTCAAAAAGAGGAAACCAATGTGAGCGAAAAGTCCACTATTGACGTAAAAGAGAATCCTTTCCTCTCATTTTTTGGAAAGAATTCCGAAGAAAGCAGGGTAGATTTTACAACCGATCGCTTCTACATTCCGGAAGAATTCAAATACCGTGCCGACACGAGATTTGAAAAGAAGGGTTCGGGATGGCTGTTTGCGATCTTAACCTCGATCGGAACGATCATTTTCGCTTCTCTGATTTGCAAATTCTTACCGGATATTCTGCAATTGATGGACAACATTATTGGAATGATGGCACCCTGATTGCTCAAAAAGAACCGCAAACGCGACGCGTTTGCGGTTCTTTTTTTATTTTTTGGTTTGCTATAACCGCACAAATTTTGCGGAAATAATATGAACGTTTTGAAAACGATTGATAAAAGACAGAGTTTTCACCGATTTTAAAATTTGTACTTTTCCGACATTTATCGATATTGAAAGTGATTAAAAGCAACCGTTTTTTTTGCGGTCGGAGACAAAATCAAATGGATCGGTAAAGAAAAGTTTTCCGCATTGAAGAACAGGATGACAGGGAACCGCTTTTTGATCGGGCATACTTGAGAAAATCGACACTCTTATAAAAACGGTTTTTGGGTTTGATATTTCGCATCGCAATCCACGTAAGATATGCAAAAAAATCTGCGCAGGGCAGGGGAAAATTTCCCCCTTTGATTCATCCAAAACTGTCTTTATTGCGTCACGTAGTGCAAATTAAGGACTTTTACAGCGCATTTACAAACTGATTTAAGCGTGCATGGGAGTGCTCCCGTTCTGCGAAAAAAAGAAGGGCATAGGAGTTTTTTATCTGAAAAAGCAGTAGTCTCTTCTCATTCTTTCAAATTTCCGACGTGAAGAATTTGACAAAACGAATCTTCGCAAAAAAGTGACGGTAATCAATTTTTGAATTGACGTTTCACGTCCGCAATCGTGATAGTGCGCAAACATTTTCCCTTCGATTCATCGTGAAAAAAACGATATTCAAAGATATTCTTTCTCTTAGTGAATCGCTTTTTTAACAAAGCCACAACGCAGCAGCGCATTAAAAAACGATATGCCGGATACGGTTGAGTGAAATTTTTCGGTAGCTTCCGTCAAGGCATGCAACGGTGAACACGGTGTCACGGTTATAAAAAATATCAGACGCGCCGTTGGTATAAGTTACCATCAGCTTATCCCGCATCAAAAGCGGTTGCGGTTCAACGCTGAGATACCGCAAGCAGGTCGTATCGACGCGCAGGATGTCTCCTGCGGCGTTTTCGCAATCGAAAAAGCAATCTGCCAGGATCCCCTTACAAAACTCGCTCTCCTTGCTGTAAAAGCGCGTGCAGCGTAAAATACGTGCGGGATCGATCGGATGGAGCGTTTTTTCCACCTTTGCGGTCTTTTTAATGTACGAGACCATATTTTGCGCTTGCAAAAGGGCAATTCCGTCCATTTGTTGGGGGAGGTTGAGTTGGCAATTGGGTTCGCAAAACACGACCATGCCGTGTACCTCTCGTTCGATGCCGTAAAACGCGCGCATCCGCTCGATAAACTGGCGTGTGGTTCCTACGGGGCTCTTGAGGGTCTTACGTGTGCCGTTATCCTTATTCTGATAGAAATGATCCCCCTCTGCGCCAATCTCACCCTTCCAGTTTTTGACCTCGATGACAAACGCGTCTCCCTTATGGATAACCAAAAAATCCTTTTCGAGATAAAGCTCCTTATGCGGCACGACCGCGTTTCGGATCACGCAATCAAACGCCTCGCAAAGGGTACGGTACACCGTTTCCTCTCCCTCGCTGCCAAAGCTTTCGATCTCCTCTAAAATCGGCAATTTTTTTGCCGTGGTGCGATGCCACGCCGTTTTGATCAATCCGCTCATGTTTCTCTCCCGTCTCGTTGATTCTTCGATTTATTGTATCACACGTATTCGAAATTGTCAAGTTTGGTGTTTTTGGGGTGTTTTTTTGGGTGTTTTTTTGGGTGTTTTTTCTTGGGAAAACTTTTGAAAAAGTTTTCCCAAACCCTTTCAAAACTTTTACCGCCTTTTTTGATAGCTTACCCTCAAGAGGGATCGCCTTCATAGTGCTCCCTCTTTTTCTGCTCTGCTCTCGGTAAAAGCGTCGATGCAGTACAGACTCTACTTGACTTGTTGCTCTCGCACGCTGACGGAGCATTAGCTCCCGCAAGCGGCTGGGTCCCACCACCCCATCCGCTCACGAAAGTTAGTTTTGCGTGGGTTATTGATTGAAAGGCTTCCCCTCGAGGGGAAGCTCCCGACGGAGTCGGGTGATGAGGTGTTTTTTTGTACTTTTCAGTTACCAATATTTCTCGTCTCCGTCGAGGTAGGGGTCGTGCGTGCTGTCCTCGGAGCCTGTTACGGCATATTCGTCCGAGCAATACTGATCCGAGCAATACTGATCCGAACAATACGTATCGGACGTATCAACGCCCGGTGCTTGATAATCGAAAGGATTCGCGCTTTGGGTGTTAGGCTCTTCGTGAGGGACGTCGGTCGGTTTATCTGCAATGTTGCGCAGGTGGTTGTTCAATTCCTCTTGCCTTTGTTTGCGGTATTCGCTGGGCGAGATGCCGATCTGGCGAATAAAGGCGCGGTTAAAGGTGCGGGGAGTGTTAAAGCCAACGATCGAGCCGATCTCCGTGATGCTGTATTTGGAATTGAGCAGATAGCGGCAGGCTTCGGAGATGCGCAGGGAGTTGATGTAATCGTTAAAGCGCAATCCCAGCTTTCCGCTAAAGAGGTGAGAAATATAAAATTTGTTCAGGTGAAGCTTTTCCTCCAAGAGGGAGAGCGAAAGATTTTCACCGTAGTTGCGCATACAAAAGGAAACGATGGTGCGGAGCGTTTCGGAGTCTCCTACCGAAAGGCGGTTGATGGTCATACGGGGGAGCAGCTCGGCACAGAGTGCCAAAAGATATCCGCGGCGTAATTCGGAAACGTGCGAAAATCCCTCGCGTGTCCGCGTGCCCGCCAAGGAGTCGATCAAAGCGCGGATATGGGGCTCTTTTGCCGCTCCCTTGATGACGGGAGAGTGGGGGATTCCCATGGTAAAGGTCTCCATCATTTCGGGGAGCAGGTCGGGCTTAAAGATAAAACCGACGTGCGTTTCGCGCGAGAGCGGCTCGTAGGAGTGGATCTGATTGGGAAAGGTGAGAAAGATATCTCCTTCTTCCAGGTGGCAACGCACCGAATCGGCGTAGGCGATGACCTCGCCCGATAGCATACAGATCATTTCCAGCTCGCGGTGAAGATGCGGCATACATTGAATATTGCCGCGCCCCAAAAAGGAGATGTCCTGCGTTTTTTGTTCATATCGAAGATTGAGAGACATATCAGGATTCACCTCCGTTCAGTTCAAAAAAATCTTCCCGTTTTTGGGGGCGACGACGTCGTGTGGGCTTTTTGCGGCTTTTGCGGTAGAAAAAGAGGATCAGTAAAAATCCGATCGCAAGCCCCGCAAAGGCGGCGATGATAATAAAAACGTAAGAGTTGTCACTTTGCGGACGGTGCACGCGCAGACATTTGACCCAAAGTCCAAAATCCCGCGTTTGTTCGGTGCTTTCGACATCGGTGTCGGTGAGAACCGTGAGAAGAACGGGAGCGGAAAGATCTGCGGCGGCGGCAAAGGAAGAAACGTTAAAATTAAAGTTTTGCCAGGAGCGTGTCGAGGCGGTTGTCGAGGCGGTGTATTGTAAGACCTCACCGTCGCGGTCGTAGCCGACGAGCTGTAGGGTCACGGTACATTTGGTTGCCGCTTCGTCGGTGTAGTTGCAAAGGGCGTGGAGAGAGATCGACGTAGCTTCACGCAGAGCATCCCCGTTGGAAAGCAGCTTACGGATGCCGTTTTGCGGAGCACCGTCTCTCAAAAACGCAAAGAGGACCGATTCGTTATGAGCCCCCGATTGGTGGCTGATGGGGTTGGCTTGTCCTTTAGGCAGGGGTTGTGAACCAACGGGGAAAAAGCCGTAGCAATCGCCCGTGGTAAAATCAAAGAGGTAGTCGCTCTTTCCGCTTCCCGCACCCGTGTTAGCACTTCCCGCCAATACGCGGCGAGAGGATTCCAGTTCCTTGACGGCGGTGTAGATCTCCTCGGAGACCGTGCGGCAAAGGTGGAGCAGATCGGGGGAGAGGGAGGCGTCGATCGTGCGAAAGGCTTCCGCGATTTCGCGCTTGCTTCCGTCGGGGGCATAGAGCCCGTATGCGTCTGACGATTGGGAGGCGTAAAAGATCGCGTCCATATCCGCCTTCTGTGCGTTTGCGTACACGTATGCGTAATGCACCGCTTGGAGCGTCGGGTCAACCTTGGTGATTGCTACGTCACAGAGCGCAAAATAGGAGGGCGCGGCGGTCTGCTTTTTGAGTGCGGTGGTGATTTGGGAAAGGGAGGTGGGGGTGATGACGAGGGAATCCTGTTCGTCTGCCGAAAAACCGTTGATCGCGGGCAGTGAGAGTGCGGCTCCCCAAGAGAAGGGAGACGCCTTGGAAAGCTGTTCGCCAAGCTCCGCAAAAAACGCCTTTGCTCCAAGCACCGTACTCTCGGGCGAGAGAATATAGATCCTTCCCGTGGAAATGCGGGAAAAGAGTGCCTTGTGCGCCGTTGAAGCAAAGGAGGCGATCTCCTCTACCGAAAGCGCGGACGCATCTACGTAGATCGCGGTGATCATGCCGTTTTCTTCCTTGGTGTAACGATCCGCCAAAAAATCGAGGAGTGCCGTGCGGGAAAGCGCGTCGGTCGTTATTCCGTCCGCGATCACGCGCAAGGATACCTGCATTCCTGCCCGATACGCCTCGCGGATCTGCTCGTCTGCTTCTGTGAGCGTTGCCGTCGAAACGGTAAATTGCTTACCTCCAAAGGTGAGGGAGAGATCTCCTTCGGTAAGGAGAGCGGACAATCGAATTTCCACCATTGCGTGCGGGCATCCCAAGGCGGCGGCACTTGCCGCATCCGAGAGGACGAGCCCCTTGGGGTTCTCCTTCCAAAGATACGACGGGGAGAGGGGGGCTGTTGCCGAATGGATATCCAGCATACGGGGGGAGGAAAACATGGGAGTGCCGTTTTGATAATAGATAGAAAACGAGGAATACAAACGGGAGTGATCCTCGCTTTTCAGATCGATCTCAAAGCTCATAAAGGAGGAGATCGGAGCGGTGGCGACGGGATCTTTTTTTGCGAGATCACCAACCCCCTCGCCGGGGAGAAGCTCGTAAAGGTAAGCCGTTTCTCCCTTGTGTGCTTCCACGTCAGCAAGGCTCAGCGTTACCTCCGCGCGGATCTTTCCGTTTTCGGTAATTTCTAATTTTTGAAAGCTCGTAACCGCCAATGGGTCGCTCTCGGGCGCACACGCAAACAGCATGGGAAGCAGAAGGAGTGCGGTGGCAAGGAGTGCCGTAAGGCGTAAAAAGAATCCTTTTTTCATAGTATATCCTTATTTTTCGGTATTATTTTCGCTCTCGTAGCTTCGCGTTACGCGAGAGGAGAGCAGACAGAGCAATTCGTAGGGGATCGTTTTTGCATGATCGGAGAGTCGCGTCAAATCCCCAACCTCGCTTCCAAACAAGAGGGCGGTATCCCCAACTGCGGCGTCGGTGCCCGTCACGTCGATCATACATTGATCCATGCAAACGCGCCCGATGATCGGAACGCGGTACGTGCCGCTTTTGGTGGTTAAGGTCACGGTTGCTCCGCTCATTGCACGCATCCATCCGTCGGCGTATCCGATGGGAAGAACGGCAACGGTGCCCTCCTTTTCTGCGGTATAGGTGGCTCCGTAGCCAACACTCTCGCCTGCGCGCAAACGGTGGATATGAACGATGTCGGCACACAGATGCATGACGGGGGATAGGTCGGGAGCGGCGGGATGCGCGATTCCGCCAAAGAGCAGAATTCCCGTTCGTACCCCGTCAAAGTGAAGCTCGGGATGCGAGAGCGTTGCGGAGCTGTTGCAAACGTGGTGAAAGGGAATTTGGATGCCGCGCGCACCGAGCGCATCACAAAACGCCCTGTAGCAGGCAACCTGACGCTTCAAAAACACGTGATCCGTGTCGCTGTTTCCGTCCGCCGTTGCAAAATGCGTAAAAAGCCCCTCAATTTTCAGGGCGGAACGCTTGTAAAGCAATTCGAGTGACAAAACGCTTGCCAAAATCTCCTTTTCGTCGGTCGCCTCAAAGCCGATGCGGTTCATTCCCGTGTTCAGGGCAACGTGCACGCGGAGCTGCAAGCCGAGGCGTTCGGCTTCCTCCAAAAGAGCCTGCGCGTAGGCGGGAGAAGAAAGCGTTTGAATGAGATCTTCCTCTGCCAAGATCGATGCCTGCGAGAGCGGGGTGTAGCCCAAGATCAAAATTTCGGCATCTGCTCCGACTGTTTTGGTGACCTCTCTGACAACGAGTGCTTCCTCAATGCAGGAGACCGCAAAAAAGTCACATCCCTCTTCCAAAAGGGCGCGGACGCATTGCGGAGCACCGTGTCCGTAGGCGTCTGCCTTGACTACGGCAATGGGACGTGCGGGGGATGGAGTTTGATTCAGCAGGCGGCATAAAACGCGCCAGTTGCGGCGGAGCGCGGAAAGATCGATCCATGCACGCTTTGGAGAGCAGGAAAATCTCTCGAGAGAAGAATATAAACGGTAATCCGACGCTTTGACGGTGTGTCGCCTCCTTTCCCAATCGTTCTTGTTTTGATTCATTTTATTATACCATAATCAGACAAATATTGCAATCCCTTTTTCACATGAAACGCAAAAAATCTTCATAAACTGAAAAAGGAAAGACAAAATTTGGGGAGCGGGAATGAAAAATGAAAAATGAAAAAATGAAAAACACCTCATCACCCGACTCCGTCGGGAGCTTCCCCTCAAGGGGAAGCCTTTCAATCAATAACCCACGCAAAACTAACTTTGTGGAGCGTTTTGTGGTCGTGGGTCCCAAAACGCTTGCGGGAGCAATTCTTCCGTCAGCGTGCGAGAGAAAGAAAGTAAGTAGAGTCTGCTCTGCACGAAGGCTAACGCCAAGCGCAGAGCAGAAACAGAGGGGGCACTTTGAGAGCGATTCCCGTAGAGGGTACGCCAATAAAAATGCGGTAAAAGCTTTGAAGGGGTACGGGGAAACTTTCTCGAAAGTTTCCCCGAAAAAACACGCGTAACTAACTTACGTGAGCGCGTGGCGGTGGTGGGACCCACGCGCTTGCGGGAGCAATTCTTCCGTCAGCGTACAAAAGTGAGAAATCAAGCAGAGTCTGCTCTGCACAATGGCTTACGCCAAGCGCAGAGCAGAAACAGAAGGAGCACTTTGAGAGCGATTCACGTAGAGGGTACGTTAACAAAAATGCGGTAAAAGCTTTGAAGGGGTGTGGGGAAACTTTCTCGAAAGTTTCCCCATAAAAACCCACAAAAAAACACAAAAAATCTTTCAACGAGAGGAGAATGGAATGATTCGACAAATTTTGCTGTGTGCGATCCTGTGTGTCGCAGTAGGTGTCACGTCGTGTGCAGGGGAGAGGTCTTATTTTTCGTTTTGCGAGCAGGCGTTTTGCGCGAGGATCGGAGGAAGTATCAACGGAGTGAAGTTTGAGGCGGAGGTGAGAGCGGACGGAGAGGGGCGAACGGTTTGCTACCGAGGCGGGGATGCGTTGGAGGGGCTGACGGTAACGATCGACAACGAGGGGGAGGTTAGCGTGTGGATGGGAGAGATCGAGGCGGTGATGGAACGCGAGGCGGCAGAGGGGCTTTTGCAACCGATCCTTCTTTTAACAGCGTATGAAAGCAGCGTAGAATCGGTGCGAAAGGAACAAGAAAATACGATTCTGAAAACGCGCGAGGGATGCGAGCTGGTTTTGGGGAAGGACGGTATTCCCATGTCGGTCAAAGGGGAAAGGATCTCCTTTGCGGTTCTTTCGTGGACGTTGATAGAAGAAACGGAAACGGAGGCGATCCAAAAGCCGCCCCGATGGCGATCCGCCACGCAATTTGCCGAAAAAACGCGCAAAAAATTGTAAGGGTTGCGAAGTTCGTGTCAAAATGGTTGTATGTTTATGAAATGTGCACATTGACAGAGGTTTATTTTTGTGATAAAATTATAATAGAATTTTGCATTTTTAGATCATATTAACAAAAAATACAAGTATATTTGTTCAAATCGACATTGCGGTTAGAGATTCCAAAAAAGAGACGGAAGGTGCAAAAATCGGGGATTTTGGTTTCCAAAACCGTAAAATTGTCGATCGGTGTCACCAAAACTGTGCGAAATGCCTAAAATTTGTTAAAAACGCCGAAATTCAGGCGTTTCGTATTGAATTCTTTATAATATATGTTATAATAAAAGTAGAATGTGCCGAAAAAACATAAAAAACGGCAAACGTTCCATACTAAAGAGAGCTGCCGCGGAGCGATGCCCCACGGCGGAAAGGGGAGGGGAATATGAAGCAGGATCCAATGCAAACGCCAAGTACCGATTCGCAGAGGGCGGAATCCAATCATTTGGCAGCGTATCTCTTTCATCAAGGCACCAATTATCACGCGGATGACTATCTCGGTGTGCACGCTTGCGGCAACGAGGTCTTTTTCCGTGTTTGGGCACCCAATGCCGACGCGGTGTGGGTGTGCGGTGATTTTAACGGTTGGAATCCCGATTCGATCCCCATGAACCGCATCACCGAGCGCGGAATTTGGGAGACCTCTCTGCCGCGCGAGCAAGTATGTGACGGACAAAACTACAAATATCGGATACGGAACGGATGCAAAACGGTTCTCAAAGCCGATCCTTACGGAACAAGAATGCAGACCCCTCCCGAAACGGCATCGGTGATCTGCTTGAGTGAGGCGTTTGAGTGGCAGGACGCGGGCTGGATGAAGTACCGCAAGGAACGATTTGACCGCGCGCACGTTTGCGATCAGCCGCTCAATATTTACGAGGTGCACATGGGCTCGTGGAAGCGTCACGAGGATGGGAGCTATTACACCTACCGCGAATTGGCAGACGAGCTTTCGGTTTACGTCAAGCAAATGGGATATACGCATATCGAGCTGATGCCCGTCAGCGAGCATCCGTTTGACGGATCTTGGGGATATCAGGTGTGCGGATATTTTGCGCCCACCTCCCGATACGGAAGCCCCGCAGAGTTTATGGCGTTCGTCGATCGGATGCACGAGGCGGGGATCGGTGTCATTTTGGATTGGGTTCCCGCACATTTCCCCAAGGATGCACACGGACTTTATGAATTTGACGGACAGCCTCTTTACGAATATCAGGGCTGGGACCGCATCGAGCACGAGGGCTGGGGCACGCGCCGCTTTGACGTTGGACGGGAAGAGGTGCAAAGCTTCCTCATTTCCAACGCGGTCTATTGGCTTGAAAAATATCACGTTGACGGCTTGCGCGTGGATGCCGTTGCGTCTATGCTCTATCTCGATTATGATAAACGCCCCGGGGAATGGGTCCCAAACGCCCAAGGAGGACGCGAATGCCTCGAGGCGATCGCATTTTTTCAAAAATTCAATTCTTATCTCGCAGGGAACTATCCCGACGTGATGACGATTGCGGAGGAATCCACCGCGTGGGCGCATATCACGGGCTTTGAAAACGGCGGCTTGGGCTTTTCTCTCAAGTGGAATATGGGGTGGATGAACGATTCGCTTTCCTATTTGGAGGAGGATCCTCTCTACCGCCGCTACCATCACAATCGCATGAATTTTTCCTTGACCTATTCTTTCAGCGAAAAATTCATTCTGCCCATCTCGCACGACGAGGTGGTACACGGCAAAAAATCTCTGCTTGACCGCGCCCCCGGGGAGTATGAGCAAAAGTTTGCGGGAACGCGCACGTATCTGACGTATATGATGACGCATCCGGGCAAAAAGCTGACCTTTATGGGGTGCGAGCTCGGAATGTTCCGCGAGTGGGCGTATGAGGAGGAACTGGAATGGTTCCTTTTGGACTACGAAATGCACCGCAAGCATCAATTGTTTGTGGCGGAATTGAATCATTTTTATCTTTCAAACGAGGCTCTTTGGGAGCGGGATGATAACTGGGACTGTTTTCGTTGGATCGATGCGGATAACGCCGACCAAAGCATTCTGTCCTACCGCCGTATCGCTAAAAACGGAAAAGAGCTGATCGTTCTTCTCAATTTCCTGCCCGTCGAACGGGAGCACTTCCTGTTGGCGGTTCCCAACGAGGGCACTTACGAGGAGATCTTTAACACCGACGACGAGCGTTACGGAGGAGCGGGACGCACCAACCCCGGTAAACGCAAAACGCAGCCCGCACTTCTCAGCGGATACGGACAGGCGGTGGAAATTACCGTCCCCGCATCCGGTGCCGTGATCCTCAAATGTATAAGAAAGACAAGAAAAAAGAAAGATTGCGGCAAAAATGAAAATAAAAACGCAAAATAACCGTTTGCGGATTTCTCACCAAAGGGCGGAGAGTCGTTTCGCATTTCAAAATAAAACGCGCAAAATCGCAGAGAACTGTTCGTTTTCCTCCCGGAAGGAGGCTTTGGATTGATCTGTTTTGTCCGTTTTGCTAACAGTCATTTGAAAGGCAAACTTTGTCAGTAATCTGGGCTTCCCCTTTTGGGGGCAAACGGATGCCGAGCTTTTTGCAGTAAAGACCTGAACGAGTGCTAAGCTTACGTTACTACTCATCCACCGCAGCAATGCAAAGTGCAAAATGAAAAACACCTCATCACCCGACTCCGTCGGGAGCTTCCCCTCAAGGGGAAGCCTTTCAAAAAGCGTTGCTTTTTGCGGTGAAAATTGGAACGAGCGGGTAGCACAATCAAAAGATAAGCACATAAAGCAAAGAAGCACTGTGTCATCACTGAGCAGGCTCGTAAACTCGCCGGTCGAACCCGACCCAAGGGAGGGCGGCATCGCGTAGCAATACGGGATCTACGAACGACCACCGTGTCATCACTGAGAAGGCTCGTAAACTCGCCGGTCGAAGTTTTGCGAAATGAAGCTTCGCGAAATGGAGCAAAACCGAGGAGCGGAGCGACGATGGGATCTCGTTTGGGGTCTTAATAGCTTTCCATATGTAAATGTTA
>JBGVEW010000076.1:0-1723 GCA_045120465.1 Eubacteriales bacterium
ATTGCCTAATTTTTATCGGTGAAATTGTCATGGACGGCATGAAAAAATTAGGCAACGAGAAAAAATTAGGCAATTAGGTATAAAAAATTAGACAATTCAAACACGGAGGGCCATATGGCAGATCAACCATTTCAGATTACCGCCGCCGTGCTCGATACGGTCCGCAATTTATCAGCTGAGGGTTTTAAGGCGAGGGAGATCGCTCCGCACCTGGGCATAAGT
Source organism: Eubacteriales bacterium (assembly GCA_045120465.1). Taxonomy (GTDB): domain Bacteria; phylum Bacillota; class Clostridia; order Oscillospirales; family CAG-272; genus UMGS1865. The sequence goes on from JBGVEW010000076.1 coordinate 223, forward strand.
GAGACTGCAGTCTACACATACATCAAACGCAATATTGAGTTTGCCCGTGCCATAGCCGAGGGCAAAAAGGCTTTTAAGGCTGAGAAAAAGACGCGAAAAGAAAAGACCGCAGCCGCAAAGAAAGCGACTGCCAAAAGCGCGGAGGAGAGAAAAGCCGCCACCGCAGAAAACGCCGCGGCGATCAGAAAAGCAAAAATCCAGGCGGCCGCCGCTATGCCACCCGCAAACACTACTCCCCCTCCGGCAAAGAATGAAAAACCGGAAGAGTTGACCGAGGATGCCAAGTTGCTGTTTATTACTCCGGGTATGCCTAATGCCAAGTTGATGAACAGGTATGCATCGCGCATGGTCCAGCTGCTGGATAAGATGCTGGATACAAGTATACAGACCGGAAGATCAAATCGCCTGATTGAGTTGCTGGTTGAGGTTGTTTACGGCTGGCAGAAAACTCAAAACATTGCTCTCACGGCAAAAGTTGAGCGCCCTGTCGAGTCAATGGAAGATAACAAACTCATTGACGTGATAAACATCGGAGCGGATGATGAGTGAAGTCACACGGCGCGAGGCCCTGGAGGAACTGGCAAAGCGCAGAGCGCGGGAAAACCTGAGCAGTTTTGTGCTGTATAACCATGATGATTATCTTATGGGATGGTTTCACCGTGAGATCTGCAGAGCCTTAAAACAATTCGCTTTAGATGTAATTGCTAAAAAGTCACCGCGGCTGATCATAACCGCGCCGCCGCGGTCCGGTAAAAGCCAGCTGGTGAGCCGTGATTTTCCCGCGTGGTTCCTGGGTAATTGGCCGGAGTGCCATATAATCGCAAGCTCATACTCTAGCGATTTAGCCGGAGCCATGAACACGGACGTACAAAGGATTATCGACGGTCCGCGGTTCCGTGAACTGTTCCCCTTTGTTTTCCTTGCGAGCAAAGAGGCCGCGGCAAAGACTGGAGACACGGGCGCCTACAAGAAAACTACAGATAAGTTCGAGATCGTGCATTATCGCGGGTCATACCGCAGCGCGGGCGTGGGCGGCGGTATCACAGGTATGGGCGCCGATATCCTGATTATCGACGACCCCCACAAAGACAAAGCAGAGGCCTACAGCGCCACTATGCGCAGCCGCGTGCATGACTGGTACGCCTCCACCGCATACACGCGACTGGCACCAGGCGGCGGCGTGATCGTTATGTGCACACGTTGGCATACTGACGATCTAGTGGGCCATCTTCTGGAGAAAGCGGCACACGGCGGCGATCAATATCGCGTTATCAATTATCCGGCAATAGCTGAGCATGATGAGAAATACCGCAAAGAGGGCGAGGCCCTGCACCCCGAACGCTATAATCTTTTAGCACTAACGGCGATTAAAGCACAAATCGGATCTGAATTATGGGCGGCGATGTATCAGCAGCACCCGGTACCGGAGGGCGGCGGAACCTTTAAGAAAGCATGGATCCAATATTACAAAGAGCTGCCGCCGTTTTTTGACAAAAAAGTT
>JBGVEW010000077.1:0-6177 GCA_045120465.1 Eubacteriales bacterium
CCCCCCACTTCAGACTGTAAACAAAACGAATCAGATTCGTCAGTCAGGCAAAAGTTTTGGTCGAGCTTTTTTAAAAGCTCGCGGTTTCCAAAGGCGGAGCCTTGGTTGCGGAGCACGGAGTGCTCCTGAATTCGCTTGCGAATTCTTTGTCCTGCAGACGGCGAAAATAACCTCGGCGCTTCTCTTTTGTGAGCTTTTCTCTTGCGCCTACACCGCCAAGAGAAAAGCGGCTGACAGGCTTTGCTTTTTTAGGAACGGTCTTTTTGTAACGGATCCTGCCGGTGATCTTACGTCAAACTCTCCCGTAAAGGCGATTCCATGTGAGGAACTTGTCGGGGGAGAGGGAGGCGAATTGCTCACGGGTGACGCGGTACGCCCAGTTTCCGTCTGCAGAGCCGGGAGTGTTGAGGCGGGTATCGCGGCCAAAGAGCAGCAGATCCTGAACGGGAAGGATCAAAAGCCCTGCGTGGCTTGCGAACATCGTTCGCAGAACGGCATTGTAGCAGGCGTTCCAATCCCCCTCAAATCCGCAATACTCCATCAGGTGGCGTTTGGTGTTGTCGTCCTGATCCCAAACGTACCCAAGGAGCGTGTTGTTGTCGTGCGTGCCCGTGTAGGCAACGCTGTTGAAGTCGTAGTTGTGGGGCAGATGCGGGGAGTTTTCTTCTCCCAAAAACGCGAACTGCAAAACGCGCATACCGGGATATCCGCTTTTTTGCACCAGTTCCGCAACGGCGGGCGTGACGTCACCGAGATCCTCCGCGATCATCAGCTTTTTCTCGCAGATGGGGGCGATGGCGCGGATGAGTGACATTCCGGGCCCCTTTACCCAAATTCCGTTTTTTGCGTTTTTGTCGGTGGCGGGGATGCTGTAGTAGCTTTCAAAGCCGCGGAAGTGGTCGATGCGAACACCGTCGAATAGCTCCATCATAAAGGAGATTCGGGCACGTCACCAAGCGTAGTTGTCTTTCTTCATGCGCTTCCAATCGTAAAGGGGATTGCCCCAGAGCTGACCGTCCTCGCAGAAGTAATCGGGCGGAACCCCCGCAACGCGTTTGGGGTTCCCCTTGTCATCCAACTGAAACAGTGCGCGGTTTGCCCATACGTCGGCACTGTCGGCGGCAACGTAGATGGGAACGTCTCCCACAACCGAGATCCCCTTGGCATTGGCGTAGGCTTTGATCGCCTTCCATTGCCTTGTTGCTTCATATTGCGTAAATTGCCAAGTAAACAGAGAGGAGGGATCGGCATTCTCGTTTGTCCATTCCTGCCATGGAAGTCCGTGGTTGCTTTCGCGGATCGCCATATAGCGGCAGAATTCCGCGGTTTGGGGATGCGAAGCCAAAAACGCTTCGATGGGAGCGCGATCCTTTACGCGAGAAGCGGCAAGCGAGAGAAGCGCGAAGCGTTCCGCTTGCAAGCGGTCAAACTCGCAGGCAAAAGGCGTTTTTTGACGCGCGCGGATCAGTTCGTCATGGGAGAGAAGTCCTTCGGATTCCAATACCGAAAGGTCGATAAAGTTGGGGTTGATGCTGAACGCACCGAAGGATTTGTAGGGGGAATTGTGCTCGTCGGGTAGGCAAAAGGGAAGTACTTGCCACACCGAAAAAACCGGATGCGGCAAGAAAATCGATCCATTCGAGGGCTTCCTTGCCAAAAGAGCCCTCGGAGTATTCGCCCCAAAGAGAGGAGACGTGCATCAAGATTCCGCTTTGACGTTTCTTCATATTCAATACCTCGTTTCCAAAATAGGAACTGCCGTTACAGATACAAAACAACGGCACCCTGCAGCTTTGCGGATTCAGCCAAGGAGTCGATATAGGCGAATTCGTCCTTGGAGTGGATCAAATCCCCGCGCACGCCAAAGCAATCCAGAGCCGGAATGCCGTGTGCGGTCATATCCGCGGCATCCGATCCGCCCATCGAAAGTCGGGGCTCGACGTGTGGGAGACCTACCTGATCGTAAATGTCGGAAATGCGGCGGAACAGATCCAAATTGCGCTCGTTGAGCTCCATCGAGACGCGGTGGCTGAACGGGGAGATTTTGCAGGAGGTGCCCGCAACGTAAGACGTTTCGGCAATTTCCTTGACGCGACGATCGACCTCTTCTCGCTCATCGGCGGTTTTGTAACGGATATCCGCGACAAAGCAGCACTCGGCCGGAACGGTGTTTGAGGTCGTTCCACCATTGATCAAGCCGCAATTGCAGGTGATTCCGTCAAGATCCTTCCATTTTTCCAATTCGACGATCTTGTGCGCCGCCTCCGCAACCGCGCTGGCACCCGTGGGGCAAAGCGAGGAGTGTGCCGCAATGCCGCGGATCTCAAAGCGATAGCGTGCGATCCCCTTGCGCGCGACCGTTAAAAATCCTTTTGCTCCGCCTTCGGTGTTCAAAAACGCTACGCAATCTCGGGCGGATCTTGCCATGTATTCCACGGTCTCCTTGTTGCTCATGCGGCTTCCGCCCTCTTCGTCACTCTGCAAAATCAGGCGGACGGGGCGACCGGTATATCCGCAGTTTTGGAGGGCTTCCATGCAAAGAAGGGAAGCCACCACACCGCCTTTGCAATCCGTTACGCCGGGGCCGTAGATCTTGTCCCCCTCGATGCGCACGGGCGGAGTGCCGAACAGACCGAGGGGATGCACGGTATCCATGTGCCCCGAAAGCGCGATGGGAGGGAGAGTGGCATCCGGATTCATCGTAATCGTGATGCAATTTCCGGAGGCGTGGTGCTCAAATACGTCCACGTCCCAGCCAAGCGTTTTGGCATGTGCGATGAGATAGCTGCCCACGGCATCGACACCGACCTTGTAGTCGGTGGGGGATTCGATATTGCACACGTCTTCCCAAACCCGAAGATAGGCGGGGGAGAGGCGGTCGATCTCTTCGAACAAAATTTGATGATCCATCATATACCTCGCAGATTGAACTGTGATGCTATTATAGCATATGCGAGGGGGATTTGCAAGCCAAAAACAAAAAAGCCGCCCTGAAAAGCGGCAAAAAAGAAAGACCACTGCGATTGCAGTGGTCCTTCTGGAGCTGGTAATCAGAATCGAACTGATGACCTCGTCATTACCAATGACGTGCTCTACCGACTGAGCCATACCAGCATGTCTTGCGACTCGTATATTATAACAGATTTGTTTTGCTTTGTCAATACCTTTTTGAAAAATATTTTTCGTTTTTTTACATTTTTTGAAAAGTGAAAAAAGCAAAGGAAAAAGTAAAAAATGCTCTTTTCTTTTGTGCGGTTGTGTGCTATAATGAAGCCGTATCCGTCCAACGGAGAATTTTGTGGATCGAAACGGAGGATTTGAGGATGAAGAACCCTATCATTATGCATATCAATTACGGTGAGATTGCAGGCGGCAATTTCGGAAAGCGCTCGGTGGAGGATATCTGCCGCTTTGCGTCGGAGTGTGGTTTTGACGGCATCGAATTTCGCGGTGCGATTCCCAAGAGCCTTGGAGAGATTTCCTTCCGCGAATATGCCGAGCAGATCGGAGCGGCAAAGAAGAAATACGGCTTGAAGGAGATTCTGTTTGGCATTGCCGTTGCGAAAGCGTCCTCAAAGAACGCGGAGGAGCGTGAGGCATCCATTGCGGAAGCGATCGAAAAGGCAAAAATCGCGCGAGAGGTGTGTGAATCCGAGGTCTGCAATACGATGGCAACGTGGATCTCCTCGCCCATTTCCACCACTCCCAAGCCCGGCTATGAGTTTCACGGAAGCGCGGCGGCAACCGATGAGGAATGGTCTTTGACCGTTGATGCCTTTGCACGCATCTGCCGCGAGCTGGAAAAGATCGATCTGCGCTTTGCGTTTGAGACGCATATGGGATATATTCACGATCTCCCCGCTCCCGCAAAGAAGCTGGCAGACGCGATCGGCAGTCCGATGATGGGGGTCAATCTCGACTTTGGTAACGCGGTCTATTTCCCCGTGCATCCCACGCTTGAGGAGTCGATCGACCTTTTGGGCGATAAGCTCTTCTATACGCACATGAAAAATTCGGTGGCAACGCCCGGAAGCGGCTTGCGCCTTCCCACGGCTTTGGCGGAGGGCGAGATCAACCACCGCCTGTATTTTGAAAAGCTGCGGGAGGTTGGCTTTGCGGGCCCGATCGGTATCGAGGCACCACGCCCCGGTGACCGTTATCAGTTCGCAAAGAACGATATCGCATACGTGCGCTCACTGATCGAGGATCTGAAATAATCGGAAGGAAGCGCGACCGTTTCCCACAAGGGAAGCACCGCGCTTCCTTTTTGTCGTGAATGAACGGTAAAAAAACGAATCGGTAGTTGACATTTGGCGCGCGGATTGGTATAATAGATACGATATTATTTTAATATGGAGAAATATTATGACTTACGAAAGAAAAGAAATTGATCCCAAATATAAATGGGACTTGCGTGCGATCTATGAAAACGAGGCGGCATACGATGCCGACTACGCACTGGCAGAACGCTTGGTGGAGGACTTTAAGCAATATGAAAAAACGATGACCTCGAGCGCGGAAATGCTTTACAAAACGCTTTCGGATTCGGTAAAGATCGATTCGGTGATCGAGCGTCTTTGGGAGTATGCTTCGCTCAGCTTTGCGGTGGATATGTCGGATAACGGTGCACAGGCACTCAATACCAAGATCCGCAATCTGGCAATCAAGGCGGGAGAGGCATCGTGGTTCGTCAATCCGTACCTGCTCAAGCTTGACCGCAAAACAGTAGATGCGTATTTTGCGGAATGCCCCGAATTGGAGCGTTTCCGCCGCAAAATTGAAAAGATCCTGCGCGAAAAGGAGCACACCCTTTCGGATGAGTGTGAGATCCTGATGTCGGGAATGCAGAACGCGATGGGCTCACACTCGCAGATCCGCGGCATTTTCGCCAATTCCGATCTGCGCTTTGGAAAGATCCGCGGCGAGGATGGCAAGCTCGTGGAGCTTACCGACACCAATTACGTTGCCCATTTGATGAGCGGCGAGCGTCGCGTCCGTCAGGCGGCGTTCCGTTGCCTTTACAAGACCTACGGGCAGTTTGCCAACACCTTTGCAACGCTTTACGAGGGACGCGTAAAGGAGGCGGTTACCAATGCGAGATTGCGCAATTATGCGGATTCGTTGACGGCTTCCACCTTTTTGGATGAGGTCACGCCCGTGATCTACAACAATCTGATCGACACCGTACACGAGGGACTCCCCGTACTGTACGATTACTATCGTCTGAAAAAAGAGGTGCTGGGGCTTCAGGGCTTGCACCTGTACGACACCTACGCACCCTTGATCGGTGAGGTGGAGTCGGAATACCCCTACGAAAAGGCGGTTGAGGAGGTCCTCAAAACCGTTGAGGTGTTCGGTGAGGAATACGCGTCCAATCTGCGCGCGGGTCTGAACGAAAAGGGATGGGTTGACGTCTATCCCTGCCGCGGCAAGCGCGGCGGTGCGTTCTCCTCGGGTGGCCCCGGAACCGAGCCGTATATTCTGCTCAACTATACCGATACGCTGGATGACGTTTCGACGTTGGCACACGAAGCGGGACATTCGATGCACACCTGGTTCTCCACGCATTACAACGAGCCGCACAACGCGGGCTACACCATTTTCGTGGCAGAGGTCGCATCCACCGTCAACGAGCTTTTGATGGCGCACAGAATGCTTACCGAGTGTCAGAGCGACGCGGAAAAGCTCTACATTCTCAATCAGCTCATGGAGACCTACAAGGGCACACTTTACAGACAAACGATGTTTGCGGAGTTCGAGCGCGATATGCACGCGATGTGTGAGGAGGGAACGCCTCTGACGGCAGACCTGATCAGCAACCACTACTACGGACTTGTCAAGCGTTATTTCGGCCCCGACGTGGTTTGCGACAAGCAGATCGCATACGAGTGGACGCGAATCCCGCACTTCTACAGCTGCTTCTACGTTTACAAGTACGCAACCTGCATTTCGGCTGCTTCCGCAATCGTCAAGCGCATCGAAACCGAGGGCAAGGATTATATCGATCAGTATATCAACTTCCTCAAGTGCGGAGATTCCAAGTCTCCCTTGGAAAGCCTGCTCGTAGCGGGAATCGATATGTCGAAGCCCGAGGTCGTTCGCAGTGCGATCGAGGACTTTGCGGATACGGTCAAGCAGTTCCGCGAGCTTTACAATCGTCAAAAGTAACGTCAAACC
>JBGVEW010000078.1:0-1800 GCA_045120465.1 Eubacteriales bacterium
GAACTGGACCCGGCATGAAACGACGCCGGAGGAGATCGAGCAGTGGAGCAAAGACCCCGATAACGGCTTTTGCATCAGGACCGGCGGAGATCTCGGAATTATCGCGATAGACTGTGACTGCGATAATGAGGAGAGAGCGGGAGAAATCAGGGAACTCTTTTCAGGAATGATCGGAGCCCCTGACATACCACTAAGAAAACGAGGCGGCGCGCGCTGGGCCGCTTTGCTTATTATATCAGATCATAAGCCTGGTGAAAACATAAGCAAAAAAATAATTGCGATGCCGGACGGCGACAAAGTGGAGATCCTGGCCGACGGTCAGCAGCTTGCCTGCTGCGGAACGCATCCAAAGGGCACCCGCTACAGCTGGAGCGGGCGGCCGTTCGTAGATATACCGGAGATTAAGGGCGAGATCCTGGACTCGTTTATAGACACAATCAGCACCCTGTACGGTGTGGAAAACGTGCAGACCGCCTCCGCAGGTGTGAGAGTAAAGGGCCAGACCTTCAAAGCAATGGACCCCGTGCGTGATTTTCTTGAGGAGCGCGGCGAGGTCCTGAGTTACGGTCCTAACGGCGAATTGTTTATTATGTGCCCGTGGTGCTCCGAGCACACAAATGAATCGGGCGGCCGTGATACTGCCTATTTTCCAATCGGCTCAAACGGTTACCCGCGCGGGGCGTTTAAATGCCTGCATGCTCACTGCTCCAAGCGTACGATCGATGATTTCAAAGCACATCTTGAGCATATGGGTTATGAGGAGATCCCCGCAGACCAATATCCCGATGAAACGCAAACAGAAGAATACCCCGGCGAAAACCGGAGGCGTGAAACGCTGGAAAAGTTCAGAAATGATAAGGGAATAATCTCATATGGTTTTACCACACTGCGGCTTGCGATGAGCTGCCCGACCGTGATCGGCTATGAGCTTGCCTATGACTCTTTCACCAATGCAAAGAAGATCCGCAAGGCGATCCCCGGCGCACAGTGGGAGGAATACACAGACGCTAAATACACAGTAGAGCTTATTGTGCGCCTTGAAAAGTTTGGCTTTAAAATGGGGCGTATCGGGACGGGTCCATGTTTTGACGCAATGGAGGCCGTGAGCGTACGCAACCGGTTTAACAGCCTGCGCAATTACCTGGACCTAAACATGCCGAAGTGGGACGGCGTTAAACGTGCAGAGCGCTTTTTTGCCGATTACTGCGGCGCGGAGCAGACTCCCTACAACGCCGCGATCGGCCGTTACCTGTTTGCCATGCTGTACGCCAGAGCAACCGCAGAAAAACCCGTTAAGGCCGATATATCCATAATCCTAATCGGTGCGCAGGGTATAGGAAAATCCACCGCCGTGAGGGCCCTGGCGCTTAATGACCAATGGTGCACGGGTGTGTCAATGCGCCTTGAAAACAAGGAACTTGCGCAGAGGATCCAGGGCAAGACCGTGATTGAGGTCGGTGAGATGGCCGGTATGAGCAAAAAAGACATTGACGAACTTAAGGACTTTTTAACCCTGGATGCGGACCAGTGGCGCCCCGTTTACTCCCGTGACCAGGTAACCGCGATCCGCCACTGCCTTTTCATTATGACCACCAACAACAGCGCATTTTTGACCGATTATACCGGCAACCGCCGCTTTGCATGTGTGGACGTGCACAAAATTGATATTGAGAAGATCCGTGCCGACATTCTGCAGTTGTGGGCCGAGGGCGCAGAAATCTACAAGGCAGACGGCGGCGAAAAGCTGCACCGCGGGATCGAGCAGTACCAGGAAACTGAAAACGAAAAACATATACTTTG
>JBGVEW010000079.1:0-11132 GCA_045120465.1 Eubacteriales bacterium
GTTTCTGCTCTGCGCTTGGCGCAAGCCACCGTGCAGAGCAGACTCTGCTTACTTTCTTTCTCTCGCACGCTGACGGAGCAATAGCTCCCGCGAGCGTTTTGGGACCCACGACCACAAAACGCTCCACAAAGTTAGTTTTGCATGGGTTATTGATTGAAAAGCTTCCCCTTGAGGGGAAGCTCCCGACTGAGTCGGGTGATGAGGTGTAGGATGCGGAGCATCCGTATAAAAGTCTAAAAATAACACCACACAAACAAACAGCGTGTCATCACTGAGAAGCGCACGAAGCAAAAAAAAACGTGTCATCCTGAGCGAAAGGCGTAGCCTGTAGTCGAACTTTTGCGGGTGAATGTCGGCATAGCCGACTGAACAAGCAAAAGCGCGAGGGCTGTGCCCGAAGCGGGATCTACGAACGATTACCAATAGCCATTGGTAGGAAAAGTAACATTTGCCTGTGTAAAACGATTATACCACGGAATCTCAATGGCTTTCCTATTCAAAGTATTCCACCTCATCCGTCAGCCTACGGCTGCCACCTTCCAAATTGCTACGCAAATTGAAATAGAAACCGCGTAGCGGTGGATGAGTAGTGACGTAGGTTCAGCACTCGTTCCAATTTTCACCGCAAAAAGTTCAGCATCCGTTTGCCTCCCACTCCAGTGGGAAAGCCACAAGCGTCAAGAGGGCGTATTTTGCATTTTTGAACCGCTCACGAAGGTTCGTTTTGTGTGAAATCATATCCTACAAACAGGCGTTTTTGTTGAATAAAAACACAGCGAGACACCGTATCGAATTGAGACGGTGTCTCGCTGTGTTTTGTGTTTGATTACATCCGCGCTCTGCTTTCGCTCGGGGTCTCCCCCATAACGCGTTTATAGTATCGGCAAAAATATCCGAGGTTTTCAAAGCCGACGGCATACGCCGCCTCGGAAACGGTATATCCTCCCTCTCGCAACAACTCCCTTGCGCGTTCCAAGCGCAAGCGATTGCGATACTGTACGGGAGAAGTCCGTAGTGCTTTTTGAAAAGCGCGTGGGGAAAAGCCATTTCACAAAGATTCTCCCCACGCGCTTTTATAAATTACTCCTCGTCGGAGCCCTTAAAATCTTCTTCCTCTACGACGCACGCAAACTCCTCGCCGCAAGCGGGGCAACGGAGATTTTCAACGTCAAGCTCGCTATCAAAGCAAACGGTCTCACCGCAAGAAGGGCAAACGATCTCGCAATAGTCCTCGTCGCCGCAATCGCAGCCGTCACAGCACTCGCAATCGCCGTCGCACTCCTCCCAGTCCTCGTCCTCCTCATCGTCAAGCTCGACCTCTTCGTCAAGGAAATCCTCAACAGCCTGCAAATCGTCGTCAAGCTCCTCAACGTACTCGTCCAGATAGTCCAGATCCTCATCGATCTCCTCGATGTCCTCCTGAATGGAAGCGATCTCTGCGGTCATTTCCTCTACCAGATCCAAAAGAGCCGCAAGAATCTTGCCCTCCTTGGTGGTCTTGTCGTATTCCAGTCCGTCAGCCAGACCCTTCAGATATGCAGATTTTTCGGTCAGATTCATGGTGTAATACCATCCTTTCGTAATTTTGTGAAAACGGGGAAAGCGCCTTTGGCAGTCTTCCCCCGTTTGCAATTTTTTAAAATTATGCTCTGGAGAGATACTCACCGGTTCTCGTGTCGATCTTGAGCACGTCACCGATGTTGATAAAGAGCGGAACCTTGATTTCGGCACCGGTTTCCAGAGTTGCGGGCTTGAGCGTGTTGGTTGCGGTGTTACCTGCAAAACCGGGATCGGTATCGGTAACCTCGAGCTCAACGAACGTGGGAGGCTCAATGCCAAACACGTTACCCTTATAGGAGATGATCTTGCACATCATTTCTTCCTTTACAAAGCGGAAGTTGTCCTCTACCATATCGTGGGAAATGAGGGTCTCCTCCCAGGTCTCGGTATCCATAAAGTGATACAGAGCGCCATCGTCGTAAGAATACTGCATATCGCGTCTTTCGATATACGCATTCTCAAACTTATCGGTGGGGTTAAAGGTCTTTTCAATGACCGCACCGGAAATCACGTTCTTCAGCTTCGTACGAACGAAAGCCGCACCCTTACCGGGCTTTACGTGTTGGAATTCGATAACCTGCAGGACGTTGCCCTGTCCGTCATCAAACGTAATGCCGTTTTTAAAATCGCCAGCTACTACCATAGTTACCTCCAAAAGAGTAAGTCAGATTTTGTATCGGGATCGCACCGATTACATAGTTATCTTTATTATACACCACTTTTTTGATTTTTGCAATAGTTTTTTTCGTTTTTTTCAGGATTTTTATCATCTTGGGTAAATTTTTGTGCGTTTTTTGTCTGTGTTTTGAGCTTGACAAGCACTCGGGGGCGCGTTATAATGATATTGTAGAATCTTTTTTCGTAAGATTTTATCAAAATAAAGTGTTTTTTTGGATGGAAACGAGCGTCAAAATCTTTTATACTGATAGTACTTCCAATTTTGAATCAAAAAAGGAGAATCAAACTATGAACGGACAGTGGTCAAAGGAAAGAGCGTGGGAGTGGTACAATTCCCGCCCGTGGATCCGCGGATGCAACTTTATGCCCTCGGATTGCGCCAACCGCATCGACATGTGGCAGGAGTACAAGTTCGAGGAGCATTTTGCAACGGCGGAGCGCGAGATCGAGCTTGCCGAATCCATCGGCTTTAACTCGGTACGCATCATTCTCGAATTTGAGGTGTGGGACAAGGAGCACGACGGCTTTATGCAGCGTCTTGACAAGTACCTCTCCATGTTTTACCGTCACGGTATTACCGCGATGATGGTATTGGCAAACGATTGCTCGGTGCCTCGGGCGTTCTGGAAGCCCGCAAAATTCGGGGAACAGCACTACGATATCGGCTACCACGGAGGCAGAAAGGTCTCGCCCCACGGCGGACACGGAGAATTGAGCTACCATCTTTTGGACGATCCCGCAACCGCGGAGCGTTACTACGAATTTGTCCGCGAGATCATTACGGTCTATGCGCACGACGAGCGCGTTTTGATCTGGAATCTCTTTAACGAGCCCGGCAACAACCGCGCCGACCTGAGCCTTGTCCACATGGAAAAGTTCTTTGAGATCGCCCGCGAGATCGATCCCGACCAACCGCTTTGTGCCGACTGTCTGGGAGATTATTATAAGGAAGGCTCGATCATCGGTGATCGCGCGCTGGAGCTTTCGGACGTGATCAGCTTCCATAACTACAACAGCTTTGACAACAACATTGAATGGATGGAAAAATTGCGCCTTTTGGGTCGTCCCGCGCTTGACACCGAGTGGCTGCACCGCATCTACAACAACACGGTAGAATCCATTTATCCTCTGCTCTACCTCGAAAAGGTGGGAGCGTACAACTGGGGCTTCGTTTTGGGCAAATACCAGACGCACGAGCCGTGGAACGGCATTTGGGAAAAGATGGAGCGCGGAGAGGCTGAATTTGACGTGACCAAATGGCAGCACGACCTGTTCCGCCCTTCGGGCAGACCCTATGATCCTCGTGAGATCCGACTCATCAGCGAATACAACAAAAAGGCCGACGAGCGTTTTGCCAAGGGACTTGACAAAAAGCTGTTTGGCGTAAGATAACGGCACGTGGGACTCCAATGCGATAACGCATTGGAGTCCCACGTATTTTCATTTTTGCGGCTTCGCACCGCCATTTTATTCTCCGTAAAACGCTTCCAGAATCGCGCCCGCGGTTCGGGCGGCGTAATATCCGTGCGCGCCCTTTTCCAAAACGACCGAAACGACGATTTCGGAGCTTGCGGTATCGGTGGTCGCCTCGCAAACGAACAGCGCGTTATCGGGAATTCCCTTTCCCACCTGTGCCGTTCCCGTTTTGCCGCCCACGATCACTCCGTCGGGCAGATTGGCAAAATACCGCTTGACACCGCCGCCGTCGCTGCTTGCCATTTGCCGCATGGCTTTGCGTGTGGTCTCGATTGCGCTCTCCGAGAGCCCCGCTTCGTCCAGCACCGTTACCTCGCTCGTCTTGATCGGTTCGGTGCTTCCAAAGGCATACACCCCGTACAAAAGGTGCGCCGCGTATCGCGTTCCGCCGTTTGCAATGGTTGCCGTATAGCACGCCAACTGCAAGGGGGATGCTTTGTTGTCGCTCTGTCCGATCGCCGCGTGCCACGTCATGCCGGGCTCCTGCCACGGCTCCTCCGTTTGATGCTCTCCGCGCCAGGTAGGACCCGCCAAAATGCCCACGATTCCGCCAAGCTCAAGCCCAGTTGCCTTTCCAAGCCCCAGGCGGGAAAGGTAGGTTTCCATTTTGCGAATGCCAAGGCGGTTGCCCAGCTCGCAGAAAAAGCTGTTACAGGAGTGCGCGATGGCATCGAATACGTTCTGTCCCCCGGCGTGGTTTTGCCCAAAGGTGGAACATCCGACACCGTTCGATCCGCCATACTTGCCCGTACAGGCAATGACCTCGCTCGCACTCAACACGCCCTCGTGCAAAGCGATCGCCGCCATGCCGAGCTTTAAGGTCGATCCCGGCGCGTAGTCTCCGCGCAACGCCCGGTTGCTCAGAGGCTTTGCGGGATCTTGATCGAGAGATGCGTAATCCTCGTTAAAGGTCGTCAGATCAAAGGTCGGATAGGAAGCCAGCGCCAGCACCTCAAAGGTGTTGGGGTCGATGGCGACCGCCGCTCCGGAATCGCAAAGAGTGCCCTCGCTCTGCCCCGAAACGTACTCGACGTTCTCACGCAGACCCTCCTCGGCGGTAATTTGCAGATCGATATCAATGGTCAGGTACACGTCGTTCCCCGCCACGGGTTCAAGGATCGTTTTGACGTTGAGGAGGTTGCCGTTGGCATCCACCTCGATCTCCAGCGTTCCGTCTCTGCCGTGCAAATAGCTCTCAAACGCCGCCTCGCATCCGTCCTTGCCGACGATCGCGTTCATCTGATACCCCTGCGCGTCGTAATACTCCCATTCCTCGGCATAGATCGGTCCGACCGATCCCAGAATGTGCGACGCGTACCCCGGATAAAGGTAAACGCGTTTGACCTGCCCCTTGAAGCTGACCGCCTCGGGGCTTTTTTCCTTGACGTGGGTCATCAGATTGACACCCGAACCGTCGTCCAAGCCGATTCCCGAGGCAAATACGTATTCTCCGTTCCCTCGAAAATCCAGCGCGTCCATATCGTAATACAAGCGGATGAGTGCGTGAACCTCGTCGTCGTTATAAAGACGGTTGCCCTCTTTATCCAGATCGCAAAGGTGATACGTATCGACGTAATGGCGCATCAACTCGTCAGCCGTCGTATCCTCCTCTAACTTCAATCGGGTAAGCACGCGCATGAGTCGGTAATTGACCGCGCTCTCCTCGTTTTGTGCGTTTGCGTTGTAGGAGTAATACGGGTACTGTCCGTCAAACGGAAAGAACCGCTCATTGTGAAGTGCAGTCGCGTCGCACGCCTTGAGAGAGTCGTTTAAGGAGAGCAACACCTCGTTTGTTTGTGTCGCGACCAAGGAGGAAAACCGACCGTAGCTCAATACCAGATCGTAGGTATAGCGGTTTGCCACCAGCTTTTTGCCGTTGCGGTCATAGATCTCACCGCGAACCGCCTGCACCGTGACCTTGCGTATTTCGGTATCCGCCTCGTATGCGCCCTCGCGCCCCGAGATCTGAATATAAAACAACCGCCCCAGATAAATCACGCAGATCAGGCAAAACACCGCCACCACGCCAAGATAGCGCAGGGAATGATTTTTGACACCGCTCATTCGGTTTTCCTCCTTTCTGAAAAATTCAATTCGCCTTTACAGCAAAAACATCAACAAAACGACAAATCCAAGCATCCACACCCCGGGGTTGAGGAGCAACACCTCTTTCCACTCTGCCGGTTGCATCGGTTCTTTTGCGCGGGCAAGCGGTTCTCGACGTTGACGAAAAAAGAGAATGACCGCCGCCACCGCGCCCAGGATTGCCGCCAACAAAAACGCAAGATATCCCAAAAGCATCAGCATCCCAGCGGGATTGTGCAAGAGTGCCTCCACGGGATTTTGTGCCGCCAAGGACGGTGCCAAAAGCTTCATCATCTCGGTGGTATAAACACCGCCGATCAGATTGATCGCCATATGCAACGGCACGGTGTAACGGATCCTTCCCGTTTGCACGTAAACGAGTCCAAACAAAAATCCAACCGAAAAGGCGTAAAAGAACTGGCTGAAGTTGCCGTGGATGAGTCCGAACACCAAAGAAGAGAGCAAAACGGCAGCAAAATCTCCGTACCGTCTCCAACGGTCGATGAGGAGCTTACGGTAAAAGATCTCCTCCATGATGGGGGCTAAGATCCCCACGAACAACAAATTGACCCAAAGCGGTGAGGAAAGCGTCATGCTCGCCAACGGATTGACGATGCTTGTTCCCGTGAGGAAAGACAAAACGACGTTGACGATGCTCCCGATCAGATTGCCCGCATAGGTCAGGGCAAAGCAGATTGCGAGCAGCCCCCACCAAACGCCGCCTCCCAATCGTTTCTCCTTTGGCAAATCGGTGTCACACAAGCGAAAGATCAAAAGAGAGATCGGCATGGCGCAAAGATACATCGGCAGCATCGAAAGCACCCACGGATACCAATCGGCAGACGCCACGGTTGGCACCGTCATGCGGATGATGCTGTCGGCAGTGCTTTGCAGGATGGTGGAAAAAAGAAACACGAACGCCAATGCCAGCATTGGATACGCAAATTGCCAACGCGCGCGATGCAATCGGAGCAATCGCTGCTCTCGCTCCTCTCTTTCGGGTTGATTCTGATCCATAAAGGCTCCTTTTCGTATAAATCAAGGGAGCGCCAAGCGTGTCGCTCCCATGGTGATAACAAACTGAATTGTGTGATGCCGCGCAGCTTGCATAAGGTTATTTGACCTTATACTTCACGAACTCCGAGAAATCGCCCGCGCTCTGGAGCATCTTTCCAAGCCCCATGCAAACCGCTTCCATCGGACGCTTTGCGGTGATCACACGGATTCCCGTCCGCTCGCTGATGGCGGTATCAATTCCGGGAAGCATGGCTCCCCCTCCCACCAAAACGATTCCAAAGTCGAAAATATCCGCCGACAGTTCGGGCGGTGTCTCCTCCAAGGTCATCTTTACCATCGAAATGATCTCGGATAGCGGCTCTCGAATCGCCTCGCGCACCTCGTCCGTCGAAATCTCCGCGGTCACTGCAAGACCCGTTCGCAGATCCCGTCCGCACACCTCCATCGATCCGCGATCGATTCCCGGAATGGCGGTGCCGATGCGCTTTTTGAGCACCTCCGCCGTCATGTCTCCGATCAGGATATTGCGTGTCTGCTTAAGATGGTTCACGATGGCAAGATCCAGCTCGTTTCCCGCAACGCGCAGGGAATTGGATTGCACCACGCCTCCCAAACTGATCACCGCCGTTTCGGAAACGCCTCCGCCAAGATCCACGATCATAGCACCTCTCGCCTTGGAGATCTGAATCCCCGCGCCAACCGCCGCCGCAATCGGCTCGTCGATCAGCCCCACGTTTTTGGCTCCCGCCTCAAAGGTCGCGTCCTCCACCGCTCGCTGCTCCACTCCCGTCACTCCGTACGGGATGCAGACCAGTGCCACGGGGCGCGAAAAGAGCGAGGTCATATCCATGCGTTCAAAAAAATCGTGCAGCATCAGGGAGGTGGTTTTGAGGTCGGTGATGACACCGTCCTTCAACGGTCTGAGTGCCAGAATGTTGCCGGGGGTCTTGCCCACCATGCGCTTTGCGGTCGTTCCCGACGCGATGACCTCCTGCGTCATGCGGTCGATTGCGACCACCGAGGGTGCGCGCAAAACGATCCCCTTATCCTTGAGATAGATCATGGTATTGGACGTTCCCAAATCAATTCCGATCTGCTTTGCCACGGGCACTCACCTCCTTTTTTTGCCGCATACAAACAATTTATCAGCTTTATTATAACACTACAGACCGATTCTGTCTATAGTTTAGAAAATATTTTCTCCGAAAATTTCAAAATAAAGGCGATACAATCGGTGTACGGGAAGCCCGACTACGTTAAAATAATCGCCCTCGATGCCCTTGATGTACGCCGATGCCAAGCCTTGGATCGCATACGCGCCCGCCTTATCGTATGGTTTTGCGGTATCCACGTAGTAGGCAATGGTCTCCTCGTCCATCTCGTCAAACGCGACCCGCGTGACCTCGTGCGACGCGTGGCAAACACCGTTTGCGCAGATACAG
Organism: Eubacteriales bacterium; assembly: GCA_045120465.1. Classification (GTDB taxonomy): domain Bacteria; phylum Bacillota; class Clostridia; order Oscillospirales; family CAG-272; genus UMGS1865. The sequence continues at coordinate 8,259 of JBGVEW010000079.1, forward strand.
ATCCCGCTGACGACCTCGTGGCTTCTTCCCGAATACAGCCGCAGCATCCGTTTGGCATCCTCCTCGTCCTTGGGTTTACCGAGGATCTCACCGTCGATGGCAACTACAGTATCCGAGGAAATGATCACGGTGTCGGAAAGTGCTCTCCCCTCCGCGATCAGCTTTTCATAAACGGCTCTTCCCTTTCTCTCCGCCAAAAGCTCGACCAGGCGGTAAGGGTTCTTCTCCTCGCTCTCCTCGTCGGTATCCGCGACCACGATCTCAAAGGAAAGCCCAAGAGTCTCCAAAATCTCCTTGCGACGCGGGGATTGGGATGCTAAAATAAAATGCTTCATGTGTTACTCCTTATATTTTATGAAAACGATGAGAATAAACAAGCTTCTCTGCAAACGAGCCACCGTCGGGGGACGGTGGCTCGTATTTGTAATCCCAAGGCATACGATTTGTAAAATCGCAAGACCCCTCAGTCACTTTTCTCTTTGACACCGCAGGCGCAAAGAGAAAAGTTATCAAAAGAGAAACGCCGAGGGCTCTTTCACCGTCTGCGGACGGTGACCAAGGCTCCGCCTTTGGAAACCGCGAGCTTTTAAAAAAGCTCGACCAAAACTTTTGCCATACTGACGAAATCTGTCGGTTGGGTCTGTTATCCGAAGCCACCGTTGGGGAACGGTGGCTCGTTGGTTTATTTCTTCATCGAAATCGCTTTCTTTGCGCTCTCGGCAATTGCCGCGGGGGTCAATCCGTACGCCTCAAGCAGCGCGGGAACCGTTCCGCTGTGTCCGTAAGTGTCTTTCATACCGACACGGATCACGGGTACGGGAACGCTCTCGCAGATCGCCTCGGTAACCGCCGCTCCGAGTCCTCCAATGATATTATGCTCCTCTGCGGTCACGATCGCGCCCGTCTCCTCTGCCGCCTTTGCAAGGATCTCACGGTCGATGGGCTTGATGGTGTGAATGTTGATCACGCGCGCGCTGATTCCCTCTGCTGCCAGCATCTCACGAGCCTCCAGCGCAAAGGAGACCATCAGTCCCGTTGCAACCAGCGTGACGTCACTTCCCTCCGCGACCAAAACGCCCTTGCCGACCTCAAACTTGTAATCGGGAACATCGTTGATCACCGGAACCGCGTATCTGCCAAAGCGCAGGTAGAAAGGTCCCTCGGTGGAAAGTGCCGCCTCAACGGCAGCCTTTGCCTCTACCGCGTCCGAGGGATTGATAATGGTCATTCCCGGAATGGTGCGCATCAGCGCGATATCCTCGTTGCACTGGTGCGTCGCGCCGTCCTCACCCACGGTGATGCCCGCATGGGTCGCACCGATCTTAACGTTGAGGTGGGGGTAACCGATGGAATTACGCACCTGCTCAAAGGCTCTGCCCGCCGCAAACATTGCAAAGCTGGAAGCAAACACGGTCTTACCCGTGGTCGCAATTCCCGCCGCAACGCTCATCATATTTCCCTCTGCGATGCCGCAATCGAAGAATCTTTCGGGATACGCCTTTTTGAATTTGACGGTCTTGGTCGCTTCCGCAAGGTCTGCGTCCAGCACCACGAAATCGTATTTGTCCGCCAGCTCGCAAAGAGCCGCGCCGTATGCTTCTCTGGTAGCCAATTTTTCTGCCATGATCCTATCCCCCTTACGCGTTCAGTTCTGCAATCGCCTCGGCATACTGCTCGTCGTTGGGAGCCGCACCGTGCCAATTGACCTTGTTTTCCATAAAGGAAACACCCTTGCCCTTTACCGTTTTTGCAATGATCGCAGTGGGCTTGCCCTTTACGGTCTTTGCCTCATTGAACGCCGCCTCGATGGCGTCAAAATCGTGACCGTCGATGGAAATTACGTGGAAGCCGAACGCCTCCAGCTTTTTATCGTGCGGTGTGGGGTTCATGACCTCGGTCACCGCTCCGTCGATCTGAAGTCCGTTCCAGTCAAAAATCGCGCAAAAGTTGTCCAGCTTGTAGTGAGCGGCAAACATGCACGCCTCCCAAACCTGACCCTCCTCGCTCTCACCGTCGCCAACTGCGGTATATACGCGATACTCCTTGCCGTCGATCTTGCCTGCCAGCGCCATGCCCGCCGCCGAGCTGATACCAAGACCCAACGAGCCTGCCGACATATCCACACCGGGCGTCAGCGTCATATCGGGATGCCCCTGCAAACGAGAACCGATCTTACGGAGCGTGGTCAACTCCTCAACGGGGAAATAGCCGCGATTTGCCAGTGCCGCGTACAGCGCGGGCGCGCAGTGACCCTTGGAAAGCACAAAACGGTCGCGTGCGGGATCCTGCGGATTTTGGGGATCGATATTCATTTCTTCAAAATAAAGGTACGTCAGCACGTCCGTAATAGAGAGCGAGCCACCGGGATGTCCCGACTTTGCCGCGTGCGTCCCCTCGATAATGCCTATGCGGATCTGTTTTGCGATCTCCTCAAGCCTTTTCTTCTTTTGCTGTTCCATGTTATCCTCCGATCGGGTAATATTTGCAATTCAGTTATATTATATTAGAATCCACCGCTTTTGTCAAGACAAGTCCGAAAAAAACCTCGTTTCCTTGCTTTTTTGTGGGGGCGTAGGGTGGTTTTTGTGGGGGCGTGGGGGATTTTCGTGGGAAACTTTTTGAAAAAAGTTTCCCACACCCTTCAAAAACTTTTACCGCATTTTTGTTAGCCTACCCTCTATGGGAATCGCTTTCAAAGTGCTCCCTCTTTTTCTGCTCTGCTCTCGGTAAAAGCCACCGTGCAGAGCAGACTCAGCTTAATTTCTCACTCTTGTACGCTGACGGAAGAATTGCTCCCGCTATCATTTTGGGACCCACGACCCAAAATGATCACGAAAAGTAGTTTTGCGTGGTGCTTTTCCTCATTTTGCAGGT
>JBGVEW010000080.1:0-14752 GCA_045120465.1 Eubacteriales bacterium
CCGTGGTTTTTGTTTTGGCGGTGGAACACCGCCATTTTTGCCTCATAAGAGGCAAAAAACAACAAATTCCCTGGCGCAAAAAAGCCTACCGTCGCCTTTTTCGCGATGGGGCTGAGTCAATGACTCAGCCCCATCGCTTTCTATTTACTTCAAACGGAATCGGTGGCGCAAGCGCAAGAGGTAAAAGGTGATGAGCTGCGAGAGACAATAGTCATAAAGGAGGAATACAACCGCGGTCAAACCGAATAAAAGGAGCAACATGGGAATTCCCTCATAGCCTTCCAAAAGAGCGGGGAGGAAGAAGCGTGCCGCAAGATAGATCAACGCACACGCGCAAACAAGGATCCCTGCCTTGCAAAGCCATTCGGTCAAACGGGAAAAACGACGCTCGATCTTTTCTTTTAAAATCGGATAGTATCCCGCCAAAAACGCGTAAAAGAGGACGGGAGATTTTGCGGGAATGAGAAGAAAGGAAGCCACAGAGGTTACAAGCCAGATCATCCACGGGTAGGCACCGCCGATTTCGATTACGGCATATACGGTAAGGAGGGAAGCGATTACCGCAACGCTCGCATCGATCACCTCGATAAACGAGCCGAGAGCCAATACGATGACGCCGAGTGCGCACAGCATGGCACTTACGGTAAGATGCTTGATTTGCGTTCGGGTATTTCTTGCCACGGTGTTCCTCCTTTTTCAATGTTTTTCAAACTGCGCTTAACAGCAGCGGATCAAATCGCCGCCCATCAATTCGCAACAGCAGTCGGCACAGATGAGTTGTTGGCAACAGGTGCAGGCTTGATCGTTGTTGGTCGTTTGACGGTAGCCGCTTCCGTATCCTGCCGTGCGCCCGTAAAGTTGGTCCCTTGCCGCGCGGTATTCCTGATTGTAGGGATCCATTGAGCACGCGCGGTCGTACATTTTTTGTGCATCTACAAAATATCCGCGCTTAAAGAGGATGCAACCCAAAAGGAAGAACCACTCTGCGTTTTGCATATTGGCGGGCATGGAGCGCAGAATTTCTTCGGCACGTTGGATCTCATTGTTGTTGATGAGGCGACGCACCTCTGCAAATTGCGGGTTGGAAGATGCGTTTGAACCGCTGTTTCCGTAGTATCCGCCGCCGCTTTGATTGGAAGCGCCCTTTCCGGCGCGCATCTTCTGGATCTCTTCGTATGCCGCGTTGACCTCCTTCATCTTGTCGTTGGCAAGGTCGGCAAGGTCGCTGTCACGGTACTTATCGGGATGGTATTTGCGCGCCAGATCGCGGTATGCCTTTTTAATCTCTTCGTCGGAGGCGTTGGGAGACACGCCGAGAATCTCATAAGGAGTTTTCATGTCGTTCGGTTTCACCTTTCAAGTTTCGTTTCAAAATCGCCTCTGCCGTGTCGGGCAGGGAAAGATAGAAAATGTTACAAAGAATTTCGCGAAGCTCTGCGTTGGGATAGCGGTCGATCAAAAGGAAGGCACATTCCGCCTGCGTCAAAAGCGCTTTCATGGCAAGCTCGGTTGCTTTCCAATCCGATTCCTCGGGGGCATCACCAAACAACCGCAGATAGGGGTTGAACGCGCCGGATTCGCGGTCCTTGGCAAAATCGTCCGCCGCATCGGCAAGATAGATCCAGTGCCCGATCGCACGACCGATCTGAGAAGCGATGCGTGCATCGCTTCCTTCCAAGCCTTCCGCAAAGACCGCTTCCATCAAATTTGCAAAGAATTCAGCGGGGGCATCGGCACTGGGGGGGGCAGTCGTATCCAATTCGTACGCTCGCAGGGCGGTGAGCTGCTCCCTGATCACACGGTCGAGATCGGGATACCGCTTTTTGGCTCGTTTGTATCCCCCTTTAAAAAAGCGTGAGACCAGACGCGCACCGAGCTTTTTGAATCCCTTTTCATCGGTTACGTCATCACGGCATTTGTGGTAGGTTAAAAGGGCAGAGGCGTCCGCGCAGTAGCGCAGCGTTTTGCTGTCGGCGACTGCCATGCGTCGTTTAAAGGGATGGAGCAGACAGCGAATCTTTTTTTGCTTGAGCTCCTCTCCCAAGAGGGACATTCGTACAGCGGCAAGAAAAACAAAATCGTAGGAAAGCGACATACGGGAGCACTGCCCCGTGCATTTGCCCATGTGGCGACAGAGACCGCAATAGATCGAGCGGTAGCACTCGTATTCGCGGATGCGCAATTCGGGGGTCTGAACGCGGATATATCCTAACATCGTCTGCCTCCAATCACATTTTTTCCCATTTTAATCATACTGTATATATCATATCGCATTTGTTTGTAAATTGCAAGAAGAATTTGTGTCTTTTTATAAAAAAGTATTCACTTTTTGTTCAAATCGAGAAAAAGTGTGTCTTTGGGAGGGGAAGGGAAGCACAAAGTTAGAAATATTTTGAAAAAAAGCGCGAAAAGCTCTTGACAAAACCGAGAGAATCGGTTATAATATAGCGTGTCATTGTGTGAAAAAGCGTATTCCAAGCAGAAAAGGTGAAACGCTTCCGATTTTTTCTAAAGGAGGTGCAAACGATGCTCAGAACTTACCAACCGAAAAAGCGTCAGAGAAAAAAGGAGCATGGCTTCAGAAAAAGAATGAAGACTGCTGATGGCAGAAACGTACTCAAGAGAAGACGCGCAAAGGGCAGAAAAAGACTGACCTATTGATCTGTGCCGTTTTCGGCGATTCGATCACAACATAAAAACACCGACTGCCTATGACGCATTTTATGCGCTCTCGCCGTCGGCGTTTTTATTGTCTGCGTTTTTTTATTTTCGATCTATTTTTTGACGGAAGCAACTTTGAACAAAGGAAAAGCCAATGAAGTACACAACCATTAAGGAACATCACCTTTATAACAAGACCTTTCAAAGAGGAATGAGATATTCGGGTAAATACGTTTCGGTATTTGTTTTGCGCGATCTTGCGGCAAAGCGGCTGGCACGCGAAAATCCCGAAAAAAAGCCTTACAACCGTTTTGGCGTATCGGTTACCAAGCGCGTCGGCGGCGCGGTACAGCGCAGTCGGGTCAAGCGTATTCTCCGTGCGGGCTACCGTGCGGTGGAGCCTGAAATCAAGACGGGCTTTTTGGTCGTTGTCAGTCCGCGCGACGGAATTCTCTCCGCCAAGTCAACCGACGTGGAACGTGAATTGCGCCGCGGCTTTGAAAAAATTGGAATGTTCCGCACGAATGAACCGTTATGAAGCATTTGTGTATCTGGCTGATTCGTCTTTATCGCAAGTATCTTTCCCCGCGCAAGGGGATGCCGACCTGCCGTTTTACTCCAACGTGTTCGACGTATGCGCTTCAAGCCTACGAAAAGCGCGGTTTTTTCATCGGAACGCTTCTTACGGTGGGGCGGATCTGTCGATGCCAGCCTTTTGGACGCGCGGGATATGATCCCGTTCCCGAAAAAGGACTTCGCAATCCGCGATACGAGGCATATCCTATGACCAAGTATTATTATCCCGAGGAATACGGCTTGGAAAAGGACGATCACGCGGCACAGTGATTCTGCGACGCCGTGCAGAAAATCAACAACGACGGCGTATGATCCCAAATACAGGAAGGGAGCTTTTTGCATTTTTGCAAAACAAACCAAATGATGAAAACAAGAAAATTGACGGGACGTATTGCGGTGCTTGTCGCAATGCTCCTTGTGATGATGACCGTTCTCGCCTCTTGCGGCGGTGCGGCACAGCCCACCTTGTCAATCAACGGCGACGTATTTACGGCGTTTGTGGAAAGCAAGGATTACAATGCGGAAAAGGATCTCAAGCAATCCGAGCTCAAGGCAATTGCCGAGACGGTTGCGGCGGCATACTCCGCAGAGTTTGATTCGCAGGAATACCTGATCGCGGCAAGCCGCGGACACAATATGCTGGCAGAAGGCTTTGACCCCAACGGCGAGGAAGCACAACAGATCAAGCCTGCCAACGTAGAAGCGGCAAAAAACGTGATCAAAAAAGCGAACGAGCGCAGCTCCAAGATGTCCACCAAGGAGTTGGACGAACTCCTGAAGAAATTTAAGGAAAAGGAACTGAACGCTCTGATCGATTCCTTTAAGGTTTCGGTCAACACCGAGTCCAACGATCTGTGGGGCGGCTTGATGCTTGGCATCGGTACGGTGCTCCGCTGGATCACCACCTATCTCGGATTCGGCAATTACGTTGTGGGTATTTGCGTATTTGCGATTTTGATCGAGCTTTTGATGATCCCCTTTGCGATCAAGCAGCAGAAGAATTCGATCAAGCAGGCAACGCTTCGCCCCAAGGAAATGGCGATCCGCAACAAGTACAAGGGACGCAACGATCAGCCCACCATGCAAAAGATGCAGGCGGAGATTCAGGAGCTTTATCAGCGCGAGAATTTCAGCCCCGCCAGCGGATGTCTGCCTCTTTTGATCCAGCTTCCTATCATTATGATCCTCTATAACATCGTTATGGATCCGCTTCGTTACGTGCTGGGACAGGGTCAGGCAATCTCGGGTGCACTCAATACCTTTGCTACCACCTCGCGTGCAGCGGGAGGTTTGGGTCAGCCCATTTCCTCTACCAACGGTACCATCGAGCTGCTCTCCAACATGGGCGGTGTAGATTCCGTTGCGGAGAGACTTGGGGAGTTCCGTTTCTTCCACTTTGGAGACGGCGTTCTGGATTCGCTTGAAAATGCGCTGAAGTCGCTTCCCAATTTCAACATTGGACCGATCAAATTCGGACTGACTCCCATGGCAAGCGGCTTTGATGGCTGGACAGCGTGGATTCTGTTGCTCGTTCCCGTATTGACCTTCGTAACCTATTTCGTTACCGCAAAGCTCAACCGTAAATTTATGTATCAGCCCGCCGTCAACGAGGGCATGGATGCGCGCCAGATGGCTTGCTCCAACTCGATGATGGATATTACGATGCCCGCAATGTCCGCCTTCTTTACCTTGGCGGTTCCCGCGGTAATCGGTGTATATTGGGCGTTCCGCAGCTGGCTTGGATTGCTCAAGACTATGATCATGTCCAAGGTAATGCCGCTCCCCACCTTTACCGTGGAGGATTACAAGGCGGCAGCCAAGGAAATGGCAGGAAAGAAAGCACCTGTCAAGAAATCCGAAAACGCCGGAAAGGTACGTTCGCTCCATTTTATTGACGACGAGGACTTTGAGGATACGCGTGAGAGAGGTCTTGCGCGCCGTGCCGCTCTTGAGGAGCAGGAAAGACGCAAGCAGGAAGCAAAGGCAGAAAAGACGCCTTTTGCCGCCGCGCCTCTCAAGGACGACAAAAAGTCGGATGAGAGCAGTGCCAAGAAGAATGAAACGCCGATCAATGACAGTTTGATCAATGATGTGGCAGAACCCGAAACAAAGGAAAATGACGATCAATAATGAAGGAAGGGTATTACCGTGAAAAAAGAGATCATTGTAACGGCAAAGACCGTTGAAGACGCAAAGGAAAAGGCTGCGCTGGAGCTTGGCGTTTCCGTTGAAAATATTGAGTTTACCGTACTGGAAGAGGGCAAGCGCGGATTCCTCGGAATCGGTGCGTCCGATGCTAAGGTATCGGCTGTTTACACCCTTGGCGGTGCGGATATCGCACTGGAGTTTATCCGTAAGGTTGTTGCGGATATGGAATTGAACCTGACGGTTGAAAAGAAGGTCAGCGAAAACGGTGACGTTCTCATCACCGCAGACGGTGAGGGCGCAGGCTCTTTGATTGGTCACCACGGTGAGACGTTGGATTCTCTCCAGTATCTCGCAAATCTGGCGGCAAACAAGAAGGTCAAGGGCGAAAAGCGCGACTACGTGAAGGTTACGCTCGATATCGAGGGCTACCGCGCAAAGCGCGAGGATGCTCTGCGCGCACTCGCAAGACGTATGGCGGCAAAGGTCGTTAAATACAAGAAGAGTGTGATGCTTGAGCCCATGAATCCTTACGAGAGAAGAATCATTCACTCCGAAATTCAGGGAATCGCAGGCGTTTCCACCAATTCGATCGGTTCGGAGAACAATCGCCGCGTGGTGATGTTCCTCGACGACAGCAAGAACAGCACGCCTGTTCTTGAGGACGAAGAATAAAAATCTCCGGGCTGTCTCGACCCTTGAGTTGAGACAGCCCGTTAGCCGTTTCATGCTTTTGATGAAGGAGAGAAGACAAAGGAATGTTAGGAGATACCATCGTTGCCATCAGTACGCCGCGCGGCAAAGGCGGTGTGGCACTTTTGCGCGTTTCGGGCTCGCGTGCCGTAGAGATCTGCGAAAGGGTCTTTTTGCCGATGAATGGGAAAGGACTTTCGGAGCATTCTGCGCGCACGGCAATCTACGGATCGATCGTAGAGAGGAGCGAGGATGGAAAAGAGAGGTCGATTGACGACGGATTGGCTACGGTGTTCCGTGCTCCCGCATCCTTTACGGGTGAGGACACGGTGGAGATCTGCTGTCACGGAGGCATTCTTTTGACCGAGACCGTTTATACCCTGATCCTTGCCGCGGGCGCGAGAGCCGCCGAGGCGGGGGAATTTACAAGACGCGCGTTTTTGAACGGAAAAATGGGACTTTCCGCAGCGGAAGCTTTGGGGGATCTTTTGGAAGCGCAGACCCGCGAGCAATTGGTTCTGGCGCATGCGGGAACGCATGGGAAGCTGGAGCAAAAGACGCGGGAGCTTTATGAACAAATGCGGGATATTCTGGCAAGCATTTACGTCAAGATTGATTATCCGGATGAGGATCTTGCCGAAATGAGCCGCGAAGAAATTGCCGATGCGCTATCGGGTGTGGAGGCGGAATTGAATGCGCTTTGCAAGACCTATCGAACGGGGCACGCCGTGATGGAGGGAATTCCCACGGTGATTTGCGGAAGCCCCAACGTTGGAAAAAGCTCGCTATACAATCGAATCGTGGGATATGACGCCGCAATCGTTACCGACGTAGAGGGAACGACGCGCGACGTGTTGAGTCAAACGGCGTCCTTGGGGCGTGTCACACTCCGTCTGTTTGACACCGCGGGACTTCGCAGAACGGGGGACGTTGTTGAACGAATCGGCATCGAGCGCGCTGAGCGCGCGATGGCGGATGCCGAGTTGATTTTGGCGGTGTTTGACGGTGGACGTGAAGCCAACGCGGATGAGCGGGAGCTGATTGCGCGTCTTGAAAAAAGTACCGCTACGGTGATTGCTGTAATCAATAAGAGCGATCTTTCGGATGCGCATGAGGCGTATTACAAGGAGCGTTTTGCTCATACGGTGTCGATTTCCGCGCAAACGGGAAAGGGCATGGATCTGCTTTCTTCTGCGGTAGAGGAATTGTTTATGGAGGGAAAGCTGGATTTGCGTGAGGATGCGGTGTTGACCAACGCACGCCAGCACGGCGCGGCACTTTCTGCCTTGGAATCCTTGCGCGCGGCAGTGCGGGAGCTTGCTTTGGATCTTCCGCTTGATATTTGCTGCAATGACGTAGAGGCGTCAATGGAGTCGCTGGGGGCTTTGGACGGGCGTGCGGTCTCCGAGGATATCGTTGCGCAGATCTTTTCACATTTTTGCGTTGGAAAATAACGGAGGAGTTATGAAATATACGGCAGAAAGAATCCGCGAGCTGGCACGCATTTCACACGTTGCGCTGACCGAGGAGGAGATCGTTTCGATGCAGGAGGAGCTGAAGGGCTTGTACTCGCTTGCAACGGTATTGGAAAACTCCCTTGCCTCATCCCTTGAGGAATCCTTTGAGGGTGGGTGCGGCTTGAAGGATCTTCGGGAGGACGTATGCCAAAACGGGCTTTCGGCAGAGGAGCTTTTGCAAACGGCATTGCGGGAGGACGGATATTTTCACGTTCCTCGCACGGTGGAGGGGGAAGCATGACGGACGTGTTGAACAAAAGTATTTTTGAGCATGCCCGTGCCATGGATACAGGAGAATATTCCTCTTATGAATTGACAAAAGCGTTTTTGGATCGGATCGCTTTGCGCAACGAGGACGTGGGCGCGTTTTTGTCGGTGGATCCCGACGGGGCGTTGGACGCCGCAAAAGCATCCGATGAAAGAAGAAAAAGAGGAGAGACGCTGGGGCTTCTTGACGGAATCCCATTTTCTCTCAAGGATAATATTTGCGCCAAGGGCTTGCCCTTGACTTGTGCTTCCAAAATGCTGGAGCATTACGTGTCCCCTTATGATGCTACGGTGACCGAGCGGTTAAAGGCGGTGGGGGCGGTATTACTTGGTAAAAATAATATGGACGAATTTGCCATGGGAAGCTCCAATACCTATTCCGCATTCAAGACAGCGCGCAATCCGGTGGATCTTTCCCACGTTACAGGCGGTTCGTCCGGCGGCTCTGCCGCGGCGGTTGCGGATGGACAAGCGGTCTTTTCTTTGGGCACCGACACGGGTGGATCCGTGCGTCAGCCTGCGGCGTTTTGCGGGGTGTGGGGAATGAAGCCGACCTACGGTCTTTTATCACGCTACGGTGTGGCGGCAATGGCAACCTCTTTGGATTGCGTTGGCGTGATGACGCAAAACGGTGAGGACTGTTCTGCTGTGCTTTCAGCACTGATCGGCAAGGATGCACGTGACGCAACGAGTGTGGAAGCTCCCGACAGGGAAACCGTTACCGAAGCCACACTTCCTGTCCACCGCTTACGCGTGGCAATTGTATCGGCGTTCAGCCGTGAGATCTTGGAAGCAGACGTCAGAGCTTCCCTGAAACGGGCAATCGATGGATTTTCGGCACTTGGTGCGGATATCGAGGAGGTGGAGCTCCCGCTTCCCAAGGAGGCATTGGCGAGCTACGCGGTGCTTTCCGCAACCGAGGCATCCTCCAACCTTGCGCGTTATGATGGGATCCTCTACGGCAGACGAAGTGAGCGCGCGGAGGGGCTATCCGCACTGTACGAGCAAAGCCGCGGTGCAGGGTTTGGAAGGGAGGTCAAGCGCAGAGTACTCTTTGGTACGGATATGTTGCTTGACGGCAACCGCGAACGCTACTATCTGCCTGCGCAACACGTGCGCGGATTGATGAGGCAAAAAATGGGCGAGCTGCTTTCGAGATATGATCTGATCCTGACTCCGACTGCGCCGACCGTGGCGTTTTCGTTTGAAAGATTCCCCTCTCCCGAGCAACTGTATTATGCAGACCTTTGCACGGTTTACGCAAGCCTTGCGGGATTTCCCGCGTTGTCGTTCCCGTTTGGGCAGAGTCAATCGGGATTGCCGTGTGCGGTGCAGTTGACCGCGCGTCCGTTTTCGGAGGGGCTTTTGCTTGCGGTGGCAAGATGTTTGCGGGAGGTGACGGGATATGAAGCGTGAATATGAACTGACGGTAGGTTTGGAGGTTCACGTCGAGCTTTTGACCAATACCAAGATCTTTTGTTCCTGTTCTACTGCTTTCGGTGCGTCTCCCAACACCCAATGCTGTCCCGTATGTCTGGGGCTCCCCGGTGCGTTACCAACGCTCAACCGCCGCGTGGCAGAGCTTGGAATGATGGCGGGCTTGGCTTTGGATTGCGAGATTTCCATGAATTGTAAAACCGATCGCAAGCAGTATTTTTATCCCGATCTTCCCAAGGGGTATCAGATCTCGCAGGATGCCTATCCGATCTGTAAAAACGGTGGTTTGACGGTAACGTGCGAAGGCGGAACCCCAAAACGGATCGGAATTGCACGGATCCACATTGAGGAGGATGCAGGAAAACTGATCCACCGAGAGGGGGAGACCCTGATCGATTGCAACCGTTGCGGTGTTCCGTTGATTGAAATCGTTTCTATGCCGCAGCTTTCGAGCGGTGCGGAGGCGGTGGCATACCTCAAGGCGTTGCGTGCCGTTCTGGTTTGCTGCGGAATTTCGGATTGCCGTATGCAAGAGGGATCGATGCGCTGTGACGTCAATATTTCGGTGCGCCAAAAGGGAAGCGAGGCGCTTGGCGTACGGACCGAGATCAAAAATATCAATTCCTTTGCTTTTGTTGAAAAGGCGATCCGTTACGAAGCGGAGCGCCAGGTAGAGCTGTTGGAACGAGGGGAAACGATCGTTTCCGACACCCGTCGCTTTGATGAAAAGAGCGGAAAAACGATTCGGATGCGGATCAAGGAAAAAGCTGAGGATTACCGATACCTGAGTGAGACCGATCTGCTTCCGTTGTGCCTTACGCCGTCGGACGTCGATCGCTTGGCGTCGATGCTTCCGGAGCTTCCGTACGCGCGTGCGGAACGGATGAAGGCACAGTACGGTCTTGCCGATGCAGACGTGCGGATCTTGCTTTCCGACTATGCGTTGGCGGATTATTTTGAGGCAGCCGCAAGAGATGCTCGCCATCCTGCCTTGCTGGGGCATATGCTGTTGAGCGATTTGCTGCGCTTTTGCGAGAGTGAACCGTTTTCCTCTCCCGTTTCGGTTGTTCGTTTGCGTGAGCTTGCGGACCTGACGGGAGATCGCGTGATTAACAGTGCAACCGCAAAAAAACTGCTCGGAAGGCTGATGAAAGAGGATTTTTCTCCCACAGAGGCTGTCGAGCGTGAGGGGCTGGCGCAGATTTGTGACCGTGACGCATTGTTGCTACTTGCGGAGCGTGCGGTAGGGGAAATGCCCAAGGCTGTTGGGGATTACCGACGCGGCAAAGCGGCGGCACGCACCGCGCTTTTGGGCAAAATGATGGCACTGTCAAGCGGACGCGCAGACCCTGAAATGGGGGAAGCGATCCTTTTGGAGCTGTTGAACAGAGAGGAGTAAAACGATGTACGAATACGCACCCGTGTTTGCGAAAAAGAAGGAAAAGCTGTTGACCTATGGCTTTTTGGTTCTTGGAATGGCAATCTATCTGATGGGGGCTTTGATTCCCGGACTCCCCATGCCGGGGTTGTTTCAGGTGGTGGGCGTTTTTTGCCTGGTTGTGATGATCATGCTTTTTTCTCTTTGCCTTTCCAAGCGTTACGTTTACAGCATTGGTGAGAACGAAAGAGGCGGTACGGATTTTACGATCACCGAATATTACGGCCGCCGCATTACGGTGGTTTGCCGTGTGTCGGTCGATTCCGTCAAGGCGGCGATCCCTGTCAACGGTGAAACGCGCAAAAGCTTTTCCTCTCAAAAGGCGGGAAATTGCGGTTACAATTATACGGGCGTGTTGTTTGACGAGAAGCGTTGGTTTTTGAAAATCGAGGAGAGCGGAGAAGCTTTTTTGGTGCAGATTTGCGCAAACGATGACTTGATTCGCCTTCTTACAAGCCACTGATAGCAATATTTGTCTCTTAAGTATCAAATAGTGTCTTGAAAAACAGCATCATTTGTCTTATAATTAAATTGTGAAGCTTCGGCTTTGAATTTTAAGAAGCGAAAAGGAGGAAAAACCATGCGTTTTCCCGTTGCGATTCAGGTATATTCCGTCAGAAACGATGCGGCAAAGAATTTGTACGCGACGCTGAAGGAAATCAAGAATATGGGCTATGACGGTGTTGAGTTCGCCGGCCTTTACGGACACACCCCAGAGGAGGTACGCGATATGTGTGCCGATATTGGTCTTGTTCCGATCTCCGCGCACGTTCCGTATCTGGATATGGTTGCCGATCCCGAAGGTGTGATCGGGCAGTACGCTACCATCGGATGCAAGTATATTGCAGTTCCTTATCTGACCGAGGAGTACCGTCCCGGTACCGATAAGTTCCCCGAGGTCATCAAAAACGTTGAAATGCTCGGTGCCGTTGCCAAAAAGCTCGGTATGCAGCTCCTTTATCACAACCACGATTTTGAGTTTCTCAAGATCGATGGAAAGTATGCATTGGATATCCTTTACGATAGCGTTCCCGCAGATCTGCTCCAAACCGAGCTGGATACCTGCTGGGTCAACGTTGGCGGTGAGGTCCCCGCAAACTATCTGCGCAAGTACACAGGACGCTCTCCCATCGTGCACCTGAAGGATTTTGTAGGATCCAAGTCCGAAAACATGTATGAGCTGATCGGAATTGAGAAGAAGGCTGAACCTGCTTCGGTTGCGTTTGAGCTTCGTCCCGTAGGTTCGGGCAAGCAGGATTTCCCCGCAATTCTGGATGCGGCAAAGGATGCGGGTGCCGAGTGGGTCGTTGTCGAGCAGGATAACCCCTCGATGGGGCTTTCTCCCTTGGAGTGCGCAAAAAAGAGCCGCGAATATTTGAAGACCATTGGTTGCTGATTGAAAGCTACCTATTAAATAATTTTTATTACACGGAGGTATTGAATCATGGGATTGGATGATTTTAAGAAGAACCAAGAGAAAAAGACGGTTGATGCCAGCAAGAAGGTAAGAGTAGGTATTATTGGTACCGGTTGGATCGCAGAGGCACACATTGCTTCCTATCTGCGTCAGCCCGACGTTGAGATCGTTGCGGGCGCGGACCTCATCCCCGGCAAGGCAAAGGCTTTCTTTGAAAAGTTTGGTGTTGAGAACGTAAAGACCGATTACGCATCCCATAAGGAAATGTTGGCTGATAAGAGCCTCAATCTTGATGCGGTTTCTATCTGCACCTACAACCGTCAGCACGCACAGCCCGCAATTGACTCTCTCAAGGCAGGCGTTAACGTTTTGTTGGAGAAGCCCTTTACCGTAACCCTTGACGAGGCTGTAGAGGTTATGAGAGCAGAGAAGGAAAGCGGCAAGATCCTTTCGATCGGTCACCAGCCCAGAATGGATGCTAACATGCAGATGATCAAGAAGATCTGCCAATCCGGTGAGTTGGGTCAGATCTACTACATCCAGACCGGTGGCGGACGTCGCCGCGGTATCCCCACGCCTTACGGTACTACCTTTATTGAGGATAAGACCGCGGGTCTTGGTGCTCTTGGTGATATCGGATGCTATTCTCTCGATATGGTGCTCAATGCAGTCGGCAATCCCAAGCCTCTCACGGTTTCGGGCTACAAGTCTGCATTCTTCGGTACCGACCCCAACTATTCCAACTACGTAAAGACCGGTCACCCCGAGTATGCGTCTCTCTTCGGTGTTGACGATTTTGCCGCAGCGTTCGTTCGTCTCGAGGGTGGTATCATCCTTGACTTCCGTATTGCATGGGCAATGAACCTGGATACTGCGGGTGATACCATTATCATGGGTACGAAGGGTAGCCTGCGTATTCCTTCCACCGAGTGCTGGAACGGAAGCGTTGGCGGCGCTATGACCATTTACCACGAGGTTTGCGGCGAACAGACCCAAACCACCGTTCCGATTATCAAGATGGAAGAGAACCTCTTCGATCTCAAGATCCGTACGTTCCTTGACGCAGTTAAGGAAGGCGGCACGGCTCCCGTTCCCTCCGCTGAGATCCTGTACAACCAGGCGATCATCGACGGTATCGCAAGATCCGCGGCTGCAGGTAAGGAAGTAGAGATCGTTATTCCCGAGATCTGATCCAAATTGAATCAAACGAAATAAAAAAGCCGATATCGCTTCCTTTTTGGAGGCGGTATCGGCTTTTGGGTTATGATAATGCTTTGATAAGATGATGTGCGTAACAGGAAAATCCGATTGCGTTTGGATGTACGTTGTCGATAAACAGAGAGGGGAGCGGGGGGATCATTGCCTTTCCGTCCACCACGTTCAAGCCGAATTCCTCGGCACAGTTGCGAATGGTTTCTCTGACGTCTGCGATCGTTCCGCAAGAAAACATCTTATCTTCGCAAACGATCCACGGGGGAGTGATGACGTAAACGTGTGCATCGGGATATAACGCTTTTACCTTTTTGAGAAATTCTGTGCAATGATAACGAAGTTCATCCATCGTAGGAAAAGCGGAGACGTCGTTGGTTCCGTACGCGACCAACACCGTGTCGGGATCAAAATCGATCTGTTCCAAGGTTTCGGCATCGTACTGCGCGCCACCGATGCCCTGGATGATGCTTTCCGCATTGAAATGATCGCTTACCAGATAGGCGTAGGATAACGTGTCGATGTCGGAATTCCAGCCTTGCGTGATCGAATCTCCGATAAAGAGAAATTTGCGGTCGAATGAGTGTCGTTTGAAAGTGGCACCGTCGGAGAGTTCAAAGGAGCGGATGCCTCCGCCAACTCCGTGAGAGGGAAGGTGAAGCGTTACGCGATGCTTTTGGGAGGTGTCCGCAAACGTGTACGTTACCGCTTGGTTTGCTTCTGCTTTAATGTGTTCCGTCAGGATTCCGTCAATCTTCAGTTCGTATTTTCCGCTCGTCAGGGGAACGTATTGAATAAAGGAAGAGTCGGTTTCAAAATCCAATCTGATTCCCGTTGTGGATTTTCCGTTTTGCGCAAAGCGCGGATGGCGACGGTCAAAGGCGTCCTGCTGCGCTGCGCTCAATTTCGAAAAGTGGATTCCGTCCGCTTCTTCCCATGTGCGAACGGCACCGACGGTGATTTCTCGGATCTGTTCGGGTGTGAGTTTCATCATCATACCTCCGTTACTGTATGCTTCCTTTTATTATAGCTATTATAGCACGCAGATTCCTCGTTTGCAAGGAGATTACCGAAAAAATGTGATCTCGAATTGAAAATGTGCAAAATGCACAAAAACAGCACCATTGCTTTGTGTAAAACGGTTGCTTTCTATGAAAGTCAAAAAAATACAAAAAAACGCTTGACAATGATTGGGAAACATGATATAATATGCAAGCTGACAACAAACGGACAGCCTCACAATCAACGAGGAAAAAAGTGCAAAAAAAGTTGAAAAAACTTTCAAAAAGTACTTGACAAACCGAATTGAATGTGATATAATAATCGAGCTGTCACGCAGACGGCAACTGATCTTTGAAAATTGAACAACAAGAGAGAAGTACAAAGCTATAA
>JBGVEW010000081.1:0-1546 GCA_045120465.1 Eubacteriales bacterium
AGAAATGATGACAGCGGTGTCATATTTCTATCTTTTTCATATCTTTCGCACCCGATAACGTTGTGGTGCGGTGTAACGTGGTGCATTGTCAAGGGCTTGAAATCTCCGAGCGTGGCAATCTGTTATACACGTTATAGAACAGTATTGACAAACAGACTGATATATGCTATAATAAGCACTATAATTGAATAACATAAGTACTCTTTTCTAAGACACTGTGCGAATCCTCTCAAAAAGCCCCTCGCACGGTGTTTTTTATGCCCCAAAATTCCCAAAACGGCACATATAGGCAAAATAGCCCCAATATGCTAAAATAAGGGCTTAAAACGGCTCTGACGGTCTCAAAACGGCATATCATGACAGTATACGGAGCATGATAACGGAATCTCTGACAATTTCCCTATAAAACCTAAAAACAACCAAAAAATGACCGCACGGTCAAAAGCACCCCCAGCGGAGCTTACTTGACAGTAGCAATAAGTTACAGTCACTTTTTCAACAAAATTGAAAAGAGCGACAAAAAAGGCATATCAGAAACAGCTCAAGGAGCTTACCCAACGGAACAAAAAATCAATTCCGAATCTAACCAAAATCTGCCAATCCCGAACGGTCTCTTCGTTAAAGAGTCCAATGTTTTGCGAATGTACGGAGAAAGATACGGGGCATCTTTCGAAGTACCGAAAGAGAGGGTGCTATAGAATCCCCTCACCGCTGACCGAGGTTTTTGTTACCCGTACCCGTGCCCGAGCATGGGCAATTATACAAAAACCCATAAGGGGGATTATAGAGTGCCCGAACGGAGAGTTGCACGAGAGAGGGATTCACTCCCTCGGCAAGTGTCCGCAACTATTAGCAAAACAGCATCTTTAACGAGGAGACCGAGACCGTCAAAAGAACATGATGCAACCATATTCCTACCGTAGCCGATATGGTAGCGGTGCGGTGCGACGTGGTGCGCTGTCAAGGGCTTGAAATCTCCCACATACAGCACATACATACACAAGTCACACACACCGAACACACATACGATACACACATACACAAGACACACACAAGAGTCCGCTCAAACGGAAAAAACAAACGGAGCAAGACCGAACAAGCTGAAACCATTTTCCGCTCAAACGGAAAAACATACACAAAGCCACGTTTGGAGATTTTTCGGAGAACCCTTGACAGTGCCCTCACTGCCCACAATGGTCTCGGGGGCACTCCACGGAGCGCAGAGAGGTGGAGTGTCCTTAGTAACCCCCCTTGCCCTTACGTCCGTCATAGCCTTGCGGATAAGAGAGAGACCGAAGCCCCTCAGACGCAAGAGAACTCCCGTGGCGGTGCGGTTGGTATGCCTTTAGGCACAACCGCCCGCCCCTCTGCGTCGGCTCGGTCTGTGACTGTTCATGAAAGCCTAAGAAATGATGACAGCGGTGTCATATTTCTATCTTTTTCATATCTTTCGCACCCGATAACGTTGTGGTGCGGTGTAACGTGGTGCATTGTCAAGGGCTTGAAATCTCCGAGCGTGGCAATCTGTTATACACGTTATAGAACA
>JBGVEW010000082.1:0-30201 GCA_045120465.1 Eubacteriales bacterium
ATTGGGGGTGTTCAACCGCAAAAACAAAAACCAGGGGGGTGAGTACCAAATGCGACAACGATTTTGGTACTCACCCCCATTTCGTGTTTTCTTTATTCCTCTCCAAACAGATTCATCTGTTCTGCCTGCGTGCGGAAGGCGATTCCGAGGTGCTCGTACGCCAGTCGCGTGACGCATCTGCCGCGCGGGGTACGGGATAGAAAACCGATTTGCATCAGGTAGGGCTCGTACATATCCTCCAAGGTCACCGCCTCCTCGCCAACCGTAGCGGCAAGCGTTTCAAGTCCCACAGGACCTCCGTCGTAGAACTTGATAATGGTCTCCAGCATTCGTCTATCTACGTTATCAAGTCCCAAATGGTCGATTTCAAGACGGGTTAAGGCATAGTTGGCAATGTTGGAGTCAATCTTTCCGTCGCCCTTGATCTGCGCAAAGTCGCGCACACGCTTGAGCAGGCGGTTTGCAATTCGGGGCGTGCCGCGAGAGCGGCTTGCAATTTCCATCGCACCGTCGTCGGTGATTTCCATATCCAAAATACCGGCGTTGCGACGCACGATGGTGGCAAGCTCTTCGGGCGTGTAAAGCTCCAATTTGAGAATGACACCAAATCGGTCACGCAGAGGGGTGGTCATCTGACCTGCACGCGTGGTTGCGCCAATCAGCGTAAAACGAGGCAGATCGATTCGGATGCTGCGTGCTGAAGGCCCTTTTCCGATGATGATATCCAGCGCGTAGTCCTCCATTGCGGGGTAGAGGATCTCTTCAACCGAGCGGGAAAGACGGTGGATCTCGTCAATAAACAGTACGTCTCCCTCGTTGAGATTGGTCAGAATTGCCGCAAGATCTCCCTGTTTTTCAATTGCGGGGCCCGAGGTGATGCGGATATTGACCCCCATTTCTGCGGCAATGATGTTGGAGAGCGTCGTTTTACCGAGTCCGGGAGGGCCGTAGAGAAGCACGTGATCCAAGGGGTCGCCGCGCTTTTTGGCGGCATCGATATAGACCTTCAGATTTTCCTTTACCTTTTCTTGACCGATGTATTCGTCCAAGGTTTTGGGGCGCAGAGAAAATTCCACGTCCGAATCCTGCGCGCTGTAGCCGGTGCTTAAGATCCGATTTTCAAAATCAAATTCGTTGGTATCCATTCAGCGTCCTTTCTGCCGTCTCAATACTTCATCAGTTTTTTGAGAGAGAGGCGAATGATCTCTTCCAATTCCATCGCGGCAGTGTCGATGTCCTTGAGTGCCGCGAGAGCTTCCGCACGAGAATATCCCAAAACCATCAACGCATCGGTTGCTTCATGCAATTTTCCCGCCCCCTTTGCGGTCGGGGCAGCGATGGGGAGAGAAGCAACACCCGCGTCCGGGTTTTCCTTCATCAGTTTGTCCTTCAGCTCCAGAATAATGCGAGCGGCAGTTTTAGGACCGATGCCGTTCGCCTTTGAAATCGTCTTTTTATCGTCGGTACAAACGGCAAGCGCAAATTTTTCAGGGGTTAAAAAGCTCAAAATCGACATTGCCGCTTTGGGACCGACACCGGAAACCGTAATCAAAAGCTTAAAGGTGGCAAGCTCTGTCTCGGTAGCAAACCCAAAGAGCTCGATATCGTCCTCGCGTACCGCGAGATGCGTGTAGAGCTTGACCGTGGGAGGCTCTTTTACCGAACGGTTGGGGGGCATTGTGTCATAGGTCGTTCCGCTGACGGTGAGCTTGTAGCCAATGCCGCCCACGTCCAAAACGGCAAGATTGGGTTCAAGAAGTGCCAGCTTTCCGCTGATATAATAAAACATGGTTATTCATCCTTTCTCTCTGTGTCGCTATCGTCGGTTTGGATATCGGGATCGGTGATAATGGGGTGCACCGTCGGGTCGGTTACACGCTTGCGGCAACCGAGCCCAAAGAAATGATCGAGAATAAACAACGCGATCAAAACGAGAATCGAGATGCCCGAAACGATCGTTCCCACGGTAATTGCGCGGGGACGGTAGAGCAATTCGATCGAGTGTTCTCCCGCTTGTCCGTCGATATGGAAGGCAAGAAACGCGCCAAACGCCTTTTCGGGGGCAACGCGCTCACCGTTTACAAAAATTTCCCATCCGTTGTCGTAAGGGATCGTGGTCATGATCAATTCGTTATCGCGGGAAGAGTTCAGGCTGCCCGTAAAGGAGCTTTCGGTGTAGGAGTCGATACGAAATTGATCCTTTCCAAGCCGCGCCATCACGTCCTCAAATACCGCCCAATCGATATAGTAGAAGCAATCGGCGTCCGAGACCATAAAAAAGTTTTCCTCGGCAAGCGTCATTTCCAAAGAGACCGTGTCACCACTCTTCCTTTGTCCCAAAGACAGAATACAATCGGTGTCGTTTCCGTGAAAGGTACCAAAATCTTTGGGGAGCGAGGTATTTACGGTCAGGGTCAGATTGACCTCTCTGGGATACGCTGTGGGAAGATAGAAGAAGAGCTCGCCGTCAATCGGCATATGTGCGGCAAGGGTCAACGTTCCGGGAATTGCGGGATTTTCATCGGCAAAGCCGCGCTCATTCCCTTGATAGTAGCTTTCTGTCAAGCCCTTTTTGGTCTCGGTGTGATTGGTAATGGGGACAAAAACGCGAACGGTTTCGCTCTCTCCCAGCATTGCCGTTACCATGGCGTTCATGCGTTCGAAGGGACTTTGATAAAGATCTTCGTAAACGTTGCCCTTGTTTTCCTCAATACCAAGAAATTCGTTGATGCGATCCTTCAGGGCGTTTACCGCCAGCGTTACCGCGCCGGGGGTGTTTTCGTCATCCGTTTCGTTTTCCTCGGTGTCGGGGGGCAAAAAGCCCAGAGGGAACTCCAATACGTCCTCACTCACACCGTAGGCAATCGAGAGGGCATAGGGGTTTTTGTATGCGGTGAGGTTGTTTTCCGCATCCGTCATATAAACGTCGTAGTAGTTTTGATAAACGTTGGAATCCGAAATGATATATTTCAATCCCATCAAAGAGTCGTTCAGGGGTGTGCCGCCAAGATATTTGGACCAATGGGATTTGGAGGAATATCCGAGCTTGTTAAGGATCTTGACTGTTTCCTTGTTGAGCGTTGAGGTAGAGCCGGAAAGACCGCGGATCTTCAGTGCCATGTTGTCGTTGACTTTGCGGAACAGCGTTTTTTCCATGCGGTAAAAGGAACTGTCGCTTTCCTGCACGCGTTCCACGATCGGTCGAGTGGAGTCCAGATAGTTATTGTATTTGCTGTAACGGGAATACCCAACGTCCACGTCGAGCATGATGATGTTGAGCAGACCGCTCAAAAAGAGCTCACCCACCACAAGCGCAAAAAAGCCGTTGCGTGCCAATCTCTTGCGGTCGCTCCGTTTCCAGAACGAAAAGACTGCCAGATAGCCCAAAATGAGAAAGAGAGAGACGTAAATACAGGTGAAATCCGCGTATTGAGTGTATTCACCGTCCAAAAACTTTTGAAGTAGGATGCACAATGCGGCACATACACCGCCCGTTCCAAAGATGACGCGAAGGGAAAGCCCCTCAAAATCCTCAAACGTGCGGCAGGCAATCACGCACAGATAAAAGCTGAACATAAAGCTGTATCGGTAGTTAAGCCAATTTGGTGCCTGAAAGCCGTGCCATACCAGATCCACCACGTTAATGGACATGGAGAGGAACAGAATGAACAACAGAACCATCGAGCAAAACTTTTGCCGCATGGAATACTTTTTGCAAAGGAAATACGAGGGAAGAAGGAGCAACGAGAGCAATCCGCAATATACAAACGGAAGCCCCTCGGGGCGTACTGTATCGTAAGAGCCGGGGAGGAGCTTGAAAAACAGCTCCAACAGATCAAATTTGGTAGCAAACTCCCAATCCGGTGTCGAAAAGGTGGTTTTTCCAAAGTTGAGCGAGTAAAATGCTGCAAAAATGATGACCGCGGCAATTCCGATGGCAACGAGCGAATAGAGAGCCATGCGGAGAAGGGAACGCAAAAAATGTACACGCTCACCCGTGGGATTGCGAACCTCCTTGGGATGCGCTGCGTAAAAGAGGAAAAAGTAGATCAGACACCAAAAGCAAAGCATATAGCCGATATAGTAGTTGCTGAATACGGCAATTGCCATAGAAACGGTGTAGAGCTTGAATTTTCCGTACTTGATGACCGATTCAATACCGAGCGTAATGAGAGGCAACCACATCACGGCATCGATCCACATGGTGTTGTGCTGTTGCACCAACGCGTAAGAGGAAAGCGCATAGCAAGCGGAGAACAAAACGATCGAAAGCTTGCTTTGGCACTTCATCGTTTTGTGCATATAGTAGCCAAAGGTGGCTCCGCACAGGGCGGTTTTTAAAAGGAAGAGACAGAGAAGTGCCTCTAACATACGGTCGGTGGGAAAAAGACAAACGAGATAGGAGAGGGGGCTGGCGAGATAGTAGGCGTAAATGCCCAAAAATTCGCCGCCTAAGGCGCGGGAAAAGGAATACAGCAACTCCGCGTCGCCGTGTACAAAGTTGCGCAAAGCCTCAAAGAACCATACGTACTGCCCGTTGAGGTCAAGCACGAGGACGCATCCGTCGGCAATGGGGTGGAGTCCGCGAACCAGATAGATCAAAAAAACCACAACCGCGGGGATGAGCATACACCATAGCAAAAAACGGTATTCCCGTCGCTTGGGCGCGGTCTTTTCGGAGAGGAGGCGGAGAGAGGACGAGGTGCGCGATACGGCAGAATCCCAGAGAGCCCGGAGCTTTTGAAATTTCATTCCGTTACCTCACTTTTTTGAGGATCTGCGTGAGCGGAAAAGTGTTGCTTGATCGCTTTTTCCAGCTTGATACGGTCAAGCGTCATGTCGCGTGCGCAGGTCTCACATTTGACGCGCACCTCACTACCGACGCGGATCACCGAAAAGATCTTGCCGCCGCAAGGGTGCTCTTTTTTTAATTGAATACGGTCGCCCGCGCGCAAGGGAATGATCGGCATGGAAAAAACCTCCCGTTTTTCGGATTTCTAACAATTATATTTATTATTATAACATAAAAAAATCCGTCTGTAAACCGAATTTCTGTATTTTTGAACCGAATTTTATAAAAATTAAAATATTATATTTGACTTATTGAAAAAAGAGTGTTATAATTATATTGGATAATTATGACGAAAGAGGAAATAGCGGTGATTATTCTTGGAATCGACCCCGGACTTGCAATTGTCGGTTGGGGTGTTGTTGAATATCAAAATGCGCGGTTGCGTCCCGTGGCGTACGGTTCCATTCAGACCCCTGCGGGAACGAGAACCGAGGAGCGACTCAAGCTGATCTATGACGGCATGAAGGAATTGATCCAAACCTATCATCCCGATGCCGTTGCGGTGGAGGAGCTGTTTTTTAACACCAACATTACAACAGGTATCCGCGTAGCCGAAGCAAGAGGCGTCATCCTACTGTCCGCGGAGGAGGCGGGAATCCCGATCTCCGAATATACGCCGCTTCAAGTCAAGCAAGCGGTGGTTGGATACGGTAGAGCCGAAAAAAAGCAGGTCATTTCGATGGTCACCATGCTGCTCGGTCTCAAAGCACCGCCCAAGCCCGACGATACGGCAGACGCACTGGCAATTGCTATTTGCCATGCCCACAGCGGGGCATCACGGTTGGCGAGCTACTACAATAAATAAATTCGAAACGGTAAAAGGAACGGTGGATTATGTGGTTTTCGGAAAATTGGAAAGACTATGAGTTGTTGGATACGTCGGATGGTGAAAGATTGGAGAGATGGGGAGAGTATATCCTCATTCGTCCCGATCCACAGATCATTTGGAAAAACGCGGCGGCACATCCCGCATGGAAGCGCGCGGATGGGATTTATCGCCGTTCCACGTCCGGCGGCGGTGCTTGGGTCAAGAATAAGCTCCCGCAATCCTGGAACATCAAATACGGTGAATTGGGATTCGTTTTGCGTCCGATGGGCTTTAAGCATACGGGACTTTTTCCAGAGCAGGCGGCAAACTGGGATTGGTTTTCGGGGTTGATCCAAAACGCCAACCGTCCCATTAGGGTGCTCAACCTCTTCGCCTATACGGGCGGTGCCACGGTTGCAGCTGCAAAGGCGGGGGCATCCGTTGTACACGTGGATGCTTCCAAGGGGATCGTTGCGCAGGCAAAGGAAAATGCCGCTTTGTCGGGGCTTGCCGATGCTCCCATCCGATATATCGTTGACGATTGCAAAAAATTCGTAGAGCGTGAGATCCGTCGCGGAAACACCTATGACGGAATCATCATGGATCCCCCCTCTTATGGCAGAGGTCCCGGTGGGGAGGTATGGAAGTTAGAGGACAGCATTGACGAATTGATCACGCTTGCCTCCCGTCTGCTTTCCGATAAGCCGCTCTTTTTCCTCGTCAACTCCTATACCACGGGCTTGTCTCCCTTGACCATGAGCTATCTTTTGGAGTTAAAGGTCAAATCCCGCTTTGGCGGTGTGATCGAATCGGGTGAGCTTGGACTTCGCGTTTCGCAAACGGGTGCCTTTTTGCCCTGCGGTGCAAGCTCCCGTTGGTTTACCAAACAGTGAAAGGATTGAATACCTTGTCAAATAACGTATATATTCGCGCAAAGGATCTTTCTTTTGCCTACAGCGACGGAAACGGACGCGAGGAACAACCCGCGCTCAAAAACTTCTCGGTTGAGATCCGGGAGGGGGAATACGTTGCGGTGCTCGGGCATAACGGAAGCGGAAAATCCACTTTTGCAAAGCTTTTGAATCTGATTCTCGAACCCACGTCCGGCTCTTTGGTCGTGGACGGCTTGGAGCTGACCCGCAAGGATCTTTCGGATGAGGAGGTACTTAACCTTCGCAAAAACGTGGGAATGGTATTTCAGAATCCCGATAATCAGCTGGTCGCTACCATCGTGGAGCAGGACGTTGCGTTCGGCCCTGAAAATTTGGGCGTCGAGCGCGAGGAATTGCGCCGCCGCGTGGATGATGCACTCAAAACCGTAGAGATGACCGCATTCGCGCATCACGAGCCGCACCGCTTGTCGGGCGGACAAAAGCAACGTGTCGCAATTGCGGGCGTGCTTGCCATGATGCCAAAATGCGTCATTTTCGACGAATCCACCGCCATGCTCGATCCGGGCGGCAGACGTGAGGTGCTTGATACCATCCGTATGCTCAACCGTGAGCATGGAATGACGGTTCTCAATATTACGCACTATATGAACGAGGCGGCGGAGGCAGACCGTATCATCGTGATCAACGACGGAGAGCTTTTGATGGACGGAACGCCGGACGAAGTGTTTGCAGAGCGGGAGACGTTGCAAAGCGTCGGTCTTGAGGTTCCGCAATGCACCGAGCTGATCCACCGTTTGCGACAAAGAGGACTTTTGCAGGGCGGCGACACGATTGCGACCCCCGATTCCTGCGCTGCGCTCCTTTTGAATGCGTGGAGCAAACTTTCAAACACACAAGAGGAAACCCATGGATAAGATTGTTTTGGATCACGTAAGTTATCTGTATAGCGCGGGCACGCCGTTTGAGCAAAAGGCTCTGGACGACGTGAGCGTCAGCATACGCGGTGGGTGCATCACGGGAATCATCGGTCATACCGGATCGGGAAAATCTACGATGATGCAGCTGCTAAACGGTCTTGCCAAACCGATGTCGGGGCGCGTTTTACTGGATGGATTTGATATCAATTCCGAGGTTGTGGACGTATTTGAAGAATGGAAAAACCTTTCCGAGTACGCCTCTCTTTCTCCGCGCCGTGCCAAAAAAGCGATGACAGCGGAGTTGAAGGAACGCCGAAGCAAGCTCTGCTTCCGCGTGGGTCTTGTTATGCAATACCCCGAGTATCAGCTCTTTGAGGAAACGGTTTGGCGTGATATCGCATATGGCCCGACCAATATGGGACTTTCGGAGGAGGAGATCCGCGAAAGAGTGGCAGAAGCGGCAAAATTTACCGATATCCCGGAGGAGCTGCTTGAAAAATCTCCGTTTGATCTTTCGGGCGGGCAAAAACGACGCGTAGCTTTGGCGGGAGTCATTGCGATGAGACCCGAGGTGCTGGTGTTGGATGAACCCGCCGCAGGGCTCGATCCCTTGGGGAGACGGCACATTTTTAACGGCATTCGTGAATATCAGCGCAAAACAGGCTCCACGGTTCTCATTGTCAGCCACAGCATGGAGGACATGGCAAAGTATTCGGATGACGTGATCGTCATGTCAAACGCCAAGGTTTTGCGCCACGGCTCGCGCGAAGAGGTTTTTGCGCACGTTGAGGAGCTTTCCAAAACCGGTTTGGATATTCCGCAGATCACCCAGCTTTGTACCGTGCTTCGCCAAAGCGGGATGCCGATCCCCGAGGGCATTTACACGGTAGAGGATGCCACGGCAGCGCTTGAAGCACTCTTTGGAGAGGGGGGAGCGAGATGAAATCGGTTACCTTTGGACAGTACTATCCCGCCGATTCCTTTCTGCATCGTATGGATCCCAGATTCAAGGTTTTAATGACGGTATTTTATATCGTTTGTACCTTTTTGTGCAAGAGCCTTGTCAGCTTTTCGGTTCTCACGGCATCGATCCTGCTTTTGATTCTGGTCAGCCGTATTCCCGTGCGCATCATCCTGCGTTCCCTCAGACCCTTGCTGTTTATCATCGGCTTTACCTTCGTTATCAATATTTTTTGGAGCAGAGGAGAGCAGCTCCTTCTTGAAATCGGAGTTGTGCGCATCTACGCAGAGGGGATCTGGAACGCGGTCTTTATGTTCGTGCGTATTTTTGCGCTGATCACGGGAACCGGTCTGTTTCTCACCTATACTACCACCCCGATGGATCTGACCGACGCGCTGGAGTCTCTGTTGTCTCCGCTGAAAAAGCTGCACGTTCCCGTTCACGTTTTCGCAATGATGATGTCAATTACCTTGCGTTTCATTCCGACGTTGAGTGAGGAGACCGAAAAGATCATGAACGCGCAAAAGGCGAGAGGTGCGAATTTCAGCGACGGAAGCCTGATCAAGCGTGCAAAAGCGTTGATCCCGATTCTCATTCCGCTCTTTGTTTCCGCCATCAACCGTGCCCTCGAGCTTGCAAACGCCATGGAGTGCCGTTGCTATCACGGCGGAGAGGGCAGAACTCGCTTGCACGTACTCAAAAGCCGTCCGTCCGACGCGATTGCCTTGATTCTTTTCATTTTGTTTGGTACGGCACTGATTTTTTTGAACATGATCCCTTTGGGATACGTAATGAAGTGATATGAAGCTATTGATTCGGATTCGATATAACGGAGCCGCGTATTGCGGTTATCAGGTACAGCCAAACGCACCGAGCATTCAGCAAAAGTTGAACGAGGCGGCACTGGCACTCTTTGGCTTTGATTGTGACATTGTCGGATGCAGCCGTACCGATAGCGGGGTGCACGCCAATGCCTTTTGTGCTACGGTGGCAAAAAAGGGAACGGAGGAGCTGTTTACGTCGATCCCAACCGAAAAATTGCCGCTTGCCATGTCCGCGCATTTGCCGGATGACATTGCGGTGTTTGATGCTGCGTGGGTGCCGTCCGAGTTTCATCCGCGGTATGACGTCGTTGAAAAGGAATACGTCTATCGCATTTACAACAGTGCCGTACGCAATCCCTTTGAGGAGGGGAGAAGCGCGCACGTTCCGCGTCCGATCGGGCTTGCAGGCTTGCAAAATATGCAAAAAGCCGCGCGGCTGTTGATCGGAAAGCAGGATTTTGCCGCGTATATGGCACAGGGCTCGTCGGTTGCTACCACCGTCCGTACCGTAACACGCGCAAGCGTCGAGCGGGAGGGGGACGTGATCTTGTTCCGCGTTGCCGCCGACGGCTTTCTTTACAACATGGTTCGCATTCTTGCGGGAACGCTGCTGGACGTTGGTCTCGGAAAGCTGTTGCCCGAGGATCTTTTACGGATCACCGCATCCCGTGACCGTGCCGAGGCGGGGATGACGATGCCCGCACACGGCTTGTATCTTGATCGGGTACAGTATGCCGAGGATTTTTTTGCGAAATGACCGATCATCGGAGAGGGGAGGAATTGTGTGAAGCCCAACAAACGTCGGCAACGCCCAAACGCTGATAAAGGCGAGCGAAACGAGTATTACGAGAATATTTCCGCGCGTCTTGGCATTGCGCAGGTCGTGCTTTATCTTTCCTTGTTCGCGTTTGTCGTTCTCTCCTTTATCGCAAACACCGAAATGGTTACCTATCAAAACTTTTACCGCTTTTTTCAGGATCTCACCGCCTCAGCCGAGCGTGTAGATATTTTTGAGGGAGATTCTCTCAGCTATGCGACCGACGAGGAGCAGGATTTCGTCCTATACCGCGGTGGTCTTGCCGTTGCGGGGAACACCTCGGTCACCGTTTTTTCGGCAACGGGGCGACAGCTCTTGTCCGAAACGGTACAATATCGCAATCCCATAGCGGTGGGAGCTGGAAAGTATTTGCTGGTGTATGAGATGGGGGGAAAGCAGTATTCGCTTTATAACTCCAATGCGCGGCTTTACGAAGGAAACGCAGAGTATCCGATCAGCGGAGCGGCGGTTTCGGATTCGGGAATGTATGCGCTTGTTACCTCTGCCGAAAGATCTACGTCCTCCGTCTCTCTTTACAACAACCGTTTTCAACTGATCAACCGTTACAATAAAGACGGATACGTCACCGACGTTGCCATTGATGCTACAGGAAAGCACGTGGCAATTTTGACCGCAGCTTCCCAAAGCGGAGTCTTGGCAACCAAGCTGATGATTGCCGTTCCGGGAGAGGGAGAGGCGCGTGCCGAAACCGAACTTGGCGCGTCAATGGGGCTTTCTTTGGCCTTTACCGATAGCGGGCAGGTTGCCGTTCTTTGCCGTGACCGCGTCCTGTTCGCTGACGCCAACGGAGCGTTGATCCAAACCTGGTCCTTTGACGGAAAACAACTCGCTCGCTTTTGTGTGGGGCGTGACGGTGCGGCGGTCGTGCTGAAAAAAAACATGATATCTGCAAAAAATATCCTGATTGTATTTGACAAAAACGGAAAAATAGTGTATAATGAAACTGTTTCGAAAGAGATCGAGCAGATGGATCGCATGGGGAACGTGCTTTACGCAATGACGGAGGGCGGTGTCCTTCGAATCGACCTTGCAAGCGGTAACGAGCAATTCGTTTCTTGCTTGACCGCGGATCGCGCGCTTCTTGCCGTTGATACAGGGGAGGCACTTTGCTGTTCTCCGCAAAAGGCGGTATTTCTTTCGTTTCAAAATGAAAATCATTGATAAAGGAGTTTGAGTTATGACGTTTTCTTGGATTTTTGACGTAGCGTTTCTTCTGATCGCTGCCATTTTTATCATTATGGGCTGCGTTCGCGGCTTTATCAAGAGCCTGATCCGTTCCGCCAAGTTCATTTTGGCAATCGTGATCGCATATTTTCTGGGGAGCTACATGGGGCTGTTCTTTAAGGATACTTTTGTCGGCAACATGGTTTATACCCCCGTACATGATTGGATCGATTCCACTTATCAAGGCGCAACCGCGGGAATTGACGTAGAGGAATTGCTGGAGCAGATCCCACCGTTTGCCATGACGGATGAGCTTCGCGCAACGGTTACGGATGCGGTTGCAAATCATTCGGGTGAGGAATTCGTCAACACGGTGTCTCACGCCGTTGCCGACCCCATTTCCACCGCAATCTCCAATCTGCTGGGATACGTTGCGGTATTCCTGCTTGCCCTGATCGGATTGAGTGTTCTGGCGTGGCTGTTGACCAAGCTTGCCGACCGTTTGGTGTTCCTCGGTGTTGCCAACCGCATTCTCGGTGGCGTTTGGGGAGCATTGACGGCAGCAATCATGCTTTTGGTGATCGCATCCGTTCTCAAGGCATTCTTTGGGAGCGATCCCCTGTATCTTGACACTGTTATCGTCCGCTTCTTTGGGGATTCCGGTGCGCTCAACGCTCTCGGATTTTTGAATATCGGCAATATTCTGCCGGGCTGAATGTAGAAGAAAGGATCCGATCTATGATCGGAGAAAAATAGATCCACATGGTTATGTGTTCTCAATGCCATAAGCGTATGGCGGTTATCTTTGTTACCAAAATGGAAAACGGCGAAAAGGCGACAAAGGGGCTTTGCCTCAAGTGTGCCAAGGACATGGGGGTTCCCGTGGACAATCTCGTCGGCAACGTTATGGGACAATTGGGGCTGACGCCCGAGCAAATGGAAAGTGCCGAGGAGGATCTTTCCACGATGCTGGAGCAGATGACCCCATCGGATTGCGACGATAAGGAGGACGGCGGAGCACCCGCCATCGATCTGCCAAAGCTGTTCCGTGAGGCGGGGTTGTTTGCGCAAAAGCCGAACGATGCTCCCACTCCCACTCCGTCGGATGCGAAGGAAAACGATCGCAAAGCCGATAAGAAAAAGGCAAAGGAAGAGAAAAAACTCAAATTCCTGCCGATTTACAGCAGAAATCTGACTCAATTTGCGCGTGATGGAAAATTGGATCGTATCGTTGGGCGTGAGCGCGAGCTTTCCCGCATGATCCAGATCCTCTGCCGCAGACAAAAAAACAATCCTTGCTTAATTGGTGAGCCCGGTGTCGGTAAAACCGCGATTGCGGAAGCACTGGCGATCCGCATTGCGTCGGGAGACGTTCCGTACAAATTGCAGGGCAAGGAGATCTATCTGTTGGATCTGACCGCACTTGTCGCCGGAACGCAGTTCCGTGGACAGTTCGAATCCCGTATTCTCGGGCTTCTTGCCGAGGTCAAGGCGGTTGGAAACGCGATCCTTGTGATCGACGAGGTCCACAACATTGTAGGTTCGGGTGAGGCAGAGGGAAGCGTCAATGCCGCAAACATCTTAAAGCCCGCGCTCTCCCGAGGCGAGGTACAGATCATTGGCGCAACGACCTTGAACGAATATCGCAAATATATCGAAAAGGATTCCGCGCTGGAGCGTCGCTTTCAGCCCATTACGGTCAACGAGCCTTCTGTTGAGGAGACGGTTGAGATGCTTGGCGGAATCAAGCATTATTACGAGGAGTTCCACGGTGTTATCATTCCGGATAGCGTTTTGCGCCGCTCGGTGATCCTTTCCGAGCGTTATATCACCGACCGCTATCTCCCCGATAAAGCAATTGACCTTTTGGACGAGGCGGCATCCGCACTCTCTCTTTCCTCCGCTCCCATCAACGAGTCTTACCAAATTCGTGACAAGCTGTTGGAATTGAAGGAAAACCGCGAGGAACTGGAGGCGGAAATTGCAGGGAATGAGTCTGTTGAGCAAAACCGTTATGAGGAGATCGCTAAGCTTCGTGCAGAGGAGATCAGACTTTCCGATCGCCTCTCTGTAATCGAGCCCGAAACGCATACCGTTACCTTGACCGAAAACGAGATCGCAAACGTGATTGAGCTCTGGACGGGAGTTCCCGCAACCAGCATTACCGAAAATGAGTTTGCGCAGATCGATCAGCTTGAAGGCAAGATCAAAACGCGCATCATCGGTCAGGATGCCGCGGTTGAGGCGGTTTCCAAGGCGATCAAACGCAGCCGCGCGGGAATCGCGTATAAGAGAAAGCCCGTTTCCTTTATTTTTGCAGGCCCTACGGGAGTCGGAAAGACCGAACTGGTCAAAACGCTGGCAGGGGAATTGTTCCATTCGCCCGAAACGCTGATTCGTTTGGATATGTCCGAGTTTATGGAAAAGCATTCGGTATCCCGCATCATCGGTGCACCTCCCGGATACGTCGGATACGACGAGGCGGGGCAGTTGACCGAAAAGATCCGTCGCCGTCCGTATTCCATCGTCCTGTTCGACGAGATCGAAAAAGCACACCCCGACGTGCTCAATATTCTTTTGCAGATCCTGGATGACGGAAGAATTACGGATGCCAGAGGCAAGACCGTCAATTTTGAAAACACCGTGATCGTGATGACCACCAACGCAGGCTCCGATCGTACCTCTGCATTGGCGGGCTTTTCCGCCGAGACGGTGGCTTCCGCCGACGGAAAAACGCAAAAGGCACTCGAAGGATTTTTGCGTCCAGAGTTTCTCAACCGCGTGGATGAGGTCATAACCTTCCGTAGCCTCAACGAAGCGGATTTTGCGCGTATTGCCGCCATCCGCATGGAGGAGCTGAAGCTTGCTCTTGCGGAAAAGGAGATCACGCTCACCTATACCGAGGAAGCACTTGCTTTGATTGCCGAAAAATCCTATTCCCGCAAATACGGTGCGCGCAATATGCGCCGCTATATCCAGCGCGAAATTGAGGACCGTTTGGCGGAACTGATCATCGCAGATTACACGCACACCTATACGCGTGCACACGTTGGCGCAAAGGAAGGGGAATTAACGGTTTCCTGCCTCTGATGCCGATAAAAGGAGAATTATGAACGAGCGTTATGCAAAATGGCACCTGATGACGGCAAAAGCCGTTCTCACACAATTGCATACCGATGCCGCCTGTGGGCTTTCCCGCAAGGCGGCTCGTTCTCGTTTCAAAAAGGATGGTGCCAATACGCTCTTCGACACGCCTCAAAGAGATATTCGGGATGTTTTGCGCCCTCTGTTTCTTGACCCCGCCATTCTTTTGATGCTGTTTTCCGTTTTGCTCTCGCTTTGCTTTTTGGCAATTTGGCAAGGGCTGGCAGTACTTTGTTTGCTTCTTTCTCTATCGTTGCTTTGCGTGCGGATTTTGAAAAAAACAGGATCGACCGAGGAAAGGGTTGCAGGATACCGAATTCCAACCGTCCGCGTGATCAGGGATGGAAAGCTGTTGTCAATCTCTGCACGCCGCGTTGTTGTGGGGGATCTTTTGTTGCTGCAAGAAGGGGATATCGTTCCGTGTGATTGCCGATTGCTTGGAGAAACAGGACTCAAAGTGATGACGTTGATGCGAAATGACGAGGGGAAGACGGTCTTCCATTCGCTTCCCAAAAACGCGGAAACGGTATATGCCTACGGTACTCCCGATATGGAGCCCTACTACGAAAATATGTTGTTTGGCGGCTCCGAGATTTTTGCGGGGGAGGCGCGTGCCGTTGCCGTGGGGATCGGACAAGATGCATATGCGGCTCGGTTAGAGAATTTTACCGTTCCCGCAGAGCTTCGCGCAGGCAGTGCGGTGCACAAGCCGATTGCCGCTTGGCTGCCGTATTTTCGCTTGTACGGATTCTTTACGCTGTTTTTGATGGCGATTTTGTGCGTGGTCAGTATTTTTCGATTGCCGTCACAGTATGGAATTGCGGAAATCATGCTTTCGCTTTGCGTACTGGCAAGCTGTGCGTCTCCGACCATTCTTGAATTGTGGTTTGGAATGCTCAGTGCACACGGACGCATCGAAGCGATGCATTCCACCTCTCCGGAAAATCTTGCAATTGTAAAATCCGAACGCGGCATGGAACGGCTTGGAGACGCGACCGACGTGATCGTCGTAGGACGTCTTGCAAGCTCGGACGGTGTGGAGCATTTTTCTGCCGCTGCGGTGGGGAGCGGATTGATTCGCCCCGAAAAAGGAGACATCCAACCGCTTTTGCAACCGCTTTGTGAGGCGTTTTTCCTCTTGAAGCTCTCCGGAGAAGGGATCAGCGTTACGATGGAGGAACGCGGAGACGATGATACACGGCTTTTGACGGAGTTGGCTCAGTATTCGGGCTTAGATCTCTCTGCGCTGCGCGTGCGACTTCTCAACGTCAAAAAGCGTTCCGATCGTTCTTATGGCCGTATCATCGACGTTTCCACGCAGGAAACCGAATTTTCACTCTGCTTTTCGCAGGATCCGCGCGTTCTGCTTCGTTGTATGCTGTATGAGGACGGAGACCGATTGTGTACGATTTCGCCGCGCTTACGCGATCAATTGCAGGCGTTTTGCCGAGAGAACGTCGGAGCCGGCGGAAAAACGGTTATCGTTCTTCGGTTTCATCCCGATGCTACCTGCTCGCTGGTCGGTGTGGTTGCCATGCGGGAGGAGGAGCAACAAATTTTGCCATCCATCGTTGAAGAACTTGCTCAAAGCGGAATCCGCACGACCTTCTTTTTGTCGGGGGATCCCGCAATTGACGCGGCATATGCCGATGCATATCGGTTGCCGCGCGGGCATTTGACGGCAGACGGTGCAACCCCTTTAACCGTGCAAGCATTGGAAGAGCATCGTGTTCTGATTGGATATTCAAGAAAGGATCTGGAACGTCTTCTTGCCGATCTGCGCAATTCGGGCAGACGAGTTGCCCTTTTGTGCGGCGGCGTCAAGGATCTTGCACTCTTGCGTCATGCGTCTCTTTTAATGGCTTGCGATCCGACACGGTATGATGCGAAAAATGCCGAGGAAGCGGCACTCGAACAGCTTCCAAACGACGGTCAGGAAAACAGCGCGCGCTGTGCGCAGGTTATCCGCCGACGTGCCGATCTTTTGATCCACCGCGCAAGCGCGTATGGGGGAGGGCTCTTTTCGGTATTGCGAGCACTTTCCATCGGCAGAGGCGAAAAGCTTCTCATGCGCTGGCTTTTGTCGGAGTTGATCTTTTCACAACTTGTAACTTTGACCTTGACGACCCTTACGGTTCTCTTTGGAATCGGGCTGTTTGGCGGTGTGGGAATCCTGTATGCGGTCGGCTATGCGGATTTGATTGCCACGTTGTCGTTGTTATCCGTTCGGATTCCACAGTACATGACACGAAGATCAATTCCGCTGAACGAATCGGCAATTAAAGTGTTGCTTTTTTCAAAAAAGGAATCCACAGCGCTTCCCGCTGTCATCGGGGCAACCATAACCGCACTCTACGCGGCAATTCTTACGTGGTGCGGTGTCATCGACGCATCCGCGGCTTGTACGTATCTGTTGGTATCGATGATTTTGACCAAGGCAATGGGAATCTTCCTGCCGCTCTCTTGCGGAGTGGAAAATCAAAGCATCAAGGTCTTGGTCGGTTTTGCACTTTTGCTATTGCTTCCCGTTGGAATGTTCATTCCTTTTTCCGTTTGGTTTGCACCTGTGGGAGCGGTTACCGGACTTGGCGCATGGACGCTTGTAACGGCACTGTCATTGCCGATCATGCCCACGATCGTGTTGTCGGTCAAATTTTTGCCGAACTTTTTTCACAGGACAGCCAAGTGACAAACTGTTGCGGCATATAATGACGTAACGAACGATATACGAGGAGTTATGTTATGAAACGGTGCAGTACGGCAGATCTCAGACGTCTTGAGATCATCAATTTGTGCGACGGTACCAGACTCGGCTACGCTACGGATTTTGAGTTTGACCGAGAGGATGCGCGGATCTTGGCACTGGTCGTGCGAGGCTGTGACGGACTGTTTGGCATTGGCAGAGAGGATGACATCGTCATTCCGTGGCATAAGATCGAATGCTTTGGAGAGGATACGATCCTGGTTCGGCTTTCATCTGCCGATCTCTCCTGTTGTCTTTGCCCGCGCCCGAAAAAGAAAGGCTTTCGCTTTTAAGGTATAAAAAGCACACCGCCGCCAAGCATCGCTTGGCGGCGGTGTGTTGATTTATTGCTCTAAGAACAGTGCGTTGAACAAGAGTTTAAAAGTTCCTTCCTGCTGCACGCGGAACTGCGGGCTGAAGGTAAAGAGAATGACCTCACCCTTTCCGCATTTCGTGCGCAGAGCGCAAGGCGTTCCCGCCAGACGGTTTTCGCCTCGGATCGCACCGTTGCGCAAAACGCTTTGGGTGGAAATCGTTGCAAGGATCTCGGTTTTTCCGGTAAAGTCGGAGGGGACGAGAATCGGACCGTTGTTGTGCGTTACGGTAAAATGCTTTGCCATGCCGCGCGTCAGCGGATGATCTTCCTTGGCGAGGACAGCGTTGATCTGTGAACCGCCCGTCAGATACTCACGCGTGCTCAAATCAGCCGCTTTATCAACCAGCCCAAGATGCAACCACTCGTTGATCACGCCGCAAGATTTCTCCCAGGTGATCAAACGACCGCCGCGTTCTACGAATTCACGCAGGAATTTGCGCCCTGCAAGACCGATACCCGTTTGATATTCCGGCGGACACCCCTCGGGGATCTCGTCTCCAAAGCAAAGCTTGATCGGAGGATGAGCGGGGAAGATCATCACCTCAATATCCTCGGGAATTCCGTGCTCGCGGATTTCGGCATCCATTACAATGCGGAAATCAAAGCCGTATTCGCGCAACAGATTACGGGTAAAGGCTTCTTCCTCGTTGCCGGTAAAGGAGACCTTCAAAAGTCCTACGCGTGCTCTTTTGATGGAGGGATATGCTCCGTTCGCGGGACAGAAGTTGCCGTGGCTGTCGCGTGTGAGCGATCCGCCGTTTGCAAGGATGCGGTTTGCTTCTTTGTAGGAGGCGTTTTCGGTTGCCTGCATGGGGCGTTCCCAGCACAATTCCTCCGGAGTAAAGCGAAGGAGTGCATCGGGGGCAATCTCCGATTCCAGTTTTTCCGTTGTGATCCCCATCGGGAGCGAGAGCGTTACGTTGGCGGTGTCGCTCAGTCTTGGCTTTTCCGTGTTCAGTTCCTTTTGTGCCTGATGAGAATAGGGCGTTTCGGAGAGCAGAACCTGAACCACCGCGTATTTGGGTTGTGCCAGTGGAATATAAACGCTGCCCGCGGGGTAGATCGTTCGACCGATCGTAAGATCGCGCGATAGGCGGAACATTTCAATGTTTTGATGATAGAGCAGACGGATCAAATGTGACGCGGCGGAAAGGTCGGTTTGATTGGGGGTAATCAGGTAAGCTTTGATTTTTCCGTTATGACCGCGCTCGGTTTGCGAGAGTGCCTTTTGTGCCATGGAGCGAAGGATACGCACGCGATTTTCGGCGGCATAGTCGAGGAGGGACATGGATGCGAGATACATCTGTGCCACAATGTCGCCCAGGTGCCACCATCCGCCTTCCCACGGGTCGGGGCAGATTGCGCAAGGCTCTAAAATGTGATCGCGGAATTGATTCAGCTTCAGGGTTTCGGGATCAATATAATCCGGGGTTGCGATACGCACGTCCGCGTTTTCGGTCAGCATACCCACAATGTTGTGGAGTGCCGCGTTTCCGTAAAAGGAGGAGACGGGAAAATCGCTGAAGAAGGGGTCGCCCGCAACAATGCCTTTTCTGCCTGCCGCGGAGAGATCGAGCGCCATACGCGTTCCGCAAAGCGCGATCTCACGGTGCACCAAGGGATTGATGTGGGGGCAGATCGGGTCGCATTTCGGTGCGATCGACATGCGGTTTTCATCGGGACACTGATGGTGGTGATCCTGAAAGATCTGCGGCATAAAGCGGCGGATGAGAATATCGTTGATATAGCGGGATTCCACCACACATTCGCGGTGCGCGTCTCGGTTGTTTGCGTGTCCCGTCCAGTTGTGGCGCATGTAAGGGGAGCAGATGCCCTCAAATTCCGTTCCAAAATATTTGTAATACCAATCGGTAAATACGATTTCTCCGTCAGGCTCGCTGCAAGGGGAGATGATAAAGATCACCTCGTTCAAAATCTTTTGAATCCGTTCTTCATCCGACGTGGCAAGCTCATAGAGCATGTGCGGCACCATCTGAGGTCCCCCTACCTCGTTGGAGTGCAAGCCGTAGCTTTGAAAAACGATGGCTTTTCCATTTTGCGCCAAGCTCTCAATCTCCTCTTGAGAGAGTCCTCTCGGATCTGCCAAGGTCATGGAGATGCGGCGGTATTCTTCGATACGTGCAAGGTTTTGGGGAGAGGAGATGTAAAGGATCAAAAAATCGTTCCCCTCACTGGTTTTTCCCATATCTTCTAAAAGGATTCTGTCCGAATTGGCGGCAACGTCACGGTAATAGGCAACCAGGCGATGCCAGTGGATCATCACGCGATCTGCACCGGGCGTTTGACCGAAAAAGTCCTTTGGTGTTTTGATTTGCGACATCAATAAAACCCTCCTATCAAGGTGATACGATATCATTGTAACACGCGAGAAAAGGGAAGTCAATACAAAAAAAGGACATTTCCGCCACTTTTTCGGACATGATAAAAATACGACCGCTCAGGATCTTCCCGAGCGGCCGGCGTGGATTATACGGTAAATTCGGTTCTTGCAATGATATGCTTGCGGTAATCGGGGTCAAGCTCGCAAAAATATCCGCTCCAACCCCATACGCGCACGATAAGATTGGGATAGTTTTCGGGATGCGCTTCCGCATCCAGCAAAACTTCACGGTTGATGGCGTTGAGCTGAAGCTGATGCCCACCAAGCTCAATAAAGTACCGCACCAGTGCCGCTACCTTTTGTGCTCCGTCCTTGGTGCGGAATACGCTGTCATGAAGCTCCATCGTCAAGGGACCGCCGTTAATGATCCGTTTCATATCGTACTTGGTAAAGGAACGAATGGTGGAAAGAGGTCCCTGCAAGCGCGTTGTGATCGCGGGGGAGAAGCTGGAACTGAAGGGCTCGCCCGCAAGACGTCCGTTTGCCGTGGCGGGACATTCCTCACCGCACCAAATATAGTGCATCGCGCTTCCCGTTCCGGCGCGCCAGATGCCGCCGCGTCCGTTTGGCTTATGATTTAAAGTGGAAGAGAAGGTTTCTAACAGTTCGCAGGCAATCGTGTCTGCCACGTCGTTGTCATTTCCGACCTTTGGCGCGTTGAGAAGCTGATTGCGCAACTTGGTGTAGCCTTCAAAATTCTGTTCAAGAGCTGTCAGAAGCGTTTCCTTGGAAAGAAGCTTGGAATCGTAAATCAAGACCTTGATCGCGGCAAGTGCATCTGCCGCATCTGCGATTCCCGTTCCGTGAGATCCGAAGTTGTTGTATTTTGCAACGTCCTCGGTCAAATCCTTGCCTGCCTCCATGCATCCGTCCACCATTATCGAAAGGAGCGGCGCGGCAATGCAGGACTCTTTCGGAGCGGATACAATCTCGTCACAAGCACGTCGAATCTCTTCTTTTGCCGCTTCCAAAAGCTCCTCAAAACTCTCGGAATCCAACAGATGCTTCTGCACGGCACGGCTTACGGCAAGAGGAAAATTGAGAGCGGCACGGTTCGGCACGTCCGCCGCGCAGTTGGGAACGATATACTCCCAACAAGCGGCAACCGTGTAGTTCCACGCATCCTCCTCGTCGTATCCGAGGGCGATCAAACCGGGAACCACCACGTCGTCATTGCAATATTGCGGAAATCCCAAGCCTTGCTTGGTTAGTTCCGTTCCGCGCTCAAATAAGGAGAGCGGCGTTGCTTTTCCGCATCGCAGATTGATTTTCGGGTCGATCAGGGAAAGCTCCAGAGAGGCTTGCATACAAATGTCCGAGAGGGCATTGTAGCAGTTGTTTCCATTCTTGTCAAAACCGCCCAAAACCATGCTTTGACCGTTGTCACCTTGCTGAACACCAAAATAAATATCCGTGTCGAGATTAAGCTCGATAAAGAACAGCTCGGTAGTTTCCAATAGTTCTTCGCGTGTTACTCCATGTGCAAGGTCGGCTTCAAAATAGGGGAGCATGTATTGATCAAAGCGCCCCAACGTCGTGTGCGGATGGTTGGCACAGCGCAGGGAATAAAGCAAGAGTGCCAAAAAGAGGCAAGCCTCGTGATAGGTGGTGGCACCTTTGTGCGGAACGCGCGAGAGTGCTTTTGCCAAGCGTTCGTTGCCCATTTCTTCGGCGGCTTGGCGGTAACGGTCGGCAAGCGAGAGGATCTCATCTGCGCAAAGAACGACTGCCGACCAAAAACGGTTGCCACCGCTGACACTTTCATTCCTTTTTTGAGCATCTTCTCGGATGCTGTCAAGACCGCGCGCGATCACAGCAGCATAATTGGGCGTAATATTTCCAAACGCGCCGTATTCGGCACGGTCATTTCGCGTTTGCTTCCAAACGGGTGGGGTCTGAATCGTTCGATGAAAGCCGAATGCATCGTCGGTATCGAGAATGTACGGTTCTTCCGCGTCCATCATGAGCGCAAAGATCTCTGCGGGAAGCATCGGGTCTCTCGGATCGCACTTTTGATAAGAGGAAAGATCAAACCCGATATCCTTACGTCCGCATCGATAGTCCTTGGATTTTAGAATAGAAAGATATTTTTGTACGGTTGCCGTCATAATACGTTTACCTCGATTCCATAGAATTCAAATATTTCTTGATGTGTGCGTGGCTTTTGCGTCTCGTCAAAGGGCGGGGAATAGGTTCTTCCCGTCATGGCGTATTTACTGCCGGTTAAACGGTGGTAAGGAAGGAGCTCAACGCGGGAAACACCGCACTCGCACATCAGGCGTGCAATGCCGCCAAGGTTTTCTTCTGTGTCGGTAACGGTTGGGATCAATGGAATTCTTGTGATAAATTCCTTTCCTGAACGTACAAGGGCGCGGTAGTTTTCAAGGATCCGAGCGTTGTCCGTTCCACAGTAGGTTTGATGCAGGAAAGGATCGATCAGCTTCAGATCGTATAAAACGTAATCGCAATCCTCAAGGATCGAAGCGAATACGTCGGGCGAGGCAAAGCCGCAGGTTTGCAGGGCGCGATGCAGCTTTCCGCGTAATCCTGCAAGGCACTCCGAGAGAAATCCGGGTTGCGCCAAGGCTTCCCCGCCCGAAAAGGTTACACCGCCACCCGTAGCGTTCAAAAAATCAGCGTGGCGCAGGAGTCTTGCAGTCAGCTCCTCCGGAGTGAATTGTTCGCCTGCATAGCGCAATAGTCGCATAGGACATACCGCGATGCTTTCGTGGACGAGGGAAGGCGTTCCGGTTTTGCGTTTTCCTGCGTCCAGACACGCACCGCAACCGAGACAGCCGTTTGGGGAGCGTAGCAATTCCGCTTCAAACGATTGTCCCTCGGGGCTGTGACACCACACGCAACGCAACGGACATCCCTTTAAAAATACGGTGGTGCGGACGCCGGGGCCATCGTGGATTGCCATTTCTTCAATTGAAAATACCGTTCCGTTCATCAAAATCACCTCTATGACCTTATTATATCGAAAAAAGACTTGATTTGAAAAGCAGAATATTGTATAATAGTAGCAGAAAATTATCTTTTTTGGGGTGAAAGGGGGACGTTTGATATGCCGATGCACCAAGGACATAATTCCTATGCCAATTTCAACTATAACGCCTTTACCTATCGAAATCAAGGTTGGATGCCGCATTTTCATAAGAATTTTGAGGTGATATGCGTTTTGAAAGGGAAATTGAGCCTCAATATCAACGAGAGCGTGACGCTTCTTGAGGAGGGAGATTTTGCCATGATTCTCTCCAATCAGATCCATTCTTTTTTCGCAGATGCCAACACAATGGTGTGGGTTGCTGTTTTTTCGGAGGATTTCGTGCCGGAATTTGCTTCCTTTGTAAAAGAGAAGCAGGGAAAAACGCAAAAATTTCAACCAAGTGAGGAGGTTGCGGAATTGATTCGGGAGCAGCTTATCCTCGGGAATGCGTCGGACATGATGCGCCGCGCCTGCCTCTATGCGCTTTGCGATCGGTTTTGCGCGGAGGTCGAGCTGGAGGAGCGGAAGAACAAAAACGATCGGTTGATCTGCCATATTCTGGACTACGTGGAAGAGCACTATATGGAGGATATTTCTCTTTACAGCGTTGCGGAGGCGTTTGGATACGAATATCATTATCTCTCCCGCCTGCTCAACCAAAGCTATAACATCCGATTCAAAAGTATTCTCAACGCATACCGTGTCGAGGCGGCGGCAGGGCGGCTGGAAAAAGGAGAGGAAAATATCACCGATATCGCACTCTTATGCGGATTTCAAAGTATCCGAAGCTTTAACGACGTTTTTTTGTCCGTGAAGGGATGCACTCCGCGTGAATACCGCGATGGAATCTTTAAAATCATGCGTTGAGTTATTTGAACTCTGCGAAATTGTAAAAAAACTGTAAACAACGAAAATTTTTCTTGCAAACAGAAAATATATATGGTATAATGTTGACACTTGTGTGGATCAGCACAAGAATATAAATACACACATCGGACGAGCGTTGCATCGGTGCCGCAAAATGCGGTTTTGGCAACTGCGTTGCGATGGTGGAAAAAACCGAAGGAGGACATAAAAATGTCTGTTATTTCTATCAAGCAGCTGCTTGAAGCAGGTGTTCATTTCGGACACCACACCAGAAGATGGAACCCTAAGATGCAGGAGTACATCTTCACCGAGAGAAATGGTATCTATATCATTGACCTCCAGAAGACTGTAAAGAAGTTTGATGAGGCTTACAACTTTGTTCGTGAGCTTTCCGAAAACAACGGCAACCTTCTCTTCGTCGGCACCAAGAAGCA
Organism: Eubacteriales bacterium; assembly: GCA_045120465.1. GTDB lineage: Bacteria > Bacillota > Clostridia > Oscillospirales > CAG-272 > UMGS1865. The sequence goes on from JBGVEW010000082.1 coordinate 24,212, forward strand.
GGCGGCAGAGGCAATCAAGGAAGAAGCAACCCGTTGCGGCATGTACTACGTGAACGTTCGTTGGCCCGGCGGTATGATGACCAACTTCAAGACCATCAAGAAGTCCATCCGTCGTCTCAACGACCTGTACAAGATGCAGGAGGACGGCACCTTTGATCTGCTTCCCAAGAAGGAAGTTGCAACGATGCAGAAGGAGATCTTCGATCTTGAAAAGAGCTACGGCGGTATCAAGAACATGGAGCAGCTTCCCGATGCAGTATTTATCGTAGATCCCAAGAAGGAGAGAAACGCAGTTCTCGAGGCTAAGAAGCTGGGTATTCCGGTTATTGCAATCGTTGATACCAACTGCGATCCCGATGATGCAGATTACGTCATTCCCGGTAACGACGACGCAATCCGTGCAATCAAGCTCATCTCTTCCGCACTTGCAGACGCTATCATCGAGGGCAAGCAGGGCGAGGAGACCGCTGAGGCAGAGGCAGCAGAAGAGACTGCTGCTGACGCAGAGTAATTCTTTTTTTGGAGGATTCTGAAAATGGCAAACATTACGGCAAAGGACGTAGCAGAGCTGCGTAAGAGAACCGGTATCGGTATGATGGAGTGTAAGAAGGCTCTGGTTGACGCAAACGGTGATATGGATGCGGCAATCAAGATCCTGCGCGAAAAGGGTGAGCTCAAGGCTGAGTCCAAGATGGCTACCAGAATCGCTGCTGACGGTATTGTTGAGATCCTGAAGGAAGGCAACAGCACCGCTATGATCGAGGTAAACTCCGAGACCGACTTCGTTGCAAAGAACGAGACCTTCAAGGAGTTCGTATCCGAGCTTCTTAAGATCATCATCGCAAAGAAGCCCGCAAACATCGACGAGTTGATGGCTTGCGAGTACGATGCCGAGATGACCGTTGACGCAAAGGTAAAGGAAATGATCTTCAAGATCGGCGAAAAGCTGACCATCCGTCGTTTCGTTGTTGTTGAGGGCATCACCAGCACCTATATCCACGGCACCGGCTCCATCGGTGTTATCGCAAAGTTCGAGACCAACGTTGCCGATAAGCCTGAGTTCGCAGCATTCGCAAAGAACGTTGCACTCCAGATCGGCGCATACCCCACTCCTTACCTCAACCGCGAGCAGGTTCCTGCATCCGTTATTGAGGAGGAGAAGAACATTCTTCTCGCGCAGATCGCAAACGATCCCGCAAACGCAAAGAAGCCCGAGCAGATCAAGCTCAAGATGGTTGAAGGCCGTATTTCCAAGTTCTACGACAACAACTGCCTGGTTGACATGACCTACGTTAAGGACGAGGACATGAAGGTTGGTCAGTACGTTGCAGCTACCGCTAAGGAGCTTGGCGGCGAGATCGCTATCGTTGACTTCTACCGCTTTGAGAAGGGTGAAGGCATCCAGAAGAGAGAAGAGAACTTTGCTGACGAAATCGCAAAGATGGCTGCAGGCAAGTAATCTGATTTTGTAAATCAAAAACAAAAGGAAGCTTTTTCGAAGGCTTCCTTTTTTGTTTAAAATTCGCAAAAATAACAAATTTTTCTTTGATTTTGGTAAAAAGTTCTTTAAAAACAGACATTGACGTTTTAAACCTATTTTGCTATACTATATAATAGGCTGTTTTCTGTAAGATTTGTGAGGCGCAAAACACAAATATGGAGGAAATGATCCAAATGGGAAAATATTTTGGTACAGACGGCTTCCGCGGTGAGGCGGGAGTCACACTTACGTCCGAGCATGCCTATAAGATCGGACGTTTTTTGGGATGGTACTATTCCAAGGGAGGCACGCACCGTGTGCGCGCCGTGATCGGAAAGGACACGCGACGCTCCAGTTATATGTTCGAATACGCAATCGTGGCGGGGCTTACCTCATCGGGGGCGGATGCGTATATGCTTCACGTTACCACAACGCCAAGCGTTTCGTATGCCGTTGCGGGTGAGGATTTTGATTGCGGAATTATGATCTCCGCAAGCCATAACCCCTATACTGATAATGGGATCAAGCTGGTCAACAGCAGGGGCGAAAAGATCGATGATGCCACCATCGAGCAAATCGAGCACTATCTCGACGGAGAATTGGAGGCACTTGGCATTACCACATCGGACATTCCGTTTGCCACGGGGGCGGAGCTTGGGCAAATCGTGGATTACGCTGCCGGGAGAAACCGCTATATTGGATATTTGATCTCGCTTTCCAGTCGCTCCTTCCGCGATATCCGTGTGGGACTTGACTGTGCAAACGGCAGCGCGTGGATGATCGCCAAAAGCGTGTTTGACGCGCTGGGTGCCAAGACCTATACCATCAACGCAGAGCCGGACGGTCTCAATATCAACCGACGTGCGGGTTCTACTCATATCGAAGTGCTGGCGCGTTACGTCAAAGAGCATCAACTGGATATCGGCTTTGCATTTGACGGTGATGCCGACCGTTGTATTGCCGTGGATGAGAGAGGTGAGGTGGTGAATGGAGACCACATTCTTTACGTGCTTGCCATGCAACTCAAAAAAGCAGGGGCTCTTGTCAATAACACGGTAGTTACCACGATCATGTCCAATATGGGATTGTATCGCGCTCTGCAAAAGGCGGGAATTTCCTACGTGCAAACTACGGTGGGCGACCGATACGTTTACGAAAATATGCAACAAACGGGAAATTGTATCGGCGGCGAGCAATCGGGGCATATTATTCTCAGTAAGTATGCCACCACAGGAGACGGAATTTTAACGGCGATCAAGCTCATGGAAGCGGTGATCTCCGAGAAAAAGCCGCTTTCCAAGCTTGCGGAGCCCGTACAAATGCTTCCGCAAGTCACCAAAAACGTTCGTGTTGCCGACAAAGCGGCGGTCAAAAACAATTCTGCCGTAAAAAACACGCTGGAAGCGGTTGCCCGACGTTTGGGCGATGGAGGACGGATCCTTTTGCGCGAGAGTGGTACCGAGCCGGTGATCCGCGTTATGGTAGAAGCTCCTACGCTTGCGCTTTGCCAAGAGTGCGTGAGCGAGGTCGTTTCGGTGATCTTTTTACAAGATCTGGCATCCGAATAAATGGGGAGGTCGTTACCGTGAAACAAGAATTGACCGTTGCGGCACTGTACAAGGAGTCCGCACGTTCCGTCGCGTATCCCTATCTTGGGCGTTTTACCTATCCATGGGAGGCACTTGATAGGATCGGTGAGATGATTTTGGAGATCGCAAAGACTCTTGATACGGATGAATATCAAAAAATCGGTGAGGACGTTTGGATCGCGCGGAGCGCGACCGTAGCGCCTACCGCATCCGTTTCGGGACCATGTATTATTTGCGAGGAGGCGGAGATCCGACATTGTGCCTATATCCGCGGAAACGCAATCGTTGGAAGAGGTGCGGTGGTCGGAAATTCCACGGAGTTAAAAAATTGCATCCTGTTTGACGGTGTTCAAGTGCCGCATTATAACTACGTGGGGGATTCGATTCTGGGATATAAGTCGCACATGGGCGCGGGGGCTGTGACCTCTAACGTTAAAAGCGACAAAACCCCCGTTACGGTTTTTTTTGACGGAGATCGGATCGAAACGGGACGAAAAAAATTCGGAGCGATGCTTGGAGACCGTGTGGAGATCGGTTGCAACAGTGTTCTCAATCCGGGAACGGTAATCGGATGCGATTCCAACGTCTATCCGCGCTCAAGCGTGAGGGGATACGTTCCCTCAAACAGCATTTTTAAAAGTCAGGACCATATTGTAAGCAAACACTAAAAATCTTTTTTGGATGGCAACGCGCGCGGCACGGCGGCGTTGCCGCCTATGCGCCTCAAAGAGTACAGCCACCCGAAAATCAGGGAAAAGATAGCGCCAGACCGCTTCCGTGCGTTTTGAGCGGTTAACGAGGAAAGAAGTCATCGAAATTTCGGCGGATGCTTCTTCGGTGCAAATTGCATCGTCAAAAACAGGTCAAATATGCGGGCAACCGCAAAACAACCCCTGTTTAAATGTTTTTATCAACCGAAATACTGTTTTTGAAACGCATTCAAAAACGGTTTTTCGCTATACTCAAAAACAGAAACGAAAGGGGTTTATCCATGTGTGGAATCATAGGATACACAGGACGGAATCAAGCAATTCCAAAAATGACGGAGGGACTTCGCGTGCTGGAATACCGAGGTTATGATTCGGTAGGCATCGCCGCGCGGGAAAAGGAGCAGATCAGGGTTCTCAAATGCAAAGGGCGAATCGGAGATCTTTGCCAAAAAGAGGAGCTGAAACAGATACGGTCGGAATGTGCCATAGGGCATACCCGCTGGGCAACGCACGGTGGACCTTCCGACGTCAACGCGCATCCGCATCGCGTAGGGGATACGGTTCTTGTGCATAACGGGATCGTTGAGAATTATAAAGAATTAAAAGAAGAATTAGAGGGCTTGGGCGTAGAGTTCCGTTCCCAAACCGATACCGAGGTTGCGGCAGCCCTCATCAATACCTACTATCAACGCACAAAAGAGCCGCTTGCGGCAATCCGTGCGGCGGTGGATCGTTTTCGAGGTTCGTTTGCCTTGGGCATTTTGTTTGAGAATCGCCCGAGTGAAGTTTGGGCTGTGCGGAGCGGAAGCCCCCTGATTCTTGCCAAGGGAGAGGATGGTTCCTATCTTGCCTCGGATCTGACCGCACTTTTGCCGTTTACGCGGCTCTATTTTTCCATGACCGAGGGGCAGATCGCACGTCTTACAGAGCGTGACGTTTGCGTTTATCCAACGGTGGGGGAGAGCTTTGAGCCGGAATGGAAGGAAAGCACGCTGACCCCCGAAGCGGCACAAAAGGGCGGATTTGCACATTTTATGAAAAAGGAGATTTTTGAACAGTCGGAAGCGATCGTCAAATCCGTTTCCCCTCGCATTCAAAATGGTTTGCCGGATTTTTCGGCAGACGGAATCCATCCCGATTTTTGGAAATCGGTCAAGAACCTTCAAATCGTTGCTTGCGGTTCTGCGATGCACGCAGGTCTTATGGGAGCGCATTTTTTGGAGGAGATTGCCAAAGTGCCGACAAGTGTGCATATCGCGTCCGAATACCGCTACCATCCACCGCTTGCCGTGCCGGGAACGGTCGTGATCATCATTTCGCAGTCGGGAGAAACGGCAGATTCCTTGGCGGCTCTTCGATACGCAAAATCGGTTGGACTCCCAACCCTTGCCATCGTCAACGCGGTCGAAACGACCATCGCGCGGGAGGCTGACCGACGCATCTATACCTTTGCGGGACCCGAAATTGCCGTTGCAACCACAAAAGGCTATTGCACGCAGGTGTCGGTGTTGTATCTGATTGCCACCGCGATTGCGCATGTTTGTGGGCGGGCGACCGAAATCAAAATCCGCGACGCGGTTTTGGGCGTGCTTCAAGACGCTCCACGCGCCATTGAGCACATGCTTTCCAACGATCATCAAGCACTCTATCGTCGGATTGCCGCAAGATTGGCAAAAGCGAAACATCTCTTTTATATCGGACGCGGAGCGTCATATGCGCTTTCTATGGAGGGCGCGCTCAAACTCAAAGAGATCTCCTATATCCATGCCGAAGCCTACGCGGCGGGGGAACTCAAGCACGGAACGATCTCATTGATCGAAAATGGAACACCCGTTATCGCAATTTCAACCGAAAAAACATTGTTTGATAAGACCGAGAGCAACGTGCGTGAGGTGGAGAGCCGAGGCGCGTGCGTCATTCGCATTTCCCGTGACGATACGCCCGATGCGGATCGATCGGAGGACGTTATTTTGCTGCCGACCGATTCCGCGGTCTCCACGGTGTTTGCCGCAATGACCGCCATCCAGATGCTGGCTTACGAAACCGCTGATTGCCTCGGTTGCGATATTGACCGTCCCCGCAATCTTGCAAAGAGTGTTACTGTGGAGTAAGGAGTTGTGGAGAACGACCTTGGAGAGGGGGGGGCTTCTTGAAAGAAGCCCCCCTCTCCAAACCTCTCCCCCAAGAACTTTTTCAAAGAGGACACGTCGG
>JBGVEW010000083.1:0-55708 GCA_045120465.1 Eubacteriales bacterium
GAGATCTCCACGGCAGGAGTCAAAGCCATCTTGCTCTCGTCCACCATTTGCAGAAATTCAGGAATAAGATTTGTGAGCGCGATATACCTCTGCACCTGCGACTTGCTCTCATCACTTTCAAGGGCAATTCTCTCCACCGACGTCAGTGACTTTTGACCACGATGGTCAGAAGTTAGATCGGTGCGTTCACCTTGCCTTTTGATGGCATCGAGCTTCATCTTGTAAGCGAAGGCTTTCTCACTCGGCAGCAGACCGTCACGGTGAAGATTGGAGTCAGCCATCACGACGATTGCTTCTTCTCTCGTAAGCTCTCTCACCACGGCAGGAACTTCAAAAATCCCGAGCTTGTTGCAAGCGAACACTCGACGGTGTCCTGATACGATTTCGTACTCACCGTTCTCCATCGGTCGCACGACGATTGGTGTGAGTACACCTTGCGTCTTGATGCTCTCAACAAGGCTTGCCATTTCATCGTTGTCGATGATCTTGTACGGATGCTCGGCAAATGTGCGGAGCTTGTCTGTCGGTAGGTACACAATGCGAGTCACATCGTCTTGCGGTTCATTCACTATGTTCGTTCTTTCCGTCATACGATTTCTCCTTTCTTTCTGCGAATATCCTCATCAATTCTTGTACCGACATGCAAATAGATTTCAGCAAGCTGTGCAACCATTCTCCAAACCGCATTTGCATTTTTACGGTATTCGGGTTCATCGATAAATCCAAGTGAGTGCGCGACTCTCGCCAACTGATTGAGATTGATGCCGATGTGTTCAAGCTGATCAATAATCTCTCTGTACTCCACGGGAGGAAATTCCACAAACACCGAGGTCTGCAAGAGTCTTCTTACAAGGTCACTGTTCGATCTTTTTGTTGCTTCTGCCATACGACAGAAGCGCTCGTATTCGCTATCGTTCAAATATGCTTTGACGAGATGTGTTCTGTTGCTTTGATCTTTCATTTTCTTTTCTCCTTTGCTGTTGAAAATTCTGTGGGGGTTTAGGGGAGCTTCTCCCCTCACAATCGGGATTTGGATGTCCAAATGCGATGCTTGCTGAGAGTGAACGACAGCAAGCAATAAAGCAGATGGTACCAAATCCCAGTGCTTGCTAAGACTGATAGACAGTCGTGCAAGCACTCCTGTCATTACAAATGCGATGCTTGCTAAGAGTAAAAGACAACTCCGCAAGCATCAATTGTTTGTGAGAAACCCCACTCGGCATCGCGCCTCCGAGCCACAAGTCGAAGCCCATTTTTCTCCTTCCCGGGCGGTAATTTCCTGCGACTTTTTAAGGCGCGATATGTACGAAAGAAGCGTAATCGAATACGCAAGATTAACATCAAGATATCCCCTCAAGTAGTAGCCGACGAGAACGTCAAAAAGACACCTCTGCTCAATAAAATTCACAGATTATTTTCATACCAATGAGCAAAAAACTCTCTCAATTGGTAGCCATCGAAACGGTATCAAAAGGGCAAGCTATTCGAAAATTTCTCAAAGCTTTTTACAGTACCCCCTCACTTATACAAAGGAATTCAGAGCGCCTTGCACAACCGAAAATCAACTTAATTTACAAATTGTTTACGCGTTTCCCTCTACTATATCTGCCGATTTACAGAACGGTTGAGCGAATAAAATTACAAATAATCTCTCACTATATATGCCACTCCGCAATGGGTTCTTTGCGCATAAATTGCATTTTCCTCTATAAATACAAAGGTAACTCCAAGAGGTTTTTGGTGGGGTGTTTTGCAAAAGTTCCCTCACTTAATAGCCACGAGAATGGCGTTTTGGCTGGGTGCTTTTTCAAAAATTCAAAGTATGTTTACAAACTTCCTCTCACCTAATAGCCTTGAGAAGAAGCAAAACTTAAGGCTTCAAAGAAAAGATCCTCATCTCTTGCCACCAAACTACTATTTTTAGGGGGTATATCTTGAAAATTTATCCCTCTACTTATGTAAAAGTAGGTTTTTGAGAAAAAGTTCACCCTCTAAAGCAAAAATTCAAAATATGTTTACAACCTCGCCTCTCACTTAGTAGCCGTGGAAAATGCCAAAACTAAACGGGGGTAGCGAAAATATTCTCTACTTAATAGCCTTGCAAAGGGCAAATTCGTAGGCGCTTTTCAAAAATGCCTTCATATAGAAGCCTTGGAAAAGGCAAAACCGTACCCCTATTTTCAGAATTTACCGCCAGCAAGCAAAAAGAAAAAGCCGCTATCACGGCGTGGTTGTCACGCTTTGATAGCGGCTATCAAAAATAATTATTTATTCTGTGTCAAGCTTTTTTCCTAAAATCTTCGTATAGTAAAATTTTGCAAGTTCTTTGGCTCTTTGCTCGGCTTTCTCGTTGCTCCACTCTGAATTGTTTTCAATAAAAGTCTTAATCCACTTATATTGAGACTTCTCATACACCTCTATTTTGTCGCAATAATCAGAGTCATCAGCTTCCTCATTCAAGGGTTGCTCCAATAAAATTAAGTTGCCAATGTTGAGGTTCCTTTCGTCTGCAGATTCCGGCAATATATGCTCCACACTACCATCATCTTCAAACACTTCTTTTCCTTCAAAGAAAGAAGCAATTTTGTTTATAGCATACTTAGTCTTCATATTGGACGGACTATCTTTCTTAGTGTATGTCATTAAAACAAACTTTTCTTCGAAGTCCTTATAAGGAATATAAATATTATCTAATTCTGTAACCAATTCGCTTAGTATTGTACGAGCTTCGACTTTTTCATTGCATGCACGCAATTTTATAGCAAAGTCAGAATAAATAGGCTCCAACTTGTTTGTTGGCTGCGCCCCAACTGCATTGAAAGAGAAGTGGAAATTTTCGAGATAGTATATTGCTTTCTTCAACTGTGTTAGGGTAATAATACCTTTTTCCTTGGCTTCCAATAAAGCAATTAAAGCAACTCTTACCTGAACTATATTAAAATAATTTGTGAGGGCATTTAGGCTTTGTACAACACCAAAATACTCTTTTTTGTTTTTGAAATGATTTCTTTGCGGCGCAACAATTTTTACGTATAATTTTGCTGTTTCCTCAATTTCTTTCAAAAACTCTTTGTAACGAGTTTTTCCCTTGTTACCAAATGCACTTTTGAAATCATCATACAGTTTGCTCATTCCTGATCTTTTATATTTTGAAATCCAAAAATGACGATAAAACTGAACAAATCCAATATCACTATCGCAAGAATTAAGAATATTTTTAATTGATTTCCACTTTTCTTCTGCGTAATCAGCGGGTTCTGTATCATCAACGACTTCAAAAATTTTGTTTTTGATCAAATCAACATCGGTAAGGTTTTTGCCTTTTGCATTGAGAATTTCAAAAATCATATTAGCTTGACCACGATCTTTGGTAGAAATCGAAACAAAAGTTGTTCCTAAAATTTGATCTCTAACCGCCTTTAAAATATCTACGTATGCTATCTTGCCGACTTCATCGCTACTGTACCTTTTTCCAAGAGATGTGCGCAATTTTTGTTCAGACAAACTGCCGTATAAATATTCAAATGCCTCTTTGATTATTTCTTCTTCCTCAGAATTAGGCTCTTGTACATTTTCTTTTTTCCAATCCTGTATATAGAAAGAAAAGAAGGGATAGTGTGTTTTACTCTTTAGAATTCTGATAGGATCACCATTGTCATCCTCGGTCATAATATATCTAAAAAGTTGCGAGCTTAGTTTTTCTTCACCCAACTCTAAAAATCTGTCAGATAAGGCGGAAAACAATATTGTAATGGTAGTCAATCTCTGTTGACCGTCAACAACCACAATTTCTTCTTGTTCATTCTCAAAGCAATCACCAACAAAGAGCATTGTTCCTAAAAAATATTGATTGTTGGTGATAGTGCCGTTATTAATAACTAAACCATCTAAAGTATCTTCCAAAAATTCTTTATAGTGTTTTCTTTCCCAAGAATATTCTCTTTGGAATCGAGGAATAACAAACTGATGTTCAGATAGCAATAATTCTTTTATTGTTTTGTCTTTTGGTTTAATATTCATATCTATTTTCTCCGTCCTCGAAGACAAATAATACGGCATATTGCTATCCTCTTTTCATTTAGGCTATACAATATATCATATCATTTGTCACAAGTTTATATTCACTTAAGTTGATTTTACTCTATGGATAAAGGTGCTTTTTCAAACGAAGAAGGATAAGCAAGCGTCATAATTTGATTTGGGAAAACAATTATAAACGCAGAAATAGTTCCTTCTCCAAATCTTTCGTGCAACAAGGTTTTGCCGTCCGGGCAATAGCTTACTTCGTCGGGTAAGGCGCGTAAATACGGCAACTCGACAAGTTTAGCAGCACATTCTGCAAAATTCGCCACTATGCCAACAACTTGTCCCTCACCAAACACGGCGTGACGGATAATAGCTCCTGCGGGCACAATGATCTCTTTTGTTGCGGATGTTTTTCTACCATCAACAAAGCAAAGTACTTTTTCGTTTACCGTTGTATCAATGTACTGTTTCCAAGCGGGAGCTTCCAAAATGTCACGTCTTGTTTCACAAGCGAGAATCAGATCACGCAAATGTTCGGGTTGAGCTTTATCTGCTTCAAACATTGCTACAAAATACTTTTGGAATTGAGCCAAGGTAAGCGGAACAATATCAAGACGCTGCTTGACGTCACCCTTCGCATACCAAATGCCGTGTCTAAATGTTTCGGCGGTATTGGTATCAATACGCACTGCTATAAACATACCGTAAACAGGCTTGTCATATTTCAATACGGCATCAGAAACGTGGCGCCTTACCGGTTCACCTTCCATAGCTTCTTGTCTTGAAGATGTAGACATAGTTACCTCGGTCAAGATTGTAAAATCATTAAATTCACAATACAAGTCGCCTTTTCCACCGCCCGCAGCTGAAACAGGCAAGAAGTCGGAATCCAATCTGAAGCCACGCACCTCGTATGGCTTATTCACCATATGGTCAATCGCCAAAGCTGCTCTCCAAAGCACCCATTCAAGATATGCGGGAGTTTCATCCTTGGGAACCTCTATGGCATTATCCTCGTCATAAACGAGCTTGCCGCCACCCTTAATAAGCAACGACATATAATCGGAAATCTCTTTCCATTGATTGCGCTGATCTTCTGCGTACTTGATCTCATCGGTTTGAGCCATAAGGTTTTCAAGGCGTTGCCTTGCAATATTGACCTCGGTAGGCGTTGTAAGCGGAAGATCGGAAATATCAAATACGATATGCCTTTCCTTCATCTGCTTAATCAAATCATCAAGCAAAGCTTTCGCTACATCCATACTGTCGGTAGGTAACGGCGCGCCGTTACAAAGCTTCTTGTATGCCTGCATTAAGGATTCTTCACTTGCGGTGCTTTTTGCCAACTTTTCAGCAAGAACGTGTTTTGAAGGTACAATGACAAGTCCTCGTCCTTTGCGTTGCAGAACGCCGGAGATACGAAGATAGCGCATATTCATATCGGTGTAGTCCAAAAAGTTCTCGGGCTTCTTGTCATAATGTTCGCCGCGCTTCTGAATTTCCTGCTTGTCAAAGGGGCGTTTTGCAGGAGCAACGGCTCTGCGCTCTCTTAAATCGAGAATGCTGTCAACAACATCCGATACATTATAACTCGGGTTTGTCGTATGTCCCCAAAGAGCAAATTCAATTCTGCTGATTTCGGAAGAACCTGTCCGTTTCTCTAATTCAAGCATAATCGCCAACAACCATCTTAAAGGCGAGAAATAGTGAACACCATCGGGCAAAGGAAACTGCTCAACACTCATTGATCTAAGGTAACATTCTTGAACAGCGGGATATGTATCTGCTTTCAAAAACATTTTGCCAAACGGAGTAAGTGCATCAAGCGTGCCCAAATCCTCTTGGTTTCCATCTTTTTTCTTCACTTGCGGATAGATAAACCCGTTCTTGGCGAACATCAAGCGCCATTTTCTTGCGTGGCTACCCGATTCGTCTTTTCCTTCTTCGTTTTGGATGATACCTTTCTCATCCAAAAGCTTCATAAACTCAATCTCATTTTCTTTGCCGTGAAGATTTCCGACAAACGATGAGTTTGCAAATACCGCAAATCCTTCTTGGATTCGATTAGGATTTCGCAAGCCCGTATTGCCTACGAGCCAAATATCAATATTTTCATTCATAATACCACCCTCCATCAAAATCCAACGAACAAGTATTCTTGAACAGTATTTCTGTGTGTTTTTGCGTCACTTTGATTTCCGAAAGAATATTTGTAATCAATCGGGATAACTTCTACGTGCTCCTTATACTTTGCCATAATAGCCACCATTTCATCTTGTGTAGGCTGACTATTAGAGGAATAAGAAACAACCAATATGCTATTTGCAAATTTCTTAAACAGTTTATCAAAGGCATCTGCCGCGCCTTTGCGGGTAGAAAAAGGTGTAGGATATGACTTGAACTTCTTGGTTTGTGTATGTTCTTGAATCTCAACACCCTTCCAATCTCGTGCAAGTCCTTCTACAAAGTGGTATCTACGAACATACTCATTGTCGGACAACGGAGAATAATACGGCGGATCAATGTAAACCAAATCTGCATTTTCAACCTTCAAATCCATTGCATCTCCGTGTTTAGAGAAATTAGATTTGCCGTTATCAAAGATAGATTTATTTACCGCTTCAACAGATTCAAGGAATTGTTGAGAGAGAGATTTCTTCAAATCTTGACGACCATCATCATATCTGTGTCCGGTATAAGTAAAAATTCCACGAGGACGCTTCTTCAAGCAAGCACGAATCAAAGATGTCATTGCTATTGCTTGTTTATACTGATCTCTCATTGCAGCTATGTTTGTGCGAAGCGTATCAATCAAATCGTTTTCTTCATCGGAGTAATACAAGCCCTTAAAGGTTGTTGCAACAAAATGATCAGATTCCTTATGCGCAACAAGAAGTTCTTTCGCTTCTTCCAAAGGCAATGTAACGGTATTATTTTCGATCATTGCCTTGGTAAAGGTCGCTGACATAGCCATATAGTCATTGCTGACAACTGCCTTACCTTGTGCTTTAAGCATATAACCAACAACACCTGAACCGGAAAACAAATCAACAACCGTATTTACATTGAATTGAGATACAACCGACCAAATTTCAGAAAGCAGCTTGCTCTTTGAACCCATAAAACGAGTGGGGGGATATTCTGAAACCTGCTGAGGTAACGGCTGAGGTTCAAGTCTTTGCAACGTCTGCTGCTTTGGGGGAATAGTGACAATTACATCTTCGCCTTTTCTTGTACTACCATTACAAGAGATATGGCGTTTAGTCTGTATAACATCAATAGTAAACGGGGCATACAACTCGTGAACCAAAGGATGGTTGGAATTTGTAAGCACAACGTGGCATCCACGCTCTTGCAAACGCATAATCATCTTTGCTAATTCAACGTGATCTTCCTCATAAAACTGCTCTTTCGTATAACGCTTGAAATCAGCATATTCGGAGATGGGGAGATATGGGGGATCAAGGAATACAAAATCTCCCGCTTCGGCATAGTGTTCCAATACCAAAAGGTAATCCCCGCACAGAATATCCGCTTTCTTCAACGCTTTGGATGCAGCTTTCAATCCTTCTTCATCACATATTCTTGGATTAGCATACTTTCCGTAAGGAACATTGAACTTACCTTGCTTATTCACGCGATACAAACCATTAAAGCAAGTTCTGTTTAAGAAAATGGTGCGAGCTGCGGCTTCTGCTTTGGGCAAACATATCCAATCCTGCTCTCTAACCGCATAGAACATCTCAGAGGTGTTTTCATATTTCTTCAAGTAAGAAATGACTTCATCAACATTCTCTGCAACTTGACGATACATATTGATAAGCTCGGGATTGCTATCTGCAATAATAGCATTTTCAGGTTGCAATGCAAAGAACATTGCTCCGCCACCAAAGAATGGCTCTATGTATCTTCCGTAAGATTTCGGCACTTTCGGAAGCAGATCACCGAGCATCTGAGTTTTACCACCTGCCCATTTCAAAATAGGCTTTGCTATGTTGTTCAACATTTTACTGCTTCCTTTCAATCATTGGTATCAACTGTGAGTTCCATAATATCGCTTATATCGCACTGCAAAGCAGTACATATCTTAACAAGAACATCGGTTGTTACGTTTTCGTTCTTGCCGAGTTTTGCCATTGATGCGTGGCTAATACCTGCCGCTACGCAAAGATCTTTCTTTTTCATATCTTTGTCAATCAATAATTTCCATAGTTTTTTGTAACTAACAGCCATAACTATACCTCTGTAAAAATCAAAAATTGCAGATTTCAATTCAAATAGTAGTGAATAAAAATCAGCGAACGCTGAACTTAATTTATATTATAGCACAATCGCTTGCAGTAGTCAATATAAATTCTACAATTAGTAACTTTTTTCGATCTAATCCATATCTCTTTTTTGAAAAATATAATGACGGCGGGATTTCTCCCGCCGCCGTAAGTTATTCGGTTAGTGTTTCAATGGCTATTTGCATACCGAGCTTGAAAGCATATTCAAAGATGGCAGCTTCCGCCAAGCTCATATACTCGCTCCAACAATCGTGGAACTTCTCGAAGGTTTCTTTCTGCTCATCGGTAAAGCTTTTCTCCAAGTCCTCGTGGTGTCGCGCCATATAGCCGAGCAATTCTTTCATTTCCTTTGAGTTGGTTCGGCTATCCTCTTGCGGTATGATGTTTCCGTGCCAAAGCTCGTTGATGATCGACTTCATTGATAGCTCACCTCCCGCAAAACGATTTCTTCTGCACTTGCTTTGATGTTGTTCATCTCGGCAACCCATTTGAGTGCATTAGAAGCCTTTAATTCTTCGTCTATGCCACGTTCACGGGCAAGGTTAGCAACTATGGCTTCTACCATTTCATTGGCTTGTACGTCGATTTCGTGAAGGTATGCGTTGAGCTTACCTTCCGTTAGAAGTGTGATGTATGTACCTCTCTTGTGTTGCTTGATGTAGTCGCGGTGAAGAAGTCCGTATTTTCCGATTTTGTGTTCTTTTCGCTCGGTGATTTCGAGAATCGGGTAGTATTGCTCCCCGCGAAGCTCGTATTTGATGCCGTTTTGAGTGATGTACTTTTCCATGATCATATTCCTTTCGTGTTACAAAATTCCTTGTAAACACAAGCATTTTCGGCACTTTGGGAATATGTTTCGACAACCTCGGCACTATGCCGTAATTTTAGGTCTGTTATGAACACTCGTACCAAACAAGACAGGGTGCGCTACAGCGCACCCTGTTTTGTTTGGTATGAGTAATTGGTTTCGAAGAATCGCACTGCAAATTTCAAAGAAATTTGCTATAGCACCTAAATCCGCTAAAACATATGCAAAACTGTGGATGGTGCTTGTGCAGTGGTCAAGTCCTGTTTTAAAATCACAATCAAGACATCAAACTTTTCAGCAATTCAGCTATTTGTTCCCTTACTGCGAAATTTGGCATATGAAGAATTTTAGATACTCTTTCATCCGAGACTCTCCTTAAATAACAGATCATTCCTTCATCTGTACGAAATTCCAATGCGTATGACAATTGCTTTACAAGCTCTCCGTTTGCGTTTTCCTTGTTTTTATCCAAAGCCACATCAGAGTTATTACATTCATTTTTTGCGATAACCACCGGCTCTTTAACGTTTGAATATTCAAAATTACTTTTAAGCGAATCAAAAATTTCACGGGTTAAACGATTAAGCTGTATCCACGCAGCTTCCTCGTGTCTTTCCACGATAATTCCAAAACCATATATGCAAATTGCTGCTACCCATGATAAAAAGATTCCTAACACAACCCAATACACCGTTTCAAGCCCCAAACCAATGGAGTCCGCTTCATACGCAAGGTAAATAAGAAATGCAACGACATCTACCCAGAAAAACACCTTGGCAACTGCTTTGATCTTACTTCCAACTCGTTTAAACATGACAACTCTTTCCTCCAAAAAATAAAAAGTGCGCCTACCGCAGTAAGCGCACAAAAACGCAAACTCCGATAGTCGCCAAACTAACCTTACGTGAAAAAGAGTGTAACATACTATTATCATCGGAAGAGGAATTTGCATTTTATCAAATTTACCGATAAAAATAATATGCGTAAAAAAGAGTACACCTATCCCTAAAAATAAAGATAGTACACCCGTATTTCACGATTATTTAGTTAGTTTGGCAATTTCATAATATCACAAAAATACGGTTTTGTCAAGAGCCTCCACGAAAAAACGAGCCTTCCGAACGAATAACACATTCGGAAGGCTCTGCTATATTGACGATACTTACTTCTTCACCTTCAAGGTTACGATCTCAAAGCCGCCAAGGGTGAGGTTGACGCTTCCGTTCGTGACGGGAAGCTCCTTCTCCTCTCTTTCCATTAAGTCACACAGGAATACGCGGCTTGCGGGAATTCCCAATTTGACGTTGACGTTCGTGCGGCAGTTGCGCGATTCGTAGAGACGGATCACGGTATCCTCGTCGCGCTCCGCTTCCTTAACGGTTTCGCAGATCACGTTTTCGCAATCCAAGGTCACAGCGGAAAAAGCGGTGGGAAGCTCGTCTCTCTCTCCGTTTGCCTCAAGTGCCACCATCGGCTCGTTGAGATAATACGCCTCCTTGGCAACATTGGTATCGTTGAGTCTGCCCTCGTGCGGATAGATGGAATAGGTGACCGGAATTTCGCCCTGATCTGCCTCGGGGTTGGGATAGGTGGGAGAGCGCAGGATGGAAAGCTGCATGACACCGTTGTGGATATCGTGACCGTACTTGCAATCGTTCATCATGGCAACACCGTAATTGCCCTCCGAAAGATCGGCATACTTGTGCGCACAGACCTCAAAGCGTGCGGCATCCCAAGAGGTATTTTTGTGTGTGGGTCGTTCTACCGTACCAAATTGGATCTCGTAGGTCGCCTTATCGGAATTGATATCCACAGGGAATGCAACCTTGAGCATTTGATGGCGTTCGTGCCAATCCGCAACCGTTTCAAAGTCGATACGGGTGGTTCCGTCGTAAAACCAGATCGTTTGCGTAATCGTGGAATTCATGTAAGGACGAAGGATGCGGATACCGCGGCGGATGCCGTCCTCAATGACGGTGACTTCCTTCACGTCGGTAAGCGTGCGATACTCCTCTGCGGAATATGCCTGCCACTCCCATGCGTCGTAGTTATCGGGATAATCGGCGTGTACACGAAGCTCGTTTGCGATCTCGCCCGCCTTGATGACCTCGCGGCAAGCTTTTTTATCATAGATGGAAACGATCTGCCATGCATCGTTGAAGGTGACGGCGAGGCGGTCGGTCTCCACCTTTTTGTCTTCGATGGAAACGTGATTTTCCGAAAGGAACGCATCGGTTGCCAAATATCCTTTGGCGGGGATCTTTTCACGCGTCAAAACGGTCTTTCCGTTAATTTTGACTATACCGCGATCCTCAAACGAGTGCGGATTGAACACCACGTATCCGTGACCACGGTCAATTTTATCCGTGATTGTCTTGCGAGCTCCGCTCACAACCTCCGAACCGATTTGTTTGATCTCTCTGTAATCGATATCGCTTTGGTCATAAACCTCCTTGATGGAAGAACCGGGAATGATATCGTGGAACTGATTGGTTAAGATCATTTCCCAACCGCGATGCAGATCCTTTTTGGGGAAAGTCTTTCCAAGGAGTGCTTTTTCGGTAACGCCCAAAAGCTCCGCGTTTTCGTAAAGAAATTCACACGCGCGGTTATTGCGCTTATTGCGTGCCATGGTGGTATAAGTACCCCGATGATACTCCAGATAAAGCTCGCCTTGCCACGAGGGGATATCACGACGGTTCTCCATGCTCTTTTCCAAGCGTTTGAGATAGTTGCCCGCAAAGTCGATTTGGAAGCGAGGTGCGCCCGGAACACCGAGAGATGCGCGTCTTGCCAGTTCCAAATGCGTCGGGGTAGGTCCTCCGCCACCGTCACCGTAACCAAAGGTCAAAATAGCTTCCCTGTGCAGGTTTTTCTGACTGTAGCGACGGTAGGTTCCGCGTACCATTCGTGCGCCCGTATTGCACACGTAGGTACAGCCCTTTTCGGTAGGTCCTCCATGATCATCTTGTGCGGTAATAAAATGGGTGTTGATCTCGGTGCCGTCAATCCCCCTCCAGCGGAAGGTATCGTACGGCATACGGTTAGTATCGTTCCACGAGATTTTTGACGTGACAAACCAATCCACGCCGCTCTTGCGTAAAATCTGCGGAAGTGCCGCGGTATAGCCAAACACGTCGGGAAGCCAAAGCACGCGGTTTTCGACTCCAAACTCATCAAGGAAGAAATTTTTGCCGTAAAGCACCTGACGAACAAGGCTCTCGCCCGAGGAAAGGTTGCAATCCGCCTCAACCCACATCGCGCCTTCGCACTCCCATCTCCCCTCTTTGATCCGCTCTCCTACTTGACGGAAAAGCTCGGGAGCTTCCTCCTTGAGGTTTTGATACAAAAACGCCTGCGAAGACATGAATTTATATTCGGGATAACGCTTCATCAACGAAAGGACGGTTGCAAAGGAACGCTGTACCTTTTCGCGCGTTTGCTTCAGCGTCCAGAGCCATGCGCAGTCGATATGTGTATGTCCGATACCGATCGTTCTTCCATCGGCTTCGTTGCAGAATTTGCCGTAAAATTCCTTTGTCAGGAAGCGGTGCGCACGCTCGGCGGACTCCTCAAATTCGCGTGACGAAAGATCGTAAAGCTCCAGCATCGATACCGCGCGCCACAGGTAATCCACAATCAGCGCGTAATCCTGATTTTCTTCGTTTAAAGATTCCAAAAGCTCCAGCGGATAACGGACATCATAATACAGCGATTCGACGTCGGTACGAAGCTCCATGGTATGCACGTAAAGCCGCGCCTGCGGAACGTCCGCTCCCGTGTATGCGTAAAGTGCTACCTCGGCACTCTGCCCGTTTACGAGGGGCAGCTCACGGTGATTGGTATCCAGTCCTTGGATCAATTCTCCGTTGATATAAATGATAAACTGCGGATTTTTTGCGTCCCATCCGTCTTTGTCGGTCTCGATCTTTAAGAAGGTGTTGGGTGCTGTGGGAGTTACGGTAAAGCGGAACCATGCGTGGCTATCGATACCACTGCCCCACGGAGTTCCACAGGTATAGGGAGACATTTCCGTAAGCTTTGGCGGAGTATGTCCCGTTTTATACGCACAGGGTGCTGCAAAAATATTTTCTACCGTTTTGATATTCTTCCACGTTTGTTCCTCCAGTATTTTTTGATACCGGCGGATCTTGCGAAGCTTGTTTTGCATAAAAACCTCCGTTGTATTTGTTATTTGCTTTTATTTTATCACAGTTCCACTTGTTTTTCTACTGTTATTGTGATATAATTTTTATGGTATTGTGATTTTTTTAGAGATGGGAGTGACTTTTGATGGAACCGAAATTATTGACCGCGGAGCGGTTTGTAAACATGAACACCGAAATTTCCTATCGCTACGTTTACAGCGACACCGAGTTTTTTCGACCTCACTTTCACGACTACTACGAGCTGTTTTTACTGTTGGACGGAAAAGCCACGCACCTGGTTAACGGCAAGGAAATCCCCGTCAGCCGCGGCGCACTTGTCTTTATCCGCCCACGTGACACGCACGATTATATTGTACGAGACGGCACAAAATTCTCCATGCTCAACATCACCTTTACCACCGCCACTGCGGAGGAGCTTTTTTCCTTCCTTTCGGAAGGGTTCGCTTCCTCTTCCCTGCTCCGCGCCGATCTTCCGCCGCAGATCGCCTTAAACGAAAGCGAATTGGAATACGTTCTCTCGCACATGACCACCATCCGAACCATTGACGAGCATGACTACGCACGCCTCAAAACCGCCTTGCGCATTTTGCTCTTCCGTATTTTTACGCGTTTTTTTGCAGATTTTCAAGAGGAGCAAAACGATCATGTGCCGCTATGGCTGACCGAGCTTTGCGAAACGATGCAAAAAAACGGAAATTTTACCTACGGACTTTCCCGTATGCTGGAATTGACCGACAAGACCCGCGAGCATCTGGCGCGAAGTATCAAAAAATACATGGGAATGACACCTTCCGAATTCATCAACGATCTGCGACTTCGCATGATTGCCAATATGCTCAAAAACAGCAATCACGATATTGCGGATATCATTTTTGAAAGTGGGTTTGGCAATATCAGCTGGGCATATGAGCTCTTTAAGAAAAAATACGGCATGACGATGTCGGAATACAGAAAAAGAGGCTGAGTCAAACTCAGCCTCTTGCATTTGTAATTAGTGGATGATGCAACGCTCGGTGTCCTTATCGAAGATGTGGATTCTTTCCATATCAAAGCCAACCTTGATCACGTCGCCTGCGCGCGTGGAGGAACGAGAGGATACGCGAGCGGTGAGCTTGCCCTCTTCTCCAACCTTGAGGTAGAGATAAATCTCTGCACCCATAAGCTCGGTAACGTCAACGTCAACGTCGATTACCGCGCCCTGGCAGTTGCTTTCAATGTAAGCTGCATCGTCATGGATACACTCGGGACGGAGACCGCAAACGACCTCTTGACCGATGTATTCCTGCAGCTCCTCTGCCTTTGCCTTGTCCTCGGGCAGCTTGAGCTCGTTGCCCTCATATACGAAGTAAACGCCGTCCTCCTTCTTCAAAAGAGAACCGTTGAGGAAGTTCATCTGAGGAGTTCCGATAAAGCCTGCAACGAAGATGTTAACGGGCTTGTCATACAGATTTTGAGGAGTATCAACCTGCTGAATGAGACCGTCCTTCATAACGACGATACGGGTTGCCATGGTCATAGCCTCGACCTGGTCGTGGGTAACGTAAATGAAGGTGGTTTCTACGCGGTGATGGAGCTTGGTCAGCTCGGTTCTCATGGTTGCACGAAGCTTTGCATCCAAGTTGGAAAGCGGCTCGTCAAGCAAGAATACCTGAGGATCACGGACGATTGCACGACCCAGTGCAACACGCTGCTTCTGACCACCGGACAAAGCCTTGGGCTTACGGTCGAGCAAGTGGGTAATATCCAAAACGCGTGCAGCTTCCTCTACCTTCTTTTTAATCACTTCCTTCGGAACCTTGCTCAGCTTCAAACCGAATGCCATGTTTTCAAACACGGACATATGAGGGTACAGAGCGTAGTTCTGGAACACCATTGCGATCTTACGGTCCTTAGGTGCTACGTCGTTGACCAAACGGTCACCGATGAAGAGCTCGCCTTCGGAAATTTCTTCCAGACCTGCAATCATACGGAGGGTCGTGGACTTACCGCAACCGGAAGGTCCGACCAATACCAAAAATTCCTTATCCTTGATTTCCAGATTAAAATCGGAAACTGCGGTTACACCGCCGGGATACTTCTTATAAATATGTCTGAGGGATAAGCCTGCCATTTTGAATCCTCCTGATAACTCCTCTTTCGGAGCTTATTTTTCCAGATAATATTATACTAAATTTTTCACAAAAATGAAAGAGTTTATTTTCCCAAAATTTTGCCCTTGTTATTGTGTATTTTGCACAACGATAACCTCGATTGAATGCCGAGCAGAGCAAAACGTTCAGATGATGTCTTTAATATATTAAAATCAAGCCTTGGACTTGGAGCGCATCGTCAAGGAAATGCGTTGCTTTTGAATGTCAACACTAAGGACGCGAACCTTGACGGCATCGCCTACCTTGACCACCTCGGAAGGATGCTTGACAAAGCGATCGGACAGTTGCGAAATGTGAACCAGCCCGTCATGATGCACGCCGATATCGACAAACGCGCCAAAGTCGATGACGTTACGAACCGTTCCCGTCAACTCCATATCCGGCTTAAGATCCTCGATGCCGAGAATATCGTCGCGCAGGATGGGAGGCGGCAGACTGTCACGAATATCGCGCCCGGGCTTTTCCAGTTCCCCAACGATATCCTTAAGAGTGGGTTCACCTACGCCGAGTGCCTCCGCCACCTTAGAAAATCCTGCGGCTTGCACCTTTGCGCCAAGCTCCTTGAGAGTTCCGCCCGCTACGTCCTCTCGCGTGTAGCCGAACGTTTTGAGAAGCTCCGCTGCTGCCTCATAGGACTCGGGATGGACACCCGTATTGTCAAAGATCTCCTTACCGCCGGGAACACGCAAGAATCCCGCCGCCTGCTCGTATGCTTTTGCTCCGATGCGCGGAACCTTGAGAAGCTGCGCGCGGTTGGTGAATTCCCCGTTCTCCTCGCGGTATTTGACAATGTTTTTCGCGGAGGTAATATTGATACCCGAAATATAGGACAGCAGCGAATAGGATGCCGTATTGATATCAACGCCAACCGCGTTTACGCAATCCTCAACGACACCGCCCAGCGCTTCATCCAGTCGCGCCTGCTTCATATCGTGTTGGTACTGACCGACACCGATGCCCTTGGGATCGATCTTGATCAATTCCGCAAGCGGATCCTGCAAACGGCGCGCGATGGAAACCGCACTTCTCTGCATTACGTCAAACTCGGGAAATTCCTCTGCCGCCAGCTTGGATGCGGAATAGATCGACGCGCCCGCCTCGCTGACAACGATATATTTGGTCTCCTCGGGGATCTCCTTGAGAAGATTTGCGATAAAGATCTCGCTCTCCTTGGAAGCCGTACCGTTACCGATTGCGATCACATCTACGTGATGACGGCTGATGAGCTTTTTAACGGTCTGACAGCTTCTTGCAAACGCCTCACTGTGCGATCCCTTCCCCTTGATGGCTTCAATATCCTCACGAGAACGGAACGGCATAATGACCGCGGTATCCACGACCTTACCCGTTTTATCGACGACTGCCAGCTTACAACCGTGACCGTAACCGGGGTCAAAGCCAAGGACCGTCTTACCCTTTAAGGGGGATTGCATCAAAAGATGGGAAAGGTTATCGGCAAAGACCTTGATCGCGCCCTCGCAAGCATTATCGAAAATATCGTTGCGGATCTCACGCTCAATGGAGGGAGCGATGAGACGGTCGTAGCTATCCAGAATTGCCGCTGAAACGTAGGGCTCTGCGGGACTCTTGTTGCCAAGCAAGACCTGCGAGAACAGATAATTGAGAACGATTTCGGGTGTAACGGAAACGCTGACCTTTAAAAAGTCCTCCTTTTCGCCGCGGTTGAGTGCCAACACACGGTGCGGAAGCACTTTTTTGAGTGCCTCGGAATACTCGTAATACTGCGCGTAAACCGAATCCTCTTCCTTGGCAGCCTTGGAGGAAAGCGTGCCGAATTCAAAAGTCAGACGGCGCAGCTCCTTACGGAACTCGGCATTATCGGAAATCGTCTCTGCGATAATATCCTTTGCGCCCTGAATTGCTTCCTCTACGCTTGCAACGCCCTTTTCCTCGTCAACGTAAGCCGCCGCCTGCTCCTCGATCGAGGGGGTATAGGTGGGCTCTTGCGCATAAATGAGCTCTGCCAGCGGCTCCAAGCCCTTCTCTCTTGCCACAGACGCGCGGGTCTTGCGGTGTGGGCGGAAAGGACGGTAGATATCGTCCACCTCGGTGATGGTTTGCGCCGCCGCGATAGCAGCCTCGATTTCGGGCGTCATTTTTTCCTGTGCGGAGATCAGATCAAAGACCTCCTGCTTTCTCTTTTCGATGTTGCGCAGGAAATTGAGACGGTCGTTCAAATCACGCAGGATATTATCATCCAGGCTTCCCGTAACCTCCTTACGGTAACGGGCGATAAACGGAATGGTGTTTCCCTCGTCGATCAATGCAACGGTCTTTTCGACCTGATCGACCTTGAGCTTAAATTCCTCTGCAAGTCTTTCGTTGATATTCATGTTACGCTATCGGTTCCTTTCTGTTGGGACATAGTATGGTCGTGCATTTGGATGGCTTGGATCTCGGTGTCGCTCAACTCCCGCCATTCTCCTCTCTGGAGCGTGGGATCGAGGGTAAGAGGTCCAAAGCTCTTGCGTTCGAGATCAGTGATCTGATTGTGTACCGCTTCCATCATCAATTTGATCTGGTGATACTTCCCTTCCGTGATGGAAATGATTCCCTCGCGCTCGTTAAGCAACGCAACACGGCAAGGCTTTGTAAAATATCCTCCGATATCCACGCCCGCTTCCAGCAAGGAAACGTCTGCATTCGAGAGGGGGAATTTAACGCGGAAGGCGTAGGATTTGGTCACGTGACTTTTGGGAGCTAACAGCCGATGGGAAAGAACGCCATCGTTGGTAAGCAGCATCAATCCAAGCGTGTGCTTGTCCAATCTCCCGCAAGGAAACAGCCCCATTTTTTGGTACTCCTCGGGAAGCAGCTCCAAAACGGTAGGATCTCTCCCGTCCTCGGTGGCACTGACGTATCCGTCGGGCTTGTTGAGCATCACGTAAACGAATCGGCGGTAGCGGATCGCGCGGCCGCAAAAAAACACTTGGTCGGTATTGGGATCGATTTGCTGCTCCGCCTTTTTGGCAGGGATTCCATTGACCGTGACCTGCCCCGCCTTGATCGCCTTCGCGCTCTCTCGCCTTGAAGCGATGCCACATTCCGACAGCATCTTATCCAGTCGCACAAAATCCCTCCTTCTTTAAACACATTACATTTTATTATATCATATAATTTCTTTTTTGTAAACCGTTTTTTGCGCATTTATTGAATTTTCACAAGTTTTTTCAGATCTAAAAAACAAAAATACCCACGGGAGCTTATCCTTCCCTGTGGGTATTTTTTGTTGTCCTGCACGTGAGCGCAGCCATGCGCAATTCGCTTTTTCAGCGAATATCCACACTGACCTTTTTCCCGGTGTTAACGGAGGCCGCTTTGATCACAGTACGGATAGCCTTGGCAATTCTGCCGTGTCTGCCGATCACCATTCCCATATCGTCGGGAGCTACGGTCAACGTCAGAGTGATGGTTTTCTCATCCTCTTCGGTGGTAACGCGCACCTCGTCGGGGGAATCGACGATCGCCTTGGCGATGTCAAGCAATGTTTCCTGTAAGTTAATCATTCTGTGTCTCCTTATCGGAACAATCAGTCAACGATTCCGCTCTTCTTCAGCAGGGACTTAACAGTTTCGGTGGGTTGTGCGCCGTTTCCGAGCCACTTCTTTGCCTTGTCAGCGTCGATCTTGATCTCTGCGGGCTCGGTGAGGGGGTTGTAGTAACCGATCTCCTCGATAAAGCGACCGTCTCTGGGAGAACGGCTGTCCGCAACGATGACACGGTAGAAAGGAGCCTTCTTTGCGCCCATTCTGGTCAATCTCATTTTTACTGCCATGATTTGTTTCCTCCAAAATAATATTGTTTTTTCTATGAATGAACGGTGAAATCAGAATGGCATCTTCATTCTACCGAGCATTTTCTTGCCTTGCTTGGATTTGCCCATATTGCTGAATTGCTTCATCATTTTGAGCATCTGCTCAAACTGCTTGAGCAGCTTGTTAACATCCTCTACCGTAGTTCCCGATCCCGTCGCAATTCTCTTTTTGCGGGACGCGTTGATGATATCGGGATGCTCTCTTTCCTTACGGGTCATGGAATGGATGATCGCCTCGGTGCGCGCCAAAACCGACTCGTCGATTTTTGCATCCTTCAGCGCACCGGGTTTTACGCCGGGCATCATACCCATGAGCTGCTCGAGGTTGCCCATGTTCTTGATTTGTGCCAGTTGCGCGAGATAATCGTCAAGCGTAAAGGTTTGCTGGCGCATTTTTTGCTCCAGTTCTGCCGCCTGCTTTTCGTCATACGCCGCCTGCGCCTTATCGATCAGCGTCAGCACGTCGCCCATTCCGAGAATCCTCGACGCCATGCGGTCGGGGTGGAAGGGTTCGATGGTATCCAGCTTTTCGCCCGTACCCACAAACTTGATTGGCTTGCCCGTAACGTAGCGAATGGAAAGTGCCGCACCGCCTCGCGTATCGCCGTCGAGCTTGGTTAAAATCACACCCGTGATATCCAGCAAATTGTTAAAGGTTTCCGCCACGTTGACCGATTCCTGACCGATCATAGCATCTACCGTTAAAAGGATCTCGGTCGGCTCAACTGCCGCCTTGATATTTTTGAGCTCCTCCATGAGAACTTCATCAATCTGCAGGCGACCCGCGGTATCGATAAAGACCATGTCGTAGCCCTTTTGGTTGGCAAACTTGATGCCCTCCTTGGCAATTTCTACGGGAGAGACCTTATCTCCCATGGTAAACACGGGAATATCCAGCTTTTCGCCCACCACCTGCAACTGCTTGATAGCCGCGGGACGGTAAATATCGCCTGCTACCAGGAGGGGATGCTTGCCCTGCTTTTTGTACATTCCCGCAAGCTTACCCGCGTGCGTGGTTTTACCCGCCCCCTGCAAACCGACCATCATAATGACCGTAGGGGGCTTGGGGGCAATGTTGAGCTTGGATTGCGAGCCGCCCATGAGGCGCGTCAACTCCTCGTTGACGATTTTGACCACCTGCTGTGCCGGCAAAAGCGATTCCAGCACCTCAGTGCCCACGGCACGCTCGGATACGATCTTAATGAAATCACGGACGACCTTGAAATTTACGTCCGCTTCGAGAAGCGCAAGCTTGATCTCGCGCATACCCGCTTTGACGTCCGCTTCGGTAAGCTTTCCCTTATTGCGGAATTTTTTAAACGCGTTATTCAGCTTTTCGCCAAGGCTTTCGAACATTCGCGCATCCTCCTTTCAAACGGATCACCCTCGCACGGTTTTGATCAGCTCCCCTGCCGCCTCACGGATGGTTGACGGAATGTGCGCCTCCTCCATCATGGCAAGAAGCTGCACCGCCTGCTCCTCGGCATCGCAAAAGCGCTTTGCAAGCCCAAGCTTTTCTTCGTAAAACAAAAGCTCGTCGCCGGATTTTTTAATCAGCTCGCGAACCCCCTGTCTGGAAATTCCGATCTCCTCGGCAATTTCTGCCAAGGACATATCGTTATTGTAATAATAATCCAGCACGGTTCGTTTCCGCTCCGAGAGCACGTCGCCGTAAAAATCAAGCAAAAAACCGATTTCAAGGTTCTTTTCAAACATGTTATCGGCACCTCCAAAGGGTGTAAAGCAAATTGCTTTACATAGTATATCATATTCGTACCTCTTTGTCAAGAGCTTTTTGAAAAATGTTTTTGAAAATATTTTTCTCTTTTTTGCACATTTTCATTTCGTTTTGTTGTATAATAAAGGTAATATAGCAACTCAAAAGAAAGGACATCAAACTATGCAACTGCAAGATCAAAGCAATCCTTGCCACGAAGCAAAATTGCGCAAATGCGCCATTATCGGCTGCGGCTTTGTCGGTGCTACCACCGCCTACACCCTGATGCAGACAGGCTGGTTTACCGACATGGTACTCATTGATATCAACAAAAAAAAGGCGGAAGGCGAGGCATCTGACCTGACCCACGGACTCCCCTTTCACACCCCTATGAACATTTTTGCCGGCGACTACTCCGACCTTTCGGATTGCGGTCTGATCATTATTACGGCGGGAGCGAATCAGCGTCCCGGAGAGACGCGCCTGGATCTGCTCCGCACGAACACCCGCATTTTCCGCAGCATTGTCACGCAGATCACCCAATATACCACCGACGCGATCCTTTTGGTAGTGACCAATCCCGTGGACGTGCTCTCTTATGAGACTTGGAAGATTTCGGGCTATCCCGCAAACCGCGTCATCGGTTCGGGAACGGTACTTGACACCGCACGTCTCAAACAGCTCCTCGGCTCTTATCTCGGCGTAGATAGCCGCAATGTGCATTCCTTTATCATCGGGGAGCACGGAGACAGCGAGCTTCCCGTATGGAGCTCCGCCAACGTTTCGGGTGTGGATCTCAACAAATATTGCGAAAACTGCGGTCAAGGCTATGACGAAAAAGTGCTGGACGAGCTGTTTTGCGACGTGCGCGACAGTGCGTACAAGATTATTGAAGCCAAGGGTGCGACCTACTACGCCATTGCGGAATCGGTCAAGCGCATCGTATCTGCTATCATCCGCGACGAAAATTGCATTCTTCCCGTCTCCGGACTTGTGGATGGTCACTACGGACTCGACGGCGTTTATATGAGTCTGCCCTGCATCGTTGGAAGCGACGGCATCAAGCAGGTATTGGAGATCCCGCTCAACGCAGAGGAAGAGGAAAAGCTCCACCGCGCCGCAAAGACCTTAAAGGAAGCCATCAAAGAGCTGGAGCCCGAAACGGTGGGATGAAATAGATAATATGGGAAAAGGGGCAGAGTCAAATGCGTAAACGCATTTGACTCTGCCCCGCAACCTATAGATAAAACTACAGGCTTTCGTCAGTTTGATGAGAGTTTTGATCAAACTTTTTCAAAAGTTTGCGAGGTCAAGGGCGCGTAGCCCTTGTCGCGCTCCGCAGAGCGCGAAATCCCTTTTTTTTGCGGCGTTTCTTTTTTGCCAAGCTTTTTTCTTCGCGCCTGCGGTGTCAAAGAAAAAAGCGGCATAAACAAACTTGTGCAAACTAACAAATTGTACACCTTTAATCTACAAACTGAGAGGCTGAGTCAAACGAGTAAACGCATTTGACTCAGCCTCGGATTGTTTTATTTTCCGACAAACATCTGTGTCCAATATTTTCCGCTTGCAACATAGCCGACGCCAATGTGCGTAAATGAAGCATTGAGAATATTGGCACGGTGTCCGGACGAATTCATCCACGCATTAACCACTGCCTGCGGTGTTGCCTGCCCTCGCGCGATATTCTCACCGGCAGTTCTGTAGGAAATTCCAAATTTCTTCATCATCTGAAACGGTGAGCCATAGACAGGACTCGTGTGCGAAAAATAGTTGTTGTCCTTCATATCCTGCGATTTATACCGCGCTACACGGCTCAATTCCCAATCATGAATCAGTGGCTTTAATCCGTTCTTCGCGCGTTCGGCGTTAACCAATCGCACCACCTCTTCCTCATAGGAAAGGACAGCGGCATCGGCCTTGGGGATGTAGATCACTTGACCGGGGTAGATCAGATCGTAATTTTTAATCTGCGGATTTGCGTTTTTGATTTCACTCAGTCCAACCTCATATCGGACCGCGATCTTCCAAAGGGAATCTCCCTTGACAACGGTGTATGATGCGGTGTCGGCAGATACAACCGTCAAAAGCACTGCGGAAAGCATCAACACACTCAACACGAATATCATAAGCTTTTTCACCATGCAGATATCTCCTGTAAAAAATTGCGAGCCGTGACGGCGACCACGCCCTCACAGCCACTCGTAATTATACCGTACCGCGCGACGAATTGCAAGCTGTAAATATTGGAAGGTATCCGAGAAGAGGGCGAACACGTATATTTTTTCATCAATCTCTTGACAATTCCGCTTCTGTAATGCTATAATAAAATTGAATGATAGACAAACCACAGAAAGGTGATGAAACCTATGAAAAACGGTTTTGTAAAGGTTGCCGCCGCAACGCCCTCGATCCGCGTTGCCGACGTCAATCACAACGTGCGGGAATTGATCCGTTTGACACACAGTGCCAATGAACAAGGGGTACGCGTTTTGGTCTTCCCCGAGCTCTCCCTCACGGGCGCGACCTGCGGCGATCTGTTCGTATCGGACACGCTTCTCCTCGGAGCGCAAAAGGCACTCTCCGTTTATCTGGAAGAAACAGCCGAGTGTAACCTGCTCTCGGTAATGGGGCTTCCCTACGTGCACGCATCCAAGGTTTACAACGCTGCCGCTGTCTGCCATGCGGGAAAGCTCCTCGGAATCGTTCCCAAATCCGTGCTTGCCGATGACGCGCGTCAGTTTGTCCCCGCCCCCGATTTTACGCTTGAAACACGCGATGGTGTTCCCTTTGGAACCGATCTGCTCTTTTTCTGCGCCTCTCTCCCCTCTTTGACGGTCGCTGTAGAAATTGGAGAGGATCTGCTCTCCCCCGTCTCCCCCTCGCTCTCTCACAGTGCATCGGGAGCAACCTTGATCTGTCACCCTGCGGCATTTTCCGAAACGGTGAGTGACGCTCCCGCGCTTTCTCTCTCGCTTCGCGCGCACACCGCCAAAACCCACACCGCGTATATTTCCTCTTTGAGCGGTGACGGCGAATCCACCACCGATCTTGCCTTTGGCGGCTATAAATGCATTGTAGAAAACGGTGAGATCCTCTCGGAGTCCGTTCCTTTTGATCATTCCGAGCTTTTGATCTCCGAAATTGACCTTGAACGTCTTACGCATGAACGTCGCACGTCCCACGCGTCGGATGATGCGTGCTACACCGAAATCCCATTTGAGACGACGGTCGAACAAACCGAATTGACCCGCGTGATCGACGCGCATCCTTTCTTCCCCGCAGATCCCACAGCTCTTGCGGCACATTGCGAGCGGATCCTTGCCATTCAGACGGCGGGGCTCAAAACCCGTATTGAACGCGCATGGGCGAAAAAGATCGTCGTTGGTATTTCGGGCGGATTGGATTCGACCTTGGCACTTCTCGTGATGGCGCGCGCGATGGATGCCTTGAAGCGTCCGCGCACCGATATTCTCGCGGTTACGATGCCGGGCTTTGGCACAACGGGACGCACCAAGTCCAACGCGACCATCCTGTGTGAGGAGCTTGGCGTGGACTTTCGTACCGTTTGCATCGGTGAAGCGGTCAATCTGCACTTCAAGGAGATCGGACACGATCCCGAGGTACGCGACGTCACCTACGAAAACGCACAGGCGCGAGAGCGCACGCAAATCTTAATGGACATTGCCAACGAGTGCGGCGGCATGGTGATCGGAACGGGCGACCTTTCCGAATTGGCACTCGGCTGGGCGACCTACAACGGCGACCATATGTCGATGTACGGTGTCAATGCCTCCATCCCCAAGACCTTGATCCGTCATATCGTGGCGCATTGCGCAAACGTGGAAGAAGAAAAAGGAAACCGCGCAATTGCCGACTCGCTCCGCGACGTGCTGGACACTCCGGTCTCCCCGGAATTGCTCCCTGCCGATGCGGACGGAAAGATCGCGCAAAAAACCGAGGACTTGGTAGGCCCTTACGAATTGCACGATTTTTATCTCTACTATTTGCTCCGCTACGGATTCTCCCCCGCAAAACTCTATCGCATGGCGGGCTATGCCTTGGGAGAGATTTACGATGCGGAAACGCGCAAGAAATGGCTCAAGATCTTTTTGCGTCGTTTCTTCAATCAGCAATTCAAGCGTTCCTGCCTGCCGGACGGTCCCGCAGCGTTCGCCATCGGCCTCTCTCCCCGCACCGCGTGGAAGATGCCCTCGGATGCTTCGAGTGCGCTTTGGCTTGACGAGGCGGAACAACTGTAATCAACAAAACGGCTTCAAGCTCATTTTGCGCTTGAAGCCGTTCTCAATTTGTAGACCAAAGGTGTACAATTTTTGAATTTGCACAAAGTCGTTTATGCCGCTTTTTTCTTTGACACCGCAGGCGCAAAGAAAAAAGCTTGGCAAAAAAGAAACGCCGTTTGGATAAAATTTCGCCCTCTGCGGAGGGCGAGGAGGCTTACGCAGCCTCCACTGCGCAAACTTTTGAAAAAGTTTGATCAAAACTTTCGTCAAGCTGACGAGAGCCGGTAATTTTGTCTACAGTCTAAAAACGGCTTCAAGCTCAAAATGTGCTTGAAGCCGTTCTCATTTTGCTTTAATCCTGCCACGAAATCACTTTTCCCGCTTGCAGGGTCTTTTTCATATCGATGATACGCTGATTGGACGAGCCGCGGAAACGCAAGGAGATATCTTTGAGTGCCTTGATGTATCTTCCATCCACCAAAACATCGATGAGAGACAGCATTTCGTCGGTCACCTCGCATCGGGGGTGGCTGCCGTCCTTCCAAAGCTCCCCATCCAGAGTAAAGCCCGTAAAGCACCAAACGGTCTTATCGGGACAAGCCTCACGGAAGCGGCGCAAAAACGGAACCAGTGCTCTTTGGTTGGATGGCTCAAACGGTTCTCCGCCAAGAAGCGTCAATCCGTTGACAAAATAGGGCTTGCAGGACGCAATGATCTCGTCCTCGGTCTCCTTGGTAAAAGGCTGACCGTAAGAAAAATCCCACGTTTGCGGTTGGAAGCATTCCTCGCAATGGTTGGTGCATCCCGAAACGAACAGCACCGTCCGTACCCCCTCACCGTTGGCAATATCGCATTTTTTTAATTCACAGTAATTCATGGCTTACAGATGCAGAACGCGCTCCTTGATTTCCTGTGTTCTTCCCTGATTCCAATACTGCGTACCGATGTATCCGCAGGTGCGGCGGGCAACATTCATCTTGCTCTGGTCGGTATTGCCGCACTTGGGACATTTCCAAATGAGCTTGCCTTCCTCCTCGACGATCTCGATCTCACCGTCCCATCCGCATTCCTGGCAGTAGTCGGACTTGGTATTGAGCTCGGCGTACATAATGTTATCGTAGATGAAGCGCATGACCTGAAGGACCGCCTCCAGATTTTGCTGCATATTGGGAACCTCGACGTAGCTGATCGCACCGCCGGGAGAAAGCTGCTGGAACTGTGCCTCGAAAGCGAGCTTGGAGAACGCATCGATCTCCTCGGTTACGTGGATGTGATAGCTGTTGGTGATATATCCCTTGTCGTTGATACCGGGAACGATGCCAAAGCGCTTTTGCAGACACTTGGCAAACTTATACGTGGTCGATTCGAGGGGCGTTCCGTAAAGGCTGAAGTCGATGTTGTGCTCCGCCTTCCACTTTTTGCACGCATCGTTGAGATACTGCATGACGCTGAGTGCAAAGGGCGTTGCGCTGGGATCGGTGTGGCTCTTGCCCGTCATATACTTGACGCACTCGTAAAGCCCCGCATATCCGAGAGAAATGGTGGAATATCCGCCAAAGAGGAGCTTATCGATCGGTTCTCCCTTCTCCAATCTTGCCAGCGCACCGTGTTGCCAAAGGATGGGAGCGACGTCGGAAAGCGTGCCCTTGAGTCTTTCGTGACGGCAAAGCAAAGCCTTGTGGCAAAGCTCAAGCCGCTCGTCAAAGATCTTCCAGAATTTTTCGATGTTACCGCCCGAGGAAAGTGCGATATCGGGCAGATTGATGGTTACGACACCCTGATTGAAGCGTCCGTAATACTTGGGCTTGCCTTCCTCGTCCACAAAGGGGGTCAAGAAGCTGCGGCAACCCATGCAGGTGTAGCAATGTCCCTCTCCATTCTTATCTACCTTCAGCTCCAGCATCTTCTTTTCGGAGATGTAATCGGGAACCATACGGCGTGCGGTACACTTTGCGGAGAGCTTGGTCAGATAGTAGTAAGGAGAATCCTCATGGATGTTCTGCTCCTCAAGAACGTAGATGAGCTTGGGGAATGCGGGAGTAACGTAAACGCCCTCCTCGTTCTTGACTCCGCGGTAACGCTGGAGCAACGTTTCCTCAATGATGATCGCAAGGTCCTTCTTTTCCTGCTCGTTTCTTGCCTCGCCCAAATACATGAACACGGTGACGAAGGGAGCCTGACCGTTGGTGGTCAGAAGCGTAACGACCTGATACTGAATGGTTTGTACGCCGCGGCTGATCTCCTCGCGCAGTCTCTTTTCCACGATGGTGGAAAGCTGCTCCTCGGTAAGCTCGGTTCCGATCGCAATCATTTCCTCGCGCACGGCACGGGTGATCTTTTCACGGCTGACCTGTACAAAGGGCGCAAGATGCGTCAGAGAAATACTCTGACCGCCGTACTGGTTGCTGGCAACCTGTGCGATGATCTGCGTTGCAATGTTGCAAGCAGTGGAAAAGCTGTGGGGACGCTCGATCATCGTGCCCGAAATTACGGTTCCGTTTTGAAGCATATCCTCAAGATTGACCAGATCGCAGTTGTGCATGTGCTGTGCGTAGTAGTCGGCATCATGGAAATGGATGATCCCGTCCTCGTGTGCCTTGACAATGTCCTCGGGGAGCAACAGACGCGTGGTAATATCACGGCTGACCTCGCCCGCCATATAGTCGCGCTGTACGCTGTTGACGGTGGGGTTCTTGTTGGCGTTTTCCTGCTTAGCCTCCTCGTTGCAGCACTCGATCAAGCTCAGGATCTTTTCGTCCGTGGTGTTGGAGCGACGAACCAATGCGCGCGTGTAACGGTAGGTGATGTATTTTTTGGCTACCTCATATGCACCGTGTGCCATGATCTGAGACTCGACGAGATCCTGAATCTCCTCAACCCCCGGCGCGCGGTTCATACGAATGCAACTCAATTCAACCGCCTCTGCGATCCGCTTGATCTGCATCGGGGTCATGCGTGCATCGTCCTCCACCGCCTCGTTTGCCTTGGTGATTGCGGTAATGATTTTGGTAATATCAAAATTGACTTCCGAGCTGTTGCGCTTAATGACCTTCATTTTTTCCTCCCTTTTATGAATCCTATACAAATATGATCGACAAAATTCATCTTTTTACACAATGAATTTTTATTATACGCAAAAGTGCATATACATTATACCATATTTTGTGGTTTTGTCAAGGGGTGAAATACTATATTTTGTGTTTTTACACGTTATTTTTTTGACAGTCGGAGCATGGTTTTTCGGATCTCCTCGCGTGCTTTTTGGGGGCATTCGAGGTCTTTTACCGTTGCCTCCATCGGGCACGGACCGCTTCCCATCCGGTTGATGATCATAGGGACTTTTTGAGAAAACGAGACACCGATCCGACGCTCCGAAAGGATGCGGATCGCCTCGTCGGTAATGACCTCGGCATACACCTCTCTCACCCCTGCCAGCACGAACAGCATTGCCGCCGCCTTGCCCACAATGCGATCGGCGGCGCAGAAGCCACATAGGTCTGCGCCGCTATCGAGAAAGTCCATCATGGGAGCGATTCCTGTTTTCGTCGAGGTTAAAATTTCGTCACCGCGGCAGAGCACACAGGTATAGGCACTGCCCTGAGCACACAAAAGTTCCTTTGCTCGTTGGGTATCATTCATGAATTTCTTTCCTTTTATATTAGTTCTTTTCTTTTACGTCGATCTTAGTCAGATCGTAAGGTGTGGTTTGGTAAACAAAATAGTTGAGCCAGTTGGAATACAATAGATTTGCGGAAGAACGCCACGTAGCACGAGGCGCTCGTGCGGGATCGTTATCGGGGAAATAGTTTTTGGGAATTTCGATCGGCTTGCCTGCGTTTACGTCGCGCACGTATTCCTTGTTCAAGGTCTCGGCATCGTATTCGGGATGTCCCGTGATAAAGATCTGTCTGCCGTTTTTGGTAGAAAGCGCAAATACACCCGCTTCCTCGGAGGAAGCAAGGATCTTAAGCCCCTCAACCTGTTCCAGCTCCTCGCGGTCAATGGTCGTGTGTCTGGAATGCGGAACCATAAATTCATCGTCAAAGCCGCGGAACAGGATCGATTTTTTATAGTCCGCTACGTGCGGAAATACACCGAACAGCTTTTTTGCAAGCGGCTTTTTCTGCACTCCGAAATGGTAGTATAGTCCCGCCTGCGCGCCCCAACAGATATGGAAGGTGCTATGCACGTGTGAGAGACTCCATTCCATGATCTCACAAAGCTCCGCCCAGTATTCCACCTTCTCAAACTCCATCTGCTCCACGGGTGCGCCCGTGATGATCATGCCGTCAAATTTACGGTGTTTGATCTGATCAAAGGTCGTATAGAACGCCAACAGATGCTCCTCGGACGTATTTTTGGAGCGGTGCGACTGCGTATGCATCAAGGTCAGCTCTACCTGCAAGGGGGTATTTCCCAAAAGGCGGGAGAGTTGGGTCTCGGTGTCGATCTTGGTGGGCATCAGATTGAGAAGCAGGATCTGCAAAGGACGGATATCCTGCGTCACCGCACGTTCGTCGGTCATAACGAAGATATTTTCTTCGGTAAGCGTTTTGGTTGCGGGTAATTCGTTTGGAATTTTAATCGGCATATCGCCATACTCCTTTGGAAGTGATATTGTGGTCGCTTGTGTAGAAATCTCTCTTATACCTGATCCAACGCTTGTTTGAGGTCTGCAATCAGATCTTCGGCATTCTCAAGTCCGCAGGAATAACGGACAAGATCCCCCGAAACGCCTGCCGCCAAAAGCTCCTCGTCGTTCATCTGGCGGTGGGTCGCGCTTGCGGGATGCAGACAGCAGGTACGCGCGTCGGCAACGTGCGTTTCGATTGCGGCAAGCTTTAAGTGCTTCATAAATTTCTCTGCCGCAAGCCTACCGCCCTTGACGCCAAAGCTGACAACACCGCAGGTACCCTTGGGCATATACTTTTGCGCAACGTCGTAGTATTTGTCCCCCTCCAAGCCGGCGTAGGTCACCCACGTGACGTTGGGATGGTTTTTGAGGAAGGTTGCAACGGCAAGCGCATTTTCGCAGTGTCTTGCCATTCGAACGTGTAGGCTTTCCAATCCGAGATTGAGAATAAACGCACTCTGGGGAGCCGGGGTCGATCCGAAATCACGCATGAGCTGTGCGGTCGCCTTGGTAATAAACGCACCCTCAAGCCCGAACTTTTCCGCATAAACGATGCCGTGGTAGCTATCGTCGGGCGTGCAAAGCCCCGGGAACTTTTCCTTGTGCGCCATCCAATCAAATTTACCGGAATCCACGATACATCCTCCCACAGCCGCTCCGTGGCCATCCATATACTTGGTGGTGGAGTGCGTAACAATGTCCGCTCCCCACTCGAAAGGACGGCAATTGACGGGCGTGGCAAAGGTATTATCGACGATGAGCGGCACGCCGTGCGCGTGTGCCGCCTTGGCGAATTTTTCAATATCCAGAACGGTCAGCGCGGGGTTTGCAATGGTCTCTCCGAACACTGCCTTGGTGTTGGGACGGAACGCCGCCGCAAGCTCCTCCTCGCTGCAATCGGGAGATACGAAAGTAAAGTCGATCCCCATCTTTTTCATCGTGACGGCAAACAGATTAAAGGTTCCTCCGTAAATGGTAGAGCAAGACACCACGTGATCACCGCAGGTTGCGATATTGAATACCGCATAAAAATTCGCAGCCTGACCGGACGAGGTCAGCATTGCGGCACTTCCCCCCTCCAATTCGCAGATCTTTGCCGCCACGGTATCGCACGTGGGGTTTTGCAAACGGGAATAAAAATATCCCGACGCCTCCAGATCGAACAGCTTTGCCATATCCTCACTGGTATCGTAATGAAAGGTCGTGCTTTGCACGATCGGGATTTGACGCGGCTCCCCGTTTTTGGGCGTATAGCCGCCTTGTACACATTTGGTTTCCAATTGATAGTTACTCATATAATTTTTTCCTTTCTATCGTCATCGGATGCGTCAGAGCGCATCGGCAATATCGTAAATCAATCGCTCGGTCTTTTCCCAGCCGAGACACGGGTCGGTGATGGATTTTCCATAGACCTCATCCGCACCGATCTTTTGTGAGCCGTCCTCAATATAGCTTTCGATCATCAACCCCTTGACCAGCCTCTTAACGTCCGCGGAATGGCGGCACGTATTCAGCACCTCTTTGGCAATACGCACTTGCTCCAAATACCGTTTACCGGAGTTGGCATGGTTGGTGTCCACAATCACGGCGGGGTTGGAAAGCCCGCTGTTGTCGTACATCTCGCAAAGATGGATCAGATCCTCGTAGCGATAGTTGGGAGTACTCTGCCCCTTGGTATCCACGTAACCGCGCAGGATCGCGTGTGCGTAAGGGTTCCCCGCGCTTTTGACCTCCCAGCCTCGGTAAAGGAACATATGGGAGTGCTGTGCCGCCGTGATGGAATTCATCATAACCGAAATATCACCGCAGGTGGGGTTCTTCATACCTACGGGAATATCCAGACCGCTGGCGGTCAGGCGATGTTGTTGGTTTTCCACCGAACGCGCGCCCACCGTAACGTATGCCAAAAGGTCGGAAAGATAGCGGTGATTTTCGGGATACAGCATCTCGTCTGCGCATCCAAATCCCGTTTCGGCAAGCGCACGCATATGCAAGCGGCGGATGGCAAGAATCCCCTTGAGAAGATCCGGCTCTGAATTGGGATCCGGCTGATGGAGCATTCCCTTGTATCCGTCACCGGTCGTGCGCGGCTTATTGGTATAGATGCGCGGAACGATCATGATCTGATCCGCAACCTTGTCCTGTACGGTGCGGAGTCTGCCGATATAATCCATAACCGATTCCTCGTGATCGGCAGAGCAAGGACCGATCACAAGTACAAACTTATCGGACTTGCCCGCAAAAATATCCTTGAGCTCGTTGACTCGTGCATCACGGCACGCCTTCATCTCCTCGGTTACGGGGTACTCCTCCTTGATCTCCTTTGGAATGGGGAGCTTGCGGTAAAATTCCATATTCATAGCGTTTCTGTTCCTTTACGGTCAATTTCTTCCAAACGAATCCCCAGTCTCCGCAGATCCGCAAAAAATGCGGGATAGCTTTTTGTAACCGCCTCGCATCCATCGATCTCGCCTCCCGTGACGCTTGCCAACACAGCCAGCGACATGACCACGCGGTGATCATTGTGTCCGTACAAAAGTGCATCGGGGGCATGAAACGCATCGGCAATCACGCGCACGCTGTTTTCTTCCACGATGACCCGTGTGCCGAACTTGCGCAGCTCCTGTGCCATGACCTCAGCGCGATCGCTTTCCTTGATTTTGAGACGCTTGGTATCGGTAAAATATCCCCCCTTCTTTGCCGCTGCAAGCGAAAAAAGAATGGGCGCAAGATCCGGACAGTCCCTCAAGGAAATGGGCGTTTCGGGATCGGTTACAAGGTGCTGAAAGCAATCACGATAAACACGGTCACCTTGCAAGGAATCCTCTTGCAAGCCGCCTACCTTGACGTCTCCCTCGAAGAGATTAAACGCTTCCAAGAAAGCAGCGTTGGAGTAATCCCCCTCCACGGTGGCATCGTGTGCCTTCATCGGCACGCCTCCCTCGACGCGGAGCGTGGTATCGTCCAGCCACTCCACTTGGGCACCAAAC
This sequence comes from Eubacteriales bacterium, assembly GCA_045120465.1. GTDB lineage: Bacteria > Bacillota > Clostridia > Oscillospirales > CAG-272 > UMGS1865. The sequence continues at coordinate 32,859 of JBGVEW010000083.1, forward strand.
TCGCAAAGTGCCGAAACCGTCAAAAGGATGTAAGAGCGGCTTTCCACGGGCGGAATCAGCTTAATGATGCTCTCCCCCGCGGTCTGCGTCAAAGCAAACAGCATGCCGCTGACAAACTGACTGCTGACGTTGCCCGCCAGCGTGTACGTGCCTGCTTGCAAGGGACCTTTTACGGTAATGCCCTTATCGGTTTGCGAAAAACACATCCCGTGTGCACGGCAAAGCTCCTCATACACCTTCATCGGGCGCTTTAAGAGCGAGGGAGCACCGCAAAGGGTTACCTCTCTACCCGAAAGACAGGCAATAGGAAGGAGAAAACGAATGGTGCTGCCGCTCTCACGGCAAGGAAGGATCAAAGTTCCTTTTGGCGGCTTGGAAAGATCGGAACCCGTTACGGTAACGGTGTCGCCGTCCATTTGGCAGTCCGAGCCAAGAACACGCAAGCAATCCACGGTGGCAAGCACGTCCTCGCACTTGGAAACACCGCTCAAAACGGCTTTTCCTTCTGCCATCGCGACAGAAATAAGCAGGCGATGTGCCATACTCTTGGAGGGCGGTGCCGATACCGTACCAAGGGCTCTTCCCTTCAAAAAAAGCAGGCGCATATTTATACTCCTTCACCACAAAGGGAGTCGCATAAAAAATCAATGGCTTCCAGATATCCGTTAACACCGTGTCCCGAAATCGTCTTGACGCAGGCGGCTCGGAGATAGCTGACCTGTCGAAAATCCTCTCTCTCCTCCACCTTGGAGATATGCACCTCAACTGTGGGAAGCATAACCGATTTGACCGCATCCAACAGCGCAATACTCGTATGCGTATATGCGGCGGGGTTAATGACGATTCCGTCTGCCCCCTCAAAATAAGCCTCGTGGATCCAATCCACCAAAGTCCCCTCGTGATTGCTTTGTCGGCAAACGACCTCGACACCTCGCGCTTTGGCATGGGCTTTGATGGTTTCGATCAACTCGGAATAGGTCGTTCTTCCATAGTGTAAGGGCTCACGGATTCCCAAAAGATTGAGATTGGGTCCGTTGAGTACGTAGATTTTTTTCATATCTGTTCAAAGTCCTTTCCAACGGTCTTTGCAACGTCTTCTGCGCTTCTCGCTCCGTCCACGCGGCAATCGGCACTCAGGCGGTAACGCTCGTGCCGCTCCTCATACCGCGCTCGGAGCATTTCAACCGACGAGGAAAGCGGACGATCGGCAGTTGGGATCAACAGCTCCACGGGACGGTCGATCCAATAGAGCCTACCGTTTCGACGAAGCTGATCAACATTTTCGTCACGCAAAACCGTGCCTCCGCCAACCGCCAAAACGATGCCGTTTTTCTGTGCCAATTCCTCGCGCAACACACGCGCTTCCAGCTCGCGGAACGCCGCCTCTCCCTCCTGCTCAAAAATCTTGGGGATCGGTTTCCCCGAAACGCGGACGATCTCCTCATCCAAATCAAAAAAGGGACGCTTCATTCGCTCGGCAAGGATCCTTCCCACCGTACTCTTTCCCGATGCGGGCATTCCCGTGAGAACAACGTTTTCCTTTTGCCGAAGAATATTTTGATATACGCGCTCGGTGGTTTGCGCATCGTAGGTGCATTCCAAAAAGATTTCGGACGCACGTACTGCCTGTGCGACCAGCATATAGAGCCCGCCCTCGGCGGGGATCCCCCGTTTGCGCGCCTCAAGAATCAACTGCGTGCGCAGGGGGTTGTAGATGGCATCGATCACGCCCTCCAAGCAAGGAAACGCGGCAAGATCGACGGGAGCTTCATTGGGATGCGGATACATCCCGCAGGGGGTCGTGTTGATCATGATATGAACGTCCCCGTGGTACGCGGTCAATTCCGCATACGTAACGGCATCCCCTTTGGCGGTTCTGCTGACGCGAAGGATCTCACTCGCCCCCATTGCGTGCGCAACCGCAACCGCGGTACGTGAAGTTCCGCCCGTACCGAGAACGGCAACCTTTTTGTTTGCCAAAGAAATGCCGAGACGAGCGATCAGATCGCTCATCCCCAAAAAATCGGTATTGTATCCGTACAGCCTGCCCTCTCGGTTGACGATCGTATTGACCGCTCCGATGGATTGGGCTTGCTCACTCATGTAAAAAAGATGAGGAATGACGTCCTCTTTATACGGAATGGTCACGTTGATGCCGCAAAAATCCCGCTCACGAAGAAAGGGATCCAATTCGTTTTTGGGAACCTCACGGATCTCATACGGATTTTGCGAGAGTGCTTGATGGATCTCTTTTGAAAAGCTATGCGTCAGATGCTCTCCGATGCAACCGTATTTCATACGCAACCTCCTGGTTAACAGTTTTTATTCTCTCGCGTCCGAAAAATCCGTTCCAAAGCGAAGTGCAAGCAGATCGCAAAGCACCAACGCCGTAACGCTATCGACGACCACACGTGCGCGGTGAACGATAGAAGGATCGTGTCTGCCCTCCAGCGTCAAGAGTGCGTTTTGCCCCGTGGAAAGATCGACGCTTTCCTGCTCGCGGAAAATGGAGGGCGTTGGCTTGACGGCACAGCGGAAGATGACGGGCATTCCGTTTGTGATTCCACCGTTGATACCACCGTTGTGATTGGTGGTGGTAATCACCTTTCCGTTTTTCATGCGGAATCCGTCGTTTGCTTGGCTTCCGCGCATCTCCGACATGGAAAATCCGTCACCGAACTCCACGCCCTTGACGGCGGGGATTCCGAACAAAGCATGGGAAAGAAGCCCTTCCACACTATCGAACCACGGTTCTCCCAAGCCTGCGGGAAGCCCCGTAACGGCGGTTTCCAACACGCCGCCAACGCTATCCCCCTCGCTTGCCGCTTCCTCAATGGCATCCTTCATACGTTCGGATGCGGATGCGTGAAGAACGGGAAAGATCATATCCCCCAACTGCTCGATATCCGCTTCATAATCCTCAAACGGACGATCCTTGATCCCCGCAAGACTCGCAATATGCGTGCCGACGAGGATTCCGTTTTGTCTCAGAATCGATAAAGCCACGGCACCAACGGCTACCAATGCCGCTGTGATGCGCCCCGAAAAATGCCCGCCGCCGCGATAATCCTGAAAGCCGTGATATTTACATTCCGCCGTATAATCGGCATGTCCCGGGCGCGGAAGTCCCTTGGTATAATCCCCCGATCGGGTATTGGCATTGGGGATCAGGATGCACAGGGGCGTACCCGTCGTTTTTCCCTCAAAGACACCGCTGACGATGCGAAATTCATCCGCCTCCACGCGAGAGGTGGAAAGTTTGCCTTGCGGACGACGGAGAGAGAGCTGATGGCGGATAAAGTCCTCCTCTACGCGCATCCCCGGTGCAAGTCCGTCCAACACCGCGCCGATTTCACTGCCGTGACTCTCGCCAAACAGCGTTACGCTGACACTTTGACCAAAGGTATTTTTCATTGCGCTCTCCCTTCTCTTAATACAAATCGAATCTCTTGTTTCCATTCCTCTATGGACATTTTTCGAATTTCAAAGTGACCGACCTCGGGAACGTAAACCACCGAAATCGAATCGCCCTCGCACTTTTTATCGTGCGACGCGATAGATAGCATCCTTTCAAGATCACCGTTGATCTCGGTTGGCAAGCCAAGCGAAGAAAGAACCGCAAGCAGACGTGTGCGCACTTTGGGAGAACACATAGGCAACATTCCGAGTGCGACACATTCCCCGTGGTACAGACCGCAAAGCTCTCCCGCACCCTCGATTCCGTGCCCCAGCGTATGACCGAAATTGAGAACGCGCCTGAGCCCCGTTTCCTTTTCGTCCTGCTCGACCACGGCCCGCTTGATCAGCAACGAGCGTTCGATAACCGTATCGATCCGCTCCAACGCTTCACCACGCTCAAAAAGTTCAAATAGCTCCGCATCCGAGGTCAAGGACATTTTAATTGCCTCGGCAAGTCCGTTTGCGATCTGTCGCTGCGGCAGAGTTTTGAGAAGCGTGGGATCAACGATTACGGCACGAGGCTGATAGAACGCTCCCACAATATTTTTGACGTGATCGAGATTGATTGCCACCTTTCCGCCGATGGAAGAATCCACCGAAGACAAAACGGTGGTGGGAACGTTATAAAAATCGATTCCGCGCATATAAGATGCCGCCGCAAAGCCCGAAAGATCGCCTACGACACCGCCCCCCACCGCAACGACGCAATCACTGCGGGTAAATCCGCGCATCAGCATCTCACGGCAGAGGCGTTCAAGGGTGGCAAAGCTCTTGCTTCCCTCTCCCTCTTCTACAGTGAGGACGTAGCCCTCCTTGCATTGGCGCAAAAGCCTTTGCGCATATTCCTGCGGCACGCCCGTATCGGTTACGATCAGCACCTTGCGGTCAAGAGAAAACAGAGTTCCCGCACGATCCAGCGCTCCGCGCTCCAAAAAAATATCGTATCCGCCGCTTGGCAAATTCAAGTGCAAGGTCATATCTTCTCCCCCTTTTCGTAACGTTCCGTCCTTACGCATCGGTCTTTTGCGTCTCCTCGCGCGTTGCAGAAAGCAACTGCAACTGATACGCGCGAGAAAGCGCCATATTGTTTTGGATAAATTTTACGTAATATGCGCGGATGGCTTCGTCATCGACCAATTTTGCATTTTGCGTAACCACCGCTTCTTCACGCGCGGCATCCAATACGGGAAGCCCGTGTGCATATTTGTATTCGGCAACCTTCTCCACGGCTCTCATGCGACGAACGAAAAGCTTTGCCATTTCGGCATCCACCTCGTTGATCTCACTCCGCGCCTCGTCAAGAAGGTCCTTTTGAAATTGCTCCTTCATCATACGGTTCCCGCAATTCCGTAGGACTCCGCCAAACGCTTGAACGCGGGCAATGCACGTTCGATCTGCTCGGTCGTCACGCAATAAGAAATGCGCACGTAGCCGCCGCAACCAAAGCTATCGGATGCCACAAGGAGCAATTCCTGCTCCTTTGCACGCTCACAAAACGCATTTGCATCCTCTTCGAGTGCCTTGACAAAGAGATAAAACGCACCGTCGGGCTTGACCGCCTCGTAGCCATACGAGGTCAAGGCATCATAAAGAAGCTTGCGATTGGTATCGTACACGGACAGATCCGAGGTAAGCCCCAAAACAGACGGGATCATATATTGGAACAAGGCAGGCGCGCAAACAAAGCCAAGCGCGCGTCCCGCTCCGCAAACCGCCTGATACAGTGCCACAGGATCGGTAGCACGGGGAGACACCATAATATATCCAATGCGTTCCCCCGGCAAGGAGAGAGATTTGCTGAAGGAATAGCAAACCACCGTATTGTTGTACGCCCCAAGCAAGGACGGCACCTTTGTGTCTCCGTAAACCAATTCGCGGTACGGCTCATCCGATAACAAATAGATATCGGAATTGTATTTTTGGGAGCAGGCACGCAAAAGCTCGCCCAAACGGCACGCACTTTCTTCGGTCAAAACCGCTCCCGTGGGATTGTTGGGAGAGTTGACGATAATTGCGCGGGTCTTGGGAGTGATCGCACGCTCCAAAGCCTCGAAATCGGGTTGAAAAGAAGGAGCTTTACAAAGTACAGGGACAGCCGTGGCTCCCGTACGCTCCACAAACACGCGATACTCGGGGAAAAAGGGGGCGAGCAGAATGACCTCATCGCCCTCGTGCAACACGGCGGTAAGGGTAACAGTCAGCGATGCCGCCGCACCGACGGTGAGATAAACAAGATCGGGATCGGTCTCTGCCCCCTCGGTTTTGGCAACGTATTCCGCAATCGCGCGACGAACGTTAGCGTCCCCCTGCGCGCTGGTATAGCCGTGAAGAGCGACGGGATCCTTCTCTCTCAAAAGGCGGCAAAGCACTTCATTGACCTCCTCGGGCGCGGGCACGCTGGGGTTTCCGATGCTGAAATCGAAGACGTTTTCGGCACCGATCTCCTCTTTTCTCTTTTTTCCGTATTCAAACAATTCTCGAATGACGGAGCGACGCGCTCCAAGTTCTCTCATTTTCTCGTTTACCATAATAACCTCTAATTGATATTGAGTATATAAAATTATAGAGATTATTATACACCCGTGGTTTTGCCTTGTCAAGGGCTTTTGCAAAAAAACAAGCAGAAATGTATTTTTATTCATGAGTTATGCAAAAAGTGCACAACTCGACGAATACGCGCCAAGCCGTGCACAAACGAATCTTTATTTTGAAAGTTGCTTTTTAAGATAAATGCCGGTATAAGAGGTGGGGTGCTGTGCTACTTGTTCGGGTGTTCCCGTGGTGACTACCGTTCCTCCGCCGTCACCGCCCTCGGGACCGAGGTCGATAATATAATCAGCAGATTTGATCACGTCGAGGTTATGCTCAATGACGAGCACGGTATTGCCCGCATCACACAACCGTTGCAAAACCTCCAGAAGCTTGGCAACGTCCTCGGTGTGAAGTCCCGTTGTGGGCTCGTCCAGAATATAGAACGTACGCCCCGTGGAACGCTTGGAGAGCTCGGTTGCCAGCTTGACACGTTGTGCCTCTCCGCCCGAAATGGTGGTAGAAGCCTGACCGAGCTTGATATATCCCAATCCCACGTCGTAAAGCGTTTGCAGCTTGCGCGCAATGGAAGGGATGCCGTCAAAGAAGGAAAGCCCCTCCTCTACGGTCATATCCAACACCTCGTAGATGTTTTTGCCCTTATATTGCACGTCCAGAGTGTCACGGTTGTAACGCTTTCCCTTACATACGTCACAAGTGACGTAAACGTCGGGCAAGAAGTGCATTTCGATCTTTTTGACACCGTCCCCCTCGCAAGCCTCGCAGCGTCCCCCTTTGACGTTAAAGGAAAAGCGTCCGGGCCCGTAGCCCTTTGCCTTGGCGTCCTTGGTTTGCGCAAACAAAGAGCGGATATCGGTAAAAAGTCCCGTGTAGGTTGCGGGATTGGAGCTTGGCATACGCCCGATGGGACTTTGATCGATTGCGATGACCTTATCCAGATGCTCCAAGCCCTCGATCGAGGTATATTTGCCCGCGTAGGTAATGGCGCGATTGAGCTTTTCTGCCAATACGGGATACAGAATTCCGTTGACAAGCGAGGATTTTCCGGAGCCCGAAACACCCGTGACGCAAACGAAGCTCCCCAGCGGGATCTCCACGTCCACGTTTTTGAGGTTGTTGTGACGTGCGCCCGTGATTTTTATAAAGTTTCCGTTGCCCAAACGGCGTTTTTGCGGTACGTCAATGCGTTTTCTGCCCGAAAGATACGCGCCCGTGATGGAATTGGGATCCTTCATAATCTCCTGCGGAGTCCCTGCGGCAACTACGCGTCCGCCGTGAATTCCCGCGCCGGGGCCGATATCCAGAACGTAATCCGCATTCTCCATCGTCTCCTCGTCATGCTCGACCACGATGACCGTATTGCCCAGATCGCGCAGACGCTTGAGTGTTGCGATCAGCTTGGAATTATCTCTTTGATGAAGACCGATGCTGGGTTCGTCGAGGATATACAACACTCCCACGAGCGCAGAACCGATCTGCGTAGCCAGACGGATCCGCTGCGCCTCACCACCCGAAAGCGTTCCCGCCTTGCGCGAGAGCGTAAGATAATTCAGCCCCACGCTGACAAGGAACCCTAAGCGGGCGCGGATCTCCTTCAGGATCTCGGCGGCGATCTTTCCTTCGGTCTCGTTCAGGGTCAGAGAATTCACGAATTCCAATGCGTTTTCGACCGACATGGCGCAAAATTCGTGAATATTGAGTCCTCCTACGGTAACCGACAGCGAGGTGGGCGAGAGGCGTTGACCGTTACATTCGGGGCAAGGTGCTTCTTCAATGAACTGATTGTAATATTCATTCCCGTACATCTTCATACGGTTTTCGATCATGGGAACGATGCCCTCGAATTTGGCTAACTGATGGTGATCCTCCTTACCAAACCAACGGTGTACTTCGTATCGCTCGTCACCCGTTCCGTAAAGAAGCTTGTGATACTGATCCTCGGTAAAGTCCTCGATCGGAGTCTCCATCGTAAAGCCAAAGCGTTTTCCCACTGCGGAAAAAACAGGCCCGTTCCAACTTTCTTCCTCAAGAGATTTAAAGCCGTTGACCGCAATTGCGCCCTCCGAAAGAGAAAGCTTTTTATTTGGGATCAATCGCTCGACCGCGATGCGTTGCAGATCTCCGATTCCCGCACAATGAGGGCAAGCTCCTGCGGGATTGTTGAAGGAAAACATGCGCGGTTCCAATTCTCCAAAGGAGATACCGTGCTCCTCACAGGCGTAGTTCTGGGAAAATTCCAGCTCCTTTGCTTCCCCTTCCCGCGGAACGGTAACGATAATCAGATGTCCCTCCGCTACGCCAAGCGCGTTTTCGACCGAATCCGAGAGACGAGACGCGATCCCCTCTCGCATGACGAGACGGTCAACCACGATATCGATTGTATGCTTTTTATTCTTATCCAGCTTGATCTCTTCCGAAAGGTCGTACATATTTCCATCCACGCGCACACGCACGTATCCGCGCTTGCGCGCATCGGCAAGCACCTTTTCGTGCATTCCCTTTTGGGCGCGCACAACGGGCGCCAACACCATAAAGCGCTCCCCCTCGGGGAAGGTCATAATACGGTCGATGATCTGATCCACCGTTTGTTGTCGAATCTCCTTTCCGCAAATGGGACAGTGCGGAATTCCGATGCGCGCGTAAAGCAAACGCAGATAATCGTAGATCTCGGTAACCGTTCCCACGGTGGAACGCGGGTTTTTCGAGGTCGTTTTCTGATCGATGGAGATCGCCGGAGAGAGCCCCTCGATGGAATCGATATCGGGCTTGTCCAGCTGCCCTAAAAACATCCGTGCATAGGAAGAAAGAGACTCCACAAAGCGGCGGTGTCCCTCGGCATAGACCGTATCGAATGCCAAAGAGGATTTTCCCGATCCGGAAAGCCCCGTCAGGATGACCAGTTGGTCACGTGGGATGGTTACGTCAATATTTTTCAGATTGTGCACCCGCACACCGCGGATACTGATTTGATTGGGCATAAAACGCTCCTGTTCTTCAAATTTACGCTTTTACAGCATGAAAAATCGACCAAGGACCGATTAACGATGGCGCGGAGCGTCGATCTTGCCCTCGCGCAGCTTTTTGATCTCATCGCGCAGATACGCCGCCTTTTCGAATTCCAGATGCTGCGCGGCACGCTTCATCTCGACCGTCATTTCGGCAATCAGCTTTTCTTTTTCTGCCCCCGAGAGCTTGCGCTCGGTCATCTTTTCAAGCTTTCCGCGCTTCTTTCCGTCGCGCTCCTCGGTGGTGGCAATATCGATCACATCACGCACGCCCTTGACGACGGTTTTGGGCGTAATGCCGTGTTCTTGGTTATACGCGCTTTGAATTTCGCGGCGGCGGTTGGTTTCAAGCAACGCTGTCTGCATCGATCTCGTCACCGTATCGGCATACATTATGACCTTTCCCTCTGCGTTTCGCGCCGCACGCCCAATGGTTTGGATCAAAGAACGCTCGGCACGCAAAAATCCTTCCTTATCGGCATCAAGAATCGCCACTAAGGAAACCTCGGGAATGTCCAAGCCCTCGCGCAAAAGGTTGATTCCGACCAACACGTCAAACACACCGAGGCGAAGATCGCGGATGATCTCCATACGCTCCATCGTCTCCACGTTGAAGTGGATATAGCGCACCTTGATACCGTTGTTTTCAAAATACTCAGTCAGATCCTCGGCCATCTTTTTGGTCAGCGTGGTAACGAGAACGCGCTCGTTTTTAGCGGTACGTGCGCGAATTTCGCCCATCAGATCGTCCACCTGACCGGCAATCGGTCGCACCTCGACTTCCGGATCAAGCAGTCCCGTGGGACGGATGATCTGCTCAACGACGCTCTCGGAATGCTCGTTTTCATAGTCTCCCGGAGTCGCGCTGACAAAAACCACTTGATTCATACTCTCCTCAAATTCGGGGAAATAGAGCGGTCGGTTATCGTAGGCAGAGGGCAATCGGAAGCCGTAATCCACCAGGTTCTTTTTTCTTGCCGTGTCTCCTCCGCTCATGCCGCGCACCTGCGGTACGGTGACGTGGGATTCGTCGATGAACATGACGTAATCATCGGGAAAATAATCAAGCAACGTAAAAGGCGTTGCCCCCGGCTCACGCCCCGACAGCACGCGGGAATAGTTCTCCACTCCCGAACAAAAGCCGATCTCACGCAACATTTCCAAATCGTATTTGACGCGCTCGCGGATACGCTGTGCCTCGATAAGCTTGTTTTCGGATTCAAAATACGCGGCGCGCTCAATCATTTCGCGCTCGATCTCCGAGAGTGCCGCTTCTCTCTTTTCATCCGACACCGCATAGTGCGTAGCGGGATAGATCGACGCGTAGGACAAGAGCCGCTTGAGCTCGCCCGTAACGATATTGACCTCGGAAATGCGATCGATCTCGTCACCGAAAAACTCTACGCGCAACGCCACGTCACTCATATTTGCGGGGATCAATTCCACGGTATCTCCGTTGACGCGGAAGGCATCACGCACCAAGGACATATCGTTACGCGTATAGCTGTTTGCCACCAGCTTGCGGATAAAGATATCGCTGCTCATCTGCATTCCCGGACGGACGGAGAGCACAAGTCCTTGATATTCGCTCGGGTCACCGAGAGAATAGATGCAAGAAACACTGGCAACAATGATGACGTCTCGACGCTCAAACAAAGCACTCGTAGCACTGTGTCGCAAGCGGTCGATCTCCTCGTTGATGAGCGCATCCTTTTCGATATACATATCCTTGCCCGGGATATATGCCTCGGGCTGGTAATAGTCGTAGTAAGAAACAAAATATTCGACCGCGGCATCGGGAAAGAACTCTCTCATCTCGGAGCAGACCTGAGATGCCAGGGTTTTGTTAGGCTCAAGGATCAGTGTCGGGCGGTTCAGACGGGAGATCACGTTTGCCATGGTAAAGGTCTTTCCCGATCCCGTAACGCCCAGCAGAGTCTGCATCTTTTCACCGCGCTCAAGTCCGCGGCACAAGCGCTCGATCGCCTCGGGCTGATCCCCTGTGGGTGTGTATTCACTTTTGAGTACAAAGGGCTTGTATTCCATAGGCTACCTCCGCTTTTCATTCGTATATCAGTATATCACAAAACTCTTTATAAGTAAAGTCCCACCGCAAAAAAATCCTCCCATTTTTCTTCTTCCGTTTTCTTGAAGGGATGGTAAAAAATGGATGTGCCGAGAAAAAATCCGCAAAAAAGATGCAAAAACGAATTACTTTTTTTTGAAAAACTATGGAAATTTTGTTTGGAGTATGTTATAATAAAGTAATAATTGTGAAAGTATGTCTATTTGCTCCCGCTTGAAAGGATTTTGGAATGCCCTCTTATATCGAAAAAGTCGAATCCGCAACGCTTCCCGTGATCGCTTTGCGCGGAACCGTTGCCTTCCCCCTGATCACCGTAAATTTCGAGGCTGCCGACGAGCGCGCCTCCGCCGCCGCCAAACAGGCAGGACTCGGATCCTCCTTTTTGTTCCTCACCTCCTACAAGGAGATCGAAAACGAAGAGGTTGAAGAAGAATTTCCCTTTTACCACGTCGGTACGGTCGTGCGCATCAAGCAGATGCTCCGCACGCCCGAAGGCTCGACCCGCATCGTTGCGGAGGGCGTTGTCCGCGCTACCGTTGCGCGCTACCGTTACAACGGCAACGCCATTGAAGCCGATCTGATCTGCAAGCACGTCACACTCCCCGATCTGGGCGGTGTCCGCGGTGAGGCTTGCATACATGAAATGTTAAATACCGTAGAGCGCAATCTCCGTTTTCTCCCCACCAACACCGAGGATCTCATGGGTGCGCTCCGCCACATCGACGACCCCGGCGCACTTGCCGATTTTATCGCCGCAAACATTCTCGTCCGCCCCTTGGATAAGCAGGCGGTACTGGAATGCTTTGACCCTTTAAAGCGTGCGGAAATCCTTTTGGAGATCCTTGAAGAGGAAGCCGTCGTAATGGAAGAAGAAGCGCTCATCCGCCGCCGCGTCAACGCGCGGATGAACCGCAATCAAAAGGAATACTACCTGCGTGAGCAGATCAAGGTCATTCAGGAGGAATTGGGCGAGGGCGATGACGTTGCCGAATTTGCCGCCCGCATCAAGGAAGCAAAGCTCCCACCCGAGGTGGAAGCCAAGCTCACCAAGGAAAACGATCGCTTGGCAAAAACGCCCTTCGGTTCCGCCGAATCCACCGTCCTTGCCAACTATCTCGATACCTGCCTCTCGATTCCGTGGGGACAGAAAACGCGCGATCGCATCAATTTTGCTACCGTGCAAAAGGTGCTGGATGCCGACCACAACGGGCTTGAAAAGGTTAAGGAGCGCATTGTGGAATACATCGCCGCAAAGCAGCTCAATCCCGATCTGAACGGTCAGATCCTGTGCCTCGTCGGCCCTCCCGGTGTCGGCAAGACCTCCATCGCCTCCTCCATTGCCCGCGCAATGAACCGCAAGTACGTTCGTCTCTCCTTGGGCGGTGTGCGCGACGAGGCGGATATCCGCGGCCACCGCAAAACCTATATCGGTGCAATGCCCGGACGTTTGATCTCCGCGGTTACGCAGGCGGGTGTCTGCAATCCCTTGATCCTTTTGGATGAAATCGACAAGCTCACGCGCGATTCGCACGGAGACCCGACCTCGGCACTTCTCGAGGTGCTTGACGGAGAGCAGAACAAGACCTTCCGCGATCATTTCGTGGAGCTCCCCTTCGATCTCTCGGATTGTATGTTCATTGCAACGGCAAATTCGCTTGAGAATATTCCCCGTCCCCTTCTCGACCGCATGGAGATCATTGAGCTCTCCACCTATACCAAGCGCGAAAAGCTTGAGATCGCCAAGGATCATCTGATCCCCAAGCAGCTCGCCCGTCACGGCATGAATAAAAAAATGCTCAAGATCACCGACGGCGCGATTCTCGAACTGATTGATTACTACACACACGAGGCGGGCGTTCGTAATCTGGAGCGTGCCATTGCCTCCCTTTGCCGCAAGACCGGCAAGATCCTGCTTGCGAAAGAGAAAAAGAGCGTTACCGTAACCGAGGCAGACGTAAAAGCTTATCTCGGTGCGCGCAAGCTCCTCCCCGAGACCATTGATCCCGAGGATGAGGTCGGATGCGTCAACGGATTGGCGTACACCGAGCTTGGCGGCAGTCTCCTCAAGGTTGAGGTTGCAGTACTTGACGGCACGGGAAAGATCGAGACGACAGGCTCTTTGGGCGACGTGATGAAGGAATCCGCGCAGATCGCGGTCAGCTACGTCCGCTCGATTGCTGCGGAATACGGCATCCCCGCCGATTTTTACAAAACCAAAGATATTCACATCCACTTCCCCGAGGGCGCGATCCCGAAGGACGGTCCTTCCGCGGGAGTGACAATGGTGACGGCACTGGTCAGCGCACTGACGGGCAGACGCGTTCGCCGCGACGTTGCCATGACGGGCGAGATCAGTCTGCGCGGTCACGTGCTTGCCATCGGTGGGCTGAAGGAAAAGACCATGGCGGCATACAGTGCCGGTGTTTCGACCGTACTGATCCCCGATGACAATCAGCGTGATTTGGAGGAGATCGATCCTCTGGCACGCGAAAACCTCAAATTCATCCCCTGCCGCCGCGCATCCGAGGTGTTGGCGCACGCACTTCTGCCTCTGAAAAATGAGTTCAAGCCGGAAACGAGCGAAGATGCGACCGCAGCCTCCAAGTTTATCCCCGGCGTTCAGGTACAAAACCCCGCGCTTCGTTTTTCGGAGAACGGATAACCGTTTTTGAAAGGAGCCTTACGATGGCACTCAATCTCAACCAAGTCCAATTGCGCATCAGTGCCGGGACTCCCAAGCAGTTTCCTACCGACCCGATGGTGCAGATCGCTTTTTCGGGACGCTCCAACGTGGGAAAAAGCTCGCTGATCAATTCCCTTTTGGGAAGAAAATCACTTGCGCGCGTCAGCTCCTCTCCCGGAAAAACCATTACCATCAACTTTTACGACGTTGACAAAAAGCTGTTTTTGGTAGATCTGCCGGGCTACGGCTTTGCAAAGCGCGCCCCCTCGGATAAAGCGCAATGGTCGGCACTCACCGACGGATATTTTACCAACAACTCCAACGTCGATCTCTTAAAGCTCGTCATCCAGCTGGTAGATAGCCGCATCGGCCCTACGGCGGACGACGAAATGATGCTTTCCTTCTTGCGCCAGTCGCAGATCCCGTTTTTGGTGGTCGCCACCAAATGCGACAAGCTCAACGTAACCGAGCGCAAAAAATCCGAGGAAATGCTTCGCAACCACCCCGATATCCCCGCAGACACTCCGATCATTTTCTATTCCTCTCTCAAAAACGAGGGAAAAACCGAGCTTTGGAATCAGATCCACCGTTATACCGGGCTCAACTAATTTTTAGAAAGTGAGAAATTCTCCGCAAAATGGTACTTTCCACCCTTCTCTCGGGCGGCAATATCAAGGATATCATCATCCAATTGCTGCTCACCATGCCCGTGATCCTTTTGGCACTGGTCGTTCACGAAACCGCCCACGGATACGTGGCTTGGAAATGCGGTGACCCTACCGCATACAATCTCGGCCGTCTGACCCTCAACCCCGTAAAGCATCTTGATCCCATCGGCTTTTTCTGCATGATGGTATTCGGATACGGTTGGGCAAAGCCCGTGCCGATCAACACGCGCAACTTCCGCGATCCAAAAAAAGGAATGGCACTGTGTGCCGCCGCCGGACCTGCCGCCAATCTTTTGTTGGGTACGTTCAGTGCGATCCTGTGCGGATTCTTCCGCGCATGGTGGTTCAGCCTTGCCGTAACCGATGCCTCACAGTTCTTGATCAATTGCGTTTCCATCGCAACACTCTTTTTGGAGCTTGGCGCCCTTTATAACTTTTTGTTGATGGCGTTCAACCTCATCCCCGTCCCTCCCTTTGACGGCTCGCGCATCGCGTTCGTCTTCCTTCCCCCTCGCATCTACTTTAACATGATGCGCTACGAAAGACAGATCATGTTTGGCGTTCTGATCGCCATTATGCTGCTCTCCCGCATCGGTCTTTCCCCTTTCTCGGGAATTGCCGAGTTTTTAAGCGGACGCGTTTCCTATCTCTCCTTTGATCTTTTTGGAGGATTATTCGACATTCCGCATCTGGAATTTTCTTATTACCGTCTCATCTTTTAATATCGCACACAGAAAGGATCCCTTTCTCACATGGAAGCAGTCACTTATCGGCTGGATCAGTTCGAAGGTCCTCTTGACCTGCTCTTGATGCTGATTCAGAAAAACAAAGTGAATATCATAGACATCCCCATTTCCTTGATCTGTGACCAGTATCTGGAGTATATCAAGGCGGCACAAGACATGGACATGGAGGTCGCGGGTGAATTTATCGTCATGGCGAGCGAATTGATGCTCATCAAGAGCCGTATGCTCCTGCCCAAGGAGTCGGAGGATGAAAAAGACCCCAGAGCCGACCTGGCGGATGCGCTGTTACGTTATCAGCAGGCAAAACAGGCGGTTGCAAAAATGACACCGCTCTACCAGCTCTACAGCGGACGTATGGTCAAGGATACCGACGAAATTTCGATCGATACCACCTACGTTGCCGATCAGCAGGTAACGAGCCTTTGCGCGGCAGTCCGCCGTATCATCGCCGCAAACGAAAGCAGACCCCGCGCGGAAAAGCAGACCTTTGCACCTCTCGTTGCAAAGCCGATCATTCCCGTAGATGTTAAGATCGTCGGCATTCTTCATCATATGTCCAAAAAGCGTGACACCTCAATGCAGGATCTGTTGCACGATGCGGTCTCCCTTTCGGATATGATTGCAATCTTTTTGGGAATTTTGGAATTGATCAAGGTTCGAAAGATTTTGATCGATGAGGATCCCGATTCCTACACCGTCATTCACGGTGTGAATACAAAATTCATCGTCAACGACGCACCGCCCGAGGAGGGCGAGACCGAGAAGGTTTACACTCCCGCTACCGACAGCGACGAGCCGATTCCGCTTTCTTCAAAGGCGGAAATGCACCGAGAGCAACGCCGTATCATCCGCGAGAAAAAGCTTGCCGAAAAAAAGCGATTGCGTGCCGAGGAACGCGCGCGCCGCGCAGAGGAACGCAGACGTGCCAAGGAAGAAGCCGAGGGCGCGATTGCCGCACTCTCCGAACTGCTCCCCGAGGATGACAGCGATCTGGAGGCAGAGGCAAAGGTTGCCGAAATGCTGGACAATCAACTCTCCGAGGACGATGAAGATCTTTTGGACGATATCGGACTTGATATGAATGATATTATTCGTTCGATGGCTCAAAAAGCAAAAGAATTGCCCGATGAAACCACATAAAACGAGAAAGGACTCCGACATAATATATTATGGAAGAAAAGAAAGAAGTCGCCGCGGGGCTTGAGCAATTGACCAGCGCACAGGAGATTGAACAGGCAATTGAAGCCATCCTGTACGCCGCAGGCTATCCCATGCGATACGATAAACTCGCAGAGGTTTTGGGACTGACCGTAAAGGACGTCAAAACCATGGTCAAGGAAATGTCCGCGCATTTCGAACAGGACGATACCCACCATGGCATACAGCTTTTGCTCTATCCCACTACCTGCCAATTGGCAACCAAAGAAAAATATGCTCCCTACATCCGTGAAGCCCTCGGTATCCGTAGAGGCGGAAACCTCTCCGCTTCCTCAATGGAGGTGTTGGCGGTGGTTGCGTACAACCAGCCCGTTACACGCTCCTACGTCGATCTGGTGCGCGGTGTAGATAGCTCATACGCGGTCAACTCCCTGTTGGATAAGGGGCTGATCGAAGCCGCAGGGCGTTTAGATGCCCCGGGCCGCCCAATGCTCTACGTTACCACCGATAAGTTCCTTCGCGTTTTTGGAATCAACTCGCTCGACGAGCTTCCCGAAACCGAGGCACTCAGCGTAGCGGCGGCACAGGCGGAAGAAACCATGAGCGAAGAGGAAGCGGAGCAGCTTGCCGCCGAGATCCCCGAGGATGCGGTTCCCGCAGAGTACACGGAGCCCGTGGACAGCGAGGAAACCGACGTCATCTACGAGAGCGGTGTCGCCCCCGATTCCCCTTCCCCAACACCCGATGAAAAGGAGGAATCAAATTGATTGGATTACAGATCGCGCTGGCGGTCGTAGCACTCTTAGTTCTCGTCATTCTGTTCGGAAGCGTAAAGATTCGGATCGTTTGTCGGGAAAAGCTTCGGGTCGTTGCTTCGGTTTGCGGAATCCGCTTTACCTTGGTTTCGGATAAGGAACCCAAGAAAAAGCCACCGCGAAACCTCTCCAAATGCCGAAATCCAGAGGCAGTATTACGACGTGAGCTTCGCCGTCAGCAAAAAGAAGCACAGCGCGCAGAGCGCAAACGCCTGAAGGCGGAGCGCAAAGCCGCAAAGCGTGCAAAGAAAAAGGCACTCGCCGCAGAAAAGCGTGCCGTCAATCCCAACCTCAAGGAAAACCTTGCGATGATTCTGGCACTCCTCAAAAAACTCGCCTCCGCTACTCGCGGAAAGCTTCGCATTTGTGTACGCCGTATGCACCTTACGGTTGGAACGGAGGACGCCGCAAAAACGGCGATCCTGTACGGCGTGATCCTGCAATCGGCTTCTTACATTCTCAACTATATTGAGGAAGCCTTCAATCACATCCGTCGCAAGCCGGGAGACATGAGCATCGAAGCTGATTATACCGCGGGAGAATGTCGCGCAGACATCGACATCGCGTGCTCGGTTAAAATTTTCCGACTCATTTCCATTGGTCTTACCATGCTTCTTTCCTACAATAAAGAAAGAACGATTGCCTATCAAAAAGCCGCCATCCGTGAGCGTAACAGCCAAGAGGACGAGCGCACCGCTTAAATCCCATTGTTAAAAATAAAAATAATATAGAACTCATACATGAAAGGATTATCATTATGGAAAACGAATCTTGCATCAAGGAAATCATCAGCAACTCGCTGAATCAGGTGCGCACGATTATCGACGCTGACACCGTTGTCGGCAAACAGATCCTTACCCCCTCCGGAACCGTTATCATCCCGATCTCCAAGGTCTCCATGGGCTTTGCTTCGGGCGGCTTGGATCTTCCCGCAAAGAAGGGTGAGGAGAATGCCCCCAAGAACTTTGGCGGTGGCGGCGGAACCGGCGTTACCGTGACTCCCATCGGATTTTTGACCGTTACTCCCGACGGTATCGTTGACATGATCCCCATGACCGCTGAAAAGCTCTCCCCCATCGAGCAGGTTGGCGAGATCCTCAGCGCAACTCCCGATATCATCAACCGCATCAAGAACATTTTCTGGCCCGAAGAAGCGGCACAGGATCACGAGGCGGCGGTTGCGGCCGTAGAAAATGACCTTGAGGAAGCTTACCGTCTCAAGCTCGCGCAGGAAGCATCCGAGAGTGCAGTGCAGGCAATCGACGACACCGAAAAGCTTCTCGAAAGCGACACCAAGCTTACCAGAGAAGAGAAAAAGCGTCTCAAGAAGGAAGCAAAGGAGCTCAAAAAGCTTCAGAAGAGCGCTCCCGTCATGGTAGAGTCCGCAGAGGACGCTCCCTCCCGTTTGGCAAACAAACGCGGTAAGATCTCCGAAAAGACGCTGGAGAGCGGACGCGTACAATAATCTGTCTTTTTGACATAAAATACACTCCGGAAAAATATACATGAAGCAACTGTATTTTTCCGGAGGGTATTATTTATGTCCCACAAACACCGACCTTTACTCCTCTTTCTCACACTTTGCATCTGCTTTTCCGTAGTGATCATTCCAACGAATGCGCAAACGCGCACCACAAGCGTGCCCACCGTTGCCCTCCCCTCCGTTTCTGCACAAAGTGCCGTTCTTTTGGAGGCTGACAGCGGAACCGTCATTTACGAAAAGGATGCCGACCATCGTCTCCCCATGGCGAGCACCACCAAGCTGATGACAGCATTGGCGGCCTTGGAGCTTTCTCCCCCATCGCGCTTGATTCAGATTCCTGCGGAAGCCGTTGGCGTGGAGGGATCTTCGATCTATCTGACCGAGGGAGAAAGTTTGACGTTGGAGCAATTGCTCTACGCGCTTTTACTGGAATCTGCAAACGATGCCGCAGCGGCAATTGCAATTGCCCTGTCCGGCAGCATTGAGGAGTTTTCCACGCAAATGAATCGCAAGGCAGCCGATCTGGGGCTTACCGACACGCATTTTACCAATCCGCACGGGCTTGATGAAGAAGATCACTACACCACCGCGCGTGAGCTGGCACTGATCGCACGTGCCGCGCTTGACAACGAGCTTCTTGCCACCATTTGTGCCACTCGCAAAACCACGATTCCGCACGTTGGCGAGGACGGTGTTCGTCTTTTGGTCAATCACAACAAGCTGTTGCGCCTATACGACGGATGCATCGGCATGAAAACGGGATTTACCAAGCACAGCGGACGGACGTTGGTATCTGCCGCCAAACGCGACGGGGTCACTTTGATTGCGGTAACGCTCAACGCCCCCGACGATTGGACGGATCACACCGCACTTTTGGACTACGGCTTCTCCCGCTATCGTGCGCACACGCTGTGCGAGATCGGGGATCTGGTCTATTCTCTCCCCTTGGTAGGAGGAAAAGAGGATTACGTCCTTTTGGGAAACCGTTCGGCAGTCTCGGTAACCATTCCTTCATCGGCAGGCGAAATCAGGCAGGCTTTGGAGTGTCGCCGTTTTGAATATGCGGGGATTGAGGAAGGCGACGTACTGGGATATGCTGTCTTTTTCTCCGACACCGATGGAAACGGCATCGAAGAACAGCTTGCGAAAGTACCCCTCTATGCCCTTTACACGGTCGAAAAAGCAGAACGCCCCTCGGGCTTTTGGGGCTTTTGGAAAAAGCTCTTTACATGATGAAATCATCGGATTCTGCCGATTTTTCGTGCTTTTGAGTTTGATTGGAAAGTGCGAACAATCGGCAGACCACAAAAAGGAGGTCGCCATGCGACTGCAAAAATTCTTTTCGGATGCCGGGATCCTCTCGCGCAGAGCCGCAGAAGCGGAAATCGCGGCGGGAAAAGTCAGGGTCAACGGTGTTGTGGCATCGGTTGGCGACTCGGTCGATCCCGAAACCGATATTGTCGAATACCGCGGGCAGCGCATCAAGCCGCGTGCGGACAAGCCCCACCGCTATATCATGCTCCATAAGCCGCGCGGCTACGTGACCACCGCCAAAGATGAAAAAGGACGGCGTACCGTAACCGATCTGGTGCGCGGTGTCGGAACACGCGTTTACCCCGTTGGGCGTTTGGATATGGACTCGGAAGGGCTCTTGCTCTTAACCGATGACGGTGAATTTGCCAACCGCCTGACACATCCGCGACACGAGATCCCCAAAATCTATCACGTCACGCTCCGCACGCCCCCCACGGAAGAACAGATCGCGGTTTTGCGTTCTCCGATGCTTCTGGATGGATACGTACTGCAACCCGTTACCGTCCGTAAGCTCTCGGACGACACGCTGGAAATGCACCTTTATGAAGGTCGAAACCGTCAGATCCGCCGAATGTGTGAGGCGGTCAACCTGCGCGTTTCAAAGCTTTGCCGCGTTGCCATTGGAAAATTGACGCTGGGCGAGCTTCCAATGGGAAAATGGAGAGAGTTGACGGAAGACGAGGTCAAATACCTCACCCCCACAGTATAATAAAAGGAAGGAATCGATCATGCTGGAAGTACTGCCCATTCAAACCAAGGAAGAACAAGAGGCACTCTGCGCGCGTTGCGGTGTTCCCTTTCGCACCGAAATGCTGGCGTATCGCGCACTGGTCAACGGTGAACTGCGCGGTGTTTGTCAGTTCACAATGGGTCCCGACGGGGGCAAAATCGTAGATTTTGCACACGCTCCATCGGGCTATGAATTTGAACCAATGTTCGTAATGGGACGCGCCGCACTCAATTTTATTGACCTTTGCGGCGTTCATCGCGCATTTTTTGACGCGGAATACGACAACGAAATTCTCATCAAAGCCATCGGTTTTTCTAAAAATACCGACGGCAGATACGAAATGGATTTGACAGATTTCTTCAAAGAACCCTGCCAGCACTCCAAAAAGTAATCATTTTTCATCAATTTGGTAAATTTTACCAGTTTATATCCCAAAAGTTTGGGAACTATTTTCGCCTTTTCACACTTGTAAAATCTTCCAAAATATGGTAAAATATTCCTGTCAAGAAAATTATTACCATATCGGAGGATGATTGCTTTATGGAATACAAAACGAAAATACTGATTGCTGATGAAAGCCCCGCCGTTCGTTCCAATCTTCGGGAGGGCTTGCTTCGCGCGGGATATCTCAATGTGGAGGAAGCCGCAAACGGTGAAGAGGCGGTTTTAAAAATCTCGCATCTTCGCCCCGACGTTGTTCTGTTGGACGTTTGGCTTTCCAAGCTCGACGGCATCGGCGTACTGCGCACCTGCCGCTCGATGGATTGGTCGGATGCGCACGAGCCCGCCTACATCGTGGTATCCTCGGTTTCAAACCAAAACGTCTTTATTCAGGCTACCGAGGCAGGGGCGGAGCTCTGCCTCTTAAAGCCCGTTAACGTCGCAAGCCTTGCCGAGCATATTCAAAGCCTTGCAGCGCGCCGTTACCGTGACGTTCCCGCAGCCGCAATGCAAGAGGTGGAAAAAGGTCCCGATATCGAGTCGCAAGTCACGCAAATCATTCATCAAATCGGAGTTCCCGCTCATATCAAAGGCTATCAATATCTGCGGACGGCAATTTTGATGACCATCAGTGACAGCGATATTATCAATTCGGTCACCAAAATCCTCTACCCCTCCGTAGCAAAAAAGTACAGCACGACCACCTCTCGCGTCGAGCGTGCCATCCGCCACGCCATTGAGGTCGCATGGGACAGAGGTGACGTCGATACGCTCAACTCCTATTTCGGCTACACGATTCAAAATAACCGTGGAAAACCGACCAATTCGGAGTTCATCGCCATGATTGCGGATAATTTGAGGCTGAAATATAAGTTATATTAAAGAGTGAATATGTAGAGAGGGGCGTTCTTACAAGAACGCCCCTCTCTACGTCCCTTTTTGCATCCTATCATCGTCTGCTATTCCCTTTTCTATCATATATTATAATAAAATCCTTCCGTTTTAACGATTTGTTCACACTTCCGATACAAATAAAGCGACAATAAGTAGTATAATGTATTAAATGCTACAACTTTATTTGATGACCGTAGCATTAGAATGATATTAAGCGAAAGCTTGATATAAAGTTAGTCGTAAAAATTCACAACAAGGAGGAAAAACAAAATGACTAACAAAAAGTCAACCAAGCGGGCGTTACTCTCCAGCATTCTGGCAATGGTTCTTTGCTGCTCGATGCTGATTGGAACGACTTTTGCATGGTTTACGGACAGTGTTACCAGCAAAGGTAACATCATCAAGACCGGTACGCTCAACGTTGAGATGTATTGGTCGGAGGGTAAGGACGCTCCTTCCGACGATGCATGGAAGGATGCATCCAAGGGCGCGATTTTCAACAACACCCTCTGGGAACCCGGTTACACCGAGGCAAGACACCTGAAGATCGCCAACGAGGGCTCGCTCGCGCTGAAGTATCAGCTCGCGATCATCCCCAACGGTGACGTATCTGAACTTGCAGACGTTATTGACGTCTACTACCAGTCCCCTGCGAAACAGATCTCCGCAGACCGTCAAAACCTTGGCACCAAGGTCGGTACACTTGCTGACGTCATCCGCACGGGTATCCACGACGGCGCGCTCGCCGCAGAAACTGCTTACACCGCTACCATCGTTCTCAAAATGCAGGAGAGCGCAGGTAACAAGTATCAGGATAA
>JBGVEW010000084.1:0-73073 GCA_045120465.1 Eubacteriales bacterium
ATTTCTCCCTTGAGCTTCGCATCGTCCACCACCAGCAGCTTCCAGCCCTTTTCCAGTTTCATTCCACTCATCAATATTCGCGCTCCTTTCTTCTTTTCCTTGTCGTATTTTCACGCATCCTTGCCGCATTTCACGCATGCAGACTTCTCTATTGTCATTGTACCACCCGTCAGCGTGTTTGTCTTTAGTTTTTTTCAAAGCCTACGAGCAATCCACCGTTCTCCGCGTAAAAGCTACACAACCCACGCAAAGGATGAATCTCAACCGATACGTCCCTCGATTTTTGACAAAGGATTTCCTTGAGGCGCAGCGCCGCGCCCTCATTGTTACAGTATCCGATACTCACTCTCCCCTTCTTCCATCCGCGCGCTTGCATATCCGCAACCAAAGCATCCAGAGAGCGGGCTTCTCCGCGACATTTATGCACCGGCTCCAGCGTTCCCACGTCACTTGCGCGTCCAACGATACAAATGCCCGCCAGACCTACCAGCTTGGCGATAATCGGTGAGACTCGCCCGTTATTGGCAAAATTCTTTAAGGATTTGAGCATAAATGCCAGCCCCGTTTGTTTTTGATACTCGGTAATCTCGCGGCAAACCTCCTCATACTCCATTCCGCTTGCCAGCATTTCCTCCAAACGCCAAACCGTCATCGTGATCTCAGGACCTGCGGAAAGTGAATCCATCACAAATACGCGACGCCCGGGATGCTCGGTCTCATAAGTCAATTTTGCCGCGCAAGCGGAGTTGTAGCTCCCCGAAAGACCTCCGGTAATGGTGACACAAAAAACATCCTCGGCATCGCCAAACGCCTCCAGCCAATCGTTTGGATTGGGGCAGGAAGATTTTGACTTTCCCTTATACCCGTCAAAAAAGCGAACCGCTTCCGCAACGTCCAAATTGCCATCGTCAACGATCTCCCGCTCTGCGGTAATCATTTTCATCGGTGCATATGCAAACTCCACCTGCGACAGTGTTAAAAGATCGGATGCGGAATCCGATACGATCCTTACGTTTCTCATTCAATTCCTCCAATTTGAAAATAAAGTTGCTCCAGCTCCTTTGCCGTCATCAGCTTGGGAACGGGATAGAGCGGATTTGCCTCTTTTTCGGCGTGGTGCGCCATTTTCGAAATATCCTCCTTGCGAATTTCCGCAACGTGCGCGGGAATTGCCATGCGAGCGTTGAGCTCCTTAATGGCTTCGATCATCTTTTTTGCCCCCAATTCGTGGGAGTCGCGCCGGTCACATACGCCTGCGGCAATGCCGAGAACGTGGAGTTTTTGATGAACGCATGAACCGTATGCCTCTAACACGTATGGCATGATGACCGCATTGGCAAGCCCGTGCGGCACACCGTACGTTCCTCCAAGAGCATGTGCCAACGCGTGGATGTAACCCACGTAGGATTTGGAAAACGCGATTCCAGCCTTATAAGAGGCAAGCAACATCCCCTCCCGCGCCTTACGGTTATGCCCGTCTGCATAGGCGTGCTCGATATGTTCAAAAACAAGGGCGACCGACTCTGTCGCCAACCGTCTCGTCTCCGTGGTCGTCGATCGACCGAGATAAGCCTCGATCGCGTGCGTCAGCGCATCCATTCCCGTTGTTGCGGTTACGTGCGGCGGCAAGGATTCGGTTAAAGAGGCATCCAGCACCGCGTAGCGCGGAATCAGGGAAAAGCTCATCATCGCGTACTTGCGGTGATGCTTGGGGTCTGTGATCACCGCGGCAAGCGTCGTTTCGCTTCCCGTCCCCGCCGTGGTAGGAATGGCGATGAGCGGTGGGATCTTGCGCAAAACGCGCAGTACGCCCTTCATACGATGCAGGCTTTTGTTGGGATACGCCACGCGTGCTCCAATCGCCTTGGCGCAATCCATCGGTGAACCGCCCCCGATTGCAATCAACCCTCTGCACCCGTTTTTTTGATACAGTGCCACCCCCTCCTCCACGTTTTCTACCGTAGGATCGGGTTGCGTTCCGTCATAAACGGTATATGCAATGCCTTGCTCGTTCAGTACGCGCTCTACCGATTCCGTTAAGCCGTGTCTGCGAACGGTCGGTCCCGTAACAATCAGAACAGATCGAACCCCTTCACGCTTGCAAGCCTCTCCAACCTCTTGACAGGAACCAAGAAGCCTTGGACTCCTGTACGGCAAGAGCGGCAATACCGCTCGAAACGCCGCTTGAACGATGCGGCAACCGAGAGCTTTGAACCAATTCATGATGTCTCCTTTCTCGAATCAAAACTCAGCATACGAGGACGTAACCGCCTCTAAATGGTCACTGATTGCAGAAAGCACGCGATAAAGACTTGCGCGCTCCTCCTCGCTGACACCAATGCTGACCTCATCCAATACGCAATCGATCTTGTCGCAAATCCGTTTTCCGACTTCCTTTCCTTTTTCCGTCAAAAAAAGAGGACTTTTATAGCGTTTGGCGCTCGCGGAACGGCAAACGACAAATCCGTTTTTCTCCAAAGACTCCAGTGCACGGGAAACGGTAGCCTTGTCCTCCTCGCACCGCTCGCAAAGCTCGGTTGCCGTTAATTCCTCAAAGGCATACAAATAATATAAACAAGAGATCTGCGTTCCGCGCAAGCCGTATTCTGCCATTTCCTGATTTTTGATCCTGCGGATACTACGGTTAATTTTGGCAATCAAAACGGTAAAGGTCTCAAAGCGTTCTTTCATATCAGTGTCTCCTTTTGCTTGTTGATAGTTCAACAGGTGAATTATACCATATACTTGTTGAGATGTCAACAAGTTTAGTAAAAAAGCTCTGCCCCAAATTGATTTTGAGGCAGAGACGATATTGTTATTCAGTTTTTCTTAAATGCCGGACCGTATGCAGCGCAAGCGCGGTAGTCCGCACCTTCCTTATCCATTCCAAATGCACTCCAAGCAGCGGGACGGAAGATCTTTTCGGGATCGACGTTATGCATGGAAACGGGAATACGGAGCATGGAGCAAAGTGTGATCACGTCTGCACCGATATGACCGTAGGAGATTGCTCCATGGTTTGCGCCCCAGTTGTTCATCACGTCGTAAGCGGTCTTAAAGGGGCTTCCCTCCTTACCGTCGCAACGGGGAGCGAACCACGTGCAGGGCCAGGTATAGTCGGTCCGCTTCCAAAGCGTATCGGTTACCTCGTCAGGAAGTCCTACCGACCAGCCCTCCGCGATCTGTACCACGGGTCCCAAGCCCTTGACGAGGTTGAGACGAATCATGGTCATGGGCATCTCTGCGGTAGTAACGAAACGGGAAGAATATCCGCCGCCGCGGAAATATCCGAGATCGGCATAGTTCCAAGTGGAGTTTTCGAGGATCGCCTTCTGATCCTCCTCTGTCACCTCGTACCAAGGCTTCATCACGCCGTTTCCGTCCGCATCCTTTGCGGCACCGTTGGCGTCCAGACAGCACGCGCCCGAATTGATCAGGTGGATAAAGCCGTCCGCATCCTTTGCCTTGCCCTCGATCGCATAGCCCGTAACGCGCTTGACCGCGTCACCGCTCCAATAGGTGCGAACGTCGGCAAACATTTGCGCACGGTTGGTCAAAAGCTTCATAAAGAGCATACCGAGACCGTTGAGAACGTCGTTTTCGGTTGCAAGGATATACGGCTCACGCGCACCGTTCCAGTCGAAGGAGGTATTGAGCATGGATTCGGGGAAATCGCAGTTGGGATAGAAATCGGTCCACTGACGCTGCCCCTGGAAGCCTGCGGCAATGGCGTTATGCCCTACCATCTCTTCCTCCGCCCCTTGGGGAAGATTGGGATTGCCGTTCATCAGATCCTTGATGATCACCATCATCTTCACAACGAACTCCCAATCCGCATCCTTTTGCTCACGCGTGCGTTGCAACTCCTCAGGATTCTTATCAAAGCCTTCGATGCAGTTCTTTTTCGTCCACGCGAGTGCCTTTTCATATTCCGCCCGATCGTAAATTCCCTCGGTCATGCGGCGGATGATCTCCACCTCGTCCACCGATTCCACACGCATACCGAGATAATCCTCAATAAAATCGGTGTCGATAATCGAGCCGCCGATCCCCATACAGATCGAACCGATCTGCAAATAGGATTTTCCTCTCATGGTTGCAACCGCAACCGCCGCACGGGCAAAGCGAAGCAATTTTTCACGCACGTCTGCGGGAATTTCGGTATCGTCGGAGTTTTGCACGTCGTGACCGTAAATACCGAACGCAGGCAAGCCTTTTTGCGCGTGCGTTGCAAGAACGGACGCAAGATAGACCGCTCCGGGACGCTCCGTACCGTTAAATCCCCAAACCGCCTTGATGGTATTGGGATCCATATCCATGGTCTCGGCACCATAGCACCAGCAAGGGGTAACGGTCAGGGTGATATCAACTCCCTCGCGCTTGAACTTTTCCGCGCAAGCCGCCGCCTCACCGACGCGTCCGATGGTGGTATCCGCGATGACGACCTTAACGGGAGTACCATCGGAGTAGCGAAGGGTTTCCTCAAACAGCTTTGCGGCATTTTTTGCCATATTCATAGTCTGCTCCTCCAAGGATTCACGAACCTTGAGGACTCCTCGACGACCGTCGATGGTCGGACGGATACCGATTACGGGATAAGAACCGATCAATCTTGACATTATCATTCTCCTTTGCATGTGTTTTTTAATATTCACGATCATTATAGCACACGAAAACGCAAAAGTCCATGTGTTTTTTGAACAAACCATGAACTTTTACATCAAATCTCAATTAAAACGTCAGCTCTCTCTTTTCTTCAGCCGACCGATAAATCGCGTCGAGTAGCTTTGCGCTCTCGAGGATATTGCTGATGTGGCTCTTGTTCTTTCTGCCTTCCAGACACGCGTTCAGAAAATCCGCATCCTCCAAAGCGTACATATCGGGGATCTCATAGTCGGGGCGGTTGGAGGAAAGGTCTTCTCCAAAAAAGGTGAAATGACCGCAATAATCGAGACGAACGCCTCCCTTGTCACCGAGGAAATCGATAAACATATCACCCGTACCAATGTTCTGTGCCCATGCACCGTTAAAGGAAATGGAAGCCTTGTCGGTTCTGATAAAGCCCGTAACAAAGTCCTCTACGTCGTTCGTGCCGTTGGGCTCCATGGTCTCCTGCGCCCACATGTTTTTAAACTTGTAAGCCTTGATATCCTTTGCCATTTCGCTATAGGTATTTGCGGTAACGCTCTTGAGCTGCGCACCGCCGAGAATGTAAAGGATCAGATCAAGAAAGTGCACACCCCAATCGATCAGTACGCCTCCTCCGGATTCCTTTTTGGTGGTAAACGCGCCACCGAGCCCCGGAATGGAGCGATGCGCACGGAAGGAGCAATATACGTGATAAATATTACCCAGCTTGCCCTCGCGGTTCATATCCGCAATCCGACAAACCGATTCGTGGAAGCGGTTGCATACGCCAATGTTCAGGATCTTCCCCTGCTTTTCTGCCTCGTCCGCCATTTCTTTGGAGAGCGCGTAATTGACCGTAATGGGCTTTTCACAGAATACGTGCTTGCCTGCCTTGAGTGCATCCATCGTAACGGTATAATGCGCGTAGTTGGGAGTCAGCACGAACACTGCCAAAACCTCGGGATCTGCCAGCGCGATCTTGTAATCGGTGATGGCAAGCTCTGCACCGTATTCCTCTTTTGCCTTTTCTGCCTTTTCGGGAATCAGATCACAAACGTACTTGATTTTTACGTCCTCCATTTTGGAAAGAGGTGGCAAATGCGCACCGTTTGCGATTCTTCCGCATCCGATCACCGCAATCACTTTTTCCATATTCTCAGTTCTCCTTCATGATCTTTCTCAAATAATCGGCCGCCAGCGCGATATCCTTTGCAGGCTCTGCCCCCGCCTCGCGCTCGATGGTCAAAAATCCGCGGTATCCGATCTCCTCAAGGGCTGCAAGATATGCCGCGAAATTGACGCTTCCCTCCCCCAAAGGAGTCTCGCGGAAGGCATCGATATGCTCCATATCCTCGGGCATGGGGATCACACTGTAAATATATTCGGGATTGGTGCGTCTGAGCATCACACCGTCCTTTGCGTGGGTATGCACGATGTACTTTTTCAAACGACGAACCGCACCTGCGGGATCGTCTCCCGTAACCATCATCAGGTTTGCGGGGTCAAGGTTGACGCCTACACCGCAAGAACCGAGCGAATCCAGAAAGTCCCCAAGCACCGCAGAGGTTTCGGGGCCGGTTTCAACCGCAAAGTGTGCACCTACGCTATCGGCATACTCCGCAAGAGAAGCGCACGCCTCCTGCATAATCTTATACCGCTCGTGGTTCTTATCCTCGGGAACGACACCGATGTGCGTGGTGATGATGTTGGTCTCCATTTCAAGAGCAAGATCTACTACGCGCTTGGAACGCTCTACGTAGATCTTATTGGAATCCACACTCATAAAACCGTGGCCGAAATCACCGCAAATGGCGGAAAAGCAAACTCCTTGATCCTTGGCAAATTGCAGCAGCTCACGGCGACGCTCCAGAGAGAAATTTTCGGGAGCGAAATCCCTTCTCGTAGCATACATCTGAATACCGGCAAGCCCCAGTCGGCTTGCCTCCTTGATTGCCTCGTGAATCTCCTTGCGAAAGGATTCCACAACGACGCCGATCGGAAATTGATACATCTCAATATCTCCTTATATAATAATAGGATCGGTCTCTCAACCATGCTCATTATAGCACACCCCTTTGAGGTTGTCTATAGTTTTTTGGATTTTTTTCTTTGTTTTCAGAGAATCAACTCTTTGATTTTCACCCTCTCTTTCCTCATTTTCGCCCCCGAACCGCATTTTGTCAAGCAAATCGACAAAATGTGGGAACCTTTTTGAAAATACGCCATATGATGATAACAGAAGGCAAGGCATATGCGCATACGCCTTCACCATTTCAAGGAGGAACTACTATGAATAACTGTTTCTGCAATCTGTTTGACAACAACTGCATCTGGTTGATCATCATTGCCATCCTGCTCGTTTCCTGCTGCGGTCATTGACGCAAACACCACTCCAAAGCGGGGCTGACTCAACTGAGTCAGCCCCATGCGAAAAAGGCGACGGTAGGCTTTTTCGCGCCGGGGAATTTGTTGTTTTTTGCCTCTTATAAGGTAAAAATGGCAGTGTTCAACTACCAAAACAAAAAACACGGGGGTGAGTACCAAATGCGTTTTCGCATTTGACTCCCCCCTTTTGCTTGTTCATATTTTATTGATCCGACGCATATATTGCGTTACGCCTGTGCTTTTAACTGCTCCAGGCACTCGCGGCAAATGCGTTTATTGTTGAAATAGATCACGTTGTCCGCATTATTGCAAAAAATGCAAGCAGGCTGGTACTTTTGCAGAATGATACGCCCCTCATCCGTAAAGATCTCCAGCGCATCACGTACGTTGATATCCATGCTTTGACGAATTTCAGCAGGAAGCACGATTCTTCCCAATTCGTCCACTTTTCTTACCATTCCCGTCGATTTCATATCTGAATTCTCCTTGTTTCCGTATTTTTTGTATCTTTTCGATATCATTCTCTCTTATCAAGTGTCGGATACTATTATATACCATCTTTTCTTGTATGTCAATATCTAAATATGGAAAATTTTTACTGTTTTCGGAGGGATACCCGAGGAACCGTTATAAAAAGTGAGGTGCTGTTTTCATGCTGGGGAAAATTTTTGGTATATTGTGTATGATCGCTTTGATTTTCGGCATTTGCACGGGGCGGATCGCAGAGGTTGCAAACGCGATTCCGGACGGTGCGGCGAAAGCCCTGGAGGTGACGCTCTCCCTGTGTGGGATGATGTGCCTTTGGTGCGGCGTGATGGAGGTGTTGCGCGAAGCGGGATGGATCAGACGTCTCTCTCGTCTGCTCTCTCCCCTGCTCCGTCTCTTTTTTCCAAACGCCTATCAAACGGGGGAGGGTGCCGAAGAGATCAGCGCGTGCATCAGTGCCAATCTCCTCGGCATCGGCAATGCCGCGACGCCTCTGGCACTTTCCGCCATGAAAAAACTGCAGGCACACAACCCCACTCCGGACGTGGCAAGCGGTGAGGAAATCACCCTCGCGGTACTCAACACGGCGTCGGTCACGCTCATCCCGGCCAATTTGTTGGCACTTCGTCGTGCCGCGGGATCGGATGACCCGTTTGCCGTAATGATTCCCGTTTGGATCACTTCCTTTTTCTCTGCCCTCCTGGCACTTCTTTTGACAGCCATTCCGCGTTTGGGTGACAAAAAGCGGCAAAAATCACGCAACAGCATCTCAAAAACGACATGAGTGAGCTTCTCTCCGCATTGGCAATGCCCTTGGTGCTCGCGGCAGTCGGAACGCTGTTTCTGTTTGGCAAACGGAATTATTTTGACACTTTTGCAGTGGGTGCCGGTGAGGGCTTGAAAACAGCGGTACACCTGCTGCCGACGCTCACGGCTCTTGTGGTTGCC
Organism: Eubacteriales bacterium; assembly: GCA_045120465.1. Classification (GTDB taxonomy): domain Bacteria; phylum Bacillota; class Clostridia; order Oscillospirales; family CAG-272; genus UMGS1865. The sequence continues at coordinate 8,449 of JBGVEW010000084.1, forward strand.
GTTTCCATGCTGGGAGCGTCGGGTGCCGTGGAATGGCTGTCCTCCGTTCTCTCACCCATAGCGAGATGCCTCGGGATCCCCACCGAGCTCCTCCCCCTCCTTTTGACGCGTCCTTTTTCGGGAAGCGCTTCCACCGCCGCATACAGTGAACTATTAACGCAGGTGGGAGCGGATAGCTTTGCAGGTCTTTGCGCCTCGGTCATTTTCGGCTCCTCCGATACCGTCGTCTATGTTCTGTCGGTCTATTTTTCCGCAATCAATCTGCGTCATACACGCTCGGCATACCTCTATGCCTTTACCGTAATGCTGTTTTGCATCTTTTTTTCCTGTTTTTTCTGCCGCTTGTGGTTTTTTTGAAAAAAATCGGTCAAATACTATGCCGAAAAGCCATGGGAGGATAGAAAACAATGATTAAAGGTGCATGTAAGCAAATGATCGTAGTTCGAACCGCAGACAGCCGTTTTTTTGATGAAGCCTATTTCGTTTTGCGGCGAGACGCCAAAGAACACAGCCACGACCACAACGCACTCATAACGGAAGCCAACCGACTCATCAACGAGCATACCAAGGAAGAACGGCAAAAGCATCGCCTTCCTCCGCTCCAATGGATCCTGTTTGCCGTCGGCATCCTATGCGGCGCAATTGCCGCCTCTCTCGTTTGCTGTCTGTTCCTTTAAAGCAAAATGTGGATTTTGGTATTGACTTTTCGGCTCGTTTATAGTATAATATTCAAAGTGATATGAGACCGTTGTACTCTTCGCGCCACGGCGCGATGCGTTTTGCAAATTCATACGCAAAAGCCTTGATGGGCGGCAAGGAGCGTGCTTGCCGCTTGTTGAAGGCTTCTTTCCCGTGCGTGCACGGGATCTCGATACAAACAAATGAAATATGAAAGGAGTTTTTGAATGCCCAAAAAGCAAAAAAAAGGAAAACCTACAGGCAAGCTTCGCATCATTCCCTTGGGCGGTCTTGGCGAGATCGGTAAAAACATGACCGCGATCGAATACGAGAACGATATCCTCGTCATTGACTGCGGTCTCGGCTTTCCGGAAGAGGATATGCCCGGAATCGATCTGGTCATTCCCGACGTCACGTATCTGGAAGCCAATAAAGAGCGCATTCGCGGTGTGCTGTTGACACACGGACACGAGGATCACATTGGAGCCATCCCCTATCTCTTGCGCACTCTCAATCCCCCCATCTACGGAACTCCCCTGACGCTCGGAATCATCCGCAACAAGCTTGAGGAGCACGTTCTTCCGTGGAAGCCCGAATTGCGCACCGTTAACGCGGGAAGCACGGTAAAGCTGGGAGCGATCACCGCAGAATTCATCCACGTCAACCACTCCATTGCGGACGCTTGCGCCCTTGCGCTTCACACGCCGCTGGGCGTGCTTTTGCATACGGGAGACTTTAAGCTTGACACCTCCCCCATCGACGGTGAAATGATGGATATCGTTCGTTTGGGAGAGCTTGGACGCGAGGGTGTGCTCATGCTTTTGTGTGAATCCACAAATGCCGAGCGCGCGGGACATACCCCCTCCGAAAAAAAGGTAGGGGCATCCTTGGAAAACATTTTTTCCACACACCCCAAAAAGCGCGTTATCATCGCCACCTTCTCCTCCAACGTCCACCGCGTACAGCAAATCATTGATACCAGTGCACGCCACGGCAGAAAGGTTGCCATTACCGGCCGCAGTATGCTCAACATCGTCAGTGCCGCAACCGAGCTGGGATATATGAACATCCCCGCAGGCGTGTTGGTGGATATCAACGAGATCAAACGCTACAAGCCGAGTGAATTGACCATCGTCACCACGGGAAGCCAAGGAGAGCCGATGTCCGCACTTTATCGCATGGCGTTTTCCGATCACTCGCAGGTCTCCTTGGATTGCAACGATCTGGTCGTTCTGTCCGCATCGGCAATCCCCGGAAACGAAAAACTCGTAGGACGTATCATCAACGAGCTTTCCAAAAATCACGTTGAGGTTTTACACGATGCCGTGGTAGAGGTTCACGTCTCCGGTCACGCCTGCCAAGAAGAGATCAAGCTGATGATGGCACTGACCAAGCCGAAATATTTTATGCCCATCCACGGAGAAAGCAGACACCTGTGCGCCAATGCGGAATTGGCAAAATACATGGGGATCCCCGAAAAGAACATTTTCATTTCCGAGATCGGCAAAATCCTGGAGCTCGACGCATCCGGCGCACGCTGGAACGGAACGGTTCCCGCAGGCAAGGTTCTGGTGGACGGCTACGGTGTCGGTGACGTGGGAAATATCGTTTTGCGCGACCGCAGACATCTGGCACAGGACGGATTGATCGTTGTAGTTGCAACAGTAGATACCGACGAGCGGATGCTGCTCTCGGGTCCCGATATCGTCTCCCGCGGCTTTGTGTACGTGCGCGAGGCAGAGGAATTGATGGAGGAGGTTCGCACGCTCGCCTACGAATCCATCAACGATACCCTTTTGTACGATCCGCGCGTTGATCGGATGCAGCTCAAAAAGCGCGTCAAGGATGATCTTACTAAATTCCTTTACAGCAAAACCAAACGAAAACCGATGATTTTGCCCGTTATTATGAACGTTTAATCAAAATCTCAACATTTTATAACAAATAATTGCGAAAATTTTGCTTTTGTTCATAATCGTGACACAGGATTTTCACAGAAAAAAGTTATAATGTTTCCATGTGCTTGGCGAACCATCGTCAAAATCCGAAAAAGCAAGAAAAAGAAAGGACCTTTACCATGGGAAAAGGAAAAAGAAACAGACAGTATCACTTTGAGGACAGACAGGCCAATCCCACAAAATACAAGGAGAAAAAGAAGCAGTTCAGAATGCCAAAATGGGCGAAGTACACCATCGCTGCCGTATTGGCGTTGGCAATTATCGTTCCGATTGTGATCACCAGTCTGATCAGCGGCGGTACGTTCCTTCGTGCTCGCGTTCTCGTTGACAGTAAGAGCGGTCAGTTCGATCTCAATCAGCAAATGGCAACCTTTATTCTCTGGCAGAATATGTACCAATCCGCTTACTACGAATGGTACTACGCTTCTTGGGGATTGCAGGAAGACACCAATAACATCACCAAAAACTACAAGAGCGCAGCCGCTTACGGTATCGACGTTGCTTCCACTTACACCAATATGTATCTGCGCGACGGTATTGAAGAAATTGCCGATTACCTCACCGAGCTGGTTGCCGGCGCGGATGCAGGCGTTGCCGCAGGTCTTACCCTCAACGCCGACGACGACAAGGCGATTGCAGAGTTTACCACCTGGATGCAGAACGTTTACGCCGCTTCCGAGTTTGCAGGCTACACCACCTACGAAAACTTCCTGACCACCACGGTCGGTCAGGGCATCAACTCTTCCGACATCGAGAGTGCCGCAAGACTGTTGACCATGTACACCAAGTACTGCAACTACGCAAAGCTCGATCTTGACGACGATCCCACCGAGTCGATCCTGCAGGAGTTCATCGAAAAGAATCCTTCCGGTCACTATGAGATCAAGTACCATCAGTACACCAATGCAAGCGAAGACTTTTTGAAGAAGCTCTATGAAAAGCTCGGCAAGGAGTACAAGTCCGAGGCAGACAAGAAGAACGACAAAAACGCTGAAGAAGTTCTTTTGAGCATGGACGTTGCGGAGTTCCGCAAGCTGGTGATCGAAACCATCCTTGAAGAAGGCTTTAAGAATGCGGTTCTCAACAAGTACGCGGTAAACGGTGACGCAGGCGAAGCACTGGATGCTTTGAACGTAAAGAATCTGACTGCTGAAAAGAGAGCGGAAAAGCTTGCCGAGCTCGGCATCGAAAAGACCGCGTTTGACAGCAAGAAGAACACGGATCTCAACAAGGACATCTCCTCCTGGATCTTTGACACCAAGAGAAAGGTCAACGACACCACGCTGATCACCAGCGGTGAGAGCACCTACCTCGTTTATATCTTCACTCAGCCCACCACCGACAAGGATACCAAGGCAATCAAGGTTGAAGCAGGCTGGAAGGAATACAAGTTCGCCGACTACGAATCTAAGGTTGAGGGCTTCTACGAAATGCTGAAGGAAGACCTGATCAACGCTGAAAAGAGCGAGCAGAGCAAGGTTCACCTCTCCGCAGAGGAGATCGCAAAGCAGTTCTACGATGATTTGAAGAACAACAAGAAGACCTGGAGCGACATCAAGGCAGAGGATATTAAGAAGGAAGACCTCACCAAGCCCAAGGATGACGACAAGGATACGACCGCAATTGAGGACAAGCTCTATGCGGCAGGCACCAAGGTAAACGAGGGCGATATCTTCCAGGCGGACGACAACGGCACCTCCTACGTCATCAAGGTCACCAAGGTCAGCGGAACCAACTACTCCGTTGAGTACACCACCTTTAAGGACAGCGATTATCACGGCTTCTACCGTTCCTTCACTTCTTCCCTCGATGCTTCCTACAACAAGGAAGCTGCAACCCTTACCCACCCCGAGTCCACCACCAAGGGCTCCCTCAACGAGTGGCTGTGCGCCGGCAAGTACGACGAGACCAAGAAGGATCGCGTATTCGACCGTGTAAAGAACGACGTTGCTCACTTTGCGGCAACCGATTCCAACGGCAAGAACACCGGAAAGTTTAACGTTTGTGTTGTTTCCACCCCCATGCAGCAGGTGAAAAAGGACGAAGCAACCGTTTACGGAGGCTATCTCCAGTTCAAGACCGAGCAGGAAGCAAAGGATGCTCTCGCGCTCGTTTCCGGCAAGAGCGGCTTTGATCTGTGGCACGCATTCAGCGCACTGAGCGTAACCACCACGACCGGAACCGGTTCCGACGCAAAGACCACCACGACCGATGCAACCGTTGAAACCGCACTCACCAAAGAGGACGTTACGGATGCAAAGCTTGAGGAGTGGTTCTTCTCCAAGGACAGAAAAGCAAACGACACGGCTGTTGTAAAGGGCGCGTCCGGCTACTACGTGGCATTCTTTAAGTCCACCGAACAGACCTGGACCAGAACCGCAAAGGATTCTTGGGTATCGACCCAGATGACCGAAAAGCTCCTTGGCTTGATCAAGGACGGCGGTTACGAGATTCCCGAAGCAACGCTCAACAAGATCGGCGAGTCCAAGCTCGAAACGACGACCCCTGCAAAATCTTAAGTTCATTTTACAAAATGGCATGGATTCGTTCCGTGCCATTTTGTACCCTTTCGAATATACTGTATTGACTTGTGACAAAATCTTATTTGCAGAAAAGGAAACACGCAATGGTACTTGATTCCAAACAGACCACCGTCGCCTACCGCTGTCCGCATTGCGGTGCGGGCGTTCTCAGCGCAGTCAACGTCTTTTCCCTCTCCGCCGACATGGTAAAGCTCAAATGCACCTGCGGCAAAAGCGAAATGACCGTTGTTTCGGGAAACGACGAAAAGATCCGCTTGACCGTTCCCTGCCTCGCTTGCGCAACGCCCCATGTCTTTACCTTAAGCAGCTCCCTCTTTTACGGAAAGGATCTGTTCACCATGCAATGCCCCTACGTTTCGGACTTTACGCTGGCGTTTGTGGGAGAGATGAATCAGGTAAAAGCAGAACTGGCGCGATCGGAATTGGCACTTCTCGATCTGATGGAAAAATGCGGCATCAAGGATCCCACCACGCTCCAGCAGGAGGCGGAGGCACTCCCCGATCCGCAGGTGCTTGATATTGTAATGTTTGTTATCCACGATATGGATGCCGAGGGAAAGATCTATTGCAAGTGTTCCAAGAATTCCGCAGACCGTGAATACGACGTAGAGATCCTTGAGGACGGCGTAAAGGTTACCTGCAAGAGTTGCGGTGCTTCCCGTCTTATCCCCACCGACTCGCGTTTGAGCGCGCACGCGTTCCTCAATGCCGACGCACTGTATTTAGAATAAGAAAAGCGGCTGTTCAAAAACAGCCGCTTCTCTTATTCCTTCAGCGGATTCCATTTTCCACTGAGATAGTATGCCATAAACATCACAAACAACGTCAAATTGTGCGCGATCATACATCCCCACGCGGCGATTAAGGTCCCGCCCAAGAATTGGATACACACAAACGTACCGACGATGCGGACGAGCCACATTCCGCTCAGGTTACAGATCAAGGGCACAGTGGTCTTTCCCATTCCCTGCAGCATCCCTTCAATGACGATCGAGCAACCGTAAAACGGCTCGGAAAGTGCCACCATCCGAAGCACCGTTGCGCCAAGCAGGATCACTTCCGCTTCCCTTGAAAAAACGGTCATCAGGTTGGGTGCAAAAAGGAACAAAAGTCCTCCCGAAACGGTCATAAAAAGGATTTCCAGAATCAACGTCATTTTGGAAAGATCCCGCAAACGCTTGCCGTCATTGGCACCGTAAGCGTTCCCCGCCAAGGTTGCCGACGCAGATTGCATCCCGTATCCCGGAATATAGAAGGCGGATTCCACCGTGTTTGCAATGGTGTGTGCCGCCGTTGCCACTCCGCCCAAGGAGTTTACCATTGCCGCAAATGCAACGTAACCAAAGGACGTTCCAAACCGCTGAACGGCATTGGGAAACGCGACCTTCATACAGGGGCACAGAATGCTTGGATCGGGTTTGATCGAATATCCGCGCGGCGAAATGCTCGGATGTCGAAATAGGACAACCGTAATCAAAATTCCACCTACGGCATACGCGATCGCGCTCGCCAAAGCCGCTCCGATGACTCCCATTCCCGCCCCCGGAATCCAAAGTGACGTTCCAAAGAGGGGTACTGTACGTGTCGGATAGATCAACAAAAAGTTTAACGCCACGTTGGTCAAGTTCACCACGATTCCCGCTCGCATCGGTGTTTTGGTGTCTCCCGCAGCACGCAAAACCGTTCCAAATATGATAGATGCCGCACGCGGAAGCATAGGCGTATATAAAATAAAAAAATACTGTGCCGCGACACCTTGGATCTCCCGATCCACCTGCATCCAAACGGGGATCATTCCGCTGAGTGACAGGGTCAGTGCGGTAAAGAAGAGCCCCACTGCCACTACTGCAAAAACCGCTTGTGCCGATGCACGCTTCGCATTTTCATGATCTCCCGCGCCACGCGCCTGAGAAATGAACGCCAAGAAGCCGACTCCGATGGCGGAAACCGTACTGCCGATGAGCCAGTTGACGGTGGTGGTGGAGCCTACCGCGGCGGTAGCTTCGGTTCCCAAGGATCCCACCATTGCCGTATCGATATACTGTACCGCCGTGCCAAGCAGCTGCTCCAACATCGTAGGCCAAGCCAATGCAAGAATCACGGGAACCGTTTTCCATGGAAAATTTCGCACCCAACGCAGCATATACTCCCCCCTTTTTTTCAATCTTTCATTATTATACAATAATCCCAAAAGATTGTCAAGAAAAAAAGACCGTTTTGGCTCTCTTTTTCAAAGAGGGCAAAAAAACGGCCGTTTCAAACACACCAACAAGATTATTATATCACACTCAACTCATGCTTGTCAAGGAAAAGTTGTAGCAAAGAACAAAATTCTTCTAATTAAACAAATTTTTATTGTGAAGTTTTTACAAATTGCCTATTGCAAAAGCCAAAACAATATGCTATACTATAAGTGCAAAGGAGGTACGGACCAATGTACAAGTAACTCTGATGACTTTGAAAAAGGAAAATGTTCAGGCTGATCCGATTGTGCTTGGAGCGGATTGAAGAACAAAAACGGAGAGCAAAGGAGAGCACTACACGGCGGTGTTACGCGTGGATATAGATTTGGAGTTTGCACAGATTCGGGTCTATAGAGAGCACCTTTCAAAAAGTCAAAAGCAACCATTTCGCCTTTTGTCAATCTAAGCAATCAAAAACTACGGTATTCTTCTTAAAGAAAATGTGTAAAAGAAATGCGTTTTGAGGCGTTGCGGACGAACGTGAGAAAAGGCAGACAAAAGAAAGAGAGGATTAAGAAAGATGTTAGATACCAAGAGTGAGCAGAAATGACCCTTGATCGTACGGATAAAGCGGACGGTCAAGGGTCATTTCTATTTTTAGCACACGTGCCGTCCGGCACTTTTCTTTTTGCCGCTCCCCCCTCCCCGTCCTTTGATTTTTTGCGGAAAATACCGAAATTTATTTAACTTTGATATTGACTTTTGAACGAAAATTTGCTATAATAGATAGCAGTTAGAATGACTGTTCCCTTTGAACGGTAAAGTCAATTTTTTATTTCGAGGTGTGGCGCAATTGGTAGCGCGCTAGCTTTGGGAGCTAGATGCTGCAGGTTCGAGTCCTGTCACTTCGACCAAAATTAGTGCTTGATGCACAAAATATCAGCCTTTTTTGCAAGAATTAGGATGTTTTTTTTGTGCATCATGCTTGTTTATTGGTTCAAAAATTCACCGCTATTTTTGATCTCAATGCAATCTTTGGGGACAAGACACCGTTTTTGGCGGATTTTTAGGATGTTTTCAAGGTGTTTTTTGAAAATCCCTTTTCTTTGCCTACTGCACCGCAAATTTTGAGGGCTGACGATTATTTTCGTCAGCCCTCTGCTATTTTTACAGTACAATTTTAAAGCCAATATGTGATGCATCTTTTTTGTACGCTATGATCTCTCCCTTATGCTTCTCGACGATTGTCTTTGCCATAGAAAGCCCGACCCCGTAGCCGCCCGTAAATTTTCTTGCCTTATCGGCTCGATAGAAGCGGTCGAACAGTCGGTTCAGTTCAAGTTCTCCGACAGCGACATAGGTATTTTCCACGGTGAGAATAATTCTTCTTCCTCCGTGAAGATTTACGGTGATCTCACCGCCCTGATCACAATACTTAATGGCATTATCCATCAAGATGCCGGCAAGCCTGTGTAAAAGTGCTTCGTCACCGAGATAGGAGATTTCTTTATCAACGCTTGCAGTGATTGCTTTTCCGCGCTCTTTGGCAAGCGGCTCAAACTCGGAAACAGTATCTGTAACAAGCTCACCAAGCGCAACCGCGCTGACGTTCAGTGTCTGTCCTTCCTCGTCCATTCGGGAGAGCGCGACGAGCTGGTTCACAAGCTCGGTCATTCTGTGACCTTCCGAACGGATATCGTCAAGCCACTCGTTTTTGCCAAGCTCGGCTTCGGCAATATCGAGATTTGTGAGAATTAAAGTCAGCGGTGTTTTTAATTCGTGGTTCGCATCGGTGACAAACTGCTTTTGCTTTTCATAGCTCTCGGCAATGGGTTTTACCGCCTTTTTCGAGAGCAAGAATATCAGTATCAGCACGAGAGCGGCGCATCCGAGCAGAACGAATCCCGCAATCGTCATCGACTGCATCAAAGAGGAACGGCTCATACTGCCGTCAACGAACACAACACCTTTTCCCATTTCGGTTGCAAAGACCTTATACCGATAGTTGTCTATCCAACCCCTTGCATTTTTATCGTCAAGCACACTCTCCGCATATTCGATGGCGGTTTCCTCGGTGATCGAATAAATCGACTCGGTATTGGTTCTCGCTACCTCTCCCTGTTTATCAAAGAATACGGTAAAATGACGTGTTGCGAATGGTGTTTCGGGGGTGATAAATTCAAAGCTTTGGTCATTTGGAGGGGGCATTTTATCGTGGGGCGGCTTTTCCTGCATAGAGCCGGGAAATCTGCCGCCACCCTCGGATACTCGGTCTGCAAGCATATCCATGTTTCTGTTCATCGAGGATATATTGAGCACAAGGATAACGCCGAACACCAAGGCGATGACCGTCAGCACCGAAACGGTACTGATCAGAATAAATCTCTTTTGAAGTCTGTAAATCATACCGTCGCCTCCAAGATATAGCCTGCGCCCTTGACGAATTTGATCGCCACGGAAGCGGAAAGTCCTTCCAGCTTTTTGCGGATATTGGAAACGTGAACGTATACCACGCTCGTATCCACGTCGGTATTCCAGCCCCAGATATGCGTAATAAGCTGCTCGGCGGTAACGATGATACCACGGTTCTGCATCAACATTTCCATCACTTGAAATTCCTTACCGCTGAGGGCTTGCGTTTTGCCGTCATAAACAAGCTCATAGGTGGAACGGTTGAGTGTCAGCTTTTCAAATGTGAGCAGATCGGGGGTGAAATTATCCTTTCTGCGAAGCATCGCACGGACACGGGCAAGAAGCTCCCCTGTCGAGAATGGCTTAGGGAGATAATCGTCAGCCCCTGCATCAAGCCCTTCAATCTTCTGATAGGTTTCGGTCTTTGCGGTCAGAAAGAGCGCAGGCGTTGTGATTCCGTTTGCACGAAGCTTTTTCAGCAAGGTCACGCCGTCCATACCGGGCATCATAATATCAAGAACAAGTCCGTCATATTCATCCGAGGACGCAAAATCGAATGCATCATTTCCGTTGTCCACGCCGTCCACGGCATAGTGATTTATCTCGAATATATGCACAAGGCTTTTGAGCAGTTTGGGATCGTCCTCAGCAATTAAAATCCGCATATTTGCGCCTCCTTTCATTTCTCATATTGTAATAATTATACCATGAAGCAAAAATGCTTGCTCGCAAGGGCATTTTTGAGAAGCCGTCAATATCGCAGGTGCGCAAAGCGCACATAGGGCAAAGCCCAAAAGCTTGCGAAGCAAGATTTTCTGCGAATATTATATCACTTTTTGCATTTTTTATCAAGTTGATATTGTTAATTCCACGCAACACCGTTTTCATCGAGAGCGACGGATACCGAGGATTCGGTAGTAATACTCGGTGAGCTGTCGCCAAGCGTGATAACGAGCGCATTGATGGTCGCAGGCATTTTGATCGTTGCCGTAGTATCTCCAATGCCGACAACAAGGTAACTACCGCTTGTTAGCGAAGTTTGAGTAGATTTTCCAACGCTTGAGAAGTTCTGACAATGTGTCGCTTCGTTTGACATACCGCCGCGGGGCATAATGGCAATCACAGAACCGCCGGTGTATGCGTATCCCTGCTCGGAGTCGATGGCAGAGTTTCCGCTTGAGTTGGAGATCACAACCGTATTACCGCCCGAGAATACGATTCCCTGATACGAAGTGCGGCTGTTAGAGTCGATACCGTCACCAGTACAGTAAATATATACCGTACCTCCGCTGATGGCGATTGCCACACCCGAAGTGGTGGTAGCATTGATACCGTCGTCTTTGGCGTTGACCGAAACGTAACCGCCCGAGATATTGACGGTTGTACCTTCAACGCCCTCATAGGAGTTGGTCACGCTGACCGTGCCTGCTTTAATGGACAGCGTTCCGTCTGCGTGCAGTCCGTCATCATTAGAGTATGCGGTGATCGTACCGCCGTTTACCGTTACGTTTCCAAGAGCCGTCGCACCGTTATCAAGTGCGGTATCATTATTTGCGTGAACGGCATCGTCATAGGATTTGATATTTATCGTGCCGTTGTTGATAACGATCTCGTTCGCCGCCTTGATTCCCTTGGTAGAATATTCGCTCTTGTCGGTGTTTCCGCCGCCCATTCCGCCGGGACCGCCCATACCGCCACCGCCGGGACCACCGGGGCCACCGGGGCCTCCGGGACGACCGCCGCCAAAGCCGCCCTCTTGAATGTTGGTTGTATAATTCGTCCATTGATAGCCGAGTCCATTATAGGATTGTGTCAATGCAAAGGTATCGTAAGCGTTGTTTTGCGTGAGATACTCGGAAGCAACAAGGTATTCGCTTTCCTGTCCGCGTTGTGCTTCGTTTTCGTAAATAAAGAACTGCACCTTGGCATAATCGGGCATTTTCGGATAGGAATAGTAGTAATAATTGCTCATGCCACCCGAAACCGACGAATGATATTCTGCGTTAACCCAAACGTAGTCGGTATCGGAGTTATAATACTTGACCGAGTAATAATAGGCATTGCTCGTAAACCGGATATAGTTCGCATCCGACGAGGTTGCCGTGACTTCTTTTGAATAGTTGGAATACTTGTCGGTATAAATGTTCAGTACGCTGGTGCTATCGTCAACACTTACGTTATAAGCCGCATCGATTCCGTCGCAAGCAGCGTAAAGCGTATGAGTACCACCTACGATGCTGATGTTACCGCGCTGATTGCCTTTCTCGGAAATATCGCTGTTTGAGGTCTTGATACAGTCACCGCCCGAAGCGATGAGCGTGGTGTTACCACCCTCAATTTCTACGCCATCGTTTCCTTTGAGCGAATTGTCAATGCAAGCCACAAGAAGCGTGAGGTTCTTGACCTGCAGATCGTCCTTTGAGTGAATACCGTTGTTATTCTCGGAAACCACGGTCAGTTCACCCTTGCCACCGATCTCAAGGTCAACATCGGAATGGATCGCTCCCGAATAGAGCGTTTCATCGGTTGAGTCAATGGCGGAACGCATATCATAAATATAGTTTTTCGTGTCCTTTTTTGCTTGGATAGCAACCTCATCACCGCTGACTACGGTAATGGGATTGGTAGAATTGCAGACGAGAGAAAGACCGTGAAGCTCCAAATCGAATTTGTAGCTGTCGCCAACGTCAACGATAATATTTCCTCTGAATGTACCTGAAATGGAGTACACGGTTTCCTCTCCGATAGTTGTGAAGGTCAGCGTAGTTCCTTCGAGCTTATACGCTTTATCCGTTCCCGAAACACATTCGACTACAATATCGGTGGACTCGCCCTCAAAATACCCGTCATATGCGCCGAGATCGTCAAGAGATTCACCGAAGGTCTTGCTGTCATCGCCGAGATCTGCAACCTCGCCCTGTGTTCCTGTTTCGCTACTGCCGGGATTTCCTTGGTTTTGCTGATTCCCTTGCGTATCGTCACCGTTGTTTCCTTTGTCGCTACAACCTGTGAGAAGCATAACAAGGCAGAGTAAAAGAGCAAATATTCTTGTTTTCATAGTATTCTCCCTTGCATCAAAGCTCTGCCGTGCGGTTTTCTTGCTTTGACACCATAATTTCAAGGTTTCCGTTGCGCTCACGGATGCGGTCGATCATTTCTTTTTCCTTGGTCGCATCTTTGAGTGTTACGTTGTATGTAAGGCGAAACATACTGCCCATATTGGTGGTCTTGACCTTTACAAGCTCGTTTTTCTTCGTGTACTCGGCAAAGATATCGTCAAACGCGCCCGTGTAGTCAAGATCCTCTGGGATGGTGATCTTAATCGTTTTGTTGACCGCTTCGCTTCTCGCATTTCCTGCCAAGGCGTTGTAAAGAAGGAATATCGCACACATAATGACGGTAAAGAGAGCCGCAAATCCGAGATAACCCATACCTGCGATCAGTCCTGCGCCCATAGCAAGAAAGATCGTGACGATCTCTTTTGCCGAGCCGGGTGCGCTACGGAAGCGAACAAGGCTGAACGCGCCTGCCACCGCAACACCCGCGCCGATATTGCCGTTAACCATCATAATCACCACGCAAACAACGGCAGGCAGAAGCGCGAGCGTTACAAGAAAGCTCTTTGTGTGTTCATTCTTAAACATATAAGCTGCCGCCATAATCAGCCCAAGTACAAGCGACACACCAAGACAGAGAAGAAAATCTCCCACCTCAATCACCTGTGTCAGCTCGTTATCGAAAATCCCCTTAAATATTGCATCCATTTGTTATGATCTCCTTATGTTTTATCGAATTTGGTAAATAAATTTCGGGAAAGATCAGCGTAGAGTACGCCGTTCCGTACTTTGAGAATGAGGTCTTATAGATACGCTCACGGGATAGTACCTCTACCATCCAAAGCGGAATACCGCCCGAGCATTTCAGCTCCATCAGCACCTTGCCTTCGGGCAGGATCGGTGTTCCGTTCACGGATGAACAAAGGTTCACGTCGGTCTGCCTTGCAAGAATATTATCGTCAAAAGTTACACGGAAATCTCCGCCGCCTTTATCATAGTAGGCTTCTCGCTCGTAGGAGAGAAAGACGGTCGAATTTAGTTTCCCGTAAAAGTCGATAAAATAATCGATCTCTCGGGATATCTGCGTGTTCATGGGACACGGATTTTCTCGGCATACCCACGCCATCGCATCGCTTTCGCATAGCGGAAGTCTGCGCTTATAGACTACCTTTTGATATTTCTTTTTCAGCTCCACGAATACCGTACTATCGGCAGTCGCCTGAGAGTAGCTCCGTATTCGCAGTTTTTCTTTATAGGCTGGCTTCTCAATCGAACGCCGTATCAGTCTATAATTATCGGTATCGAAGTAGATATTTCGTATTGTTGTTCTGCCGTATTTGTCAAGCTCCATATAGGGCGACATCGCTTCAAGTATCTTTCCCTTTTGTTCAAGCGTCAGCATATATTTCAGCTCATACCGCTTGAACACCGTTTGAAACGCCATCCGAAATCCTCCTTTTCCCATTTTACGAGAGGATTATATCACGGCTCGCTAAAGATAGGCTAAAGATGGAGGCGAAATAAAATCCGTTTCTTTGCCTACTGCACCGCAAATTTTGAGGGCTGACGGTTGTTTTCCGTCAGCCCCTTTGGGTATTCATTTCTGCTCGACAAATTGGAATTTGACTAATTATATATGACTGTTAAATTTCAGACAGTTTCCGTTTGCAACTGTGCTATACATATTCAACTGTACACATTTTTTCAAGGAATTCCTTAAATGATTTGGCGTATTTGAAAAACTGTTCATTTTCATTTGAAAACCATACTTCACCTCTACAAAGTCCGTTTAAAATCAAATGATACGAGTATGTGCACCCTGCATCAAGTAATTCTAATGTACCATTATAAAATGGTGTACTTGTATATTCTCCTACATACGAAAAAACGCATTCGTATCTATGGTCGCAAATATTGCAAATATCATCCACTTCGCTAAAAGTGTGCTCCAAGCAATCTTTATATTGAGGATAAGGTAAATCCTTTATGTCAACTGATGTTTTGTCTCCGAACATAAATGGACGGGAAAGGCGTTCGTTTCGGGATTTTCTCTTCCAATTTATCCCGCGAATTATTCTATAATGAGTATCGCCATGAAATACGCTTTCTTTTGGGGTTTTATAGTGAATCTTGAGTCCATTGCCTTCCATTAAAAGCATTTCACGATACTGTACAGGTAAAGTTATATTATTGTTTCGCTCAAAATATGCAATTTGCTCTTCGGTAAGAGTTGGTTGTACTTCACATATTATTTCATCAAGACAATCAAACAGTCCGTCAGTTTCTAAATCTTCATCCGGATTATTTTCTGTAGAAATAGTGGTATATAAACTTTGTTCAGTTGATAATGTTGCATTATGCTTTTTTATTAGTCTTGTTATGAACTTGATTTTTTCAACATCATATGGTGCATTATTCTTTGAAAATTTTTCGATTTTTACGACCTTGGCAATGGAAAGAGATTGCATACCTAAAACTTCTACATAATCCCCAACTTCAATGGACTCATCTAATGTCAAATAATAATATGATTTTCCTTTTTCACCGAATATGACGCTGCAAAAAATATATTCGTTGTTATTCATAGCAAAACACCTCTTTTGAGTTTACAGAGAAGTTGAATTATCTATTCCTATAAGTAATCAAAAACTAAATTTAGGAATTCATCAAATTCTTATTTATCGATGAGTTTATTATATCCTATTTTTATGAATATTTCAATCGTTTGCTTGACATTCACCCGTATCTGTGGTATAATAACTGCGTTGAATATTTGTCACCGGAGGCAGAACACCGTAGTGTTCAATTGCCGGATTAGGTGTCCAAGTGAGCTTGGGTTATTGCATTCGCAAAGCCTGAGCTCTATTTTTATTTTCGGAGGTAATTATGAAAAATACGAAAGTCACTCTTGTTCCGCTCACGGCAGACGACCGCGAGCAATTCATTCTGGACAATCAATGGGCGTTCAAGTATGGCGCGATGATGGAGTTTGGTGAACGTGACGACCATATTGACGATGACGGTGAGATCATCTCACGCGCAACCATTGAAAAATCCATCGACGATCCCAAAAGCGAAACCTACCGCATTATGCTTGACGGCGAGAAGGTGGGCGGCTTGATCCTCACGATTGACAAGGAAACGCATCATAACCATTTGGATATTCTCTTTGTACTGCCCGAAGCGCACAGTAAAGGCATTGGCTACGGCGCGTGGCAGGCGGTCGAAGCTCTGCACCCTGAAACGAAGGTTTGGGAGACCTGTACTCCCTATTTTGAAAAGCGCAATATCCATTTTTACGTAAACAAGTGCGGCTTTCAAATCGACCAATTTTGGTGTGAGTATTTCACACCTGACCACGAGATGCCCGATGACGACGAACGTGATCCCGATGAAGGTCCTGACGAAATGTTCCGCTTTATTAAGAGGATGAAGTAATCTTACGGACTTGAATCCTTCCCCATTTTGGGTATATTTTTATAAATTTCAAGCAATTTGGTTCTTCTTGTCTTGCTTTAATAAAATGATCGGGGCAAGTCCTTGATCATTCCCTGTGTAAAAAACAACGGTAAGCTTTTGGTGGCAAGGGCTTTGCGTTTTTTTGACAACCATTCACGCGCTCGACTGTTATGCCGATTCCATTTCAGAATATGACCGACAGAAAATAATCGGACAAGGTTTCGGGACTTTCTTTCATTCCGCTATCAAGCCACCACCTGACCGTTTCCACAAAGGTTACGGAAATATGATTGATCCAATAGTCATTTGGAACCGCTCTTCCCTTTTGACTTTCAAAAAATTGCGGTTGCCGTTGAATCAGTTTTTTCAAATTTTCCTTAAAATACCGTAAAAACAACTCGTTATTTTCGCAAGCTAACAATTCTAATATGCTATTATCATTTTTTTGCAGGTGCTGTAACAGATGAAGCACCACGGAAGAGGGTGCATCGCATTCAAAAATGTGGTTATGCTTTTCGGTTCCGCCCTCCAGCGCATCGAATATATGGCAAAATAATTCTTCGCACAGCTCCTTTAACAAAAAATCCTTAGTTTCAAAATGTGCGTAAAAGGTCGCTCTGCCAACGTCTGCCCTCTCAATGATCTCTCCTACGGTAACTTGATTGTAATGCTTTTTTGAGAGAAGATCAATAAAAGCCTTGAAAATTGCGTCTCTCGTCTTTTTTTGCCGTCTGTCCATGCGTCCCTCCATACAATATTGAAAATTTGTTCGGTATTGAACGATTCCACCAAATCATATCTTGCTTTTTTTCGAATTTTCCATTATACTGTTATCGTACAAGATGTTCGATAGCAAATACATTGTACCACAATATCAATGCTTTGTCAACTTGGAGGAAGCTATGAAAACCGAAAAAAACATTTTGGTGGCGTTTTTGTTGAATCTCTCATTCTCGATTTTTGAGTTTTTGGGCGGTATTTTTACGGGTAGTGTAGCAATCGTTTCGGATGCGATCCATGATATCGGAGATGCCGCAAGCATTGGAATCGCGTTCTTTTTGGAAAGGAAAAGCAAAAAGCAGCCCGATGAAGCCTACACCTACGGCTACGCCAGGTACTCCGTGATCGGCAGCGTCCTTACCACGCTGATCCTTTTGGTGGGCTCTCTTCTGGTCATTTATAATGCCGTTCTCCGCATCATTACCCCTACAGAGATTCACTATAACGGCATGATCCTGTTTGCCATTGTTGGCGTTTGCGTTAATTTGGGTGCCGCGTTTGTTACGCGTGAGGGAGACTCACTCAATCAAAAGGCGGTCAACCTTCATATGCTGGAGGACGTGCTGGGATGGATCGTCGTTCTCATCGGCGCGATCGTGATGCGTTTTACCGATTTGGCAATCATCGATCCCTTGATGTCGATTGGCGTGGCGCTCTTTATTTTGATCAACGCGTTCCAAAATCTAAAGGAAGCGTTAGAGCTCTTTCTCGAAAAAACTCCCCACAACGTAGATATCCATGAGATCAAAGAGCACGTTTGCAGCGTAGAGGGCGTTTTGAACGTTCATCACGTTCACGTTTGGAGCATGGACGGGCAAAGTCATTACGCAACGATGCACGTCGTTATCAATGGGGACGCACACGAGATAAAAGAAAAGATCCGCGAAGAATTAAAGGAGCATGGCATCGTTCACGCCACGCTGGAATTGGAAGCGGAGGGTGAGCCTTGTCATGAGGAACACTGCCACGTGGAGCATCATGAGCACGACGGACATCACCACCATCACCACCATCATCATTAACGAACGAGGGCTGACAGCAACATCTGTCAGCCCTCGCAGACTATATCAAAACTTACAAATTTCGTCAGTTTGACAAAAGTTTTGGTCGAGCTTTTTCAAAAGCTCGCGCAGTGGAGGCTGCGTAAGCCTCCTCGCCGTCCGCAGACGGCGAAATTCCTCCAAAACGGCGCTTTTCTTTTTGCCAAGCTTTTTCTTTTGCGCCTTCTTGGTCAAAAGAAAAAGCGGTATAAAAGAATTTGTACAATCCTACATATCGTTTGCCTTTGGTCTACAACCTGAGAGGGCTGACAGCAACATCTGTCAGCCCTCTTGATTTTGATAGATACTCCCGTTTAAAGCACTTGAATTTGCACCGCACGCATGGCGTTGAGAGCGGTATGATGACTTTCGACCGACACCCCTGCCGAGCAAGCGGAATCCACCGCGATCGGAACCTCTGGGAAGGATGCTTTTAAGAGCATTGCGTTGGAAATGACGCAAATATCGGTACAAAGTCCGCAAAGCTCAATCGATTCGATCGGCTCTCCGAGATCTTTGAGGAATTGCGGCAATTCCACGCTTCCAAAGGTCGGTTTATCCAAAAGGATTTTGGCATAGGGTCTTAGCTCCTCGCAGATCTGCCAACCGTCACTCTCCTTGATGCAATGGGGTACGGGAAGATTTCTTCGCTCCTGCGGAGTCATATAATCCTCAAAATGCGTGTCTCTGGTAAAGATCACCGTGCCTTCAAATGATTTGACCTTATTGACGACATTGGGAACGATCGCGGTTGCAAGATCACTTCCCAAGCTTCCCGTAATAAAATCCACCTGCATGCCTACAACAATCAGATATTTCATCTTCAGCCTCCGTGCGTTTTTTTATTATCATAGCAAAAAATGGTGAAAAAATGCAAGGGAGATCCCATTTTTTGCAGGTCCCATGATGAGCGTTACCGTGTACGATCCCAAATTTTACACAAAATCAAGGGGTGTGATTGACAAGAGTGAAAATTTGTATTATAATAGAATAGTGAGTGTCCGCGCAAGGATACTTGTTCAATTGCTTTGTATATGCCTGTGATATGGACGGGCGTTTCTACCAACCGCCAAAAATGGTTGACTACAAGCCACAGTCACATTTTGTTTTGGAGGAAACACATATGAATTACGACGTTATCATTATTGGAGCCGGTCCCGGCGGTATCTTTTCCGCTTACGAGTTGGTTCAAAAGGCTCCCCACCTAAAAATTGCCGTATTTGAGGCAGGTTACGCACTGAGCAAGCGCCACTGCCCCATCGACGGTGAAAAGATCAAATCCTGCATTGGTTGCAAAAGCTGTTCGATTATGAGCGGCTTTGGCGGCGCGGGTGCATTTTCGGACGGAAAATACAATATCACCAACGATTTTGGCGGAACGCTTTTCGAATACATCGGAAAGAAGGAAGCTCTGGCTCTGATGCACTACGTTGACGAGATCAACATGAATTACGGTGGAAAAGACACCAAGCTCTACTCCACCTCGGGTTCAAAATTCAAAAAGGAATGTATCCGTCACGACCTGCACCTGCTCGACGCATCGGTGCGCCACCTTGGAACCGATATCAACTATATCGTTTTGGAGAATCTGTACGCATATCTCGAACACCGCGTGACCTTCTTTTTCGATACCCCCGTCGAATCGATCCAAAAAATCGACGGAGGCTACGAGATCCTTTGCAAGAGCGGCTCTTACAGTGCTGAAAACTGCATCATCTCGGTAGGTCGCAGCGGAAGCAAGTGGATGGAAAACATTTGCAAATCGCTCAAAATCCCCACCCGCTCCAACCGCGTGGATATCGGTGTACGCGTTGAGCTCCCCGCAGAGGTCTTTTCTCACTTGACGGACGAGCTGTACGAAAGCAAGATCGTTTACCGCACGCGCGAATACGGCGACAAGGTTCGTACCTTTTGCATGAACCCCAAGGGTGAGGTCGTTAACGAAAACACCAACGGCATTATTACGGTAAACGGACACAGCTACGAGGATCCCGCAAAGCAGACCGAAAACACCAACTTCGCCCTGCTGGTGGCAAAGCATTTTTCCGAGCCCTTTAAGGATTCCAACGGCTACGGCGAATCCATCGCGCGCCTGAGCAATATGCTTGGCGGCGGCGTCATCGTTCAGCGATTTGGAGACCTTATCCGCGGTCAGCGCTCCACGCAAAACCGCATCGACGAGGCGTTTATCACGCCCACGCTCAAGGCAACCCCCGGAGACCTGAGTCTGGTTCTCCCCAAACGAATCCTCGACGGAATCATCGAAATGATCTACGCACTCGACAAGATCGCCCCCGGAACGGCAAACGACGACACGCTCCTTTACGGCGTTGAGGTCAAGTTCTACAACATGGAGGTAGAGGTGGACGAACGCTTGGAATCCTGCCACAAGGGGCTGTACGTGATCGGCGACGGAAGCGGCATTACCCACTCGCTCTCCCACGCATCCGCCAGCGGCATCCACGTGGCGCGTTGCATTGTAAAGGAATAAAACGGCTGTAAGATGACGCACGTTTCAAGGCAATGATATGATAAAAACACGGTATCCTCGAAAGAGGTGTACCGTGTTTTTTCTCTTTTTTCAAAGCTCCGAAAGGAGTTTTTCATCTTGATATGCGCGTTCCAGTGCATGATAAAGCCCGTCAACCGCCAATCCGTCGCCTTTGTCGTTGAGCTTGATGCGTTCTGCGGGAAATGCGCGATAATGGGTGGTTTGATGGAGCTTTTCGATCAAGCGTGTGTGCGCCATTGCGGTTTTGACCGTACAAACGGGGGCTCTCCCATTCTTTAAGGCATCCGCACAGATCCAAAGCTTGCCAAAATTGTCCTTGGAGGGAGAACCGTAGGAAATACGCTCGCCGCTACTCAAAATCGCCTCGATCTCACCGCTCCCGTCCTCATCAAAAACAACCGTTCCGCCCGTAAAACGATATTCGAACATGGGATTGCGGTTGATCCCCGTTGCGTGTGACGCAACAAAATACAGCGGTACGTTTTGGGCTTTTGCGCGGATCGTGCAGGTATCAAAGGTCTCAATATCGTATGCGCGCAGACAATCGGCAGAAAGCTCCGTTACATCCGCGCTGGTATCCATCGTCTCGCCCAGCAAAAAGAGCATATTGTGCAGATAATGCGCACAGGCGTTGGATGCAATCGAATCCAGGACCGTAATACCGTTCTTTTCAATTCTTCCTCCCCATCCACCGCCGCGTTGGTAGTAAGCAAAATTGCGCGGCCAACTGATAAAGGTCTTGAATGCCAAAGGCGTTCCCAGTTTTCCTGCGAGAACGTCCTTTTTGAGCGTTTGGATCGCATCGGAATAAGACCACTGGTATCCAATGGCGAGGAATTTTCCGTACCGACGCTCTGCCAGAAGCATTTCCTCGGCTTCCTTGACCGTGGGGGCAACAGGCTTTTCGCAAAGCACCGCAGAACCGTTTTGCAGTGCCAGCATGCTCTGTTCACGGTGCAAAAACGGAGGTGTACAAATCACGGCAAGGTCGGCTCTATGCGCCTTGTAAAACGCCTCACCCGACGTATATACGGGAATCCCCACCTTTAAAATGTCATCCTTCATCGAAGCATTCTCAAAAAAAGGATCGACCACACCCTCCCATTGGATGTCCGAGGGGCAATTTTTCAGCAGCTCCGAAACGTAAAGTGTACCGTACCCGCCCACTCCAAACAGTACGATTCTGATCATCCGTTCTTCACCTCAATCTCCACTCGCTCACCGCGATCGGCTGCAAGACGAGCACAAAGAGCAACACGCGTCAGATAAAAAACGTCCTCTGCGGGCACGATCTCCCAGCCGTCCAAAAAGGAATCCAACAGCTCGGGGGCTTCCTCGGGAGTCAGCGTTACACACCCCTCGCCATTCATCAAAAAGACCTTTCCCTCCCGCACTTCAAGCACGCCCTCCGTACCTGCGACGCGGATGCGGTCATCATCGTGCGTAGGAGCAAGTGCCGGGCGGTAATAATCAAGATTGATCGCCGCCATAACGTCATTCTCCATCGAAAAACGGCAGAGCGCGGCACGCTCGGGAGTTCCGAAGCACTCGGCGTCAACGCTTAAAAAACGCTTACCTGAAAACGCGTAGATCCAATCGATCGCGTGAATCCCGATCCATGGAATGATACCGGTAAAGAGGTCACGGTCGGAATACCACGCAGGGCGTGTGCCGTAGCGATAAGATTTTTGCGCGGTGAGCATACGCACCTCTCCGATTTTTCCTTCCTTGACCAAGCGCGCGCCCAGCCAAAAGGCGGGAGACACACGCAGATAGTGCATCGCACCAAAACGGATACCGGACGAGAGGACCGCTTGCTTTACCGTTTCCAGCTCTTCAAGACTTGCCGCCACGGGCTTTTCGCTGAACACGTCAATTCCGCGTTTGGTACACTCCAAGATCACACTCCCCGTCAGTCCAAACACAGGAGAGATCACCGCCAGATCGGGCTTTACCGTATCCAGCATTTCGATATAAGAATCAAAGCACGGCACATCGGAAAATCCAAAGCTTTTGGCATCCTCGTGCTCACTTCCGACGGCAAAGCCGCAAATAGAAACGTCGGTTCGATTGTTCAGCGTTTCAAACGCCTGTCCTGCATGTCCGCAATTTCCAATGAATACTACTTTTTTCATAATTGATCCTTCTTAATCGTCAAATTCGTCGTACATCACAACGTCGCTGTGCCAGCCGCCCGTGTGAGCCCCGTAAACGCCCTCGTGCCAATACACGGGAAGATTATCCTGCGCATAGATCGGCACCACGGGACGCCAGATCTTGATCTCCTTTTCCTTCGGGATGGAACGGATGACCTGCTCCGGCGCATAGGTCTTGCCCCAATCGAAGCTCAAATAGCTTTCCAGCACGCGGTTCTCACCGTCAAACCGCGCCAAGTAGATGCGGTTGGTGCAGGTGGGCGCGGGATCGTTGGGATGAAGCCCCGCCTCTCCGACACCATAGTAATAGCTCATACCGCCAACATAGGTCTGCGACCCGTCGAGCATCGTTTCGGGCGAGAGGAATTCGCCTCCCTTTGCGATCGGAGCGGAAAGACTCCACGCACCGTTTCGGTAAGTGGCGGAATAATAGGTAATCGTATCGGGTTGGTTCAAGACAAAGCTCGCCACACCGACACGGTAAGGCACCGTGGGGGAAACGGCACACAAGCGAACGGTCGTCCCCTCGGGTGATTCATACACCTTTGCCAAGGAAGCAAGATCGAGCATTTCCTCTCGATAAAGATTCACGTTGGTAATTTCTCCGTCCATCGTTAAAAGATTTCCGTCCGCGTCAAAAATACCGCTTCTCACGGTGTGATCCTTGGAGATACGCGGATGACCGTAAAGAGCAAAAAACCATTGCTCCCGCACGCCCAAGGAGGTGCGAACCAATTGACGGTGAATATCGAAATAGAACAATCCGCCCGCATCCGATTTCAAAAATACGCGAGGCGCGCTCCAGCTCTTTCCCGCATCTGAGGAGTAGCGAAACTCCCACGTCACTCCGCGCACGCGCGTAAAGAGCCAGAGCTCTCCTCTTTGCACGTTTTCGGAAAGCTGTGCGTAGGTAACACTCTCGCCGTACTGCAAAACCTGCTCGGGACCAAAGGAAAGAAGATCATACGGCCGCTCGGTAACGCGGTAGTAAAGCGCGTGTCCCGCTCCGTGACCCGTATATACAACGATGATCTTTCCGCTTTCCATGACGCAGATCGAAGGCGCGTTATGCTCGTCCGCGTAATTGCAATTGAGTCGGCAGAGGCATACGTCACGCGACGGTGTGCGGCTGCACTTGGCATCCAGCTCCTTGACGCGAATCTCGCCCATATCGGTATAATACGCAATGTAGGTCATACCATTGTTTCCAACCATGGACTGCTCGTGAATCCACCAGTCGGTGTTGGCTCTTTTGATGCGGCGCTCCACGGCGCGTGTCAGATCGATCATAAAAAAACCTCTCTTTCTTTCGATTGGCTTCATTATATCACAGCTTTGGAATCAATAAAACTCAAAAAACAATCAAAAAGGGTTGATTTTCGAAACAAAACGTGATATCATACAAGCGGAGGTGATTGAATGTTTTTCAACGATCCAAACCGTACCTATACGATTCTCGGTGTTTATCACGTGACTCGAAGCGAGCACTTTGATCAAATGGTGCTCGGGCGAGGTTATTCGTCCTTGGGGTTCCGATTGCGCGGCGGCAGCCGTTTCAGGACAGCGAACGGCATACAAAACGCTGAAAGCGGTAGCATTATTTACATTCCGCGCGGGGTCGGCTATCATCGACGTTCCGATGGAGAGGAGGAGATGATCATTCTGCATTTGACGTGCCACAGCGAGGATGATGATGAAATCTCTATCCTATCCTGTCCGGATGCAGAAATGCTGTTTTGGCGCATGTTTGAGGCTTGGGAGTCGGTCAAGATTGGAAGGTATCATCGTTGCGCGTCCATTTTACACCGTCTTTTCGAAACCTTGGAGGTGCTTCACGGAAATACACATCCAAAGGTACCAAGTGCCATTTTGGACGGTGTGGAGTACTTATTGTCCCACTACCGCGATTCCGATCTCTCAATCGCACAGCTCGCCTCCCTCTCGCACGTCAGCGAGGTCTATTTTCGCAAGCTCTATCAAGCAACCTACGGAGAATCCCCTTGGCAAACCGTTTTGCGCCTTCGATTTGACTACGCCGCCGAATGTCTCACCTCCGGCTATTACACGGTTAAGGAGGTTGCCGCCAATGCGGGCTTTTCGGATCTCAAACATTTTCGCACTGCCTTTACCAAACACTTTGGCATCAGCCCCACGCAATACGCTCTACAATACAAATAAAGTTTATAGAATAAGTATATCATATTTTTCGCGCATTTTCTATGTTTTTTATGTTTTTTCTTATGTAAATTCGGTTGTATCGATGAAAACGGAAGGAGCCTTAAAAAAGCTCCTCCCGTTTTTTTATTCCTCCGCGCGCGTGATTCGGAGTGCGATTGCGGAGCAATCGTCATGCTCCTCGCGTTCGGCGGCACGCAAACAGATATGATAGACGATCTCCTCCGGCGTTAATCCTTCGGCACTTGCAAGATAGGACGTGATCCACTCACATTCGGGATCTGCCAACAAAATTCCATCGCTGATCATTACAACGGTATCCCCCTCACGCAAATCAAAGCGACACTCCTCCGCATCCAGCGTGCAAAGGATTCCGATGGGAACCGTTCCCGCTTGGATGCGACGCACCACACCCCCGCGGATCACAAAGCTGGGCGCGGCACCGCTTTTGATGAAATTGCCCTCTCCCGTCATCAAATCCAGCTCCAAAAGATCGATCGTGGAGGAGCATTCACGCGTGCTGTCCGCTCCCCTTGACGCGATCATGTGATTGAGCATCCGCAAGGACGTGCCCGCACGGTTGCCGGCGCGGAGCATTTTTTCCATAAAGACCGAGCAAAGCGTGGAGGTAAACGCCGCTTCCTTCCCCGCTCCCATTCCGTCGCTGATCAGCGCGTAAAAATAGTCCTTTTTGTTGGAAAAAAGATTGACACTATCCCCACTGACACCTCCGTCGGCAGAAACGTTGTTTTGAGCCCCCGTGACCGCAATTTTGCGTTTGGCTTGCAAAATCATCGTGCTGAGATTGTTTTCCACCTCAAAGATCGGTTTATCAAGCTCGGAGTTACACATTTCCCCAAGATCCGATCGCATGGTTTCAAACGTGACCTTGGCATGCTCGATCTCCACTCCTCGAATCAAGATTCTGCGTCTGCGGTTTCCGTGTACGCTCACACCGCTTGCCAAAACCCCTGCATCCCCCAGATACTCGGAGATCCTGCGTTCCAGCTCCGGGTCAAAACGGTATTCCCCATCGTCCTCCTCCAAGGCATCGTTGATGATCTTGGCGGCGGATTCATAATCCATCGCAAAAATTTCGGTACGATTATTGCGGAGCATTTCCCCCGTAAGACGCGCACAATCGCGGTTAATGCGTTCCAAAATTCCTTCCACACGACTGCAGCGATGTAAAAGATGCTCCCCCAACTCCTCCCCCGTGACTCTGCCGCGAGTGTGGAGTGCCGCGATCAATTCGTTGACGTTGGAAAGTGTTTCGGAATACTCCAAGCCCCAACAGATCCCCTTGTTGGGACAATCCGCGCAAAATGCGTCGAAAGAATCGTCGCACAACCGTCGCAGATCCAACGTACCCGGACGACGGAAGCGATCGCTTAAATTGTAAAACATTTCCGAGAGCGAGGTAAACGCCTCCGAAATTCCGCGAAAACGCTCGTTGGCATCCTGATGCCGCTTGCGTTCCATACGCCTTGCCACGGGCTCCGCTTCTACCGTCGCTTCCTCATTCTCTGCAGGTGGCTTTAACAGAATACGGACGGTAACGGTAAATGCCGCCCCCGCAATCAGCGCGGCAGGGAGCAAAGAGAGCAGCTTTTCCGCTCCGCCCACGTAAACCGACCAAGTAAGCATGGCAATGCAGGAAAGAAACGCACCGCTTCCCTCCTTTTTTTGATTCTGCAAAAAAAGATACGTAAGTGCCGCCAACAGATAAGCGGGCGCGTAAATAGGAGAATACGCCACCCCAACGATGACGGAGGTGCCGATTCCGAGGATCGCGCCTCGGGTATGGCAAGCGGTGAGTGTGAGATAAAGTGCAAGCATTGGCGCGAGCGGAAAGGAGAGCATGGTAACCGTTTGCGCGGCAAACACCGCACAAAAAAGCAACGCACCATTGGACAAATGCTTAAGCCAGACGATTTCCTGCTTTTCCTCAAACGAAACCGCAAAGATCAATACCGTCACCGGTACGAGCACCACCGAAAATACTGCGGCAAAAAAATCGTAATACAAAAATCCACCCGAAATTACGTAGTACAGGCTGATGATAAGAGATGCAACCGCCGCAGTTGCCATGCGCAGACAAATACTCTCGTTGAACAGATTCCCAATTTGCGCAAGAAAGCCCGTTTGTTCTTCTTCCGCTCCTTCGCGCCGTCGGAAACGGAAAAAGAGCTGCTTTTTTTCCTCGTCTCCGCTCGATTCGCTCCGATGCTCCGCAAGCTTTTTTCGCAACGCTTCGGGAAGCTCGAATCCGGCATTTGGGGGATCCAACAACATCCCCGCAAAAACACGGATCAGTGCCGCAGCGAAATAGGTACAGACGTACACGATCGGATCACGCAGATTACTCATGGTCGTGATGACCAGCCCGATCAGAATCGATACCGTATGCCGCGGGGAGGCACAGAGAAGCGCCAACCCCAAGGGATAGCTTCCAAACAACATCCGTGCCTGCCCCAAAAGCCACGCGCCACTCCCCCACAACACCTCGATTCCTGCCGCCATAAGCCACCTGAACACGCTGTGGGACTTGTCCTCGGTTTTGCGTTCTCGATTGCTTCGTTTGATTTTTTCTTCCTGCATGAAGTTTTATCCACCTTCCTTTTTTTTGTGTTCCAAGGATATTTTATCCTCTTTCCCGCGCAGAAAAAGTCGAAACGGCGGATGCGTTTTTTTTGATTTTTTAGTGGACGGATAGCAAAACGTGGTGCTTTTGCGTACCTTTTCGGGAGTGACGAAAAGAAATATCGGAAAGCCTTTCGGATTGTGTCATCTGACGTCAGGCTTTGTCATACGATTTTTTGCAATTTTTACGCTTTTTTTGAAAAAACGTTGTCGCTTTTTCAAAATTCCCCCTTTCCTTTTGGGAAAAAGTATGTTATAATATTGTGAAACAGCACACCAACGGAAAGGAGTGCCAAATGGAAAAAACCGTCTGTTTTACCGGGCACCGACAGATTGCGGATACAGAATACGCACCTCTGATGGATGCGTTGCGCAAAGAAATCGAAAAGCAGATCCAAAACGGCGCGGTACATTTCCGAACCGGAGGTGCTTTGGGATTTGATACCGTAGCGGCACTCTCGGTGCTCTCCCTGCGACGCGAGTACCCCAATATCCGTTTGGAGCTGATCCTTCCTTGCCCCACGCAAACCAAAGATTGGACGTTTTCGGACGCTCGCCTTTACGAACAGATTCTGGCGCAAGCAGATCTCGTCCGATACGTCAGTCCCTTTTACCGCAACGGTGTGTTGCAGATGCGGAATCGCGCTTTGGTGGACGGCGCAAACGTTTGCATCGCTTTTTTAAAGCATTCCCACGGAGGCGGAACCGCATATACCGCAGCCTATGCACTCAAAAACGGCTTGGAGCTGATCAATCTTGCCGAACAGCTCCCCCATACGTAATACGGAGGTTTTTATGAAAAAGAACGTACTCACCTACACGGCAGTCCTGCTGCTCCTTGTGCAACTGTTGAGCGGTTGTGTCATGATCTCCCCCTCCGGGGAAACCGAAACCACGACTGCGTTTTGGAATCCTACCCCGTCTCATCCATCCAATGCCTGCAAAACCAAGGAGGATCACGTTGACCAAAACGAAAACGGGATTTGCGATATCTGCCGCGCAGACGTAACCGTAACGCTGGATCTTTACGCCATCAACGATCTGCACGGAAAATTCGACGACTCCGACGCACAGGGCGGTGTTGACGAATTGACCACCTATCTGCGCACCTCCATCCAAAACAACGAGGCTACGATCCTCCTCTCCTCGGGAGATATGTGGCAAGGAAGCTCGGAATCCAACGTGACGCACGGAGCCATCATTACCGATTGGATGAACGATCTCGGCTTTGCATCCATGACGCTTGGAAATCACGAATTTGACTGGGGTAAGGAACACATAAAGGAAAACGTTGCGATTGCAGAGTTCCCCCTTCTCGCCATCAACGTTTACGAGCGCGACACCAACGAGCGCGCGGACTACTGTCAGCCCTCCGTATTGGTCGAGCGTGGAAACCTGACGATTGGCATTATCGGTGCCATCGGAGATTGTTATTCCAGTATTTCCTCGGATCAGGTTGAGGGAATCTACTTCAAAACCGGTGCGCAACTGACCGCTTTGGTGACAGAAGAAGCAAAGCGTTTGCGCGAGAATGGCGCGGACTATATCGTTTATTCGCTCCATGACGGTCACGGAAGCTCTTCTTCCTCCACCAAGGATATCGCGTCCTCCGCGCTGTCCTCCTACTACGATCCCTCGCTCTCGCGCGACGGACACGTGGACATGGTATTTGAAGGGCATACGCACAAAAGCTACGTTTTGCGTGATACCTACGGCGTTTATCACCTGCAAGGCGGCGGCGACAACAAGGACGGTATTACGCACGCAGAGGTAGAGATCAATTTTGTCAACGATACCTCCTCGGTCAGCACGGCAGAGCAGGTCAAGCACACCTCCTATGCAAGTCTTGCGGACGATGCGATCGTGGAGGCACTGCTGCTCAAATACGATTCCTTGATTGCTCCCACGCGCCGCGTACTCGGTTACAATCCGAGATACCGTGATTCGGACGAATTGTGCGACCTTGCCGCAAGACTTTATTATGAGATCGGTGTGCAAACATGGGGAGAGGACTATGCGATCGTTTCGGGCGGTGGATTTTTCCAAGCACGCAGCCCCTATAACCTGTACACCGGTGACGTGACCTACTCCGACGTTCAAATGATCTTCCCCTTTGACAACCCCATTATGCTTTGTTCCGTGAGCGGCTCAAAGCTCAGATCCAAATTCTTGAATTCAAGCGGAAGCTATCACATCTATTGCGGCGAATACGGTCAATCCATCAAAAACAACCTCAACGCCATTAACCCCAACGCAACCTATTACGTGATCGTAGATAGCTACACTGCCCAATACGCCCCCAACGGGCTGACAATTGTGGCGACGCTTGCCCCCGATATTTTTGCGCGAGATCTGATTGCGGAATATATTGAAGGCGGCGGATTTGAAAATTAACATAGACAACGCGCGCGCTTGCAATGCAAGCGCGCGCGTTGTCTTGTGATCAGAGAATTCCTTCATCAATGCATTGCTCAATAAACTCAGCATAAAGGGAATTTGGCCAGGTAAACCAATCGCGCGTGTAGTTTTCGGGCGCGTTGGCATCAAAGCCCTCGTGCAAGTAACCCGTCCCCGCGTCGGTCGTGGCAATCAGATGAAGCAATTTGCGCTTCTCCTCGGGATCACTCGAAGTCATTCCCTGCATGACCATTGCCATATGCCAGATATATCCGTCGGGCGTGTGACGCGAGCCGATTCCGCTTGCCGCCGTTCCCTCAAAATAAAAGGGATTGTCGGAGCTGAGAAGGAAACGCCGCGTGTTTTGATAGATCTCGTCATCTACCGTCGCATAGCCGATATACGGAATGGAAAGCAAGCTGGGAATGTTGGCATCGTCGATCAGGGAGTAGTGTCCCATACCGTCGGTCTCGCACGCGTAGATCTTACCGTACTTTTCATGCTCTACGATGCAATACTTGCGGATCCCCTCGTCGATATCCGCCTTGAGTGCCAGACATTCCTTTGCCATTTCACGGTTGCCAAGAACGGTCTGTAGCATTTCCGCCATGTAAGAAAGCACCACGGAGGCAAACATCTCGGAAGCGGTGAGGTATCCGTAGCTGCAGCCGTCGTCACTGGGACGGAATGCGCTCCACGTCATACCCGTATAAGCAACGGGCGTTCCCATCCCTTCATTGGGAATGGTATCCCACGGCACCGGCGGATTTTGACGAATAAAGCGGTAGGGCGATTGTTCCATGTGATGCTGTTCGGTTCTCCAGACCTTAAGGATCTCTCGCGCAACCGTCTCCAAGGATTCACGGATCAATTCTTCCCTTCCCGAATGCTTCCAATAGAGATAGAGCAAGCGAATGGGATAGCAAAGCGAATCGATCTCGTATTTTCGTTCAAATACCCAAACGCTTTGGAGAGGCTCGTCATCAATATGTCCGTTTCCGTTCGGGTCGCGGTTAAAGGCGTTTGCGTAAGGATCGATGGTAATGTATCGGAACTGACGGCGCAAAACGCCCTCGATAATGGATGCGATCTCATCGTCCTGCGCGATCGGTGTGTAATGCGTGACCTGCGTAGAAGAATCGCGCAACCACATCCCCTGAATATCACCGCTGACCAAAAAATACGTACCGTCCTCGCAACGGTCGAGCACTGTGTGCGCGGTGTGTAAGTATCCGTTCTCGTACATTTTTGCAAGCTTGGGATAGCTCTGCAGCTTGGTGAGATAGGGCTTCATATGCTCCTTCATTGCCGCGGGCACCTCGGTTGCATACACTAAATTTCTCTCGTGCTTCACGCGGATCAAACGGTCCTCACAGTTCATTACGAGATCGGAAAGTCCGAACGGAGCACTGTGATACGTCGGTGTAAATTCGGGAGCAACACCACCGTTCCACTGTCCGCGGAAGGTAAAATCCAAGGGGCGGGTACGGTTAAAGGTCTCGTTGATTTGATGGAAGGGACCAAACATATTGCGCAGGCTTGAGCGCAGTACGATGGTAATATCGTTCTTTCCGATCACCAACAGATCGGTGATATCCGCCTTGGTGTCGAACACAAAGTCACGCCTTTTTCCGTTGACCGTAACCTCAGCAACTAAAAATCTGCCTCGCAGCTCCAACACGCGCGCGCCGTGTCCATCATAGGTATAAGCCCCCGTGTAGGTCAATTTCCCCTTAAAGAAGGGATATCCCACCTCAAACATTCGATCGGTGATGGGGGGCAACGTCGTTTTGGGGCAGATCGTATGTTCCGCGTCCAAAACGAATTCGCCCTTGATGAAAATGGGCTCCAGATGAGTGTCGTAATAGAGGCAGTTGCGAAGGCTCTCGGTGGCATGCGGATCAAAGAGCGCAAAATTGACCCCCTCGTGCTGGTAGTAATCCACCGAATAAACGAAAACGTTTTCGCCCGTTTTGACGGCATTCGTGATATCCGCTTCCATAAAAAGGATATCGAATGCACTTTGCACAAACTCCACGGGATACCCATTGAGCGTGGCACAGAGGTTGTTTCCCTTTTCCATCATCAGAGTCAGAGGCATTTGATCCTTGACCGTAAAGGTCTGCTTGATCCAGATGCGTCCGCGATAATCAAGGCGCAAAAGGTCCTCAAAAATGCGTTGCAGATGCAATTTCTCGCCATAATTCTCACCGTCAAAGGAAAGCTGCGCAAAATCGCGCACCAAGATGTTTTCGGTAACTCGGGAGACCTCAAAGTGCGATTTGAGCGGTTCCTCCGCCCAATATTTTTGCTCCTCACGCGCATTCGGATCCCGAACGAGGATCAAGCTGCCTGCGGGATCGAGCGTTACGGTATCCGTAACGTTTTTACGTTCCATCGTCAACAGATCCAAGGCACGGTATTGCCCCGACATGCCCTTTGCCGTAAAGGTACCGCTCTCGGTGCGGGAGAGATTGTTGATAAAGAGATACTCTCCCAATTCTCCTTGACGGGTGGTCATATCGACTCTGCCCGCGTCACATCGGAAGGAAACGCCCGCGTTTGCGATTACGTCCTCCAAAGTAATATTGGAAGAAAGCGGAACGTCGGCGGGAACACCGTCTATGCGATCAAGCGTTCCCATGCAAAGAAGCTTGCCCTGATACCGTTTTAAAAGCTCGACCGTAGAGGAGGCGATCGTTTTCATATCGGGAATCACGACCGTTGTGTATTTGCACTTTCCAACCGTGAGCGTATCTCCGTCAGCGGTTGCATGGCGCGCCAAAATGCTTTCGTCCCCCAAATGGAAGCGAATTCCCTTGTTGCGGAAGGTGCCGTAGATCAGTTCTTCAAAGCGTTCTTGCAATTCCCCACCGTAATGTCCGAACAGATAGTCGGTGTAAACCGCACGCATGGGATGGATCAGGAGCAGATCGACCGTTTCCTCAGTGTTTGCCACAAGATAACCCAGGCGCGTAAAATACTCGTTAAAGGTGCGGAACTGCTCGAACCAATTGTTCTGACGCGAGAACACGGGGGGATGGTCGCTCTTGCCCTGTGCCGAAAGAGAATACGGAAACAGATGCTGACACATCAGATTGACACCGTGGAAATACTGGAATTCCGCTACGTTTTTCAATTCCTGCGGCGTGGTATCGTGTCCGCAGCAAGCAAAGGTTTCGGTGAGTACCTGCTTGATTCCCAGCTGGCTTGCCACGCTTCCCACCTGCATCGGCATCAGCGTGCTGTTCCAATCCCTCCCAAGACAATCCACCCCGGGGATATGCTCGTACTCATAGGACGGCATCACGCCTGCCCCACCCATCATCTGGGCATAGAGTGTCGATTCCTCTACGCTGTGTCCCGTCAAGAGGCATCCGTGCTCCTCGCACCAATCGTACAGACGTTTATAGAAATTCTCGGTATAGAGGCGGTTGGTCACGGTATAGTAGCGCACGCGGAACGGGATTCCCACCTCGTCGCGTGTAAAGAGGTAGATCAAGCCGTTGCGCACGTCCTCACCGCACTCCTGTTCGTATGCCTGCGCGATCCATGGGCTATACGGAGTTGCCCAGCGGTAAAACTGCGGCTCATCGGTAAAAAAGCCGACCAGCTCCTTGCCAAAACGATTGGCAAAGCGTTTGTAATACTCCTCGTGCGTTTGCTCGATAAAAGCAGATACGACCTCGGGGTTTAAAATATCGGTATTGGCGGGGCTGTATCGGCGGTACACGCAATGATACTCCGCAAGTCCCTTTACAGGCGCTTCGATCCGCGCGTACTCCGCACCCCTCCTTTGATAGACCGCAAAGGCTTCGGGATCAAATTCGGGTTTGACCTCATACTCGAGATACTGTGCCAAAAATTCCGTTTTGGAGAGCAGCGTTCCGCCGACAAAGCCGCTGGGCCAACCGTTTTCGTCATAGATCCACGCCCTCATGCCAAGCTTTTTTGCATGATCCAGACAAGCCTCAATACAATCGAACCAGTGCTTGCCCATATATTCATCCTTGAGCCCAATGCGCGCGTGCATGATAAAACCGCCCATTCCGACCGCCTTCATGTCGTCGATCTGGCGGAGCAATTCGGAAATCTCCAAGGTGTTGTTCCATGACCAAAACGGAATGGAACGGTACTCGGTAAGATCCTTGGTTTCAAAAACGGATTTTAATTGATCAACAGAGCAAATTTGCATTTTTTGCCTCCCAGCAAGTGATACTCTCATTGTATCACATTTCAATCAAAAAAACAAGATGCGCAGCTCCGAAAAAGAAAATTTCAAGCTCCTTTCAGCCATTGCTTTATTTTTCGAAAAAAGCACACAAAACTCTTGTTTTTTGTCTCTGCATATGCTATACTGAAGCTATCTCTCGTTAAAAAGGAGCATGTAATGGACGTTTCCATGTACTCAAAATTTTGCCTTGCGGTAAAAGAGCAAGGCATCGAACGCGCCGCAGAGTATGCCAAGCGTTTGGGATTTTCCTCGGTCGAATTTTTTGATTTTGCAAGCAAGAATTGGGTCAAAACCGTTACCGACGTTGAAACCGCAAAGCGGTTTCGCAACGTTTTGGAAAATTGCGGCTTGCATACGGCGTGCTATTCGGTTGCGGTTTGTTTATACGACCCCAACTCCGCAGACGGAATCAATCACGATGCGGAACAACTACTGATGCAATACGCAGAGTATGCCGCCGCACTCGGATCTCCCTTTTTGCACCACACGATTACCCTGAGCACCGATCAAGCCCCCCTTCCCTATAACGAAATGCTCACGACGCTCCTGCCTGCGGTCGTTCGAGTTGCCAAATACGCCGCCTCACTCGGCATCCGTTGCATTTACGAGGATCAAGGACTCTACTTTAACGGAGTCAAGGGCTTTGGCGATTTTTATCGCGCGGTCAAGGCAGAGGAGCCGACCGTTGGTATTTGCGGCGATATTGGAAACGTACTGTTCGTTGACGAATCCCCCGTCGATTTCTTCCGCGAATTCGCATCCGAATTTGCCCACGTTCACCTCAAAGACTATATCGATTGTACCCCCGACGAAGTCGGTGCCTGCAAAACACGCGGCGGACGAATCATCCGCGACACCGTAATCGGTCAAGGCTTTATTGACACCGTCACCTGCCTGAACCTCCTAAAAGAATCGGGCTATACGGGAGCAATCGCCTTGGAAAACTCTCACCGCGAGGACTACTCAACGGGTGTGCGCGCGGCAATGAAACTTATAACGGATTACATAAATACGTAAGAAAGGATATTTACCATGAACCAAGTAAAAATTGCTATGATCGGATTTGGAGGCATTGCCCGCGCCCACTATTCGGGCTATCAAGCGATGCTGAAAAGCCACCCTTATCTCTCTTTGGTAGCGGTGTGCGACATCGTTCCCGAGCAAATGACACGACAGATCAAGATCAACACCTCAACCGAGCCCGTTACGCTTTCTGCGGATATTCACACCTACTCCAGCGTTGACGAGCTTCTTGCCAACGAGGAGTTTGATATGGCAGACATTTGCCTTCCCACCTACCTGCACAAGGAATATACGGTAAAAATGCTTCGCGCAGGCAAGCACGTGCTTTGTGAAAAGCCGATGGCACTCTGCTCCGCAGATTGTGAAGAAATGATCGCCACTGCAAACGAGTGCGGCAAAAAGCTGATGATCGCGCAATGTCTGCGATTCGATTCTCCGTATCTGCATTTAAAAAATGCGGTGGAAAGCGGTGAATACGGAAAGCTTAAGACGTTGACCATGAGCCGCCTGAGTGCCCTTCCCATCTGGGGGTTTGAGCAATGGTTCCGTGACACAAACAGGAGCGGCGGTTGTATTCTGGATATGCACATTCACGACGTTGACATGGCACGCTTCCTCTTGGGAGAACCGGAAGCGGTCAGTACGGTGGCATACGACGGAGAAACGCGTTGGCAATGGGAAAACACCCGTCTGTTCTACAAGGACACGATCGTTTCGATCAACGGCTCCTGGGACGAGACGCGCGGCACTCCCTTTGTTGGCGACTTCCGCGCAGTCTTTGAAAACGCGACCATCCTACGTGCCCCCGACGGACACGCAGTCCTCTATAAAGAGAATGAAGCTCCTGTGGATCTGCCCGACATTTCGGGGGACTGCTACGCAGAAGAGATCGCCTTTTTTGCAAAGACCATCGCAGAGGAGCTTCCCAACACCGTCAATTCGCCCGAAAGTGCGTGCACGACCGTAAAGCTGATCGAAGCATTGCGTGAAAGTGCCGACCGCGGCGGCGAAAAGATTCCCTTTTTCTTCCAATAACAAACAGGTGAGGTATTCGTTATGAAACTTGGAGTTCTCGTCAATCTCAACGCACAGTCCGACATTGTTGAAAAAATCAAAAAGGTCCATGATATGGGCTTTTCCTTCTGCCAGATCTCATGCTGGGATACGGGTTGCTATACCGATGAAAACGCCGACCGTATCAAAGCAGCCTGCGCAGAATACGGTGTTACCGTTTCCACCCTTTGGACGGGTTGGTCGGGCAGAGGCTTTTGGAATTTTTACGAAGGTCAGCACACCTTGGGATTGGTACCCGAGGCATATCGTTTTCAAAGAATTCAGGATTTGAAGGCGGGCTCGGATTTTGCCAAAAAGCTGGGTGTTTCCCAAATTGCAACGCACGCAGGCTTTATCCCGGAGGATCCCACCACCGAACGCTATCACGGTGTCCTTTACGCCATTCGTGAGGTGGCGGCATACGCCAAGGCAAACGGACAGTATTTTTTGTTTGAAACCGGTCAGGAGACCCCGATCACTCTGCTCCGCATGATGCAGGACGTAGGGCTGGACAACCTCGGTATCAATCTCGACCCCGCCAACCTGATTCTCTACGGAAAGGCAAATCCCGTGGATGCGCTTGACACCATCGGCACATACGTGCGCGACGTACACGCAAAGGACGGTCTTTACCCCACCGACGGACACGCTCTCGGAAAAGAGACTCCCTTGGGAGAGGGCAGAGTCAACTTCCCCGCCCTGATTGCGAGACTGAAGGAATTGGGCTACGACAGCTATATCACCATTGAGCGTGAGATCAGCGGTGAGCAACAAACCAAAGACATTCTATCGGCAAAGGCACTTTTGGAGAGCTTGATTTAAATCAATCGAAACGTGTGAGTGAGCACAAAATGCAAAAACGCATTGTGTGCTCACTCCTTTTCCTTTCTATAAAGGCATCCGCCTCCCTCTAAACGCCGTTTGCAACGGCTACACCTCATCCGTCACCTCACGGTGCCACCTTCCCCTCGTGGGGAAGGCTTTGGGGATTTCGCGTATCAAGCACACACTCTTTTTCTTTTCCCTGCATATTCTGTTTCCCTCTCGCATAGTCTTGTAACACAGAAAAACAGGAGGTTTTTACCATGAAAAAGCAATCTACCGAGCTCACCGAGGTCACCTCGACCAACAAATTCAAAACCGTGATTGAAAAAATCGGAAAGCGGAATCTAATCATCGCCTCTGCCGTAGTCCTCATTGCGGCGGCGGTGGTTCTCAATTTCGTTCTCTTCTCGTCCGCAACGCCCAACGGATACGATGGATACGACCAACCCAGCGGCAACGTTTCGGGGGACTTGAACAACGGCAACTCCGACACCGACGGAAACAAGGACGCGAGTGACACCTATTTTTCGGCAACGCAGGTCAGCCGTCAACGCGCACGCGACGAAGCACTGGAAGTACTTCAAGCCGTGGTTGACAGTGCCGACTCTACCGAAACCGCAAAAACCGAAGCCTTGGCAGACATTGCCGCTATTGCGGATGAGATTCAAAAGGAAGCAAACATCGAGTCGCTCATCACCGCCAAAGGCTTTGACCAATGCGTTGCGGTTCTCAACGGTGACACGGCAAGCATTATCGTCAGTGCCGACGAGCTCCTGCCCGCACAAATTGCACAAATCAACGCAATCGTCTATGAGCAAGCCGGCATCGCTCCTGTGGGAGTTACGATTATTAACAAATAATCTATGATGAAAAAGATCGTGGAGGGGGATGGGGTGTTTGCACAAGCCCCCCCCCCCCACACCTCCCTCTCCAAGAACCTTTGTCGGAACGGGAATTCCCCCGCCCTCGGTGTCTTGACAACACCTACGGCGGGGGAATTTGCGCTTCGCGCAAGTTGGATTGAATTCGACCGGATTTATTCAAATTCTACGTCGAAAATCAGCTTGCTGTTGCTTTCGCGCATAGCTTTGGTTGCCATGGAAAATTTACTTTGAATTTTTTTAGTCGCACCAGCTTTCAGCCACGCATCAATTGAACAAGCAATTTGGTAAGACATCGTGGCAGAAGTCGATCCCGCCAATACCAATGTTCTGGAGCGAATCGAATTTCCGGACGAGCATCGCATTTCGATCAACCCCTTAATGCTCTCATCCTTTGCAAACCATTTCAATTCAGGTCGAACGGGCTCTGCACTTCCGCTGAAATAAGTTCTTGCCTTGCCGCTTCTATAATTTGCCGAGGAACGGCTATTATCAATTCCAACCGATATTTTTTGCTCATTTTCGCGTTTTCCACCATTTTCATCTTTTTTTACAGTTGTGGAGAAAGAGTGTGTTAAACCGGCAGATCTGCTCGTGCTAATCGTTTCTGTATCCGCATATTCAATTTCGATCAAACAACTTTTTGCCCCGAGTGAATATGCAATTCTCTCCAATTCGGCAAGGCGTTCACTGTGGGAGCGTTCGAAAATGCTTTCCACTTGAATAAATCTGCTACGATCGAAATGATCAACATAGTATACTTGATCACATCCCACCGTTGGCAAAAATTCAATTCCGCTATCCTGTACCACCTCATCATATAAGCACAACACCTCTGTTCCATTCTCTGTTTCCAACCACCCAATCGCTCCCTCGCAAACGTCGATATCACGACGCACAGCATCGTCCACGATCTTGATGATATTCGGCAAATTGAAGCTCTTACTCCTGAACTCCTTCATCGTAATGGGGTTATACTTTTTCTTGCGGCGGTCATAGCTCTCCTGCTTCATTTTTTCGGAAAGTGCTTTTGCGCCTTTTTGCATTCCGTCCGCGGCTTTTTTGCTCAAATCAGCGGTCTTGTGTGCAAAAGCCGAAAACGCAGCGGAAAATCCCTTCTTTTTGGCGGGTTCTGCTCCTTCGCAGACTTCCTCTTCGACCGTTTCGGCTTCTTCAACAGCCTCTGCCGTTTCTTCCTGCACGTCCGTTGCTTTGTTTTCAAGGTTGTCCATCTCTCTAATCCTTCTTTCATCATTTTTGATCGCAAAATTGCGTTTACAAAGTTCTTGTTTTTGACGCGAAGCGATCATTATTATCACATTGTCGAATTTTGTTTTTTATGTTACATATTATAACATATAATAAACATACTTGTCAAGATATAATGAACATAAAAGACAGTATTGTGAGGTGTGATATGAAAAAGCTGATTATTCCCAAAAAGCCGTTAAAGGGCGAAGATGGATATAAGGTGTTTTCGATTCGCGTAAAAGATGAAACCGTAGAGGATTTGGAACGCATCGCGGCACAAACCAACCGTTCACGAAACGAATTGATCAATTTGTTTTTGGATTTTGCAATTCAAAACTGCGAAATTACAGAGGATTGACCTCTCCCAATTGCGCTTTTTCAAAACGCACACGCCCGACGGGTGGACGTTGTTAAGACGTCTGCCCGTCGGGCGTGCTTTTGGATGAGGTTTTGTATCAGCAAAATTTGTCAGCCACTTTTCTTTTGACACCGCAGGCGCAAAAGAAAAGTTTTCAAAAGAAAACGCCGTATAAGGGAGTTTCGCGCGTTGCGACGCGCGACCAAGGCTCCGCCTTTGGAAACCGCAAACTTTTGAAAAAGTTTGATCAAAACTTTTACTTGCGGGTTTGTGCGAACATGGATCAAATCTTGGGTGCTTTCGAAAGGGCTTTTTCAATTTCCTCGTCGGTGGGGGTATAGTCGGTCATTCTGCCGTCGTGGAATTTTTCATAAGACATCATATCAAAGTATCCCGTACCGGTAAGACCGAACACGATGACCTTTTCCTCTCCCGTCTCACGGCACTTGATCGCCTCATCCATGGCAACCTTAATGGCGTGCGCGCTTTCTGGGGCAGGCAAAATGCCCTCGATTCTTGCAAAATACTCTGCCGCCGCAAAAACCTCGGTCTGCTTAACGGTTCTCGCCTCCATCAGCCCTTGATCGTACAGCTCGGACAAGGTGGAGCTCATACCGTGGTAACGGAGTCCACCCGCATGCGTTGCCGCAGGGATAAAGCCGCTGCCCAAGGTGTACATTTTTGCCAAGGGGCAAACGCGACCCGTGTCACAGTAGTCATACACGTATTTTCCGCGCGAGAGAGACGGGCAGCTTTCGGGCTCAACTGCGATAAACTGATACTTGGCTTCACCGCGCAGCTGCTCTCCCATAAAGGGCGCAATCAGTCCTCCGAGATTCGATCCGCCGCCCGCACAACCGATGACCATATCCGCCTTGATACCGTATTTATCCAGCGCGGCTTTGGTTTCAAGACCGATCACCGACTGATGCAACATGACCTGAGACATCACGCTTCCCAGCACGTAGCGGTATCCTTCGCGGCTCGTCGCCTCCTCAACCGCCTCGGAAATGGCGCAACCAAGGCTTCCCGTCGTTCCGGGGAACTCCTCAAGAATCTGCCGTCCTACCTTGGTGGTGGTAGAGGGCGAGGGGGTTACCTCTGCCCCGTAGGTACGCATGACCTCGCGGCGGAAGGGCTTTAATTCATACGAGGATTTGACCATGAACACCTTGCAATCCAGACCAAAATAAGAACACGCCATGGAAAGCGCAGTGCCCCACTGTCCCGCTCCCGTTTCGGTGGTAACGCCCTTGAGTCCCTGCTGCTTTGCGTAGTACGCCTGCGCGATGGCAGAATTGAGCTTATGGCTTCCGCTGGTGTTGTTGCCCTCGAACTTATAATAAATATGCGCGGGGGTGCCCAGCTTTTTTTCCAGACAGTACGCGCGGATCAGCGGTGCGGGACGGTACATTTTATAAAAATCGATGATCTCCTGCGGGATCGGAATATACGCGTCGGTATCGTTGAGCTCCTGCTTGACCAACTCCTCACAAAAAATCTTGCCCAGCTCCTCGGCTTGAATGGGCTGACAGGTTTTGGGATCGAGAAGCGGCTCGGGCTTTTTTTGCATATCGGCGCGCACGTTATACCACGCCTTTGGAAGCTCCTGCTCCTCCAAATAAATTTTGTAAGGGATCTCACGTTTTTCCATGATTTTATACTCCTTTCGATAAAAAACAAAAAACGCCCTTTTATCCTCTCGGATATAAGGGACGAACAAGTTCGCGGTGCCACCCTGATTGAAACAACTGTTTCCGCTTTTTCGCATACGATCATATGCGTCGCCCGATAACGGGAGCGTCCCGTCAAATCCTACTGCCCTTTGGGGTTCGGTTTGCCCTCGAAAGCCCATTCACAGGACCGCGCCCACCGCAATTTCACCGCCTGC
This sequence comes from Eubacteriales bacterium, assembly GCA_045120465.1. Classification (GTDB taxonomy): domain Bacteria; phylum Bacillota; class Clostridia; order Oscillospirales; family CAG-272; genus UMGS1865. The sequence continues at coordinate 49,957 of JBGVEW010000084.1, forward strand.
GGCTCTCTTTGGAGCATGGACTTCCCTGCTACTACTCTTTCTCATCGGTTTTGATGCTAACATTATACACGATTTTTGCGTATTTGTCAAGAGTTTTTTGGAAAAATGAATTTTTATTTTTAAAAGATGCATTTTTATTCAATTTTGCGCATTTTTGAAAAAAACGCATCAAAACAGTGTCAATCTATCTATTTTTTTGCCACTGTTGACTTTTTTGCGTATTTGATTATAATAGGAAGTGTGAATTCTATCAAAGGAGTAACCGATATGTATGACGTTGCCGTGATCGGCGGCGGTGTGGTGGGAGCTATGATTGCCCGCACCCTCGCGCGCTATCAACTCAAAATCTGCATTCTGGAAAAGGCGCATGACGTTGCAATGGGGGCAAGCTCTGCCAATTCCGCAATCGTCCACGCGGGATTTGACGCAAAGGAAGGCTCTCTCAAAGCGCTTCTCAACGTGCGCGGATCGGAAATGATGAAAGACGTTTGCCTCGAGCTTGGTGTCAAATACCAAAACAACGGCTCTCTCGTCATCGGATTTAACGACGAGGATCGCGCCACGATCGAATCCCTCCTTGCCCGTGGAAACGCCAACGGAGTCAAAGGACTTCGCATCGTGGAGCGCGAGGAACTGTGCCAAATGGAGCCCAACATTTCAAAGGATGCGCTCTGCGCACTTTGGGCACCTACGGGAAGCATCGTTTGCCCTTACGAATTGACGCTTGCCGCCATTGGAAACGCGATGGACAACGGAAGCGATCTCTTCCTCGATTTTGAGGTCACCTCTATCCGCACCGAAAGTGAGGGCTTTACGGTTTGCTCCGCGCAACAAGAGATTTGTGCACACTACGTGGTCAATGCCGCAGGTCTTTATTCCGACACAATCGCCCGCATGGTGGGTGACGAAAGCTTTACGGTACATCCCCGTCGCGGCGAATACGTCCTTCTTGACAAGGAGTGCGGCTCGCTCGTTCGCTCTACCATCTTCCGCACACCGAGCAAGATGGGAAAAGGAATCCTCGTCTCCCCCACCGTGGACGGCAATCTTTTGACGGGCCCCACTTCCTTTGATATTGAGGATAAGGACGACCGCTCCACCACTGCGGACGGACTTGCGCTGGTTATGAAGCAGGCGGGAGAGAACGTGGAAGGCGTACAGTTTGGAAAAGCCATCACCTCTTTTTCAGGTCTTCGCGCCGTAGGCTCTACGGGAGATTTTATCATCAACAATCCGCGCCACGGCTTTATCAACGTGGCAGGCATCGAGTCCCCCGGACTTTCCTCCGCTCCCGCAATCGGTGAATACGTAGCACAGCTGCTCAAAAAGAACGGACTGACGCTTACCGAGCGTACCGACTATATCGCCACCCGCGAGGCAATGCACGCATTCCGTGAAATGTCGATTGCGGAAAAAAACGAGGTCATCCGCCGCGATCCTACCTACGGTCACATCATCTGCCGTTGCGAGGGAGTTACCGAGGGAGAGATCCTCAACGCCATCCGCCAAAATCCAAAGCCCCGCGATCTTGACGGTGTCAAGCGTCGCACACGCGCGCAAATGGGGCGTTGTCAGGGTGGGTTCTGCTCCCCTTATATCGTGGAGCTTTTGGCAAACGAGCAAAACATTCCCTACGAGCGCGTAACCAAGTTTGGTGGCGCATCCTATATCAACGTCAAAAAAATCAAAGGAGGAAGCACACAATGAGAGAGCTGGAATTGGCAATCATCGGTGGCGGTCCCGCGGGAATGAGCGCGGCAATCGCGGCTTACGACAGCGGTGTTTCCGATCTTTTGATTTTCGAGCGTGATGCGCGTCTTGGCGGTATTTTGCAGCAATGCATCCACAACGGCTTTGGTCTGCATCGCTTTGGAGAGGAGTTGACGGGTCCCGAATACGCATGGAGATATGAAAAAGAAGTGCGCGAGCGCAAGATCCCCGTCCTGTCCGACACGATGGTGCTTGACGTCACGCCCGACCGCGTGATTACCGCCACCAATGCCCGTGACGGTGTCTTTCAAATCAAGGCAAAGGCAATTATCCTTGCCATGGGCTGCCGTGAGCGTGCAAAGGGCGCACTCAATATCGCAGGCACGCGCCCCGCAGGAATTTTCAGCGCGGGAACGGCACAAAAATACGTCAACCTCAAGGGATATCTGCCCGGAAAAAACGTTGTGATTTTGGGTTCGGGCGATATTGGACTCATCATGGCACGCCGCATGACGCTGGAGGGAGCCAAGGTGCACGCCGTGTGCGAGCTGATGCCCTACTCGGGTGGGCTTGCGCGCAACATTGAGCAATGTCTCAACGATTTTGACATTCCGCTCCGCCTCTCGCACACCGTGGTTGAGATTCACGGAAAAGAACGCCTGACGGGTGTTACCATTGCGCGAGTAGATGAGAATCGCCGACCCATTCCCGAAACGCGTGAGTATATCCCATGCGACACGCTGTTGCTCTCGGTGGGTCTCATTCCCGAAAACGAGCTTTCCAAGGGGGCGTCGGTCACGTTGGACCGCGTTACGAACGGTGCCGTGGTGGATCAGGATCGTCAAACCGAAACCGAAGGGATTTTCGCCTGCGGAAACGTCTTGCACGTGCACGATCTGGTAGATTTTGTCTCCGAGGAAGCAGAAATCGCAGGAAAAAGTGCCGCTTCCTACATTAAGGGAGAGATCGGCGAAGCAATCAACGTTCCGCTCACAACCGACGGGCGCATCCGCTACACCGTACCTCAACGCATTACGCAAAAAAAGGACGTGACCGTTTATTTTCGCGTATCCGACGTATTCCGCAATGCGCGCATCGTAGTGCGCGACGGTGAACGCGTGGTACTCTCGAAGAAAAAAGCGAGAGTTGCTCCGGGCGAAATGGAGAGCGTAACCTTACGAAAAGCAGATCTGGAGGGGATCACTTCCCTTTCCTTCTCTCTGGAGGTGGAAGCATGAAGCGCGAATTGACTTGTATCGTATGCCCCTTGGGTTGTCGGATGACGGTCGAGCTTGAAAACGGCGAGGTCGCATCTGTTACAGGCAACACCTGCCCGCGAGGTAAGAAATACGCAAATGACGAATGTACGCATCCCATGCGCACGCTCACCACGATCGCACGCACCGAGCGTGGCGGTGTCATTCCCGTCAAAACCTCTTGCGCGATCCCCAAGGAACGGATGTTTGATGCCATAAAGGAGATCAACGAAGCAACGGTAAAACTCCCCGCACGCATTGGTGACGTAGTCATCCGCGACCTCTTGGGAACGGGTGCCGACGTCATCGTTGCCGCAATGCGCGAGGATCTCTGACACATTTTTGTATCAAAAAAGAGGCAGATTGGTGATTTTTTCTCCGAATCTGCTTCTTTTTTTCTAAAAAATTTTGATTTATTAAAATAAGAATAAATCTTATTATAAAATATTTACTGATTTTGGGATAATTTTAAGAAAAGACTTGAAAGGGAGAGAAGAATGTGATATAATAAATTGGTTAGTAATTTCTGCACCTTGTGCATATCATCCGGAAAGGAACGTACATCCTATTATGAAAACTGCTGAATTGAAAGCCGCATTGCTTGGCGGCAAATTTGACGAACGCTTGACCTTTATTTACGGTGAGAGTGCGCTGGAAGCGCAAAAAGCACGCTATGCCGCCGCCGTTGATGCATTTGAATCGATGTACGGCACCGACCGCGATGCGGCTCTTTACTCGGTTGCGGGCAGAAGCGAGCTTTCGGGAAACCATACCGACCACAACCACGGATGCGTGGTTGCCGCTTCTATCGACCTTGATATCATTGCGGTTGCCGCTCCCAGCGAGGGAGATCTGATTTGTGTCAAGAGCGAGGGCTTCCCCGAGGATATCGTCAACATCGATGAATTTACCGCTCCCCGCGCTTGCCCCAAGGGGCACTCCGATGAACTGATTGCAGGTATGGTAGCAGGCTTCCGTAAGGAAGGCTACCGCGTAGGAGGCTTTGACGCTTACACCACCTCCAACGTTCTCAAGGGCTCCGGAATCTCCTCCTCTGCCGCATTTGAGGATATGATCGGTAACATTCTCAACCATCTCTACAACGATGGCAAGGTGGATAACGTGGAGATCGCCAAGCTCGCGCAATATGCCGAGAATCAGTTCTTTGGCAAGCCCTGTGGGCTGATGGATCAGGTTGCGTGTGCCGTTGGCGGCATCGTTGCAATCGACTTTAACGATCCCACAGCTCCCGTGATTGAAAAAATCGACTGCGACCTCACCGCCGCAGGCTATCATCTTTGCATTACCAACACAGGCGGCAATCATGCCGACCTGACCGACGATTACGCATCGGTTCCCGCAGAAATGAAGTCGATCGCCGCTTATTTCGGCAAGGGCTTTTTGCGTGACGTTTGCGAGGCCGACGTCATTGCAAGCATCCCCGTTCTGCGCGAGAAATTCGGTGACAGAGCCGTCATGCGTGCACTTCACTTCTTCTCCGAAAACCGACGCGTAGCCGACCAGAAGGCGGCTTTGGAGAGCGGTGATCTCGATCGTTTCTTCGAGGGCGTTCTTGCTTCCGGCCGTTCCTCCTTCTGCTATCTGCAAAACGTTTACACCACCAAAAACATCACCGAGCAAGGTGTCTCCCTTGCACTCTGCCTCTCCGAGCGTCTGCTCTCGGGCAAGCGCGCGGCTTGGCGTGTACACGGCGGTGGTTTTGCGGGCACGATTCAGGCATTCGTCCCCTCCGCGGAAGTAGAGGCGTACCGCACTGCAATGAACGCGGCACTTGGCAAGGATCGTTGCATGGTTTTGCGCATCCGCCCCGTAGGCGCTGTTAAAATCTGATCCCATCCCGAAATCAGCTCCTCTGTGCGAGACAACCGACCGCGTAGAGGAGCTTTTTATCTGTTTTACCGATTTTTTGAAGGAGTTTTTATGCGTTTTGAAGCATCCGAAAAAAAGAAGCTCTTGTTGTTGCTTCTCTGCAATTCCGCCGTTTTGATCCCGCTCTATTTTGTGGCGGCATCTTACGGCTTTCCCATCTACATCCTCTATCTCGTGGCGGGAGCCGGGCTCGGCATCGGCTTTATCGTTTACAACCGCGGATTTGCGGCAAAGGACGCCACCCCCGATATGCTTCCCGATTCTATGACGCGGGAGGAAAAGCTCGCTTTTTTGGAGGATTGCCGCACACGCCTTGAAAAATCGAAATGGATGCTGACGGTGATCCTCCCCATTCTCTTTGCGTTTGCCTTTGATATGCTTTATCTGTTCGTCCTGCCCACGTTGGAGGCGACCTTCTCATGAACGGAATCCGCATCTTCTCTCTCTATTCGGGGTCAACCGGTAATTCTTTTTTGATCCAAACTCCCAACGCATCGATCCTGATCGATGCCGGAAAAAACGCAAAACAACTCACCATAGCACTCTCGGAGGTCGGCGTTTGCCCCGAGGAGATCCGCGCGATCTTTGTCACACACGAGCACAACGATCATATCAGCGCACTTCCCGTTTTTCTAAAAAAACGCAATATTCCCGTCCATCTGCCCGCAGGATGCGCTTACAAGCTCAACACCGAGCCTTCGCTGGCAGAATGCCTGTGCACGCATCCGCCGATCCATACCGAAACGGTAGGATCCATGTCAGTCACCTCCTTTCCTACCCCACACGACAGCCGCGCCTCGGTTGGATATCGGATCGAAATCAACGATCCCACGCTCCCACACCCTTATCGCATCGGATACGCGACCGACATCGGTTACGTTTCACGCGAGGTCGAGGAAGCCCTGATGGGATGTGACGCGGTGATTTTAGAGAGCAACCACGACGTGGAAATGCTGATGTGCGGTGTATATCCCGACCATCTCAAGCAACGCATTTTTTCAAGGCTCGGGCATCTTTCCAACCCCGACAGTGCCGTTTTTGCGGCACGTCTGTGCCAAAACGGCACAAAGAGCTTGATGCTGGCACATTTGAGTCAGGAAAACAACACCCCCGACACGGCGCTTGACGAATGTCTCTCCGCCGTTGCCGACGACCGCGTGCATATCACGGTCGCCTCCCCTTCAAGCATTACCGAAATGATACTTTGATAAAGGAAATCCGATATGATCCACCTAACTGTTATTACCGTGGGAAACCTGAAGGAAAGCTATTGGCGCGACGCGCTTGCGGAATACGAAAAGCGACTCTCCGCCTTTTGCAAGCCCGAAATTCTGCAATTAAAAGAAGCACGTGTGTCGGAAAATCCGTCCGCAACGGAAATTTCAGCGGCGCTCTCAGACGAAGGAAAACGCATCCTTGCCGCAATTCCCGCAGGAGCTTACAAGATCGCGCTCTGCGTGGAGGGAGAGCAATTTTCTTCCGAAGCACTCGCCGCACGTTTGGAGCGCGCCACGAGCGAGAGCGGAAAAATTTGCCTGATCATCGGCTCCTCCCACGGGCTATCACCCGAGGTCAAGGCTGCATGTGATCTGCGCCTTTCGGTCTCCAAATTGACCTTTCCCCACCAGATGATGCGCGTATTGCTCCTTGAGGTACTTTACCGCAGCTTCAGCATCATCAAGGGCACGAAATATCACAAGTAAGGGGGAATTCCATGTCTTACAATTTTTATGACCGTGAGCAGGCAAGCGCACCGCGTCTGCCCGGAATGGAGTCTTTGACCGAACTGTATAAGATCGGTTGCGGACCTTCCAGCTCACATACCATCGGTCCCGAGCGCGCATGCTTGCTCTTTCAAAAACAATATCCGAGTGCCGATGCCTTTCGCGTCGTACTGTACGGTTCGCTTGCCAAAACCGGGAGAGGGCACGGAACCGATTCCATCATCCGAAAAACGCTTTTTCCGCGCCCCTGCGAAATCAGCTTTGATGAGGAGACCTCGGATATCCCGCACCCAAACACGATGGATCTTTGCGCCCTTGCAAACGAGCGCGTAATTGGAGAAATGCGCGTGATGAGCGTTGGCGGCGGTCGGATTCAGGTGCTGGGCGATAGTCCCGAATCGCCGAGACTTCTTTACCAAATGACGACTTTGGAAGAAATCCGCGCGTACTGTGAGCAAAAAAAGATGCGGCTGTGGCAGTTTGCCGAGGAAAATGAGGATCCCGATTTCTGGGATTATATGCGAAAGATCTGGGATGCGATGAAGGAATCGATCAAGCGTGGGCTTGCCGACGAAGGAATCCTCCCCGGTGGATTGAACGTACAAAAAAAGGCAAACTATCTTTATCACCGCCGCTCCTTGGGTGAGAGCAGCGAAACGCGCGAAAACCGATTGGTCTGCTCCTATGCGTTTGCCGTGAGCGAGCAAAACGCATCGGGTGAGCATATCGTAACCGCCCCCACCTGCGGTGCGTCGGGTGTGCTTCCCGCGGTGCTGTATTACGAACAACACAAAAACGGCTTTGAGGACGAGGAGATCATCCGCGCTCTGGCGGGGGGCGGCATTATCGGAAACCTCATCAAAACCAACGCGTCGATTTCTGGCGCGGAGTGCGGTTGCCAAGCGGAGATCGGCACGGCGTGCGCCATGGCAGCGGCAGCCCTTGGAGAATTGTTCGGGCTCAGCCTTGACAAGGTAGAATACGCAGCGGAGATTGCGATCGAGCATCATTTGGGCTTGACCTGCGACCCGATCTGCGGATTGGTACAGATTCCTTGCATCGAACGAAACGCAGTTGCCGCAATGCGCGCCATCAATGCAGTCACACTTTCGGACTTCCTGTGCGACACGCGCAAGATGTCCTTTGACCGCGTTGTGCGCGCCATGAACGCCACAGGCCGCGATATGTCCTCCCTTTATAAGGAGACCTCGGAGGGCGGTCTTGCCGTTCATGGGGTTCATAATGAGAACAAATAAATTGTAAAAAACAAGAATTGAAAATGGCTTTGTAAATCTTTCCATTTACAAAGCCATTTTTTATATTTTCTCTTGAAAAAGCGCAAATATTGTGATATAATGAAATTGCTCAACAAACTGAATATTAGCGGAAGAACAGGTGTATTTTCTTAAATTAGAGATATGCTTTTTTCGTTATGCTTACATATTGAATTTGATAAAAATACAAATTCCTGTTATGTAAGCGTGTTACACACCTTCCGCATAAGTTTGTTGAGCAACAAATCGGAGTTTGTGTTTTTTGTGCGCAACTTCGGTTGCGCACTTTTTAATATGCCAATTATTCTCATGCTTCACAACAATGCTTTCCTTAAAACATTTACACCTGAGCAATTTAATCTTTTAAAATTCGAAAGGAGAATTCAATCATGAGTTTATCTCCGGAAACTCCTGTAAAAATCACATTTAACACCGCCCAAGATATATCAAACGAGATTCTAGGCAGTGCTATTAAATTTTGTATGGAAACAGGATACAAACAAAATATTACAACGCTTACCTTCTTTTGGACTGCTTTTTTACTGCCTTTTAAAGGGACTTTGAATAAGTACAATTTAATCACAGATATAATGCGATGCTATACACACTCTCTGAGCAAAGTATTTCCGGATTTTATGGTCGATCCTACAATGCGTAACAGAGTCAACGAAAAGCTTCAGCACTATTGGAATAATCTATCCAACAATTTTCAAAGTCTCAATACTCCATCTGAGATGTCCAATTTGTTTCGCATTGCCAACAGCTTAGCCTCCTTTGATGACAACATCACCTCATACTCCTTAAAGCGAAATCCTCAACAATTTTTTTCACAAATCGTATCAACAATCAGCTCTAATATTTACTGTATTCTTAGACAAATTAACAATCCGTATATCATTCAGTATAGCGGGATACTAAACGAATTCCAATTTTCAAAACACCACTCCGCGAACAATCGGAACACTACACAAAAACATTATCCGCACAATAATCACGCTCCTCATTATCATTCCGAAATAAAAAGAAAACCTCTCGGAATGATGTGGTATACATTTCTTGTTAGCTTTGCACTCATAGCTGGAGCCGTCATTAACAGCATTAGCAGTCTGGGATTTTTAACCGGATCAATTTATACTGTTTGGAGTAACACTACCGCTGAAAAAGTTTATTTACAATACGGTAATGGGTTAAGAATATTAGACATGACATACGGGTTCTTGTTGATTGTGATAGTCATTTTGACAATCGTTTTAAGAAATAAATTAGTCAACTTTGAATCTGATGCCCCTAAATTTGTCGTCTTCTTTTACTCTCTCTTAGTAATATTGCCGCTTTCATATACCCTCATAGGTTCAGCTATTACAGAGCTGCCTATCTCCACAAACGCTATTGCTTCACTGATTGCCAGCTTATTGCTTTTGTTTGCAAATATTAGATACTTTAGACGAAGATCATATTTATTCACTAAAGATACGGTGTCCCAACACCCCGATTATGCCGCTTACGAAGCACCGCCCTACCAAGAAGCAACTTTCACACCATCTGTCAATACGAAAAACACAACACGCTCATTTCCAATAAAACCGGTTCTTATTATAGCAGCAATCATCGGCGGAATTCTAATAATTGCTAATCTCTTGAGCAATCCTGATCAGAAATTAGAACCGCTCGCAGAACCAAGAAGTGGTACAATTTTGTTGGGCAATGAAGATCCTTATGGATCTGAAATCACCATTACCGCTCCTCGTAGTGAATCCTGCGTAGTTAAATTAAAAAACACATCCGGAGTAACACGATTAAGTTTTTATGTTCGCGCAGGTGACACTGTAACTATTGGAGTTCCTCCAGAATATTTGTACGTTTACTTTGCCACCGGAAAAACTTGGTATGGTTTCACCGATTTATTCGGAAAACATACCAGTTATTCAAAGGATGATGAGCTTTGTGATTTTACAGAATACTCATGGGAATACACATTATACCCTGTTAGCAGTGGCAATTTCTCGCAAACACCCATAAACGAAAATGAATTCAAGTGATTTTTTCTGTTTTTTTTGAAAATTCGCAAAAAACACTTGCAAGTTCCCCTATCTTCATGTTATAATATAAAATGACTGAATTTTACGAATGAACCAAAAAACAGAAAAATACGCCCACGTGGGCGTTGGAGGTATCACTTGATCGTAGCATTGGAAGACGCAAAGTATAAGCTGATCGGTATGCGAGACAGCATTCGTGAGCTTGGATTGGCTTTACGGATCGAAGAAACAAAGGCAAACTTGAAGGACCTTGAAGCGCAAACGCAGTCCCCCGACTTTTGGAACAGTGCCGAAAAATCCAGCAAGGTTTTGCAGGTCATCAAGCAGAGTCAGGACAAGGTTGCAGGCTATGAAAAGCTCACGGCACGCCTTGAGGATGCGATTGCGCTGGCAGAGGTAGCAATTGAAGAAAACGACGAATCCTTTGTGGAAGAGGTTCAAAGCGAGTTGGATGCCATTGCGGCAGAGGAAGAACACAAGAGAATTGAGGTTCTGCTCTCCGGAGAATACGATAAAAGCAACGCCATCGTATCCTTCCACCCCGGTGCCGGCGGTACCGAGGCGCAGGATTGGGCGCAGATGCTTTACCGCATGATTACCCGTTGGGCGGAAAAGAGCGGCTTTCAAGTCAAGCTCACCGATTGGCTCGACGGTGACGGCGCCGGCATCAAGAGTGCTACGGTCATGATCAACGGTCTCAACGCATACGGCTACCTCAAGAGTGAAAACGGCGTTCACCGCCTCGTCCGCGTTTCTCCGTTTGACGCAAACGGCAGACGTCAGACTTCTTTCGCTTCTATTGAGGTCATGCCCGAGTTCGAAAACCTTGACGCGGTTGTAATCCGTGAAGAGGATATCGAGGTCACCGCGCACCGTTCCAGCGGCGCGGGTGGTCAGCACATCAACAAAACCGACTCCGCGATCCGTATCGTTCATAAGCCCACGGGTATCGTGGTAGGATGCCAGACCGAGCGTTCCCAGCTCCAGAACAAAGAGACCGCAATGCGTATGCTGAAGGCAAAGCTGATGGAGATCAAGTTGCAGGAGCGTTTGGACACGATTGAGGATATCCAAGGCAACAAAGCAAACATCGAGTGGGGCTCGCAGATCCGTTCCTACGTCTTTATGCCCTATACGCTGGTAACCGACAAGCGCACGGGGTATGAAACGGGCAACATCCAAGCCGTTATGGACGGAGAGTTAGACGGATTTATCAACGCATATTTGAAAATGACTTCCGAAAAATAAAGCGAAAACAAAAAAGGAGACACACCATGAAAAAATTCATTCTTTCCATGGCAGGCGCGGCAACCTTCCTCGCCTCCGCAGCAATTTTGATCGACTACGGTCATCGCAAATCCAAGAACGCCATCGCTTCCCCCGCGGAATTGACCACAGGGCTCCTCGGCTCCATTGCGGGCTTTGGTCTTGCAGTTCTTGCTGAGATCAATCTTCCCAAAAAGAAGCTGATCGGCGACCTCGACCTCGAGGATATGCTGGACGAAGAGGATATCGCTTTAATGAACGAGAACATCTCCGACGTTCTCGGTGCATCCGCTGAGCAGACCGCAAAGCCCGAAACGCTCCGCAAGATCGAGCTTGACGAGGATGCTTCTATCGAAGATTTTATTTGATGATTGAAAAAGAGAACCAAACGCAGACCGCGTTTGGTTCTCTTTTTCTTCTCATTTCCGCCAAAAATCTTGACTTTTAAAAAACTCTGTGATATAATAAGATGTTAAACTGTATGAAAAAACGCAAAGGAGGGAAAAATATGGTCAAGATACAGTCGGTGCTGCGCGACAGCATTGCGGCGCACGCGGGCATTCGTTCGGGTGACACACTCATCTCCATCAACCAAAACAAGATCCGCGACGTACTGGACTATCGCTTTTATCTGACCGACACGTCGGTTTCCCTCACTCTGTGCCGGGACGGCGAGAACTACACCGTTCATTTGAACAAGGGAGAATACGATGACATCGGCTTGGAATTTGAAACACCGCTGATGGACAAAAAGCACTCCTGTACCAACAAGTGCGTGTTCTGCTTTATTGATCAGCTCCCCCCCAATATGCGTCCGTCTCTCTACTTCAAGGATGACGACGACCGCCTTTCCTTTTTGCACGGCAACTACATTACCATGACGAATCTGACCGATGAGGACATTGACCGCATCATCAAAATGCGCATCTCTCCCGTCAACGTATCGGTACACACTACCAACCCCACTCTCCGTGTTAAAATGATGAAAAACAAGCATGCGGGGCGGGTGCTTTCCTACCTTGAACGTCTGGCGGATGCAAAAATCTCGCTCTGCACGCAGATCGTGCTTTGCAAGGGCTGGAACGACGGTGAGGAACTGACGCGCACGATGCACGATCTCGCGGCATTTTACCCTTCCCTTCTCTCCTGCGCGATCGTTCCCGTGGGCTTAACAAAGTATCGGGATGGATTGGAACGCTTGGAATCCTTTACCAAAGAGGATGCACGAGCGGTGATCCGCCGGGTCGAAGAATTTGGAAACGCTTGTCTTGGTGCCTACGGCTCGCGCATCTTTTTCTGCGCGGACGAGTTCTATATCCGTGCCGACCTTCCGCTTCCCACAGAAGAACACTATGAGGGATACCCACAGATCGAAAACGGTGTTGGAATGTTGACCTCTCTTGAAACCGAATTCAACTTTGAATTGGAAGCGTTGGATGATCTTCTGGTGGATTTTCAAGCTCCCCGCACCGTTTCGGTTGCAACGGGTGCCGCGGCATACGGCTTGATCCGCTCGCTCGCAGATCGCTTATGTGAGCGCGTTCCCGACCTTACGGTTCACGTTTACCGCATTGAAAACCGTTTCTTTGGTGAAACGGTCACCGTTGCCGGGTTGCTCACGGGAAAAGACCTGACCGAGCAGCTTTCCGGCAAAACGCTGGGAGACGAGCTTTTGTTCCCCTCCTCAATGCTTCGCGCCGACGGCGAGGTCTTTCTCGATGACGTTACGCCGAATGCGCTTTCGGAGCGTTTGAGCGTGCCCGTGCGCCCCGTTAAAAACGACGGTTACGCCCTGCTTTGCGCCCTTCTCGGCGTCTCACCGAGCCTCTGACCTCTTGCAAATCCCATTGGAAAGGAATTGATACTATGGCAAAACCTGTGATCGCCATTGTTGGACGCCCCAACGTTGGCAAAAGCACGTTATTTAATAAACTGATCGGTGAACGCCGATCCATCGTTGAGGACACCCCCGGAGTGACCCGCGACCGTATTTACGGAGAGACCGAGTGGCGCGGCAAAAAGATGGTTCTCATCGACACGGGCGGAATCGAGCCCAAAACCGACAACGTCATCTTAAAGCAGATGCGCCTGCAAGCCGAGATCGCGGTGGACACTGCCGACGTGATTATCTTTATGTGTGACGTCCGTACGGGATTGACTGCCGATGACAGAGAAATTGCGGTCATGCTCAAAAAGAGTGGAAAGCCCATTATCCCCTGCATCAACAAATGCGACAGCGTGGGAGAGCCTCCCATGGAATTTTACGAATTCTACGAGCTTGGCTTTGAGCGCGATCCCATCAGCGTCTCCAGCATTCACGGAAGCGGCTCGGGCGATCTGCTTGACGCCTGCATCGAGGAGCTTGCCGATTGGCAGGACGGCGAAGAGGATGACGACAGCATTCACGTAGCGGTGATCGGAAAGCCCAATGCGGGCAAGTCCTCGATCATCAACCGCCTTTTGGGAGAGAACCGTCTGATCGTTTCCGACATTGCGGGCACAACGCGCGACGCGGTTGACACACAGGTGGAAAACGAATTTGGCAAATTCACCTTTATCGACACCGCCGGCATCCGCCGTCAATCCAAAATCGACGACCGCATCGAGCATTTCAGCGTTCTGCGCGCGCATATGGCGGTAGAACGTGCATCGGTCTGCATTCTCATGATCGACGCATCCACCGGCATTACCGACCAGGATACCAAGATCGCGGGGATCGCACACGAGGCGGGCAAAGCGGTCATCATCGTGGTCAACAAGTGGGATCTGATCGAAAAGGACAACTCAACGGTCAACGAATTCAACAACAAGATCCGCACCGAGCTGGCTTATATGCCCTACGCTCCCATCCTTTACATTTCCGCAAAAACGGGACAGCGCGTGCAATCGCTGTTTGAACGCATCAATTACGTTTACAATCAATCGGTGATGCGCATTACCACGGGTATGCTCAACGACGTACTCGCAGACGCAATGATCCGCGTTCAGCCCCCCTCCGATAAGGGCCGCCGCCTCAAGATCTACTACATGACGCAGATCTCGGTCGCTCCCCCTACCTTTGTTATTTTCTGCAACAATATCCAACTCTTCCATTTTTCCTATCAGCGCTACATCGAAAACTGCCTGCGCGAGACCTTTGGCTTTGCGGGCACGCCTATCAAGCTCATCATCCGTATGCGCGGTGACGACGCCGAAGGATAAAACGATACGCTGTTTACTCTTTTCTTTCAGAAAGGAACACATCATGTTTGTTGACAACGTTAAAATTTATATCAAAGCCGGTGACGGCGGCAACGGTGCCGTATCCTTCCGACGTGAAAAATACGTAGCGGCGGGCGGTCCCGACGGTGGCGATGGCGGACACGGCGGAAACGTCGTTTTTCGCGTAGATCCCGGCACAAACACCCTGCTCGCATTCCGCTATAAGCACAAATTTATCGCGCAGCGCGGAGGCGACGGAAAAGGCGCAAAATGCCACGGCGCAACGGCGGAAGACCTGATCATCAGCGTCCCCCCCGGAACGCTGATCAAGGATGCCGAAAGCGGAAAGATCATTCACGATATGTCCGAAAACGACGGTGCGGATTACCTTGCTTGCAAAGGAGGCCGCGGCGGTTGGGGAAACCGTCACTTTGCAACGCCTACGCGTCAAGTTCCCATGTTTGCAAAGAACGGAACCGAGGGTGAGGAAAAAGAGGTCGTTCTGGAGCTGAAAATGCTTGCGGACGTAGGACTCATCGGATACCCCAGCGTTGGAAAATCCTCGATCCTTTCCCGCATTTCCTCCGCAAAGCCCAAGATCGCGGATTACCACTTTACCACCCTCTCCCCCAACCTTGGTGTGGTACGCACGGGCGGAGAGAGCGGATTTGTAGCAGCGGATATTCCCGGTTTGATCGAAGGAGCCGCCGACGGCGCGGGACTCGGACACGCATTTCTGCGACACATCGACCGCTGTCAGCTTCTCCTGCACGTGGTGGACATCTCTTGCTTTGAGGAGAGAAACCCCATTGAGGATATTCAAAAGATCAATTACGAGCTCGCGCGCTATAGCGAGGAGCTTGCAAAGCGTCCGCAGATCATTCTTGCCAACAAGTGTGACGCGCTTGATCCCGAAATTGTTGACGTTCCCGCATTCGAAGCCTTCGTCAAGGAAAACGGATGGACGCTTCTCTACGTCTCTGCCGTAACGGGCGAGGGACTGGACGAAATGATCCGTCTTGTTGCAGAGAGACTGCGCGAATTGCCACCGATGAAGATCTACGAGAGCGAATACGAGCCCGAGGACGCATACGTAGGCGGTGGCAAGGAGACCGTGATCCGCCGCGAAAACGATACCTTCCACGTAGAGGGCGAATGGCTCAAGAATCTGATGGGACAGATCAATTTCAGCGATTACGAATCGCTCAGCTTCTTCCAAAAGGTTCTGCAAAAGAGCGGCGTATTCGATGCGCTTGAAAGCAAAGGCTGCCGCAACGGGCACACCGTTTCGATCTACGGTTTTGAATTCGATTACGTAAAATAAGGAGTTTTTATGAATATCTGGCACGATATAGACCCCACGCAGATCACGCCAACGGATTTTGCCGCCGTGATCGAGATTCCCAAAGGAAGCAAGTGCAAATACGAGTTGGATAAATACACGGGGCTGCTCAAGCTCGACCGAATCCTCTATACCTCTACGCACTACCCCGCCAATTACGGCTTTATCCCGCGCACGTATGCGGATGACGGAGACCCCTTGGACGTTCTCGTCCTTTGCTCCGAGCCCATCTATCCCTTGACGCTCATGCGCGTTTATCCCATTGGTGTGATGCGAATGGTAGATGGTGGAAAAATGGACGACAAGATCATTGCCGTTCCGTTTTCCGATCCCACTTATCTCGGGATCGACTCCATCGACGGTCTGCCCCCTCACATTTTTGACGAAATCATGCACTTCTTTACCGTTTATAAACAACTCGAAAACAAAGAAACCGACGTTCGCTCCCTCTTTTGCAAAGAGAAAGCCATTGAGATTATTGCGGAAGCGATCGAGTGTTATGAAAAGACGTTTGGAAACGCATAATATTTTGGAGGATCCCAATGCAATCCTGCATGGAGATCCTCCGGTGTTTTTGATATCGTTTCATAAAATCCTCATAATTTACACATAGGGAATCTTTTACCAGAAAAGATTCCCTATGTTTTTTGTATCAAAGTATATGATTCAAACCATGAAACTTTTTTGAAAGTATCAGTTCTTGGTGAGAGTCAAACTGCCATACATAGCGCCTTTCTCAGAGGAAAGCGTACCGTTTTCATAGGTGAAAACAATGGTGTACTCCATATTATAGGAAATGTACGTAAAGGTAACGGTGGTGCCATCAATGGTAACCACAATGTTTTCCAGATACATTTTCGAATACATACCGTCCGCATCCTGATAAGTGCCCTCGCCCGTGCCGTCCGCATTCAAGGTAACCATGTACAAATAGTCGCCAAACGAGGTGGCTTCACTTCCCGTCCAAATACCTGCCAAATCCGCCGGCGTTACAGTAGCCTCCGGAACAACAGGATCGGGATTGGTAGTGCCTGCACCGCCTTTCGTCAGCGTCAAAGCCCCCCAAACAGCACCTTGTGCGGTGGTCAGCACACCGTTGGAATAGGTAAAGGTCATTGCATATTCCATTTCGTAAACGATATACGTCACCTCAACGGTGTTGCCGTCAATTTCGATTGCGGTAATCTCCATATCCGTAGGATACTCCCCTGCCTCGTCTATGTACATACCTGTTCCGGTACCGTCAGCATTGATTGTAAGCTCGTACAGATAGTTACCGTAATCGGTGGTGATCTCGGTACCGCTCCAATCGCCTGCAAGCTCCTCAAGCGTTACCTGATCCATCGCGGGAAGCGCGGGAGTCATCGTCAGTTCGGTTCCCATAGGTCCAAATCCCACAAGAGTACCGTCCACCAGAATAAAGGTCAAGGTGACAGGCTCGGACTCTATACCTTCCTCGGTATAAACGATTTTCAATTGATTGTTTACAACCGTATAGGATTCGATGATCAAGTTCATATCCATGAAACCTCCCACCGAATACTTGGCGGTTCCGCTTCCATCCGCATTGATAACGAAGGTATAATCGAAGGTCATATCGTAAAGCGTCTCGGAAGCCTTCCAAGTTCCCACAATCGTCTCCAGCGTCATGTCCTCGCCTACTCCAAGAGACGGAGCAATAGAAAGAGCTCCACCCATGATACCGGTACCGATCAATGCTTCGCCGTTATAAACCAGCGTAATATCCATCGCATTCATGTAGTTGAGCACCAGCACATTGCCAAATTCCTTGACCGTCAAAGGAGTTACCGAACCGAACATATCAAGGGAAGCCGTTACCGTGCCATCCTCTGCAATCGAGACGGTGTATGGAATCTGCACGCCCTCATAGTCCTCGCTGCCTGCCCATTCGCCGGTAAGAAGCTCGGAAAGATTTACACGCTCAAAATAGATATCCTCGGTGGCATTATAGATCTTTCCATCATCCGTGTAAACAAAGGTTTCGGTTGCACCTTCTCCACCGCCGGGTATCGTCATCAAAATCGTGTTAAGCACGATCTCGGCGGACTCCATCGGAATGACAGTACCAAACACATCCATGCTCAACGCTACGTAAGCAGAACCGTCCGGTGCATAGCAGAGATAATAGTTTGCTACGGTTCCTTCCACGTCGATAACCGTACCCCACGTACCGACAAGATCTGCCCACTTGGGCTGATATCCCCATTTTGCGGTCAAAGTGATCGCTGCCGTAACGGGAGTTTCGAAATTGTACTCGGTATCGCCTACGTACCAACCGATAAAGTAGAAATCGGTCTTGGTGGGATCCTCGGGCTTGGTTGCCGTTGCATCCTTTTGTACGGTCTGTGCCACAACGGCGCTACCGCCTTGCGAATCAAAGGTAACCGTAAATTCCGTTACCTCGGGATTGGGATTCTCGGGGTTGGGATTTTCGGGATTGGGGTTCTCGGGATTGGGATTTTCGGGATTGGGGTTCTCGGGTTCGGGATTACCCGCAGGCTTCTTTTCCCATTTTGCAGTCAACGTAACGTCTGCCGTAACAGCGGTGTTGAAATCGTATTTGGTGTCACCTACGTACCAACCGAGGAAATTGTAATCCTCTTTGGTAGGATCGGCAGGCGCGGTTGCCTTTTCACCGTCAGTCACCGTCTGCGCACTGACAGCGGTGCCCCCTTGTGCATCAAAGGTAACCGTAAAGCTTTTGGTAACGGGCGGTTCCTGACAGCCAAAGAGAGACAGGATCATCACAATGGAGAGGATAGCCGCAAGAATTTTGCTTTTCATCATAAAAGCCTCCTTTGTTTTTTCATATTACGTGAAATCGATGCGCAACGCACTGCATCACGTTGAATATGTTAACCCCAGTATATCACAAACCACGCACCATTGCAAGTCTTTTTTTCATTTTTATACCGTTTTTAATAATGCGAATATTGATTCAAAAAACGATCTTTTTATTCAAAATCAATGAATTAAAGCCATAATAACAGATTTTGGGGGCGGTAAAAAAAGCAACGCTTGCGGCAGATTGCCGTAAGCGTTGCTCAGACGTCTTAAAGACTGTTCAAATATTCTTCCAATTCGCTCTTGATAACCGAGACCTGAGGGCCGTACACGACCTGTACTCCGCCACCTCGGCGGATCACTCCGCTCGCGCCGCTTGCCTTGAGCGTTGTATCCGATACCAACGTCTCATCCTTAACCGACACGCGCAAACGCGTCGCGCAGCAATCCAGGCTGACGAGATTCTCCTTTCCGCCAAGCCCCTCCAAAATCATGCGTGAAACGGCATGTGCGTCCTGCTGCTCCGCGTCTGCCTCACCACCCGTCTCCGCGCCTTCCTTTTTGCGGTTATAGTCCGCTCGCGTATAGAGCTTGACCTCTTCCGCATCCGCCTCGCGCCCGGGCGTTGCATAGTTTCTCCATCGGATGAGGAATCGGAACAACAGAAAATAGATGATAAAATAAATGACACCCACTAAGGGAATCATAATCCAGTTGGTCTTTGCGTTTCCTTGCAAGATACCAAATAGAGTCAAATCGATCAATCCCCCCGAAAAGGTCATGCCCACTCCAACTCCCAGAACGTGCATCAGCATATACGCAAGACCCGCAAAAATCGAGTGGATCACATACAACACGGGTGCTACGAACAGAAAGGTGAATTCCAAAGGCTCGGTGATCCCCGTCAGCATGGAGGTCAGTGCAGCGGACAACAGCAAGCTCCCCGCAACCTTTTTCTTTTTGGGATCGGCACAGGTGTACATGGCAAGTGCCGCACCGGGAAGTCCAAAGATCATAAGCGGGAATTTTCCGCTCATAAAGCGCGTAGCGGACACCGAGAATTTGGTTACCGCAGGAGATGCCAATTCTGCAAAAAAGATATTTTGTGCACCGTAAATCATGACACCGTCGATGAGTGCCGATCCACCGACTCCCGTTTGCCAAAACGGCAGATAGAACACGTGATGAAGCCCGAACGGAATCAGAATTCGTTCGATAAAGCCGTAAATAAACGTCCCCGCGTATCCCGAACGAAGAACAAGATCCCCCAGCGCGTAAATACCGCTTTGCACGTAAGGCCACGCAAAAAACATGATCGCTCCGACCAGAATATACGCCGCGGTGGAAACGATGGGAACGAATCGCGTTCCTCCAAAGAAGGAGATGACGTTGGGAAGACGAATCTTATAAAAACGGTTATTGAGCCACGCGACACCCAACCCCACGATAATACCGCCGAACACGCCCATCTGCAAGGATTCGATTCCCACGACGTTTGCAACCGTTCCCTCGGGCATTGCCCCCTCCGCCAGCTTTCCGCTGATGGAAAGCAGAGCGTTCACGGTTTTATGCATGACCAAAAAGGCTATGGCGGCGGAGAGCGTTGCGGTCGCTTTTTCGTTTTCTGCCATTCCAAGCGCGACTCCCATGGCAAAAAGGAGCGGAAGATTGTCAAATACAACCGTTCCCACCGATGAGAGCAACGTAAAAACGGAATACGCAAAGGTTCCCGGCCCCATGATACCGATCAGATTGTAGGTTTCCAGCGTGGCAAGATTGGTAAAGGACGCCCCCACTCCCAAAAGGAGTCCCGCAATGGGAAGGAGCGCAATGGGAAGCATAAACGCGCGTCCCACACGCTGAAGCACGCTGAAAAATCCACCGCCCCGCTTTTGTTTGATTGTTTTTGTTGCTACTGACATAACGATCCTTTCTTACTTTACGCGAAAGCACATCACGGCATCCTTGACACCGCCAACGCTTCCGAAACGAAATTCTATATGCTCAATTTTTTCGGGTTCTGTAACCAGCACGGCGGTCATGGCAGAATATCCCTTGGAGCGAATGAGGGAAAGATCCACCTTGGCAAGCGGATCTCCCGTCTTGACACGCGTCCCTTCCTTCACACAGCTCTCAAATCCTTCTCCGCCGAGGCTGACGGTATCCACACCGATATGCACAAGAACATCCAAACCTGTATCGCTTTGGATGGTATATGCGTGCTTGGAGTGCGGAATCGACTCCACTCTGCCACTCACGGGCGAAAAAAAGCATCCGTCCGTAGGGTCAATCGCATAGCCCACGCCAAGCATCCCGGAGGAAAACGCCTCATCGCTCATTTTGGAAAGCGGCATGCTCTTCCCTGCGCAAACCGCAGACAAACAGCTCTGTTTTTTGGAAAATAACATCTGTTTCTCCTTTCGTTATTTACATTCAATCACTTTTTCACGCACACCCAAAAGA
The DNA here is from genome assembly GCA_045120465.1 of Eubacteriales bacterium. Classification (GTDB taxonomy): domain Bacteria; phylum Bacillota; class Clostridia; order Oscillospirales; family CAG-272; genus UMGS1865. The sequence goes on from JBGVEW010000084.1 coordinate 70,927, forward strand.
TACGGAACCGACACCGAAAGCTCGTCGATCTCCATATCGGCAAAACGTTGCGTCAAAGATAACTCCGCCGCCAATTCTCCGCAAATTCCAATCCAACCGCCATGCCTGTGGATGGCTTCGGTGCTTCTCTCGATCAAGCGAAGCACCGGCTCGGTATTTTCCTCGCAAATGGCGTTTACGTTGGCGTTTTGCCGATCTGCCGCAAGCGTATATTGTAACAGATCGTTCGTTCCCACCGAAAAGAACTCCACCTCGCGCGCAAGCTCCTCGCACATGATCGCCGCCGCAGGAGTTTCGATCATGATTCCAAGTTCCGGAATCGGGCCGTGCTCCGTTCCCGCCTTCTCCAATTCCTCCATACATTCCGCCAACAGGCGCTTACACTCTCGCACTTCGTTTACCGACACCACCATGGGAATCATCAAAGAAATGCTTCCGCGCGCCGCGATGCGCAAAATAGCGCGAAGCTGTGTTTTGAAGATCTCCTCTCTGGCAAGACACAAACGGATACCGCGAAAGCCCAACGCAGGGTTTTCCTCATGCGGAAGATCAAAATATCCAATCTGCTTATCCGCACCTACGTCTAACGTGCGAATCACGATCCGTTTTCCCTCCATCGCTTCCACCGCGGAAAGATAGCTTTCGTACAGCTCCTCCTCGGTGGGATAGCGGTCACGGGAAAGATACAAAAACTCACTTCGGAAAAGCCCGACCCCGTCCGCACCGTTGAGAATTGCCGAGCGCGCCTCGGACGGATCTCCTACGTTGGCATAGATCAGCATTTTGTGTCCGCTGCGCGTTACGGCGGGCTTATTGATCAGAGAACGCAAATAGCGGTCATGCTCCCGCGCCAACTCGTTTGCCTCGCCCTGCTTTTTTTGAAAGCGTTTTTGTTGGTTCAAATCGGGAGAAACGGTCAGCGTCCCTTCCATCGCATCCAGTAACGCAAAGCATCCGTCCGCTTCCTCGGGAATCTCTCCCACGCCAATCAAGGCGGGGATCCCCATTGCACGTGCCAGAATCGCGGTGTGCGAATTGGCAGACCCCTCGAAGGTGACAAAACCCAAAATTCGATCTTTGGGAAGGGTGACCGTATCCGACGGTGTGAGATCGCGCGCAACGAGAATATACGGCTCTCCCGAATTAAGCGCATCGGCATGACTGACCTTCCCGGTGAGCGCGTCTGTCAGTTGTATGGCAAGATCCTCCATATCCTGTGCACGGGCGCGCAAATACGGATCGGAAAGTGCCGACAGCATGGCGGCACACCGCGCAGCACCCCGTTCCACCGCAACCTCAGCACACGCTCCTTTTTCGAGCTCTTCACGCATGGCATCCAAAAAATCCTCATCCGAGAGGAGCATTGCGTGGATGTCAAAAATCTCCGCAGCTTCCTCCCCTGCTGCCACAGCCGCCTGCTTTGCAAGCATCCCTAAACGAATGCGGACGGATTCCAAAGCCTTTTGCAAACGTTCTGCTTCCTCCTTTGGGTTCCCCGATTGATGCCAAGCGTTTGCAATCTGCTTTTTGCTCCGAAAAAAACGCACGTTGCCGCTTACGCAACCGTGGCTGATCCCAACTCCGCGAAAGATCTGATTCTTCGCGCACTTTTCGCTCATTCCACCTGCCCCGCTTCCCACAAATCGGTACAAAAGTGCTCCAACGCCGCGCAAGCCGCTTCCTCATCCTCGCCCGTAATAACAAACTCTAAGGTTGCTCCACAGGTTGCACCAAGACTCATCAGTGCCAAAAGTCGCTTTGCATCCGCTTCCTTTTCCTCCGTTTTAATGCGAATCTGCGAGGAAAATTGCTTGGCATACGTCGCAAGCTTTCCCGCAGGCCGCGCGTGCATTCCGTTTGCATCCTTGATTTGATAGGCAAATGTTTTCATGTCCCAATCCTTTCTGTCTCAAAATTGATATTCCTTGCTGTTATTTTTCCGTTTTTAGCGAACATTATTCGTTTTTGATGTTTTTTGAAGCGTTTGAAAACACAAATTTTTTGAAGGGAAAAACTTTTGAGAAAGTTTTTCCCTTCCCCCCTTTCAAAGCTTTCATCGCGTTGATTTGATTACCCTCTATAAAAGAAATGTGGCACCACTCCCCATCAATGCGCTTCAGAGAAGCGAACACGCCCGCGGCGAGTAC
>JBGVEW010000085.1:0-4611 GCA_045120465.1 Eubacteriales bacterium
TGTGACCTTCGACCGAGAACCTGATTTGGATAATGCCAACGTAGGGATGCCTGATACAAGACATTGGGAGAGAAAAAGATTTTTACGGAAGCTATCAAATCGGTAGCTTCCGTTTTTTGTTTTGCTTTGGAGGTGAGAAAAATGGTAAAGGTGAACGGAGAAGAGAAGGACATTGCGGGCAGGACGCTTGCAGAGTATTTTGCAACGACGAAATATGATATGAAGCGCGTTGCGACCGAGATCAATGGTGAGATCGTTCCAAAATCACAATATGCACAAACGGTTTTGAAGGACGGCGATAACGTAGAGGTCGTCAGCTTTGTGGGAGGTGGCTAAGTGATTCCGACAAAAGAAGAATGGATAAAGGCACTCACGGAGCGCCACGGCAAGGAGCTGCAACAAGCCTTTTCGTCCGCAACGGTTGCCATCTGCGGTCTTGGCGGTCTCGGCTCAAATATTGCTATCTACCTTGCCCGTGCTGGAATTGGAAAACTGATATTGATTGACTTTGACCGTGTGGATATTACGAATCTTCACCGTCAGCAATATAAGATATCGCAGATCGGTATGTATAAGACCGATGCTCTGTCGGATAACCTTCGGGAAATCAATCCGTATATCGAGCTTGAAACGCACACAGAGCGTATAGCGGAAGAAAATGCTGTAACGCTTCTGAAAGATGCCGATATCATCTGCGAAGCTTTCGATAATGCAGAAGCCAAGGCGATGCTAACGGATATTGTTCTCTCCGAACTTCCCGACAAATACCTTGTCGCCGCTTCTGGAATGGCAGGTATGGGCGTGACAAATAGCATCAAGACAAGAAGAATAACAAGCAGGTTCTATCTTTGTGGGGACGAAACGAGTGAGGTGTCGGACGGTATCGGTCTTGTTGCTCCCCGTGTCGCACTATGCGCCGCTCATCAGGCGCAAACTGTGCTTCGTATTTTAGCGAAACAATTTGAAGTATAAAGAAAAGAGGAAAACACAATGAACAACGACAAACTGATTATCGGCGGTCACGAATTCAACTCCCGTTTCATTCTCGGCTCGGGCAAATATTCAATGAAGCTCATTGAAGCAGCGGTTAAGGATGCCGGGGCGGAGATCATCACCTTGGCAGTTCGCCGTGCCAACACCAAGGAGCACGAAAACATTCTCGACTATATCCCCGAAGGAATCACGCTTCTTCCCAACACCTCGGGAGCAAGAAACGCAGAGGAAGCAGTCCGTATCGCTCGTCTTGCCCGTGAGCTTGGATGCGGTAATTTCGTCAAGATCGAGATCATGCGCGACTCCAAATATCTCCTTCCCGACAACGTGGAAACCATCAAGGCAACCGAAATTCTCGCAAACGAGGGATTTGTGGTCATGCCGTATATGTACCCCGATCTGAACACCGCCCGTGACCTTGTGAATGCAGGCGCGGCAAGCGTAATGCCCTTGGCTTCCCCCATCGGCTCGAACAAAGGACTTGCAACCAAGGAATTCATTCAGATACTCATTGACGAGATCGACCTGCCCATCATCGTGGATGCAGGTATTGGCAGACCCTCGCAGGCTTGCGAAGCAATGGAGATGGGTGCGGCGGCAATTATGGCGAATACCGCCCTTGCAACCGCAGGCGACCTTCCTATGATGGCGTCGGCATTCAAGCAGGCAATCGAAGCAGGTCGTAAGGCATACCTTTCGGGTCTTGGCAGAGTTCTTACCCGTGGCGCGTCCGCATCCGATCCCTTGACAGGCTTCCTCAGAGATTGAGGTGATCATAATGGAAAACCAATTCTTTGTAGATTCGGAGCATCTGTCACCCGAAGCACTTGCCAAAAAGCACCGTATCGAAAATGATCCCACAAGCCGTAAGAATCACATGGAATATCTGCCCGGTATGGAGATCATCGAGTCGGATGTCTGTTCACAAGTAATGGAACAGATGAACTCTTATGATTACAGCAAATATACAGCAAGAGATGTTCGTGCAGCTCTTGAACATACGACTTGTTCTATTGAAGATTTTAAGGCACTTCTGTCGCCTGCGGCAGAGCCCTTCCTCGAACAGATGGCAGAGAGAGCAAGACTGGAAACAAGCAAGCATTTCGGCAATACCGTGTATCTCTTTACTCCTCTTTATATAGCAAACTATTGCGAGAACTATTGTGTTTACTGCGGATTCAACTGCTATAACCACATCAACCGTATGAAGCACTCCATGGAGCAGATCGAAAAGGAAATGAAGGTCATTGCCGACAGCGGAATGGAGGAAATTTTGATTCTGACCGGCGAGAGCCGAGCGCAGAGCAACGTTGAATACATCGGTGAAGCCTGCAAGTTGGCAAGAAAGTATTTCCGCATGGTGGGACTTGAGATCTATCCCGTCAACACCGATGAGTATAAATATCTCCACGAATGCGGCGCAGACTATGTGACCGTATTCCAAGAAACCTATGACACCGACAAATACGAGCAGCTTCACCTGCTTGGTCACAAGCGTGTGTGGCCTTATCGATTTGATGCACAGGAAAGAGCCTTGCGCGGCGGTATGAGAGGTGTGGCGTTCTCGGCACTGCTCGGTCTTTCCGACTTCCGTAAGGATGCTCTTGCAAGTGCATTACACGTCTATTATTTGCAGAGAAAATATCCTCACGCCGAGATGTCGCTGTCCTGTCCAAGGCTTCGTCCCATCATCAACAATGACAAGATCAATCCCCTCGACGTTCACGAAAAGCAGCTTTGTCAGATCATTTGCGCATACCGTATCTTCCTTCCTTTCGTTGGAATCACTGTATCCTCCCGTGAGAGTGCGGAATTCAGAAACGGCATTGTAAAGATTGCAGCCACCAAGGTATCCGCAGGTGTTTCTACGGGTATCGGCGACCACGAAAGCAAATACAACGGTACGGAAAGCGATGAGGTTCAGGGTGACGAGCAATTTGAAATTGACGATAACCGTAGCCTTGATAAGATGTACAAGGATATTGAGGGCGAAGGACTTCAGCCCGTGCTGAACGATTATCTCTACGTATAAGGAGAAAATATGAAAAACTTTGACACAACACTTTATTTTATAACCGATTCCACGGGATTTGAAGAAACCGAGTTTCTCCGCCGCGTAGAAGAAGCACTCGAAGGCGGTGCGACCATCCTTCAGCTCCGTGAGAAGAACAAATCCACAATGGAGTATATAGACCTTGCGGAAAAGGTTCACGAGCTGACGAAAAAATATAACGTTCCGCTGATCATCGATGACCGTATCGACGTAGCCCTCGCCGTAGGAGCAGAGGGGGTACACCTCGGAAAAGAGGATATGCCGATTGCAACTGCAAGAAAAATTCTCGGCGATGACTTCATTATCGGTGCAACCGCCAAAACTGTTCCGTGGGCGCTTGAAGCATACGAGGGCGGTGCTGACTATCTCGGAGTTGGCGCGATCTACCCGACCACAACAAAGGTGAAAACCGTTCTCACATCTACCGAAACGCTCGCTGATATTTGCAAAGCCGTTCCGATCCCCGTGAATGCCATCGGAGGACTCAACAAAAACAACATTGACGTTCTCGCAGGCATTCCCATCGCAGGCATTTGTGTCGTTTCCGCGATCATGAAAGCCGAAAGCCCGAAAACGGCAACAATGGAGCTTAAAGCAAGAGCAAAGGAGCTCGGAATCATATGATCAAGGGTTCAATATTTGACCTTGACGGAACGCTCCTTGATTCCATGTTTATCTGGGATACCATTGGAGAAGAGTATCTGCGCTCGCTCGGCAAGGAACCCCACGAGGACTTAAAGGAAACCTTTATGACGCTCACCTTGGAGGAGGCTGCCGTATATTACCGCGAGCATTACGGGGTCACCCTTTCTGTTAAAGAAATCGTGGACGGCGTAAACGCGATGGTTGAACAAACTTATAGAACAAAGGTTACTCTCAAGCCCGGAATTGCCGAATATCTCGCTTGGCTCAAAGAAAACGGAGTTCGGATGTGCGTTGCTACGGTAACGGATCGATATCTTGTAGAAGAAACCTTAGAGCGGCTTGGCGTTCGTCATTATTTCTCGGAGATATTCACCTGCGCAGAGGTCGGTTTTGGAAAGGATAAACCTGTCATTTATCAGAAAGCTCTGGAGCATCTTGAAACAGAGAAGAGAGATACTTACGTATTTGAGGATATGCTTTTTGCTCTGAATACGGCAAAGACAGACGGCTTTCCTACCGTTGGCGTATATGACAGACACGAAGCACATCAGGATGAGCTAAAGGAGCTTTCGGATTATTACATTCGGGATTTTACCGATCCCATTTTGAAAACCATATAAAAAAGCAGCGGCAGACCGGGGGCACCACTCTCTGTCGCTTAAGAAAAAATAATGTTTAGGAGTAAGAAAAATGAAAACAGCATTATCAATCGCAGGAAGCGATTCCTGCGGAGGCGCCGGTATTCAAGCAGATATCAAAACGATAACGCTTAACGGTGTTTATGCGATGAGCGCAATTACGGCACTCACAGCGCAGAACACGACCGGCGTAAGGGGAGTACAAGAAGCAACTCCCGAATTTTTGGCACAGCAAATCGATGCGGTGTTTGAGGATATCCGTCCCGATGCCGTGAAGATCGG
>JBGVEW010000086.1:0-32843 GCA_045120465.1 Eubacteriales bacterium
GTACTCGCCACGGGCGTGTCCTTTTTTGAAAATTTCTTGGGGGAAAGGTTGGAAGAGGGGGACTTCTTTCAAGAAGTCCCCCTCTTCCAAGGTCTTTTCCCTCAAAAATTATCTCTGGATTCTTCCGGAGCCGTCGCCGCCTGCGAGCTTTTCAACCTCTGCAACGGTAACCATGTTATAGTCACCCTCAATGGAGTGCTTGAGTGCGGAAGCCGCAACTGCGAATTCGACCGCGCCCTGAGTTGTCTTGCCATTCATAAGCGAGTAGATCAAACCGCCGCCAAAGGAGTCGCCACCGCCAACGCGGTCGATGATGTGAAGATCATACTTCTTGGAGAAGCAGTATTCATCGCCCTTAACGTCGTAGAGCATAGCGGACCAACCGTTGTCGAATGCCGAGCGGCTCTCACGGAGAGTAATAGCAACGTACTCAAAGCCGAACTTGTCGGCAAGCTGCTTTGCAACCGACTTGTAGCCGTCGTGGTTGAGCTTACCGCCGTAGATATCGGTAGCCTCCGCCTCGATACCGAATACGTCCTTTGCATCCTCCTCGTTGGAGATACAAACGTCAACGTACTGACAAAGATCGGTCATTGCCTCTCTTGCTTCCGCTCTTGTCCAGAGCTTGCCGCGGTAGTTAAGGTCGCAGGAGATCTTGAGTCCCTTTGCCTTAGCCGCCTTACAAGCCTCACGGCAGATCTCGACTACGTTTGCGCCGAGAGCGGGCGTGATACCCGTGAAGTGAAACCACTCAGCTCCCTCAAAAATAGCGTCCCAATCGAAGTCAGCGCAAGTAGCCTTTGCGATAGCGGAGTTTGCACGGTCGTAAATGCAGACCGAGCCTCTCTGCGAAGCACCCTTCTCGTTGAAGTAGATACCTACACGGTCGCCTCCGCGAACGATCTTGGTGGTGTCAACGCCGTATCTTCTAAGGCTGTTTACAGCCGCCTGACCGATAGCGTGAGTGGGGAGCTTGGTAACGTAAACTGCGTCCATACCGTAGTTTGCAAGGGATACGGCAACGTTAGCCTCACCGCCGCCAAAGGTAAACTCAACGTGGTCGCACTGAACGAATCTCTCGTAGTTATAGGGCTGAAGGCGAAGCATCAGCTCACCGAAAGTAACGATTCTTTTCATGATTATTCTCCTATGTGTTTTGAATTATTTAACGAGGTGATATGCAAAGCCGTTGATTTCGTCTGCAAGATAGACGAACTTCATGGCACCGTTTGCGTCGTAGGTTGCGGTGGAAAGATCAAACTTGACACCGCGACGGGAGAGGTGATATACCGCGCGATCCACGTTGTTGGTGGCAATTGCGATATGTCCGTGTGTGCCGGGTCCCTTTTCGTTCATCAATTCAAGCGCGGAGCTTGCGAAAATGGACTTGGAGGTCTCGTTTGCGCCAAACGAGAATGCGTTTGCCAAAACGTCTGCCGCCTCTTTAGAGGTCGTGCCGCAAGGATTGATGCCAACGTGGCGGAACTTAAGTCCCAGCATGGTGTCAACTGCCTCACGAACCAGCTTTTCGATGCCTGCAAAGTCACCTGCCGCGATCATATCGGGGTTAACCATCCAAGAACCGCCACAGCACAGGATCTTGGGATTTGCGAGATAATCGCATACGTTTGCGGGGTTGATGCCGCCCGTGGGCATGAACTTAACACCGCCGTAAGGAGCTGCCATTGCCTTGATCATGTTCAATCCGCCGGATTGCTCTGCGGGGAAGAACTTTACAACGTCAAGCCCAAGAGAAAGCGCCTGCTCGATGCCGGAGGGATTGTTGATACCGGGAACGATGGGACAACCCTTTTCTTGACAATATTTTACGATTTCGGGATTGAAGCCGGGGCTGACGATAAACTTTGCGCCCGCCTCAATGGCATCATCTACCTGCGCGGTGGTCAGAACCGTGCCTGCACCCACGATCATATCGGGGTATTCCTTGGCGATGATAGCGATGGCTTCCTTTGCCGCCGCGGTACGGAAGGTAACCTCCGCACAAGGGAGACCGCCGTCGATCAATGCCTTTGCCAGAGGAGCTGCGTCCTTGGCGTTGTCGATTTTAATGACCGGAACGATACCGATCAGAGAAAGCTGTTTTACTACTTCGTTCACTTTTCATGCCCTCCAAAGCAAAATTTCTTCATTTACAATTCTACACCAAATATCCGATTCTGTCAAGACCTTTTCGCAAGTTTTCCCCGAAAATCCCTTCCCTTGCTTGACTTTTTTTGCCTCGCGTGCTACAATAAGAAAAAACGAACGGGAGAAAATGGATGACCGATTTAGAGACACGCTTATTCGCACTTTGCGACCCCGAATATCTGAATTTTCAAGCTCCTCTCCTCCCAACGGTCAAGCGGGAACGAATGATCGGTGTACGCATTCCGCTCCTCCGAAAAATGGCGCGCGAATGGAGTCGGACCGGGGATCCGTCAGCGTTCTGGTCCTCACTCCCCCACCGCTATTACGAGGAGGATATGCTCCACGCTTTTTTGATCGAACAGATTGGGGACTTTGACCGTTGCGTCGCGGAATTGGAACGCTTTTTGCCCTTTGTTGACAACTGGGGCGTGTGTGATTCGCTCAACCCAAAGGTATTGGGGCGGCACAAAGAACCGTTGCTTTCTGTGATCGACCGTTATCTGGCATCGAGCCATCCCTACACGGTGCGTTTTGGGATCAAGCTTTTGATGACCTACTTTTTGGACGGTGACTTTGATCTCCGCTTTCTGGAAAAGGTCGCCTCTATTGTCAGCGAGGACTACTACGTGAACATGATGGTGGCTTGGTATTTTGCCACGGCTCTGGCAAAGCAAGAGGAAGCAACGCTCCCCTATCTTAAAGAGCACCGTCTCCCCCCTTGGATTCATGCCAAGGCCATCCGCAAAGCGATGGAAAGCTACCGTGTGTCCAAGGGCTGCAAGGCATATTTGCGGACGTTGAAATAAAATTGGGGCTGAGTCATTGACGAAGCCCCCACGCGAAAAAGGCTACGGTAGGCTTTTTCGCGTCGGGGAATTTGTTGTTTTTGCCTCTTATGAGGCAAAAATGGCGGTGTTCAACCGCCAAAACAAAAACCACGGGGGTGAGTAGCAAATGCATCTTGCATTTGACTCCCCCCATTTCGATATTTAGGGCAGCCGCGCAAACTTTTCAAAAGTTTGCACGGCTGCCCGTTGCGTTTATGCCATCATAACGGAGGCTCTTTTAAGCTTTGCTCAACTCGACAAGGACCTGCGTCATTTTTTCCAACGACTCAACCGGGATGAATTCATGCACGCCGTGGAAATTCGCACCACCGGTGGACAGGTTTGGGCAAGGCAAGCCCTCAAAGGAGAGGCGTGCTCCGTCCGTTCCTCCGCGGATAGGCTGAACGATCGGCTCAGCTCCCACGCTCCGCATGGCAGCCTTGGCGTTTTCGATCAGATCCATATGATCCAAGATCTTTTCCTTCATATTGTAGTAGCTGTCCTTGAGTGTCAAAGTAAAGCTTCCCGCGCCCCACTCACCGTCAAGGTATGCGCAAAGACGCGTCAAAAAGGCTTTTCGAGCTTCAAAGGACGCTCTGTCGTGGTCTCGCACGATCAAAGAGACCTCTGCCGCGGATTCGTCTCCGTGCATATCGGTTACGTGGTAAAAGCCCTCGTAGCCCTCGGTATGTGCCGGTGTTTCTGCGGGAGGCAGCATCGAAAGAAATTGATTTGCCATCAACACCGCGTTTTTCATGCGGTTTTTAGCAGAGCCGGGATGGATGTTGAAGCCCTTGACGGCAACGTGCGCCGAAGCGGCGTTGAAGTTTTCGTATTCGATCTCGCCAAGCTCTCCACCGTCCACGGTATAAGCCACGGATGCACCGAAGTTTGCAACGTCAAAGTGATCCGCGCCGCGTCCGATCTCCTCGTCGGGAGTAAATCCAACGGCAAGTGCCTTGTGGGAAATTTCGGGATGTGCCGCAAGGTAGGCGCACGCCGCCATAATCTCCGCGATCCCCGCTTTATCGTCGGCACCGAGAAGCGTTGTTCCGTCGGTGACGATCAATTCCTTACCGATACATTTATCCAGCATCGGATAGAGCGTGGGAGAGAGGGCTTCACCGTTCTCCAAGGTCAATTCCCCACCCGTATAGATCACACGGCGAGGCTTGATATCCTTGCCGCAAACCGCGGAGGAGGTATCCATATGCGCGATCAATCCAAGCGGCGCATCCTCCTTTCGATCGGGAGAGGCGGGCAAAAATCCGTACACGTAGCCGCACTCGTCCATGCGCACGCGCTCCATGCCGATCTGTTGCATCTCTTTAACAAGCTTTTCGCCCAATACGCGCTGACGGGCAGTGCTGGGTACCGTTTCGGAGCTTTCGTCCGAGGTGGTATCAAAGGAAACGTACTGTAAAAAACGCTCGGTTACATTCATTTTATCCACTCCAATCAAAACGCCCAATTGCCGTTTTCGAAGATCGGAACGCGCTTTCCGTCACGCGTAACGGCAGTGATGGAAAGGTCAGCCGTACCGATCATGAAATCTACGTGGATCATGGAATCGTTGATACCCTTATCGTAGCACTCCTGCATGGTGTACTGATCGTAATCCTTGAGGGTGTTGGTAAATCCGTGACCGACTGCCAGATGGCACGCTGCGTTTTCATCAAAGAGCGTATTGTAGAAGAGGATCCCCGAATTACAGATGGGGCTATCGTAAGGAACCAGTGCGCACTCGCCAAGGCAAGCTGCGCCCTCGTCCATGGAGACCATCTCCTTCAGAAGTGCTTCTCCCTTTTCGGCACCGACCTCAACCGCGCGTCCGCCCTCAAAGCGCATCCAGAAATTTTCGATGAGCTGACCCTGATACGAAAGCGGCTTGGAGGAATACACGATCCCCTCGGCAACACCCTTCATGGGAGAGATGAAAACCTCCTCGGAAGGAATATTGGGGTTGAACTCAACGCCCCTGCCCTGCGTATGCTCGGAACCGCCCATAAAGATCGCATCTTCGATCATGCCGACCTTAAAATCGGTACCGTTGGAGCTGCGATACTCCAGCGTTTCAATGCCGAGATTGTTGAGATATTCGCAACGCGCACGCAGATCGGCATTGTGTGCCTCCCAAGCCGTAATGGGGTCCTCGGTTGCACGCGCGGTATAAAGAATGGCTTCCCACAGCTTTTCGATCGCGCGGGAACGGGTCTCGTTCGGGAACACTTTTTTTGCCCATGCCGCACCGGGAACAGCGGCAATACACCACTGATATTTGTTTTCCATTGCGTCACGGTAGGGCTTGCGAATTTTATATCTCGCCTGAAGTGCCTTTGCCATTTTTTCCTGATTGATGCCTGCAAGACCGTCGGGATCATCCGAATCGAGCCAGATGGTAACGGGCAGATCCTCGGACTCGTGCTTCAATTTTGCAATCTCCCAATCCTCCATATGCGAGAGCGTCTTGAGAGACGCCTTTTTCTGGGTGATCTTGGTTACGGGCTGATAGCTCCACTCCACGGTGACCTTGCGTGCACCGAGCGCGTAGCATTCCTCTACGACCATGCGAACGAAATCGGGCTGGTCAAGTCCCGCGCGGATGATAACGTTTTGTCCTTTTTGAACGTTACCGCCCATTTTTGCGATGAGCTTTGCGTAATTTCTGAGAACTGTTTTTTTCATATATGTGATTCCTTTCGAAAAAATATGCAAATCAATCTGTCACCGAACGCGCCCCTCGTATTTCGGCACGTTCAATGGATTTTTGCCAAATCCACCCTATATTATACACGCTTTTCGCATTTTTGTCAATCACCGACGGCAGTTTTGAAATCTTTTTTTAGAAAACCGAAACGAAATTTGCAATTATTATTGACTTTCCGAAAAAACTGTGCTATAATATGAATAATTCTGATTGGAGGTATTCATTATGAAGCATATCGAAACCATCGAAACTCGCAATCTGTGCGAAAGCGCAAAGAACGGCGGCTGCGGCGAATGCCAGACCTCTTGCCAGTCCGCTTGCAAGACCAGCTGCGGTATCGCTAACCAGCAGTGCGAGAACGAGAACAAGTAATCTCGTTTTTTGAACAAATGCCGCCTTTCGGCGGCATTTTTCACGTTTATCAACAAAGGAGTTTTACATATGATCCATCAATACCAACTCGGCGGCTATAACATCGTCCTCGATTCCTCTTCGGGAAGCGTACACGTAGTGGACGAGGTCGCCTATGACATCATCGCCCTGTTCGAGTCTCTTTCCCGTGAGGAGATCCTTTCCAAAATGGAAGAAAAGTATCTCGACCGTGAGGACGTCACCAAAGAGGACATTCTGGAATGCTACGAGCAGATAGAAGCCCTGAAGGAAAGCGGAAAGCTGTGGGCACCCGACAATTTTGCCCCCATGGCGGGACACTTGAAGAAAAAGACCTCGGGGGTTGTAAAGGCACTCTGCCTTCATATCGCGCACACCTGCAATCTCAACTGCTCCTACTGTTTTGCCAGCCAAGGCAAGTATCACGGCGACAGAGCGGTGATGAGCTTTGAGGTCGGCAAACAGGCTCTTGATTTTCTGGTCGCCAACTCCGGCACGCGACGCAACCTTGAGGTGGACTTTTTCGGAGGCGAGCCCTTGATGAACTTTGACGTTGTCAAGCAGCTCGTAGCGTATGCGAGAAGCATCGAAAAGGAGCACAACAAGAATTTCCGCTTTACCCTGACCACAAACGGGCTGCTCATCGACGACGACGTGATCGAATTTGCAAACCGCGAGTGCAGCAACGTCGTCCTCAGCCTCGACGGCAGAAAAGAGATTCACGACCGCTATCGAGTGGACTATGCCGGCAACGGAAGCTGGGAAAAGATCGTTCCCAAGTTCCAAAAGCTCGTAAAAGCACGCGAGGGCAAAAATTATTATATGCGTGGCACGTTTACCCACGCCAACCCCGATTTTCTCAAGGATATTCAGGTCATGCTTGACCTCGGCTTCAGCGAACTGAGCATGGAGCCCGTGGTCTGCGCACCCGGTGACCCTTCGGAATTGACCGCGGAAGATCTCCCCATCGTCCTTGAGCAATACGAAAAGTTAGCAGAACTCATGCTGGAGCGCGACCGCGCCGGCAAACCCTTTACCTTCTATCACTATATGATCGATCTGACGGGCGGCCCTTGCATTTACAAGCGCATCTCCGGCTGCGGATCGGGCACCGAGTACATGGCGGTAACGCCGTGGGGCGACCTCTACCCCTGCCATCAGTTTGTAGGAGAGGAAGCGTTCAAGCTCGGTGACATCTGGAACGGTGTAACCAATAAGGAAACGCAGTGCGAATTTGCGTCCTGCAACGTTTACGCACGTCCCGACTGTGCCGACTGCTGGGCAAAGCTCTATTGCTCGGGCGGTTGTGCCGCAAACGCTTACCACTCTACGGGAAGCGTTACGGGCGTTTACAAGTACGGCTGCGAGCTGTTCCGCAAAAGAATGGAATGTGCCATCATGGTGGAAATTGCCCGCACGCTTGCGAGAAAGTCCAAATGAACACTCCGATCTGCGATTTTGTAGCGGCATACGCTCAAAAAAACGGTTTGCGCCTGCACATGCCCGGACACAAGGGAAATTCCCTTTTGGGATTTGAAGCCTTGGACGTTACCGAAATTGCGGGGGCGGACAGCCTTTACGAAGCCGACGGAATCATTCGGGAAAGCGAGGAAAACGCGTCGCTCCTGTTCGGTTGCCCTACTCTGTACTCAACCGAAGGCTCCTCCCAATGCATCCGCGCGATGGTGTATCTGATCGCGCTCCATGCCAAAATGGAGGGGCGCGCGCCCGTGATTTGGGCGGCACGGAACGCGCACAAGGTCCTGCTCTCGGCACTGGCTTTGACCGACACCGAGGTCGTATGGCTCTATGACCGCCAAACGCCCTCTTACCTATCCTGCCGTATCGATCCCGACGAATTGGACGCAAAATTAAAAAAAGCAGAAGAAAAGCCCACGGCAGTGTACGTAACAAGTCCCGATTATTTGGGAACACTCTGCGATATCAAGGCACTTTCTGCCGTTTGCCGCAAGCACGGCGTTTTGTTGGCGGTTGACAACGCGCACGGTGCGTATCTCCGATTTTTAAAGGAATCGTTACATCCGATGGATGCAGGCGCGGACCTTTGCTGTGATTCCGCGCACAAGACGCTCCCCGTGCTCACGGGCGGTGCCTATCTGCACCTCGCAAACCACCTTCCCTCACTTTTGAAGAAAAATGCCAAGCAGGCACTTGCGCTGTTTGGATCAACCAGCCCCTCCTATCTCATTTTGCAATCCTTGGACGCTGCTAACCGTTATCTTTTTGAGAATAGCGCGTGTTATGCCCAAGCCGCAGATGCCGTTTCCGGGATAACAAGCAAACTGATCGCACACGGATACACGGTGATGGGAGACGAGCCCTTGAAGCTGACGCTCTCCACCAAGCCCTACGGCTGGCGCGGAGAGGAATTTGCCGATCGGTTACGTGACGCAAATCTGGAATGTGAGTTTTCAGACCCCGATTTTGTGGTGCTGATGGTTTCCCCTTCTCTCTCCGAGCAAGAACTGCGCCGGGTCGAGCAGATTCTGCTCACCATAGAGCGACGCACGCCGATTTTGGAGCCCCCCCCGCGTTTTTCGACACCGTCATGCGAGTTATCCGTGCGACAAGCACTCTTTTCCCCATCCGAGGAGATCTCCTCACAAGATGCCATAGGCCGTATTCTTGCACACGCATCGGTGGGCTGCCCCCCGGCAGTTCCGATCGTGGTTTGCGGCGAGGTGATCGATCATGCTGCAATCGAAGCGTTTGAATATTACGGAATTCGATCCTGCCGCGTGATTCAAAAAACATAAAACAAACCGAGCCAAATGCTTTCGCATTTGGCTCGGTTTGTTTATACAGCACTCGGTGTACGATTGGTGACCAGCTTACCCGTCACCAGATCTACCAAGTCTTTTCCGAGATTGTTCAGGTACTCGGTGGAAACGAAGAATTTACCAACGACCTCGTCCTGCGTGGATACCCAGTTGCCGTTTTCGTCCTGTTCCATCACCTCAACTGTAATTACAGCCTTCCAGTCGGTCCACTTGTAGAAACGGACAACCATATACTTTTGATTGTTTTCGGGATAGAGCGGATGCTCCTTTCCTTCCCCGTCGTACACCGTAAATCCGTTGGTCACGGATGCATAGTCCTCAACGTGAAGGGTAAATACCGCCAGTGCCTCTTTGGTTGCCAGATAGTCCGCAACGCTCATTCCCATCGCCTTTTGGAATTCCGCCTCATTGACGTCTCCTCCCAGCGAGAAATAGAGCATATTGTTGTAGAAGCGGCGGAAATTATCAACAGCCGAAACAACGTCAACCTTTTCATGACCCATATCGTCGCGGTCTGTGACGGTAATACTGTAATCCAAAAGATGCTTGTTTGCGGGATTCGAGCCCTCGTATTGGTTGCAATAAACATCTACCGCGGTAGTGGAAAGCATCACGGTTGCCTCCAAGCCCTTTTTATAACGGTAAATAGGTTCTCCAAACTGGCGGAACACCGGAATCTCCAGCTCCTCACCGTTCTTCTTATAAACGTAATAGAAGGAGCCGTCGCGCTCGTCAATATCGTCCTTGACGTAATCGGGAACGATCTGAACCTTTTCGTTTTTGGAGTTGACGTAGTAGTAAATGATCTCTACGTAAACGATATCCTCCATATCGGGGTTGAGAATCGCCTCGCGCTGCGTCACACTCTTGACCTTGTCCAGATCGACGATGGCAACGATATCATAAATCGCGCCGCGGTTGGTACGATACTTCCATTGCGTTCCCTCTTGATAAAGAGATCCCTCTGCAAGATCAACCGACTGCAACAGCGTTACCGGCTTGCCGTTATCGTCTTTTGTAGGATAGAGATAGTACGCATAGGAAAGTCCGTTATCCAGCTTGAACTCATACGTCTGATCTCCAAATTGGAAGCTCATTTCTCTGACGTAAGAAACGTTCATTCGCAGGAAATACTTTTCGTACCAATCTACTGCATCCCACTCCAAAAAGCTGAGATAATTGGGCGTCACCTCAACGATCATATCGTAGGTAAAGGACGCAATATAGTAGTTGCCATTCTCGTTGGGCGTGCGACCGATCATGATCTCGTTGAGCATATACTCATCCTTGCCGTCCGCCTCGTTCAAATCCACACCGTAGCTCAGATAATATACGTTTTGATTCAATCCGTACTCGGCAAGCACCTCTTTGGTCAAACCGAGCTTACGGCAACCAACGTACTGCATATTGTAGAGCGAACCGAGTGCGGAGCTGGCGGAGGTTGCGTTAATATTGTAGCCCGCCATAACGTCGGTTCCAAGGTTAATATAAGGATTAGTGGTGTAAATGGTGTTCTGGCGACGATCCAGATCCTCATAGGTAAACGCGACCAAAACCTCACCGTCGTCGGTGTTTTCGGTCCACTCGTTGAGTGCCTTGAGGAAAAAGCGATTGACCATAGAGTGCATATTGATGGATACGGAGTGAACCGCCTTGGGAACGACCAGAGATTCGATCGGCTCCAGCACCGTTTCAGCAAGATTGGTTGCCGTAAAGATATAGATCGAATCAAAGCCCTCAAGCTGTGCGTAGTAGCCTGCCTTGGAGGGAGTCGCGTCACCGATCTTGACCGTATAGAGCTTATCGGGATCGGGTTTGAAGGACTTGACCGTATTTCCGTCGGCATCGGTCGTTTCCAGATAATCGATCACGGGGGAATTGTTTGCGTACAGCGTCTTTCCGTTTTCATCCTTCTTAAAAAGAACGCTCTGAATGGTAAACGTTGCCTGCGGCTCATCCAAGCCGTAAACCGCGTAATCGATCTTTCCATCCTTAAGTGCTACGCCCTCGGACACCGCAGTCAGCTTACGGGTAGAGGAAGTCCATCCGCACGCAAAGGCAAGCTTTGCATACAGATCCTTGTTATACTCCACCAAGGAATCCTCGTATCCGTCGATATAGGTCTTTTGGGGAGTATGGAAAAATTTATAGGTTCCATCCCCGTTTTTGACCTCAATGGAATACACGTTTGCCGAGGAGATCTGCGGATACAGGAGAAGCGTCGTTCCCTGCACCGCTTCCATATCGTCGGGAATAATGACGGCACGGAGCTTGTATTCTCCCGTTTCGGCATTGATCTTATATTGGTTTCCGCTTCCGCGATCCGCAATAAAAACGTCGTCGTCAATGCCGTTTGTAGGCATCAGATTTCCGTCGGTGTCAAACAGCTTATAAACGCCGTCCACACGCTTGATCTTGTAGTAATCGGTGTACTCCTTGCCGTCCTTTACGTAGGTATCGGTCAAGGTATAGATCGAAATGAGCTGTGCGACAACGACCCAAGCAATAATCAGTGCTACCGCAACGCAGGAAAGAGCGATAAGCGCGTATTTTTGCTTTTTGTAAGAGGAGAGCTTCTGCTTCTCCTTGACACGCTCCCATTTTGCAACGAGACGCATATCCTCTGCCGATTCGATCACCGTATCGGCAGAGATCTCGCGGTCGCCGCAAAACCAGCCGACAAAGCGGTAGCCCGCGCGAACGGGAGTAGGCAGATCGCCGCAAGGCTCGTTGCACGCGGCTTCTCTTCCCGCTTGCGAGACGCTTCCGCGACCGGCGTCAAATATTAAGTTGATCATCGTTTCTTCGGTTCTCATGAAATTTCTTTGGTTCCCTTCTTCAGAACTTTTGACCGTGCGAGATTGACGCACGCATCAGTGGCGAACCTTTCTTCTTACCAGAACAAAGATGCCTGCACCTATCATCAAAACAGCGGGAACAACCGCCAGCATCACCGTTGCGGTAATAATTGCGGGCTTGACCTCTGTTACGTTGGTGTTGGGCTGAATCGTTTGATAAGAATCACTGTCCATGGTGGGGAAATATAAATGCACGAAGCTGAGTCCTACGGGATTGACTTCCTTTCCGATATAGCGCAACGTTGCAAGGAGCGCGTCGGTGTTGCCGTATGCGGTCGTTCCCAAAACGGCATCGGTCGCAAAGCTGGTAGAGCCAACCGCGCAAACGTAGGAGCTTTGGTCGATATTGGTATATCCCTGTCCCTCTGCTACCGTGCGGGATTCCCGCGCGATCGTCATCAGGCGCAGTACGTCGGATCCGCCGATGGGAGTTCCCTCCTCGTCGTTTAAGACCTTACCGTTATGAACAACGGAATACTGTGCCATAGAATCCTTGCTTCCCGCGCTGAACATATCGTACACCGCACGAACCGATCCGTTTCCCTCATAGTATCCAAAGGTATATGCCTCAGCCCCCGTTTTTTCGTCCGCTACCACGTAGCGGTTGTCAAAATAGTGTGAATATTTCATCGTGGTCGCGTTTTCAAAATAGATCTTTGGAGAGGTCGAGGAGGACAGGATATCGGTAAGCACCGCGTATCCAAGTCCGCGTCCGGGAACGTATTGTCCTACAAAGCTCTCACCGCCGGAGGTAAGTCCGTGCGCAGGATCGGTCACCTTGTAGTTTCCGTTCACGGTCTCGCCTTGCTCGTTCGTTCCTTCCTTATGCATCAGCTCGATTCCCCAAAGCTCAAGATACTCTTCCAAATTCGGAAGCTCGGGGGTATCGGCATCTACAAAGACCATAAAGGAATACGCCTTTTCCAAAAAGCCGTTGAGTCGAACCGTTTCGGATTCCTTCAACGCGGAGTTTTGCGAGGTCGATTCAAAATCCTTTTGCGGATCAAAGGTCAAAATCAATCGGCAATTTTCGGGAATCTCTTCCTTGGAAAGATCCAAGAAACGGATCTCGTAGCCCGCGCCCTCAATGACGTTCATCAATTCGCGGTATTCGGGCCACTCGTCACGCTTGGAAAGATCCCAACCCGCAAAGGGCTCACCGTGGTTGGTGGTCAGACAGCAGATGGGAGCATCCGCGCCCGTAACGTCGAGGATCTGCTTGACGAACCATTTTTGTCCGTTGTAACCAACGGGCGTGTCGGATCCCGATTCGGCATCATAGGTGTAAAAGGCTCGCACAGTGGTAACGCGGAATTCCGAGCCGCTGGCGATAATGACGTTGGTTTGATAAATGTTGGAATACGAGGTACTGCGGTACATATCCACAGAGGAAGGATTGTTCCATACGTCACGATAGGTCACCTTGATCGTATCGGGAAATTCCTTTTGCAGATTGAGTGCGGTGTAATACACGTACCGCATCATTTCCATCGAAACCAACAGGTCGGGATCCATGCAAAAGATGATCTCTACCTCTACGGGCTCCTCGCGGTTTTGATTTGCCTCGTTGATAATATAGTCCATGTAGGAGACGGTTTCATCCATCAGCGTGTACATAGACGCTTTTTTCTGCTCGGTATCCGAAAAATAAACGTTGTACCCGGCTTCCGGGCTGAGATCGATATACCAAAGATTTCCCGAGCAAAGAGCGGTCATTGCAACGTTCAACAGCAACACTGCGGCAAGCACTGCCGCCGTAATGCCGAACGCAATCGAACCGTGGCGGAATTTTTTCTGCCATCCGTTTTCATGATTCATGTTCCGTTTTTCCTTTCTTCGGGATGATTACGCACGGCGGCGCTTGACGAGGATCACAACGCCCGCCAACAGAGCAAGCACCGCAGGAACGATACTCAAAGTCAACGTCCATGCAAGGATCTCAGTGGTGGTTACGGTACTGATATTCTGCACCAGAAAAGGCTTGACGTTAAGCCCTTCGGTGGTAGTACCGAGTCCGATTCTGCCAAACAGGTGCAGCATGACGTCGGAGTTTCCGTACACCGCGGATTGCAGATACTTATCGGTTACAAAATGAACGGAGGAAACCACTCCCACGTGCGAGGTGCCGCCGCTCTCGTTCTTTTGCTCGGTCACACTCATCAAAATGGAAGAACCGCCGTCCACAGCCAAGCCGTTGGCAAAGCACTGTGCGTTTTTGCTCGAACGGTAGAGCGGATAGAGCGTACGCTTGCCGTTCATGCTGGTATAGGTTCCGTTTCCGCTGTCGCGGTATCCCTCGTTGGTAACGCTGAGGGAGGTTGCGTTACGGAATACGACGTAAGGGTTAGCGGGCGCGTTGGTAAACGCTTCCGCATTTGCGCTTGCGCTCGTTCCGTAAATGGTATATCCGTCGGAAGTCAAAGCGCCGCTTGCATCCTGTACCATGTAACGGTAAGACACACCCGTCGTTTCATTCTTGGCATAATCGGTTTCAATGCCCCACTCACCGAGATACTTTTCGAAGTTGGGAAGCTTGGGAGTTCCGTTTTCCAAGAACACAAGGAAGGAGTTTCCGTCCTTGGCAAGGAACTCGTCCAAAAGATCCATTTCGGATACGTCGGAAAGTTGCTCACCCGTAAGCAGGTCGGTATTGGGATTGTAGCTGATGAGAAGATCGCAATTTTCGGGGATCTTATCCTGATACAGATCCAGATACAACACGGTGTATCCCGCATCGTTGAGCAGATTTAACAGCTCGTAATCGAAAAAGACCTCACCGTGGTTGTTGAGCAGTGCCGCTACGTGGCGGTTGGGAGCCACCGCATGCATCATGGCTGCGGTGAGCTTCTTCTCTCCCGCATACGCCCATGCGTTTTCGGGATCCGAAGCACTATACACGTAGAAAGAGTTGGATGCGTACACTTTATAGTAGTCACCGCACACCACGATCACGCTGTCGGTATAAAGCTCGGTTTCCATCGATTCTCCCGTCAAGGGATTCTCCATCGTCATGTACGGCTTAACAGGCTCGGGATTGGCAAAAATATCGTAACATTCTACCCTAACGTTATCAAACCGCTCCTCGATCTGCTTGACGGTGTGATAAAAGTAGTAGTTATTGGAGGTGTCCGCCTTAACGTTTTGCTCGGTATCGCAAAACAGGATTCGCACCACAGGTGCTTCCCCTCCCTTGGGAGTGGCGGCATCAAATACGTTTTGCAAAAGCGCGTAGCAATCCTCGGTTACGTCAAACGCGATCTGGTCGATCATCGGTGTATAGAGCAGATAACGCTCTACCACCGCAGAAACCACCACGTTGACGAGAATGGCAACTACCAGCACCATGATACAAAGAAGTGCCGAAACGCCGCCAAAGCGCGCCTTTTTGGTTCGGATAAACTTTCTTTTCATACAAAATCTCCTCCGCGATTAACCCCAACGACGCTTTTCGTAAACGCGAATGGTCAAAAAGAGGAATACGAACGCCAAAGAGAGATAATACACCAGTGCGGCATAATCGAAGATTCCTTGGCTGAATGCCGAATAACGGCTGAGCACCGAGATCCAACCGATTACAAAACGTACTGCGTAGCTGCCGATCAGCGGCTGTCCGTTTGCATCGGTCAGCATATTGACGTAATTGAGAAGGATCATCGCCGCAATCACACCGATGGTGATGACCGCCGCTGAGAGCTGGTTTTCGGTCAGTGCCGAAATCAAGGTTCCGATTGCGATCAGCGCCGCGCCCATCAGCACAACGGCAATCAGGCATCCGACGATCTGACCCGTAACGGGGCCGATGTGTACCAGACTATAGTCGGCATTTCCTCTTTCCTGTGCGGCAATCACGTAAAGCGGAATAAAGTTTACGCACGAAACCAACACACCACTGACAAACATGGTAAGAGCGGCAAAATACTTGCCCAGCACCATGCCCGTAATGCTGACGGGAGCCGTTAGCAGCATCTGCTCGGTTCGCATCTTACGCTCCTCGGCAAAGAGGCGCATGGTAAGAAGCGGAATGAGGATGATAAAAGACAGGATGAGGAAGAAAAAATAGTTATTGGTGCTGTAGGTGCCCGAAACGATGGTGGTATAGCAGCAAAGCAGGGCGGAAAACACCAAAAAGATTCCAAGATATACGTATCCGATGGGATTGATGAAATAAGACTTCATCTCTTTGCGGTAAATGGCTAACATAATGATCCGTTTCCTTTCTTTTTGTCAAGACGCTTATTCGTCATCGTCCGCAACAGGACGCTGTGCCGCTTCGTTTCTTTGACGTTGTGCATCCTCGTACAGAGTTGCACCGATCTCCTTTTCCATGGCACCCGCCTCCTTGGCACGTGCGCGGCGTGCATTACGCTCCTGCGCGGAGGTACGCATGATCTTCTTTTCCTCGGATTTATCCACAACGGAAATGAAGATATCCTCAAGGCTCATACCTTGCGCTTCCATACCGATCATGGGCCAGTTGCGCTCGGCAAGCTGATAGAAGAGCTTTTTGCGGATGTCAAGCCCTGCATCACTCTCGATCAGATAAGTGTACGCCTCACCGTCACGCTCTGCCAGTGCCTCGGCATAGGTAATCCCCGTCATCGAGCGAAGCATTGCAAGCACGTCCTTTTGAGGACCTACGATTTTAGCGTGGAATCGACGGCTGCTCGCCATCACGCGAGAAATGTTTTCGGTCTTTTCGTTTGCAACGATCTTACCCTTATTGATGATTACGATACGGTCGCAAACCGCCTGCACCTCTTGCAGGATATGCGTGGAAAGAATTACGGTATGATTTTTTCCGAGGCTGCGGATGAGATTACGGATCTCAATGATCTGCTTGGGGTCAAGACCTACCGTAGGCTCGTCGAAAATGATCACCCGAGGATTTCCGACCAGTGCCTGCGCGATGCCCACTCTCTGGCGGTATCCCTTAGACAGCGTGCGGATCACCTTGTGATACATCTCCTTGATCTTAACGGTTTCGCAAATGGATGCAAGATGCTCCTCGCGGGGCAATTTACAGCCCTTGAGCTCATACGCGAATTTGAGATACTCCTCAACGGTCATATCCAGATACAGGGGGGGCTGCTCGGGAAGATAGCCGATCAACTTTTTGGCACCGATCGGATCGCTGAGAATATCGATTCCCGCAATGCAAGCCTTTCCCGAGGTTGAGGACAAATATCCCGTCAGAATATTCATCGTGGTACTCTTTCCCGCACCGTTGGGGCCAAGAAAACCGACGATCTCCCCTTCTTCAACCTCAAAGCTGATGTCATCTACCGCGCAATTCGCGCCGTAATTTTTTACAAGATGCTCGATTTTGATCATAAAAGCATTCTGTCCTTTCTTTACTGTTCGGGCAGGTTGAATCCACAAGCACTGCGGCTTGTCCGCCCGTCATTCACAAACGGAGTTATTATAACATATAAATATGAACGGATAATGAATATACGAAAAAATATTCACCGCCCGTATGGAATCCGCGTGATTTTTTTGTGTATTTTCGCAAAAAAATTGCCACCTTTGCATAAAGTGCCCGCAACAGGCAAAAATAATAACAGCAAGACGCAGGGCGCAAAACGCACGCGCTCTGTCCACGCAATTATTCATCAATCAAAGGAGCAAAAAATCATGTGGAAAAAATGGAAAGAATCCGAATTCTGCAAAAAGCTGAAGCAGGTACGCGTTAACCGCGCGGTCTATCTCTCGGCAATCGTCATCCTGCTTGCCCTGTCGGTGGTGCTTGCCGTTACCGTTGCCACCAACCGAGCAAAACAAAACCTGCCCACCGAAACGCCTACCGACCACGTAGGAACGGGGGATCAAAATCCCAAACCTGACCTAAAGCCCAATCCCGACGATTCCGGCAGCGAGCCCACCTACAACGACACCGCACCCGAGCTCGCTCTGCCCGTTTCCGGTGTGTTGAGTAAAAAGCACAGTACCGAAACGCAAGTCTTTTCCCCCACGATGCAGGATTTTCGCGTCCACCTCGGAATTGACATCGCCACCGAGGAAAACGCTCCCGTTTGCGCCGCGTCGGCAGGCGAGGTCGCACAAATTTGGGAAGATCCTATGATGGGATGGTGTCTGGCACTCTCACACACGGGTGAATGCGTGACCGTGTACAAGAATCTTGCCAAGGATTTTGCGGAAGGAATTACGGTAGGTGCCTCGGTAGAGGAAGGTCAGTTACTCGGATGCGTTGGAGACAGCGCAATGATGGAGATCGCGGAAGAACCGCATCTGCACCTTGAAATGACGGTTAAGGGACTGCAGGTCGATCCCTTGGAGTATTTCAGCCAAGCCGTTTTGGAAACGCTCACCGAGGACACGGTTTACGAAGGAAAGTAATTTTAGAAACCAAAAATCGGCACCCATGCCTTGTTTCATGGGTGCCGATTTTCGGTTATTCTTCTTTGGCTCGCATCCGAGCCTCTTGTGCAAAATAATAGTGCTGTTTGATAAAGTGAGCAAGAAAAATTCCCGCTACTACGGCCAGGGAAAGCCACAGTACCACACCAACGTCCAAATTGACTCCCGAGGTGCGGTTGGCAATCAGCTCGGTACGTTCACCGACGATTCCCTCCACGCGCAACACGCGGTCATAAATCTCATTTCCCTGCCATTCGTAAAAGAGCTCTCGCTCCAATCTCGACGGCAAAGTCACATTCTCCATCAAAATCTCCTTGGTCTCTTTTCCGTTGCCAACCGTGATACGAATGGCATCCAATTGCAGATTTTGATCCCCCGTACAGATCAAAACACCGCGAATTTGCGACACGTATTGCTTTTTTTCAAGATCCAAAGCCGAAGTGGAGACCTCCAAGGGCTCTCGAAGCTCCACCGAAAAAGCGTTTGCGGGGGGCAGGAGCGAAAGAATCAGCATGAACGCAAAAAAGATCTCCGCAACGCCCAAAATCACCGTTATGACCCAATGCGCGATTCGTTGTTTCATACCGTTCCCTCTCAAACCGTCTCACCGCGCTTAAAGACACGGCAGATTTCGTTATTTGCATTGACCAACAAAAGATCCGCAAATTTTCCTTCCAGAATACTTCCAACCTCAGCGTCAAGCCCTACCATGCGCGCGGGATTGAGCGTTGCGCACGCAATGGCATCTTCCAAGGGGATATCGGCAAAATTCATCAGATTTTTGACACCGTCCCACAAATTCAGCGTGCTCCCCGCAATGACACCGTCAGGAGTCAGAGCGCGTCCGTTCTTGACCACAACCGGCATTCCCGCGATGGAATAGTCCCCGTCGGGGCAACCCGTACCCGCCATGGAATCGGTGATCAGGACGGTTTTATCTCCACCGAGACAGCGATATGCCAGACGGATCATATCGGGACAGATGTGCACACCGTCCGCGATCAATTCTCCGTATCCGCCTCCCATGAGCGCAACCGAAACCGCACCGCCCTCGCGGTGGTGAAGCGGCGGCATGGCGTTAAACAAATGCGTAAACGAGGTTGCTCCGCGAGAAAGAGCCACGCGCGCCTCCTCCGCCGTAGCAGACGTATGTCCCAACCCCAACGTTGCGCCGTTTTGGAGCGCACGTTGCGCAAACGAACCGTCCTCGTCCAGCTCCAACGCCGCAGACACGTGGCACGGAAGCGTTACGAGATCCAGAAGTGTCTGCAATTCATCCGCATTCGGTTTTACCAAAAGCTCGGGCGCGTGCGCGCCTTTCTTAACGGGATTGAGATACCGCCCTTCAAAATGGATGCCGGCAAAGCCCGCGCTCTGAATATCCTCAATGGCGCGATACCAATCTTCAAGAGGCGCGGAGGCAAGCGTCGCCATGACCGAGGTCACACCCAAACGCTCGTAATCTGCCTTCATTTTTTTCATTTCCTCTGCGCTCGCGTCACAAAAATCATAGCCGCACCGACCGTGTGTATGGACGTCGATAAGCCCCGGCAAAAGCGTCAAGCTCTCCCCGTCAATCACCTCGTCGGCGTTCAACAGATCACCTTCGCATCCAACCTTTGCGATCCGATCTTCCTCGATCAGAACGTTGCAACCTTCCTCGAACGTATGATCCTCTCGCCATACGCGTGCACCCTTTATCAACCGTTTCATATGCTTCACCTCTTGAAAAGATTTCTTTTTAGTGCTCTTATTATATCATATTTCCTGCGACGGTGCAATAGCTTTTTTGATTTTTTACAGATCGTTTTTTTGCCGTTTTCGACCGCCTTTTCGGCACATAAACACGCAAAACACGCAACACGTGTTGCAAAAAACGCAAAATCAGGTGCTCCGACAAAAACCGAAGCACCCTTTGATTATGCAATTCGTTTGGTTAATTTTCGCAACAGATCGGACAGCGGAAGGATCAGAAGCCCTACGGCAATATTGGCAATTCCGTGAACGAGATCGAACGGGATTCCCGCTGCGATCCACGCAAGCGTCTGTTCGAAATTCATGCGGAACATGATCGCCTGGGCAGGTGCGTAGAGCGTTCCGAAAGCAAATCCGTGAAACCCGCACAAAACGGCATACGCCCAGTATGCAACCGCGCGCGGCATACGCTTGGGAAGCAGCATGGTCATTCCCCAAAGCAAGGTCCAGATGTACAAATACGGAATCCACCAAACCGAAAATCCCGAAAACAGCCCGTTGACCGCCACGTAAATATAGATGGGAATGAGTGCCTTTGTGCGAAACACGATGGTGTAAACGATGGTCAACATTCCGAGCAGGTGAATGTTGGGCAGTGCCTCCATGATGATCTTCGAGCAGAACATCAGTGCCCCAAGCACCGAAAACACCGCAATTTCACGCACCGTCAGTGTTTTTTTGACGTTACTTGGTATAGACAAGACTGTAAGCTACCCCTTCCTTGACCTCGGCACCGTCCACACCCGTCAAAGCGGTTTCACCGTTGATGTAAAACGCCCAATAGCTTTGGTCAATATCATAATCTGCGGTAATGCCGTTGGCTTTTTTGAGGTATAGCCCGAACTGCCCCTCCTCGCCCGCGATCAAACCGTGTTCCATGAGTGCCGCGCCTACCGTATCCTTATCGGTATGCAGAGTAAACGTAACGCTCTTTTCGCCCGCCTCAACCTTGACGGTGATCGTTTTTGCACCGTTTCCGAACTCCATATCGGTTTGATGGATCGCACTCTCCCACAAAAGATCGGTGTCGGTTTTGGTGCAGGCAACCGCCAACGCTGTCATGGCGAAAAGAAGGCATACTGCCGTGATGAGCTTGATGATTTTTTTCATGTTGTTTTTCCTATCCTTTTCTTCTTTTTTTTGCAAAAGGATAAAATAAAAGCACCCCTTCATGGGATGCAGAATGTGCCCCACGCCCTGCCGCGCGAGATCCGTCACTCCGCCTCTCCATTTGCCCAAGAGACCTTTTACGTGTCACGGCACGATAAGCATTCCGACTGGTTCTGCCACGCGACAGAAGATACGGTAATGGCTGTTGCTGCGGATTCTCACCGCGATTTCCTTATCCCCGAGAAAGTGATTGTCACTCCCCCGACAACGGGGCAAAACGCCCCCGATGAACCGTGTTTATTCTTTTGTGTTCTCATTGTATCACACCGCGCTCCCATTGTCAATCCCTCTGTTGAAAAATGCAAAAAAACGTTCAAAAATTGCAAATTCGAAAAAGAAAGGACACGGTGGGTTCACAAATTATCAAAATTGATGTGTTATAATTAGATGTAGCGATTTTTTAGAAAAGGAGTGCTTTTTTATGAAGAAAGAAAAACTGAACGAAAATTTGATCAGTCGGTTTGAGCAATATCTGAGGCGTGAGGAACGAAGCCGTGCAACGATTGAAAAATACCTGCGCGACGTTCGTTTTTTTGCCTCGTTTGCGGGGGACGCAGAGCTGACGAAGGAGCGGATTTTGGACTACAAAGCCAAGCTCGGGCGCGCCTATGCCGTGGCAAGCGCAAACTCGATGCTGGCGGCACTGAACTGCTTTTTGCGCTTTGTGGGTTGGCAGGCACTTTGCGTGAAGCAATTCAAGGTGCAAAGGGAGGCATTTTGCCCCAAAGAAAAGGAATTGACCAAAGCCGAATATCTTCGTCTCATCGACACCGCCAAGGCGAGAAAAAACGAGCGTCTCAACCTGATCATTCAGACCATTTGCGGAACGGGGATCCGTGTGAGTGAATTGCAATTCGTGACGGCGGAAGCCGTAGAAAAAGGCGAGGCGACCGTTCATTGCAAGGGCAAAATCCGACGCATTTTTATCGTTCCCGCACTGAGAAAAAAGCTGCTCCGTTACGCAAAGGAGCGCGGAATCTACTCGGGGGCGGTATTCGTTACGCAAAGAGGCAATCCCGTCAGTCGCCACAGCATCTGGAAGGAAATGAAGGCCTTATGCGAGCAGGCGCGCGTCTCCCCCGGCAAGGTCTTTCCGCACAATCTTCGCCATCTGTTTGCAAGAACCTTTTACGGAATTGAAAAAGACATCGCAAAGCTTGC
This sequence comes from Eubacteriales bacterium, assembly GCA_045120465.1. GTDB lineage: Bacteria > Bacillota > Clostridia > Oscillospirales > CAG-272 > UMGS1865. Next base: position 22,196 of record JBGVEW010000086.1, read on the forward strand.
GGACATCCTCGGACACGCGAGCATCAACACCACCCGAATCTACGTCGTCACCACCGGCGAGGAGCACAAGCGCAAAATGGAAAGTATGCGCCTTGTCCTGTAGTCTCCCTCTTCCCCCTTAACAAACGTAACGAGAGTTATGTTGCCGATCCTATAAACGTAACGAGAGTTATGTTGCGACCGAAGAGACGATTTGCTTCCATTTTAACTAAAAAAATCAAAAAAGAGCGCGTCGAAAAAGCCTTTCGCCGTGTTTTTTCTTTAAAATTACACGAAAGGCGTTTTTTACATGCTTATTTTTATTGTAATATGTTACAAATTTCCGATTTCCCCTTGATTTTTCAGAAAAATCATGCTATAATATCCATACCTATTATACGCAATGGGATCGCTATATCACATAACTCTCGTTACGTTTATAGGACCGGCAACATAACTCTCGTTACGTTTATAGGATCGGCAACATAACTCTCGTTATGTCGCTTTTGTCACAGTGAAAATCCACGCTTCTCAACCGCAATCCTCAAAAAGCGGTTTTTATTTCGAGTGGCGTGTAGTATTCACTTATCTTGTCAATTTGAGTTATTTCGCCATTGAAAAAAATACCCGGAGGAACAAATGGAATGAAATACGAAGCAGAGATCAAAGAGCTTTTGATCGACAACACCATCCACCTCATTGCAGAGGGCGGCTTTGAAAAAGCGACAACCAAGGAGTTGACCTACTACGGCGGTTCCCTCCCCGACTTCAAAATGAACGAGGTCTATATCTACCGTTTGTTTGGAGGCAAGGAAAAATTATACGAGGCAGCCTTCCTTTGTCTCGACCGCGAGTTGATCTCCGCCTTTCAAAACGGGGTCAAAGCAGTTGGCGGCTTTTCGGAAAAACCCACCCAAAAGCTCTATCAATTCTTTTTGCGGGCGTGGGAGTTCGTTTTAAGAAACGAGGACCGTTGCCGCTGCTATCTTCGATACTATCACTCGGTATATTTCAAAGATCACTCCAAGGCCGTGCACCGAGAACATTTTGCGCAGATCATTCACGAAATGGCACCGCTGTTTAAAGAAGAGGCAGACGTCGTTGCGATTTTGCACAGCGTGTTCACCTCGCTGTTTGACTTTGCCATCCGTGTATATAATCACGAATTAGAGGACAACGAGATTACCCGTCCTCACATTTTTAACGTGTTGTATTGCATGATGATGACCTATTTAAACGACTCGGTAAGAGCGTCTTAATTTTTTTACGCGCGCGTACGTATATACGCGTATATATATATATTACGCGCGTGAGCGCGAGACAAAAATCCGGATCCAAAAGGAGGATCGTAATGACCAGACATGAAATCATGCGGGTGTTGTTGATCGTCGGCGTTTTGCTGATGGCAATCGGCATCATACTGCTCGGACTGATATGGGCAACCAAGAAAGACCCGAGCATCATTCGAATACGGTTTGAAGGGCAGGAAATGCGCACGCTGAATTTTGAGCGGCTTGCATTGCTCCCGGGAGACGAATGTGAATACACCGTGATCCTGGAGCACGAAAACGCAGAAACCTGCAACCTCAAATTCGACTTTGTAGATCTTGACGAAAAACTACTCCTCAAGGATTTTGCAAGAGTAAAGATCCTTGCGGGGGACGAGGTGCTTTGGGACGAGCTGTTAGCACTTGCCATAGAAAACGAACCGTTCGTTCTTCCCGTTGATTTCAAAAACGATATCAATACCGAATTGCGAATCATCTACTATCTCCCGATCGACGTCGGAAACGAAGCCAAAAACGCCGAAACGCTGTTTGAATTGCAGCTGACGGCTACAAATGAGTGAGGTATTTATGAAGAAAGCTACAGTAAAAAAGATTGGCAACATCCTCTTGAACGTATTGATGTACGTATTCCTTGCGCTTTGCATCTTTGCGGTCATCCTGACCGTTCTCTCCAAAAAAACGCCGGACGGAGCATCCGAAATCTTTGGCTATCAGTTCCGAGTCGTTGTTTCGGACTCCATGGCAAAGTGCGAATTGACCGACGTATCGGAATACGATATCAAATCGATCCCCGTTCGCTCCATGGTCTTCGTTCAAACCATTCCGGACGATCCTGCCGAAGCTGAGGAATGGTACCGCAGCTTAAAGGTCGGTGACGTTCTGACCTTCCGTTACATCTACGCAACGCAGGTTACCATCACCCACCGTATTATTGCGATTTCCGAAAAAGCCACCGGCGGATTTGAGATCGTTCTGGCGGGAGACAACAAAAACTCCGACCGAGAGGAAGCACAGCTCACGCAGGTCATCGACACCACGGTCGGCACAAATATCAACTATGTGATCGGTAAGGTCACGGGGCAATCCTATCTCCTCGGTCTTATTATGAGCATCCTGATGCAGCCCGTGGGAATCGTATGTGCCATCATCGTCCCCTGCCTGATCATCATGATGCTTGAAATCCTCAAAATCGTAAGGATCTTCTCCGAGGACAAGAAGCAGAAGGATGCGGAAATTTCCGCACAAAAGGACAGCGAGCTGGAAGAGCTTCGCCGCAGACTTTCGGAATTGGAGCAGATCCGCGGTGATGCCCCGGCCAAAGACGCAAATAACGAAACAACCGATATACAACAACCCACCACCAACGAGGAGGAATCTCAAAAATGAAAAACTGGATCATTCTGTTTTGCTTGATCGTAGCCGTATTTGCGGCGGCAACCTTGATTTACGTGCTGGTCAGTGCCATCCGCGAGCTGATACGCCGCCATGAGGAGAACACCGAGCAGCTTTACATCAACCAATACACCGATATTTCCTCCGTGCAATCCGCACGTCAAGAAAATAATGCGGCTGTCGTTGCGGCGGCTGAAAAGACCGAAACGGAAGAAAACGCGGCACAAGCCGTTGCACCTCGCTCTTCCGCCGCTTACAACAAGCGCAATCCCGTTGACCGCTTAAAGCTCCTTTTGATTGCGGGCGCGGTCTATACCGTAACCGGTGCGCTCGTATGGCGCGCGGCTTCCTACCAGCAGGACGAGGATTGATCCCTCATCCTACCCCATTTTATTGTTTGAACCGTCGGAATAGCCCTTAAAAAGTCGAGCGTATTCGGCTTTTGACAATTTGTCGAGGGGCTTTATGCGCTCGACTCTTTGAGGGCTAACCGACGTGCTTCAATAGATTTTTTCAAGAAAGGAGGAACATCTATGAAAGGCGGAAACAGAAAAAGAGCTTTACTCGTATCGAGCGTTGTGATTTTGTTGTGCATGACGATTATCGCGGGCATGACCTTCGCACTCTTCACCGATACCGTAAGGTTGACAAACCATCTGCAAGCGGGTACGTTGGATATGACGCTGATCCGTACAAAGCTGATCAAAACGGAGCTTGACAACAACACGGGCTTCCTGGTGGACAACAGCAGTGACGAACGCGTGGATTTTTCGGATACAACCGACAGAAACGTATTCGACATCGATCCCAACAAAACGTTGATCGTTCCCGGCAGTATGTATTCTGCGCAGATGCAGTTGATCAACCACACGAACGAGCGCAAGAGCGACGTTGCCTTCAACTACTGGTTGCAGATCACGTTCCCCGCTGCTACGAATCTGATTCTGGCAGACCAGATCACGGTTACGGTAAAAACCGACAAGGGTGAGATCAGCAAGCGCCTGAGCCAAAAGGACCTTCTCAACGGTTCTGCGGTTCTCGGTTCTGAGGACTCCCCCATCGGCGTTATCGCAAAAACAGGATCTGCTACCTTTACGGTAACCATCACGTTTGAAAACCTTGATCCCAGCGTGAACAACAACGCAAAGAATCTGGCTCTTGATTTCGATCTCGTCGTTCATGCGGCACAGCAGCTCAGACCAAAGTAATCCAACAAACGTAAACGCACACCGTTGAAGCATGGGCATGCGTTTATGCCACACGCATGCTTCAACAAAAAAACAATTTGAATAGGAGAAAAACAAAATGAAAAAGAATGTTTTGTTGTCCTCGATTCTGACCATCGCTCTTTGCCTGAGCCTGGTTGCAGGATCCACCTTCGCATTGTTCACCGATTCCAGCTTCAGCGAAGTTAAAGTTAACGCCGGTGACGTAACCATGAACGCCAACCTCGCCAACCTCAACCTCTTCTCTGCCGTTGCAGACCCCAACGGTGAGGAATTTGACGAGAACGGTAAGACCTACTACTACGCTTTTCAGACACCTCAGGTAGATGCAAATGGCAACACCATTAACCGCTTCTCCAACGGCGGAACCGCAACCATTACTGAGGACCTCATCACCCTGACCAACATCACCCCCGGTGACAAGATCACCTTTGAGTTGGAAGGCAAGAACACCAGTAACGTTGCAATTCAGTACCGCTACAGAATCGAAGTTATCGAAGGCTTTGACCTCATGAGCGGATGCATCTTCACCGTTGAAGGCACCAAGTACCCCGCTATGGCTTCCTACGATTCCAAGTGGGCAAACCTCGCGGTTGGTAAGAACGTTGAAGATAACGACAAAATTGAGCTCGCACTCGAGCTTCCTATCTCCGCAGGCAACTACTTCCAGAATCTTGACGCTAAGATCAAGCTGACCGTTGAGGCAGTTCAGGCAAACGCTGATATGTCCGCTACCAACATGATCTCCGTTAAGTACATCACTTCCGTTAACGATATCACCGAGCTGGCTTCCAAGCTCACCTCCGACGAGTATCTCCACATCTTCCTTAACAGCGACCTTAACAAGACTCTTGAAGTATCCGAGGCACTCTCAAACAAGACGATCGACGCAGACGGTCACAACCTCTCCATCAAGCTCACCGGCGCACTGGAAAACGTTGTTATCACCAACGTTAAGGATACGGAAGACGAAACTCCCGCAATCATCGTTACCAGCAGCACCTCCGGTGATATTACCGTTACCAACTCGACGCTCTACAGCGGTGCGAATTCTCCCTACGGTGCTTTTGCAGGCAACGGTTCTTCCACTTCTCTTGACGTAACGCTTGAGAACTGCGTACTGACCTCCGGCGGCGACAAGTACGGTTTGTATCTGACCAACTCCAACAACGTAACCGTAAGAGATTGTACCTTTGACGGTTTCGGTTCTTGGGCAATCATCGTTAACGGTACCACTGCCGGCAACATTACCATCAGCGGATGCACCTTTGAAAATTGCGCAGGTATCCTCAAGACCTCCATTAAGGGTAAGGATAACTGGCAGACCGGTTCTCTCAACGGCAACTTCACGTTCGCTAACAACACGATGGTCAACTGCACGATGAAGGACGGCACCTACATGCAGATCAAGAATCTCGCAGGTACCATCACCTTCTCCAACAACACTCTGGACGGCGTTGTTGTAACCGCTGAAGATATGAAGGGCATTGTTCTCCCTTAATTTTCCAACGTGGCTCACTCGCACTCCCATAACCCCTAATATAACGGCAAGGAGGTAATAATGTTCCGTTATAAAGTACAAAAGAAAACAATGATTATAGCGGCAATGGTTATCCTGCTTTGCCTCGTATCTATCACAGGCGCAACGTTTGCTTTGTTCACAAGTAACGTGGACGATGGAAAGGTCGGAATCAACGCGACGTCGGGTAACCTAAAGGTCGATATCATCGATGATTCTGACGATCCAAGCACACTTATAGGCGAGGTTCTCGACTTGATACCCAAAGACGGAAGGACCGAGATCCTTTTTGAACCGGGTGCCACCTATCATACCGAAGGGTTCCGCGTAAAAAACAACGGGAACATTCCGTTTAACTACATTATTTATATAAGTAGCGATGAAAACGTTCCCGCGGACTTTTTTGACGCGTTTGACGTATGGATCACCAGTGACGTCACCGACAAAACCAAAGCGGTTCCCATTGAAGATTTTGAGCGGCGGCTCGAAGTCGGACAAAGCAGCGATATTTATTACCTTGTATTTCAAATGAAGCCCTCCGCGGGCAATACGTTCCAAGAACGAACCTTTACGGGCGTCGGTGTTACCGTTTGCGCCGTTCAGGGGAACGTCCATTTCGATGAAGATTAAGATTGTGAGGAAAAGGTTATGTCAAACACAACAGTGAAAAAGGCACTTGGTATTGTTTCCAAGGTATTTACTTGGATTATCATTGCCGTTACGGTATTTATGATGATCTTTACCATCTTTTCCACGCTCACCTTTGACCGAAACGATCGAAATCTTTTCGGTATTCGATTTTACATCGTTCTGACGGATTCGATGAGCCCGTCGGAAAACAACAAAGATGATGACGTGCATTTCAACGCCGGCGATATCGTCCTCATTCAAAACGTGGACGATGCCACCGCCCTGCAAGCGGGCGACGTAATCGCGTTCGTTTCGCAAAACAGCGTAAGCTTTGGCGAAACCGTAACGCATATGATCCGCGAGGTCAAAACCAACACAAAGGGGCAGGTTCTCGGCTACGTTACCTACGGTACCAACACGGGAACCAACGATGAAGCCCTCGTCGAACCCGAATACGTGTTGGGCACCTACGCCGGCAAGCTTCCCGGCGTTGGGCACTTCTTCACTTTCCTCAAAACAACCCCCGGCTACATCGTTTGTATCCTCGTTCCCTTCCTATTATTAATACTGTGGCAAGGTATCAACACCGTTCGCCTCTTTAAGCAGTATAAACGCGAGCAAATGGCGGAGATGGAAGCAGAACGCGCGGCAATCGCAGAGGAACGCGAGCAGTCGGCGGAAATGATGCGCGAATTGCAAGCTTTGCGTGAGCAACTCGCTCGTCAAGGCGGTTTGGGAGTTCCTCCCGCTGCCGAAGCTGTCCCTCAACCGTCTGTTGAAAGCAACGAGACTCCCGTGACTCCCGCCGAGGAAGCAATTCCCGCGGAAAGCAACGAGGATGCCCCCAAAGCAGACGCAGACAGCGAAGCGACAGAAGAAAATCAATTATCCGACTTAAACGAAGGAGAAAAACAATGAAAAAGAATTCTACTAAAAGAGCTTTGGTAGCAAGTATCCTTTCTATGGTACTGTGCTGCTCCATGCTCCTTGGCACGACCTTTGCATGGTTTACAGATTCCGTAACCTCCACGGGCAACGTCATCACCACCGGTAAGCTCGACGTAGCAATGTACTGGGTAGAGGCTGATGAGGATCCCGCTACCACCACCGCTTGGGCAGACGCTTCGAACGGCCCCATTTTCAAAAACGACAAGTGGGAGCCCGGCTATCTTGAAGCAAAGCACCTCAAGATCGCCAACGAAGGCACTCTCGCGCTCAAGTATCAGATGCGCATTCTTGCAAACGGCGTTGTTTCCATTCTTGCTGACGTTATCGACGTTTACTACTTCGACGAAGCAGTTCAGATGGACCGCGCTGACTTTACCGACGCAAACAGACTCGGCACTCTGAAGGAAGTTTTGAACGTTGAATACGCTAACAACATTTCCAAGAAGGTTGCCGACAGTCTCGAGGCAGGCGAATCCAAGACCGTAACTCTTGCGTTTAAGATGCAGGAGTCCGCAGGAAACGAGTATCAGGAGCTTTCTCTTGGTTCCGACTTCTCCATCCAGATCCTTGCAACGCAGTTCACCTCCGAGAAGGACAGCTTTGACAATCAGTACGATGCAGACGCAGACTTCCCGCCTCAGGAAGTTCCCGCAGCTATGGTTTACGCAATGAGCCCCGCAAAGCTGGCGAACATCACCATTAACGGTGGTTCGAAGCTTGACGTAGGTTACAGCTTCCAGCCTACCGAATCCTATGAGCAATCGATGGAAGGCGAATGGGCATGGGCACATGCTGACTTCTACGTTTACGCAAACAAAGACGTTCCCGCAGAGTCTATGGCTCTCGCAGGATATTACAGTGCCTTTGACGGTCTCACCTTAAACGGTCAGACGCTCTCCGAAACCAGCTGGATCGGTCTTACCTCAGACGAAACGATCAAGGCAAACTCTCCCCTTCGTCTGATTGCAGACGGTATGAACGACGGTGTAACTGATGACGGAATTACCGTTCCTTACAACGCAATCTGCAATTACGGCAACGACGGTATTGGCTTCCTTTGCGGAGCTACTGACCTGACCGGCATCAACGAAGGCACTACCCTTACCGTTGAACTTCGTCTGTACAAGACCTACACCGAGGAAGAGTGCCTTGAAAAGTTCGGTTATAAGTCTAAGAACGTAGAGACCGGCGAGTACCAAATCATTGGTACATTCACCTACACCTTTGACTCTGCGAACCACGAAATCCTCCCCGACGGTTCTCTCGTAGAGTACGCTGATGGCGGCGAGATCGTTCTCCAGAGCGTCAGAGACGTTACTCCCAATGCAAACGGCGAATACTACGTTCCGGACGGTGTAACCGCTCTCGGTAACTACGTCACCTCCAGCAACTCCGAGATCACTGAAGTCGTTCTTCCCAATACCGTTAGAGAGCTTGGTCGCGCATTTGACTCTGACACTACCCTTAAGAAGGTAGTTCTCAACGAGGGTTTGGAGCAGATCGACAGCCGCGCATTCAAGGCAACTACCGCTCTTGAAGAGGTTGTAATCCCCTCTACCGTTAAGACGATTGCTGATGACGCATTCCAGAAGACCCATCTTAAGACGATCACCATCCCCGCAAGCGTTGAGTACGTAGGTGCTCAGGCATTTGGTGCTTCGCTCATCGAAACCGTTATCTTCGAAGGCAATCCTACCATCCAGAACAAAGCATTCAGAGGTTGTGCTGCGCTCAGAAACGTTGTTTTCTACGGCGATGACGTAACCTTTGAAAACACCACCGGTCAGGCTAACTGCTGGTTCTGCAACAGCGAGTCCAGCAACCCCAACACCAGTGACATTACCTTCCACGTTGCAAATGATACTGTAGCAGACAAGGTAAGAACTGCAATGGGACTTGACATTGAAAAGGTTGAAATCATCGTAGATATCGAGGTCGTTTCCAACGATGCAGAACTTGCCAATGCAGTTGCAAATGCAACCGACAAGACCGCTACCATCCTGCTTGCCAACGGCACCTATTCCGACAACCTCGACCTCACCGTTGCGGCTCTCGGTCAGGCTAAGTGCAAAAACCTCGTTTTCAAGGCTGCTGGCGATAACGTTGTTTTCGCAGGCACTGTAACCCTCGGCTACAGAAATCAGGGCGTTGGTGCTGCAATGTACAACGCAAACATTACCTTTGACGGTGTTACGTTCGATCATGCAGAAAACGGAAAGCACAGCATTGACGTTCAGGACGTTAAGTCTCTGAACCTGATCAACTGCACGATTGTCGGCGACGGTGAGTACGGTCTCACCTCCGCTCGCGGAAACGATACCGGCACCTCCACGATCGTTGGTTGCACCTTTGAGAACGCAGCTATGCAGCTTCTCGGCAACTTTGCAACGGGTCTTGTCATCGACGATTGTACCTTTAACAACTCTCGCGTCAACGTTCAGGCAGGTAACGGTGTTACCGTTCAGAACTGCGAGTTCAACGCAACGCTGACCGATGCACACATTGACGATAGCTTCTACATGATTCGTTCCAACTCTACGGCTATCACCGTTAAGAACTGTGAGATCAACGTAGATTCTACCGTAACCGGTGTTGCTACCAATCAGGCTAAGTGGTATCTGCTTGCTAACCGTGGAACAGCCAACTGGACCGTTGAAAACGTTGAGGTAACTCTTACCTCTGCGGCTCTCGCTCAGACCGAGCTTGATGTTACCGCTTGCACCAGCACCGGTGTGATCAACACCACAAACCTCACGGTTAACGGCGTTGCACAGTAATTTCCCCATTCTTCACTGAAACGCAGTGAAATCAAGTCCACCCAACCCCCTCGGGGGTTGGGCGGCAATGAAAGAGCATAAGGAGTTTGGAGCTCTACTCCCTTACACTTTACGCTCTTTCATTGCCGACAGGCTTCCTACGGACGTAACCAATCAAAGCCTCTCTCTTTGGGAGAGGTGGCGCAAAAACAAGTATGCGCAGGTTCAGGACGGGTGTCCCCGCCCTCGCTGTCCATATGCCGTAAGCGTCACATGGCATCTCTCCCAAGGGGAGAAGCATCCCCTTGGCACGTTCGAGGATCGCCTGTTTGCAAAAAAATACTTAAGGAGGTCATGGAACATGACAAAAAGAAGAAGCACGAAATCCGCTCTGATTTCAAGCGTTCTGGCTCTGGTTCTCTGCTGCTCGATGCTGCTGGGTACCACCTTCGCTTGGTTTACAGACAGTGTGACCAGTGCAAACAACATCATCAAGACCGGTACGCTCAACGTTGAGATGTATTGGTCGGAGGGTAAGGACGCTCCTACCGACGATGCATGGAAGGATGCATCCAAGGGCGCGATTTTCAACAACACCCTCTGGGAGCCCGGTTACACCGAGGCAAGACACCTCAAAATTGCCAACCAGGGCACCCTCGCACTCAAGTATCAGCTTGCGATCATCCCCAACGGTGACGTTTCTGATCTTGCAGACGTAATCGACGTTTACTATCAGTCTCCCGCAACGCAGATCGATGCTGACCGCGCAAACCTTGGCACCAAGGTCGGTACACTTGCTGACGTCATCCGCACGGGTATCCACGACGGCGCGCTCGCCGCAGAAACTGCTTACACCGCTACCATCGTTCTCAAAATGCAGGAGAGCGCAGGTAACAAGTATCAGGATAA
>JBGVEW010000087.1:0-7331 GCA_045120465.1 Eubacteriales bacterium
GAATGCAAACATTCATAGTCATATCCGTGTTGCAGATGCCGAAAGACTTAAGCTGAATACCGTGCTGGATAACGTGTCTCAGAGTATTATCGCTTTGGATCATTTCAAGCGCATCAGCTTTGCAAACAAGAGTGCGCTTGAACTTTTCAACGGCGTACAAAGAGACGTCGGAAGAGATCTTATTTTCTTAATTGAAGATCTCAATATTCACGAGAGAATATCGAAGCACTTCAAGGAGGACTATTCCTTTGTCAGCACGTATCGGGATAAGGAGCTTTCCTTTGTGCTGAGCAGAGTTACCGACGACGTTCTATCCAAGGATATCGCAACCATTCTTATCGTAACCGATATTACCAAAGAAAAGCTGATTGAAAGACAAAAGAGCGATTTCTTTGCCAACGCATCTCACGAGCTGAAAACGCCTATCACTGTTCTTCAAGGTTTCTCAGAGGTTTTGATGAACAAGGAGGGCATTGATGAAGCCTCCAAAAAGCAGCTTGAAAGAATCCATAAGGAGAGCGTAAGACTCGCCTCCCTTATCAACGATATGCTGATGCTCTCGAAGATCGAAAACGGAGAGCAACCGGAAAAGGCATATGCCGAGATCTCTCTCCGGGATCTTGCGTGTGAGGTTCTGGGCGAGTTTGCCGAGGAGATAAAAAAGAGAAATCTTACCGCAACCATCAACGGCGACGGCAAGGTGCTCGGCGATCAGAATATGATCTTTGAGCTTATTGAGAATCTTGTTTCCAACGCGATCAAATACAACAAAGAGGGCGGCTCTATTACCGTTTCAATTTCAGAAACAGGTCAAGGCGTTTGCTTGCAGGTCAAGGATACCGGAATCGGTATCGAGAAGGAGCATCTGCCACGCCTTTGCGAACGGTTCTACCGTGTGGATAAATCTCACTCTAAGCGTATTGGCGGCACAGGCCTCGGTCTTGCAATCGTAAAGCATATCTGCGCAATTTACGGAGCAGACCTCAGCATTGACAGCACCTTCGGAGAGGGAACGACGTTTACGGTTGTATTCAAAAAGCAGGCATAAACGCAGTAAAAATTAAGCGCAGCGGCTGAAAAATACCGCTGCGTTTTCTATTTAAAATGTGATAAAATTCCACTTGAAATTTACAAAAAATATCTTGACTTTTTGCGTGAATAAGCGTATATTAGGCGGTAGCAAAAAATAGCGAATTTGAATTGATTATTGCCAATTCTCGATAAGAGAAAGAAATAGATTTTGATACATTTTTTGGATTGAAGGAGGTATGAAAATGAGAAAAACAAAAATTGTTGCAGACACATCGTGTGATCTGCTGAGCTTGAAGCATGTAGCGTTTGCATGTGCGCCGATGAAAATCATTACGAGCGAAAGAGAATTTGTGGACGATGAGAGTCTTGACGTAAATGAAATGGTGGAATATTTGGATAAGTACAAGGGTAAATCGAAATCCTCTTGTCCCAATACGGTCGATTGGCTGGATGCCTTTGGAGATGCAGACGATATATTCTGCTTTACCATAACAAGCAACCTATCTGGTAGCTATAATTCTGCTTGTGCCGCAAAACAAATTTATGAGTCTGAGAATGAAGGGAAGCGTGTGTTGGTAATCGACACTCTATCGACCGGACCCGAAATTGCTTTGGCAATTGAAAAGGTTGAGGAGCTCATCGAGGCGGGAATGCCTTACGAGGAGATCTGCAAGAGTATTACGCAGTACATAAAGAGAACTGGACTTCTGTTTATGCTGAAGTCCCTAAAGACGCTTGCGAATAACGGTCGCGTATCTCCCATTGCTGCAAAGCTTGTTGGTATTGTCGGTATCGGCGTTGTGGGTAAGGCAAGTAACGAAGGCACGCTTGAGCAAATGCACAAGTGCCGAGGCGAAAGAAGGGCACTTGAAACGATTGTAACCGACCTTGAAGCAGAAGGTTTCCGTTCGGGTAAGATCAGTATCGGTCATTGCCGTAACGAATCTGCGGCTTTGCAGTTAAAAGAACTGATCATTTCTAAGTTCAAAAACGCCATGATAGAGATACATAAGCTCAGAGGCTTGTGTAGCTTCTACGCCGAAAACGGCGGCGTTTTAGTAGGCTTTGAGAAAGCACCGGTTTAAATATTCAAAGAGCACAGCGGTTGAAAAATACCGCTGCTTTTTTTTAGAATAGCCTATCGAATTATGCGAAAAATATTGATGTGTTCACATTTTTATGATATAATATTTTATTAAGAAATAACCACTTCTTATGAAAGGAAATCAGATATATGCAAGATACTGTTTTGATAAAGTCTGTACACGGCAGACAGATCCTCGATTCACGAGGAAATCCCACCGTTGAGGTTGACGTAATCCTTGAAAACGGTGCTATGGGTAGAGCTTCGGTTCCCTCGGGAGCATCTACCGGAATCTACGAGGCATACGAGCTTCGAGACGGAGATAAATCCCATTATCTCGGTAAGGGTGTTACCAAAGCTGTCGCAGCGGTAAACGGTGAGATTGCAAAGGCACTTGCGGGCAAGAACGTATTTGAGCAAGAAGAGATCGACCGTCTTATGATCGAGCTTGACGGAACGGCAAACAAGAGCCGTTTCGGAGCAAACGCGATCCTTGGCACGTCGCTCGCCTGTGCAAAGGCAGCCGCCATAGCAAGAGGTGTCTCACTGTACCGATATATCGGCGGGGAAGATGCACACGTGCTTCCCGTGCCTATGATGAATATTCTCAACGGCGGCGCACACGCGACCAATAACGTAGATATCCAAGAGTTTATGATCATGCCCGTTTCCGCTCCCACGTGGAGCGAGGCATTGCGCCGCTCGGCAGAGGTATTCCATACTCTGAAATCGGTATTAAAGGAGAACAATATCCCCGTAACCGGTGTGGGCGATGAGGGCGGATATGCGCCCATGCTCGAAAAGGATGAGGATGCATTGGCAATGATCGTGACAGCCATCGAAAAGGCCGGATATATTCCGGGCAAGGATTTCAAGATCGCAATTGATGCGGCTTCTTCCGAATGGTTCGACGAAGAGCTGGACGCTTATCATCTCCCTAAATCGGGAAAAATGTTGAGTCGTCAACAACTTGTGGATATGTGGATTGACTTTGCGGACAAGTACCCGATCGTTTCCTTAGAGGACGGTATGGGGGAGACAGACTGGGCAGGCTGGGAAATGCTCACCAAGGCTCTCGGAGACAGGGTACAGCTCGTAGGCGACGATCTGTTCGTTACGAATACCAAGCTTCTCCGTGAGGGAATTGAGCGCGGCATCGCCAACTCAATTCTGATCAAGGTCAATCAGATCGGAACGCTGACCGAAACACTTGAAGCGATTAAAATGGCACGGGAGGCGGGATACACCGCAATCGTGTCTCACCGCTCGGGCGAGACCGAGGATACGACCATAGCGGATATCGTTGTTGCGGTAAACGCGGGTCAGATCAAAACCGGTGCGCCGAGCAGAAGCGACCGCGTTGCAAAATACAATCAGCTGATTCGCATTGAGGAGGAGCTGGAGGAGTGTGCATCCTATCTCGGTATGGATGCGTTCTATAACCTAAAAAAATAACGAATGTAGGAGGTAAAAATGAGCTCGGATAAAGTATATATCGCCATAGATCTGAAGTCGTTTTATGCCTCCGTTGAGTGCATTGAGCGTAAATTAAACCCGATGACGACAAACCTTGTCGTTGCGGATATGAGCAGAACCGAAAAGACCATCGGACTTGCCGTATCCCCGTCACTGAAATCCTTCGGTATTCCCGGTCGCCCCCGACTGTTTGAGGTCGTCCGGAAAGTGAAGGAGCTCAACAACGAGCGTAGGCGCAAGGTAGGGAAGCTTGTAGGTGAGTCCTACAACATAAACGAGCTGAACGAAAATCCATCGCTTGCTGTCGGTTATATCGTAGCACCGCCGAGAATGGCGCATTATATGGATTACAGCACCCGTATCTATCAGGTTTACCTCAAGCACGTTGCCCCCGAGGATATACACGTCTATTCCATTGATGAGGTGTTTATTGACGCCACGGGGTATTTGAAATCTCGCGGTATGAATGGGCACGAGTTTGCCCAAATGCTGATCCGTGACGTGCTTGCCACAACGGGAATTACTGCAACGGCGGGTATCGGTACAAACCTATACCTTGCCAAGATTGCGATGGATATTAAGGCAAAGAAGATGCCCGCTGATGAGGATGGCGTCAGAATTGCCGAGCTTGACGAACTATCCTATCGCAAAGAACTGTGGGATCACCGACCTCTCACAGATTTTTGGAGAGTAGGAAAGAGATATGCACGCTCTCTTGAGGCAAACGGAATATATACGATGGGAGACGTTGCTCGTTGCTCCATCGGCGGTATGTTTGAGAGACGCAATGAAGCACTGCTTTATAAGCTTTTCGGAGTCAATGCCGAGCTGCTGATCGACCATGCTTGGGGATACGAGCCGTGCACGATCAACGTAATTAAGTCCTACAAGCCCGAAACCAAGAGTCTTACGTCGGGGCAGGTGCTTCACTGTCCGTATGAGTTTGAGAAGGCGAAGCTCGTTATCAGGGAGATGGCAGACCTTCTTTCGCTTGATCTTGTGGAAAAGGGACTTGTAACCAATCAGGTGGTTATTACCGTTGGATACGATATTGAAAATTTGACTGACCCAAAGCGAAGCAAGCTTTATAAAGGCGAGGTCACGACCGACCATTACGGCAGAAAAACGCCCAAGCATTCGCTTGGAACGGCAAACTTTGCATACACCTCCTCTACCAAGCGCATCGTTCAGGAGGTGTCCGACCTCTTTGATAAGATCGTAAACCCCGACCTGCTTATTCGAAGAATGAATATTTCGGTCAACCGACTGATTGCCGAGGGAGAGGTAAGGGAAGAATCTTCTGGCAGCGAGCAGCTTAGCATCTTCGTCGATTACGCGGAAGAGGAGCGCAAGAGGACCGAAGAGAAAGCGACTCTCGAAAAAGAAAAGCAGATGCAGACTGCCATTATAGACATCAAGAAGAGATACGGCAAGAATGCGATCCTCAAGGGAATGAATCTTGAAGAGGGCGCAACAGCTAAGGACCGTAATTCTCAGATCGGCGGGCATAAGGCGTAGATGGGGTGGGGGACATTATTATGGACGAAAGATTAGAAAAGCAGCTTGCCTTCTCGCTTGAGATAGACAAGGTAAAGAATATACTCCGCCAGACGCACCTCTCCGAGCACGGAAGACGAGAGAACGATGCCGAGCATTCGTGGCACATGGCGGTAATGGCGTATCTTCTGCGTGAGTATGCCAACGAGCCGGTGGACATCGGGCGCGTGATGCTGATGTGTCTGATCCACGATATCGTTGAGATCGATGCAGGCGACACCTATGCCTATGACTCCGATAGTCAAGTCACCCAAAAGGAAAGGGAGGACCGAGCCAAGGAGCGCATCTTTGCTCTCTTGCCGGACGACCAAAAGAATGAGCTTATATCTCTTTTTGACGAGTTTGAGGCAAATGAAACACCGGAGGCAAAGTACGCTCACTCGCTTGACAACGTGCAGCCCTTGATGCTAAACAATAGCAACGGCGGCGCGGATTGGAGAGAGCACGGCGTATCGTCCGAGCAGGTTTATCGCAGGCATTCAAAAACCCGTCCTGGATCGGAGAAGCTTTACGAGATCTCGGACGCTATCCTGCAAGCAAACATTGAAAAGGGAAATATTAAAAGATAAAAACACAACATACATAGGAGAAATGTTATGTCAAAAATTCTGATTGTCGTGGATATGCAAAACGACTTCATCGACGGTGCATTGGGCACAAAGGAAGCGGTTGCAATCGTTCCATACGTCAAAGACGTTATCGAGAGCTTTGACGGTAAGGTGTATTTTACGAGAGACACTCATTTTGAAAACTATATGCAAACGCAAGAGGGAGCCAACCTTCCCGTTCCGCACTGTATCAAGGGTACGGACGGATGGCAGATCAGAGCCGAGCTTGACGCGCTTCGCAAGACCGAGGCAATCGATAAGCTGACCTTCGGCTCATCTGCACTCGTCGATGTGCTGAAGGCCGAAAAGGATATTGAGAGCATTACGTTTGTCGGACTTTGCACCGATATTTGCGTGATCTCCAACGCCATGGTGGTGAAGGCGTTCTTTCCCGAGGTGCCGCTGATCGTGGATGCCAAGGGCTGTGCGGGTGTTTCTCCCGAAAGCCACCAAAGAGCACTTGAAGCCATGAAGGTTTGTCAGATCAAAGTTATTAACGATTAAAAACGAGAGGAGGCGCGGAGAATGAGCAGCCGATACGATGATATGATCTATATGCAAAACCCCACGCCTACCTGTAAGCCGAGAATGTCGCTTTACGAAAGAGCCGCGCAGTTTTCACCGTTTGCGGCGCTCACCGGATACGAGGATGCCGTGGAGGAAACCGCAAGGCTCACCGATGCACGTCTTGAGCTTTCCGAGGATATGAAGACCATCCTAAACGAAAAAATGCAAATGATTGTTGACAATTTGGGTGCCGATCCCATTGTGACGATCACCTATTTTGTTCCGGATAAGAAAAAGGCGGGCGGCGCATACGTTGACGTTGCGGGCATCGTCAAGGAGATCGACGAGTATGAGCGGTGCATCGTGATGACTGACAAAAAGAAGATCCCGATAGAGCAGGTAAGAGCGATTGAGGGAGAGCTTTTCAAGCGCTTGGAATTTTAATTTGGCAAAAGAGGCATTGGCGATATGATTTGGATATCAGCAGCGATATTGTCCGCAGTTTTTGCAGGATTGACCTCGATCCTTGCCAAGTGCGGCATCAAGAAAACAGATTCGGATCTTGCAACGGCAATCAGAACCATTGTCGTTCTGATTTTTTCGTGGATCATGGTGCTTGTTGTAGGCTCACAACATACAATAGCGGAAATAGAGCCCAAGGCATTTATTTTCTTGATTCTTTCGGGACTTGCTACGGGCGCGTCCTGGATCTGCTATTTCAAGGCACTTTCGGCGGGAGACATCAACAAGGTCGTACCGATCGACAAATCCGGTACCGTCCTCACGGTTCTACTTGCCATCATCTGCTTCGGAGAAACGAGCAATCTCGTAATGAAGCTCATTTCCACGGCAATTCTTGCAGTTGGTATTTTCCTGATGGTGGAGAAAAAGAAAAGGGAAGAAAGGCAGGAAAGCAAAACGTGGATGCTCTATGCCGTGCTTGCCGCAGTCTTCGCAGCTCTCACGTCGATACTTGCGAAAATGGGCATCTCGGGGGTAGAATCCAATCTCGGAACGGCTATAAGAACGGGTGTTGTTCTGATTATGGCTTGGGTGATCGTTTTTGC
>JBGVEW010000088.1:0-4482 GCA_045120465.1 Eubacteriales bacterium
TTCTTGTGTGGCTTTCTCTGCTTTTCTTGCTTTGACAGCAAACACCGTAAACCAAATGCCGGGAACGAAGGATGCCAATAAAACAAGTGATGCTACCATATTGATAGGAGTTGGTTCAGAAACGGACAAATTTTGGGGATCTATTCCAAGGAACCTGCATATAGCATAGCCGAGAAATATAAACATCCATGCACCAACGGTAAGCCACACGCGCTTTTTATGGCTCAATTGATA
Source organism: Eubacteriales bacterium (assembly GCA_045120465.1). Lineage (GTDB taxonomy): Bacteria > Bacillota > Clostridia > Oscillospirales > CAG-272 > UMGS1865. The sequence goes on from JBGVEW010000088.1 coordinate 235, forward strand.
AAACCATTTCATAGGTATTTCTCCAATCTCGAAAACGTTATTGTTCCGTGACCATCGTCAAAAACGTGTTCTCGGAAATGATTTCAATCGTTTTTCAATATTTATTTTTTCGACAGCGCGGGCTGCCGTTTTTTTATTCTTTCGGCTCCTCTTCGGAGTTGTCGGTGTCATCAAGTCCTTCTATTCGAATCACGCGGTGAGGTTTGTTTTCTGCGATTTGTTCTTTATTAAATTCCTTGATGATTTCTTTATATTCGGCGATACGCTCGGCTCTTTCCTCATGCTCTTTATCAATTTGGCGCACGATTTCTATGAATTCTACTTTTTTTCTCAATCGATCTTCTTCTTCGCGCATTGCCTTGTTTTTGGCTCGGGTGGCTTCTGCGGCGGCACGGCGGGCTTTTTCCTCTTCGGTGAGAGGGGGGTCATCTTGATGCTCGGGCTTGCTTTGAACTTGCTGCTTTTTAGATTCTGCAATAAAGACCAATACGGTAAAAAAGATTGCGGGAATAAGGGCGACAAGAGTGAGGGCAACAAGGAATGCGTTGGAATAATCAATAGCAATCGCAAAAACCACAAACGGAATCCATGATGCGCCCACAAGCAATCCGCGTGTCTTATCGGGTAAATTATAAAACCATTTCATAGGTATTTCTCCAATCTCGAAAACGTTATTGTTCCGTGACCATCGTCAAAAACGTGTTCTCGGAAATGATTTGCAGGTTTTTATATTTCGGATAAAAAAATATTTAACTTTTTTAATTGATCTTCGTTCAATTCGTAAATTCGACATGCCTTTCCTCTACATCGGCGCGAAGCTGGAAATCGATGCTGTTTTCGGTTTGCTTGTCCGAGGAATACCGTGCGTATATGACGGCGTTCATTGCATTTTGCTCGGGAACGGGTTTGACCTTTGCAAATGCCATAGTGGGGCTCCTTTCTTATAATCGTTTTATTTTATTGGCGGCTTTGGCTGCCGATTTTTGATATTTTCACCGTTGTCCGAAAGAATCTCGGCAATTTCGGGGAAGTGGCTTTGCAGGTATTGTAATTGATATTTTAATTTGTTTTTCTCTTCAAGAAAACACCGGGCATGGATTTTTAATTCTCGAATCCGCATAGCTTCAGTGTGAGCAGGATGATCCTTTGTTTCTAAAATTGTTGCGGCTTTTTCAAAATAGAGTGTTTGAAGATCCGCGATAAGGGCAGCAAAGTGGGGAAGCGATTGAAGCCCTTCCTCGGTGATCTTGGCGAGATCATCTATATATTGATTTTTGAGCTGATTGAGGTCGCTGCACTGAGTGGCAAGAGCTTTTTTGTGTTTTTCAGCTTTGCTGATTTCTTCTTTCAAAATGGTTTCTTTTTTTACATTTTGGTTAATGGATTGAAGGGAATAATCGTGATATCTTTTTACATCCTCATAATTGATTTGAAGAATGGCCAGAGTATAGGCAAGAAAAAGCATGTGCTTGCAGGGAATTTTACGGTTGATGTGATCGGGGCAGGTACAGCTCGTTAAAGTTACTGTGCGAATTTCCTTTGAATCAGCGGAGCGCATTTTTGCTTGGAAATCAAAAAGTGAGATGTTGGATTCAAGAGCATTGTTCAAGCGACCGATCAAAACACTGTCAAGCATCTTTTCAATATTCGGTGAAAATGTTTTTTTGAGATTGGAAAGCGCGGCGTTGTATAGGATCCTTCCTTCGGCGGAATCGATCATAGGGGGGGTGGCTACAGGAGCACTCGGAGTATCCGGGTGTTCTTTTTTATATTTATCGAAATCTGCTCTTAACTTTTCGAGTTCTTCGTTCTTCTTTTCGAGTTCTTCGTTCTTCTTTTTGAGTTCTTCGTTCTCCTCGTCAACCTTTCGCTTAGAGCGGGGGAAGCAACCGATAATAGCACTGATACCAAAGGCGACGATCAAAAAAGCAATTGCGATTTCGAAAATTGTAAAGGCAATGGAGAATAGAAAGGTTGCTATAGAGCCAAGTGAATTGAAAAAATCAACCATTTTAGATGTTCCTGAATTTTTTCATATTTATAAATTACTCATAAACGCCACGGCAAGTCCGAGGCAGCGAACGGAGTTGACCTCGTCGCCGACAAAGACCAGCGGCTCGCAAGCGGAGTGATCTGCGCTGAGGATCAGCTTTTCCGTTTCGGGATAGTAGAACCAACGGCGCAGGATTGCTTCATTATTGATAATAACGGCTGCGATCTGACCGTTTTCTACGGTGTCCTGGGCGCGGATGAAAACAAGGTCGTTTTTTTGGATGCGTGCGCCGCTCATGCTGTCGTCAAGGACGGTGAGGCAAAAATCCGCTTGAATGCTTTCCGGCGCCTCAACGTAGGAGTCGTATTGCGCTTCATCGGCAAAGGGCACGGGAGCGCAGGCAACCCTCTTGGAGGATGTGGGCGACTCATAAACGGGGAAGGACTGCAACAGGCCTACTTGTGTCAGTGTGACGCGATGCGTGAGCTGGGGGAGCGGGAAGCCGGTGGCTTTGGCAACGTTTGCCAGAGCCTCGTTTTTTTCTTCCGCGCGACCGTTGGCATCAAAATCAAAACCGCTTTCCAATTCCTTTAAAACCGTTTCGGCAACGCCGCACTTTTTCGCAAACTCAGACACCGTCAAGTCACCGCGCAAATTACCAACAATGCGCCCCTGCTCCTCCGGAGTCAGCTGCCGCGAGGATGGATCCGCTTGCTTGGCAACACCCGGAATCTTACTGAGCTTTGGAAACTGCCGCAGTTGAATCGTTCGGATGTTGGAGGGGAGCGAAACGGATTCCGAACCCTCGGTCATTTTTGTCAGAGAATCTACAGAGACACCAAAATAGTCGGCGAACTTTTGCAATGTAGCTCGGCGTGGGATCGAGGTTTCGTCCCATTTCGAAAAAGCAGCAGAGGACAAACCGATTGCTTGGCAAGCGACGGTAGGTGCTATACCTTTTTGATTGCAAAGTTTTATGAAGTTTTTTTTGAACATTTTTAATACACCTCCAACAAACTCCGATAACTCAATTTGTGCAATGCTACAAAAGTTAGTAAAGTCAGGAAAAATGCATTGACAAACTGAGTTTGCTGAGTTATAATGTAACCGCAAGGGAGATTGCACTCCCATTATATCATGTTCAATAAAAAAAGTCAAGTTACGGAGGTGAGAATAATGTCAATAGGTAGAAATTTAACTCTTATAATGTACGACAAGAAGATCAAGCAAAAAGATATAGCTGATCATCTGGGCGTTACGCAGCAAACGATTTCAAAGTTTATTAACGGAGAGAAGATCCCCTCCGTGGTACGACTGATGCAGATCGCCGAGTGTCTCGGCGTGACGCTTGACGATCTTGTGAAATGATGGGAGGCAGGATGACATACAAATATTGGATGAGCGAAAATGATTCCAAATATTTGGAGACGTGAAGAGGAGGCAATGTGCTGAACCAAAATAAAAAAATCTCCCCGATGGAGCGGGGAGATCGGGAAATGACCATGCGGTTGATCGCTTTGATTGAGGCGAACTTTAAGGAAGAGGAGTTAGCCCCCGATTGGCGTAGCAAGATCGGCAAGCCTTTTTATGAGTTTATCTATGAGCGACCGATTATGCGAATAAATGGGGAATTGAAATTCCTTTGCAAACCTTGCGACAAGGTACAGGAACGTAAATTCTTGCTTAGTAAAGTACGTCAGCGGATTGAGGTTCTCCAACTTGCCAAGGCAAGCTTTTGAAAGTTTTTTCTGCCATTCCGCCGGGAGCTCATCACGCTCTTCGTCATTATAATCTTCGATTGCAATCAGCAAAACGGAGATTTCTTCTTTGGTAAATAACATTTTATCCCTCCTATGTGTGTGATGTTTTTCATTATATCACACGAGCGGGATGGATGCAAGAGATTTAACAATCAAAACATAAAGAACTATATTCCAAATCAATTACAGAAAGGAGCTCCGAATGGCAAAAGTACAGGTAGGATTTGTCGCGTTTCGTGACGAAAAGGGGAATTTTTTACCCAAAACCAAGCCGATCTATCGGGAGATTCCCGACGAGGTGCTAAAAAAAGCGAAGACGGAGGATTCTATCTGTATCTGTGGCGCGCCGATTCCCAAAGAGGCGGAGGACGAGCTGATCCGACTTTTTGCCAAGAAGTTTTTGGAGCACAGGCGGGCGATGCTGGATGCCGAGCGGAAACGGGGGTGAATTCATATGACCGATTCGGAATTGATGCGCGCCTTGGAGTGTTGCAG
>JBGVEW010000089.1:0-29686 GCA_045120465.1 Eubacteriales bacterium
GGCTGAAAACAGTAGCCACATCTGTGGCAGTGGGGCAACTCCCGCAAGTGGCGGATAATTCGACGAGCCTATAGGCTCAGCGTGTGAAATGCCCCAAGGGGGCTTGTGCAAGCCACCAGCACGGCTGGTGGTCATGACTATACACACCAAAGCCCGCACGGCATAAGCCGTGCGGGCAAAGGTGTTTCTATTTTGGAAAAATCAGATTAGCCTTCGGGATTCTCTTCGTTTTCACCGAAGCAGTCATCACCGTAGGGATCATCCTGGGACATGGTGAGCACGTCCTCATTCTCCAGATAAAGAAGATTCACAATAGGTTCTACGTAATTTTTCATGTTTCAATCTCCTTTCGTAGAATCAGTTTGCGTATGCTGCAAAGCCATTCAAAACCTCAAGCTCTTCAGCGGTGTAGAGGGAGTTATCGGTCTCTGCGAGAGTCTTAACTGCCTGGTCTGCTACGCTGATGACCTTAGCGGTCTCTGCCCAAACGTAAACGATTGCGCCGTTTGTGAGCTTGATCTTTGCATAAGCGGTACCAACAAAGTCGCGGTCCATGTTGCTTTCCTTGATGTTGACAATAGAGCCTGCGAAATAGTTTGCATCGTCCTTATAGCCTTCGAAGAATACGTCTCTGTAAGCGGGAACGTAAAGGCACTCGCCCTCGTAGTCAACGGGCTTGATAGCGGTACCGTACTCAACAACCTCAAAGGACTCCTCGATTGCTGCGAGAACATCGAGATCGATCTTGGTTACGAAACGGAGACCGGACGGGCCCTTGAGACGGATGGAAGCAACGTCCTGCGTCTCGAACAGATCCGCGCCAACGGTTGCATCAAAGGTCTGGCCTGCAACAACCTCGGTTGCATAGAACTTGCCCTGGGTGTTGGGAAGAACAACTTCAACACCGTCAACGACAGCGGTGAGCACGTCGTTGTCCAATGCAACGGTCTGCATCTTATCAGCGTTGAGAGGCTGAACTGCAACGTCATCTACGTAAACGTAGCCGTTGAGAGCTGCGATAACGCTGTAGCTGACCGTCTTACCTACCTTAGCAATGCTCCAATCGTTTGCATTGATGTAGTTGTGGCCCGCTGTCTTTGCGGAATAGGTGGTGCTGTGCGTGTAAACACCGTTGAGGTAAACGTCAAAGAGAACGTCATCCTCGGTAAGGGTAGCGATCATGTCAACCTTGTTCCAAGCTTCAACGAGGAGATTGCCGGTAATGGTGCCGTCCAAACGGTTGCGCAGAACCTTGTTTGCAAGGTCGAGCGTGTAGAGATCGAGGTACTGATCCAGGAACTGGTTTTCAACGTTTCCGTAGGAATCCTCGGTTACGTAGTAGCTTGCGCTGAATACGTAGGTGTTGTTAGCACCCTCTGCAGGGTTATACACGTACTTGGGGTTATGCGTGGTAAACTTCCGGTCGATGTTGGAACCACCTGTGAAGCACTCCCAGTACTTCATGCTGTAAAGGCCGGAGCCCTCAGCGGTCTCGGGAACCAGCTTGTAAACGCCTCTGTAGAAGAGGTTGGAGCCATCTTCGTTTGCAAGTGAATCCTCATATTTGGTGTTGCTTGCGGTGCTGTAAACGTAAACGTCAGTGCCAACGCGTGCAACGTAGATGATTCGATCTTGACCGTTAACGGGATCGGTACCTGCTGCAAGCTTGGTCAGCTTAGCAAAGTTGACATCCATGCCGTCATCGGGATTGAAGGACTCAACTTCAGCGGGAGCATAGTAAGCTCTTGCGCCAAAGCCGAAGAACTCCTTGTCGGTGGTCTTGTCGGAGTCTGCGGGAAGCATATCGATCTTCAACGCGATGTTGGTCTTTGCGTCATCCGTGTAAACGTAGGTTGCGGTTGCGGGACCGATGTCTTTCGAGCCCTTTGGGTAAGCGGCAAGTGCCTTGTCGCCAACGTTCCAGATTCTGTCTTCCATGTCGTCATAGAAGAAGCCGGGCTCTGCAGCCTTAAAGAGGCTTGCATCTTCGTAAATCTGATAGTTATCTACCAATACGTAATCGGTGTAACCGTTTGCGTATTCACCTGCCTTGTGACCGTAGTAAACGGTTGTACCGTTCACCTTGTGGTTACCCATGGTGGAGAGCTTAGCGGCGATCAAGCCGTTGTTTGCACCAACGGTGATGTTGGAGAGGTAGCCGAGAGGATATGCCTTGCCTGCGCTATCCTTTTGAGAGGAATCCTTACGATAAAGCGTGTAGGTTGCGGCAACCTGACCGTCCAGATACAGAACAGCCTCACCGGTCGTGAGATTGAGCTTGGTGGTCAGAGTGAACCATCTACCGGTAGGAAGTACGGTCTGGTACTTAACGAGCTTGGAATCCATGTTGGAGAAGTCGAGGGATGCACCCTTTTCGTTGGATACAACGTAGAAGAGCGTCGTCCAAGCGTACTGCTTGCCTTCGCTGTTAACCTTGTAGCCTTCCTCGGTGACGGGCTTATCGGTACCGGTTGCGGTACCGTTCTTCAACTGTGCCTCAAACTTGACTCTGGAGCCGGGAACGAGGAAGTAGTCTGCCTCAAAGTAGTAGGTCTTATCGCCCTTCAGTTCCTTGCCGTGCTGAGACATCCACAGGTTCTTATCCATTACGTCGGTTGCGTGAGCGTAGTCCTCGCCGGTTGCCTCGTTAAAGGTATCGGAGTTGATCTTGAACGCGGTACCGTTGTAGAGGCTGTGCTCCTGATCCCAAGCGACACCATTGTTGTTCGAAGTACCATAGTTGAGCCAAAGCTCGCGCTTGGTAAAGTTCATGGAGTTGGTGTATGCGGGAACCGCAGTTGCCTCGGGAATGACCTTACCTGCGTAAATTGCGAGGTTATCGATCATGTAGTAGCCTGCATAAGCGTAAACTGCGTTATATCCACGGTTAGCCTGACCGAGAGACCAACCTACGTTACCGTTGGTATTACCGAGCTTCAGCTTGGAGAAGGAGGAGTCGTAACCGTATGCTGCGAGATTACCGTTTACGTAAACCTCGAGCGCACCCTCAGCACCGCCGCTCTTTGCGTAAACGGTGATGTTGAACCAAGTGCCCTTTGCAACTTCGATACCCTTGTTCTCGGTTTTGCCTGCCGCGTCGCTATCGTGGATTCTGACCAGAACGTTGCTACTGTTACCGCTAACCTCGGCGATCTGAGCCAGCTCGAAGTTTTCGGAATCTTTAAGACGGATATCCATCGTGCCGGTGAAGTCCTCGCTGATGTAGTAATCAGCGGAGAAGGTGAACTCGGTACCGTCGATATCTGCCGTGGAATTTACCCAGTGAGGCTGACCGATGTTGGTCGTACCGCAAATTGCGTTGAGGCACTCAGGGGTAGCGAGGTAGTACTTGGTTGCGTATGCATCCGATTTCGTCTCGTAGAGAGCAATCAAACAGCCCTCATCGTCCATCTTGTACTTAACCGCACCGCTTACGAGATCGGCTGCGTTAACCTGATTGTCGTCTTCGTCAAGGAAATACTCTGCGGTTGCAAGATCTTCCTCATAAACGAAATCGCCCTCGGTTGTAAACAGATAGGATTCGGTGAGGATGAAGGAGTACAGAGTGGTCTGCTTGTCGAAATACTCCTTATTGAGAACCGCATTTTCGAACTTGTACTCGGTACCATCAATGGTAGCGTAACCGGTTACGGTGCCGTTTGCATTGAAGGTAAGCTCGTCTTTTACAAGCTTGATTCTCTTGCCTGCGCCTCCTTTATCAGTAACGAGATAGAGGAGGCCTTCGCCATCATTTTCGTAATAGTTTGCAGGACCGTTGGAGAGGTCGTACATAAATACCTTTCCGTGCTCGCCGCCGATATCCTTAATGGATCCGGAGGCGTTGCCGGTGCCCTGCTGCTTGATTGCATCAGTGACCTTCTCAACGTCAAAGTTTTGCGTGAAGAGAGGCGTTGCTGCATCTTCTGCAAATGCGGGAACGCTAATCAGGGGGACAATCATCATCAATGCCAAAACAATGGCTGTGATTCTGCTTGATTTTCTGATTTTCATAGCTTTTTTCTCCTTTTTTTATTTGGGCATTTGCCCCTATTTTATCTGGGTCAAACGTACAAACGCGCCCTGCCCTTGGGTACCTTGCCGCCCTGCGAGATAGCTCCTTGATCTTTAGCATCAAGGGGGTCCCTACCGTTTGGCTTGGTGCTTTGGAGCAAATGCCCTTTTGCATCGTTTGCTTGCAGTGCCTACAAAGACACTACTCTACCATACCTAAATTATACCACCTTACCCAATTGATTGTCAAGTGCTTTTTTTGTAGATTTTCCTCGCCTGTTTTTGTACCTTTTATACAATCGCACGCGCGTGCGCGTGTACGAGGGACAAACAAGAGGCAAAATCAGCGTGTTCGCACCAAAAAAGCAAGGCGCGAAAAAACAAAGGAGCCAAGCGCGTGTGCGCTTGGCTCCCCGTTGCAGGGGTCAGACCTTCTTAATCGTTAAACAGAGGGCTCTTGTCACCAAAAATATCACTCTCGTAGTTATCGGAGCCGGTGAGGACGTCCTCGTTTTGCAAATAAAGAAGATTTACAATGGGTTCAACGTACATTTTCATTGCTATGATCTCCTTTCAAGTTACTCTACGATAAAGCCCTGAAGAATTTCGTACTCGTCACTGCCTTCTGCATAGATGCCTTTATCCAGCGTCAGCTGTGCCTGTTCGGAAACACTGATGGACTTAACGGTTTCGGAATAGATGTGGTAAACGTTGCCGTTTGCAAGGGTGATTTCCACGTAGCCGCGACCGGAGAAGGCACGATTGAGGTTCGTATCCTTAATATTAACGATCGAACCAACGAAATGGGTGGTTGCATCGTCCTTATCAACGGTAAACCACTTGCCATCGTCTGCCTTGACACGGATGCAGCCTGCTGCATCGCCTTCTACAAGAGCCTCAAAGGTGAGCTCGCTTTCGGTGTAGTTGTCCAGAGGAGCGATCAGCGTACCAAAGGTTACGTTGCCCGCAACTGCCTTGAGAGCCTCGAGAAGCTCGAGATCGATCTCGGTAGCAAAACGGAGACCCGTGGGAGCGGTGAGACGGATGGACGCTACGTCCTCGGTTGCAACGATGCCTGCAAACTCTGCAAAGTACTCGTCGGCAGAAACTGCTTTGTAGAAGTCCTTTACGTAGAGCTTGACATTGCCCTTGGAATAGTTGGTGGAAACGATGCCGTCAACGTTCCATTCGACAATTTCGGATGCGTCAACAGTGGTGAAATCCTCTGCCTCGTAAGCAGTAGCGGAGAACTCGCGGATCCAGTAGTTACCGTTGAGCATCATTCCGTCAGCGCCCCAAGCCTTCATTGCCTTAGCAGCAACAAAGCTGTCGGCGGGAATCACGTCGTAAGTAAAGCTCTGTCTGCCAACGTAGAGACCGTTGAGGTAGATTTCGAGAGTATCGTTTACCATATCAACCTTAACGGTAACGCGGTTCCACGCGTCAACCAGAACAGGAACGGAAGGATTCACCTTGGTATCCATATCCTTATTGGTCTGGTAAAGAGTATTTGCCTTCGTGTTAAGCTGATAGACGTTGAAATAGCTGATTTTCGTGCCGTCGGAGGCGGTTCCGTTGATCTGCGCCTCGATGGTACCAAACGCCTCGTCAGCAATGTAGTAGTCGGTGTTGAATACAACAACGCCGTGAGTGTCCTTGGTGTACTCGGGAGTCTTGAAACGGTTGATAACGTCGATTACGGCATCACCCGCACCTGCGTAGTAGCCGGTAGAATCATACGTACCGTCTTCGTTGGGTTGTGCAACAGCGCAAACCTCAGTGGGGTTGCCATTAAGAGTCAGAATTTCGCCCGTGGTGCTGTCATAGGTAAAGTTGTTACGCCATACCCATGCAGTGGTACCGTTCCAGATAAAGGCTACTGCCTTATCGTACTTCGCGTAATTCGTTCCATTAGTCGAGACATTGTTATAGGAAGAACCGATGTACTTTGCAGCCGCAAGACGCTCCTCCGCGCTCAGCTCGGAGATATCGTCGATCTCGGTGATCGGATAAGAATCCTTGAAGATGGGGTACACGCGGCTGTTGGGGCCGGTGAAGTAGGGATTTGCAAGGGTCTTGGGCGTTGTGGGTGCCAAACCGAGATTGAACTGAAGGGAAGGTGTTCCGTCGGGAGCCGCAGCGTGCGTAATGCTGGTTTTCGCGTTGCTGGTTGCATACTCGAGCGTGCTGTATGCCGCTCCGTTGGTATCGAGCCAATCATTGCCGCCGTAGGTTACGTAATCGTTTGCGAGGCAACGAGGCGCGTTTGCTCTGTAAACCGCAACGTTGTCAATCAGCATATCGCTCTTATAAGGAGAAGCCCATTTGGTTTTGGAAAGCTTTGCCGCAATCCAACCGCTTTTACCTGCGGGGATCGTAATGTTCTTTACGTATCCGGGGTAGCCTTCTTTGCCATTGGTTCCCGTGGAGGGATCACCGTCAACGTTGTAAGTACCCGTATAGTTAAACATCCACTCCAAAGCAAGCTTACCGTCGAAATACAGCTGGATTTTACCCGTTACGAGGTCGAGCGCGGTACTGATGGTCACCCACTGACCCGTAGCAATATTAATGGAGCTTACATTGTTAACGGTAATGGATTCACCTCTTTCGAAAGTGTTTCCGGCAGTGACGTTGCTGATCTTGCCGTTCGTTACGTCGATCGTAGCGATCTGCATCCAAGCGAGTTGGACTTGCTTCATGCGATCGTTCAAAGGAGCTTCTGCCAGGTGATCTTTACCGTACCAGTCACCCTTGACATTTTGCATCTGAATCTGGAACTGATAGTACGCATCGGTCGGGAGATAATAATCTGCCTCAAAAATAACGACGTCACTTGCAGCACCTGCAGTGCACTTAATTTCGGGCAGGTCTTGAAACAACACGTTACGGTCAACGTTACCTGCGTCACCTGCGCCGGTAACATTCAGTGCATTTCCCGTTTGGTTCTTATCATCACTACTCCAGTCCATGTAAATGTGACCATCGGTACTAACGCCCTTGTAAGAGTTTTGAAGGGTTGCGGTACCTTGGTTATAGTAGATAATCGTATCAAACGCCGTGTCGGTATCGAAAGTGCGGGAATAAAGAGCACCGGAAGTATAATTGCCAAAAGATCCGTTGTAGATGCGGAGATTATCTACCATCCAGTAACCCTCGTAAGAAGAAACAGAAGCGTTACGTTGGGGATGACCGAGGTTCCAACCCTCTCCACCGGTGATGCTGTCACCGAAAAGGCGCTCTTTCAAAACGCCGTAGCCAACCAAATCACCGTTTGCATACAGGGAGTAAGCACCCGTGGTGGGGTTGATTGCCGCCGCCAAAGTGATCCACTCTTCCTTCTGAACCGTTACGGTGTAAGACTTGGAGGTTGAAGTGATATTCTTTAAGTCACCGTGAGGAATAACGTTGAACGTCTTATCCGTGATAGTATCGAACGAGAAGAAGTGCCACTCGCCCGCTTGCGTCTTGATACGAATATCCATGGCGCGATTGTAGTCTGCGCTGAACCAATAATCTGCAACAAAGACGAGCTCGCCGCCTTGGGTAGCAGGTGTAATGTTCTTGTCTGCAAGGTAAACAAAGTTAGCAGAGGAAATGTTGGTGCCACCCTTACGTGCATCGTAAACAGCCGCCACAACGGGATAAACCGACATGGTTGCGCCGTTTTCAACGTAAGCGTTTTTAGCCGCATCCCACTCTTTTGCAGTTGAGGCAGAGGACAAGAAGTCGTTGGTACCGATTGCCACGTTTTCAAGCTTGTACGTCTTGCTGTTCGCCGAAAACGTACCGCTTACCAAAGTAGTGCCGTCTACGTTGAGCGAATAGATCGGGTAGAACGCAGCGTTTCTATCCGCAGCATTGGCAACGTAGTAGGTTTTGTCGTTGATCGTTGCTGCAGGCTTGTTGTCGTTGTAGAAAACCTTTCCGTGCTCACCGCCGATATCCTTGAGTTGCGCCAAGGAACCGGTCTTGGAATAAACGTCGGAAATTTTTCCTGCATTCTCAAAGTCTGCAGACCAAATGAGTTCGCCTGCCGCAGCGGACTCGTTAAAGTTAACGCTTGCGTTTTCTGCGAACGCGGGAACGCTAATCAGTGGTACGATCATCATCAGAGCCAATACAAGCGCTGTGATTCTGCTCGAATTTCTGATTTTCATAGCATTTTTTCTCCTTCTAATTTTTCGTTTTAGGCGATTGCCCTTTTTGTTGGGTCAAACGAACCAAATGCGCATTTCAAAACCGCAAAAGTCTTGGATCGGATAGTCCCGCGGTCTTTAGCACCGTGGGAGTCTTGCTCCGCGCCCCTTGCGACCTGCAATCGCCCTTTTTTCGTTTGCTGACAGTGCTTCCACTTATAATTATAAAGAAACACCGATTCACCATGCCTTATTATACCAACTTTCCCCTCTTTTGTCAACTGTGATTTTTCACAAATTCTTCTGCTATATATATTATAATTATACAAATTTTGGGATAAGCATTCAAACCGGTGCCGTGGGCGCAAAAAGGCTTGGTAACGCTACAAGGCAACCTTTGCCAAGCCTTTCAACAACGCGTTTGCAAGGGATCCGCTCTTTTTTGTCAGAGCACCAAAAAAGGAACCACCGCAAGTGATTCCCATGAGGGCATACAACAAGACGCAAAAGGCATTTGAGAGGGGCGGAGAACCTTCTTTTAAAGAAAGTTCTCCGAAAAAAAATACTACCGAGACTCTCTCATTCGTCAAAAACGGTTTCAACGACCTTGGGGGATGCGGGCGGCGAATAACGCCAGCGAGAGAGGTGTCCTTCCTCGATCCCCGACGTAAAAAAGCGCAGCGGGGTGGGCGTTGTAACGGGAACGGTACAGGAATCCACCAACACCAGCTTGATCTTCATGCGTTCGGGTAAAATACTCTTTATGTACACCGCCACACGCTGTCCAAGCTTTCCTCTCAGCTCTGCGGCACGCTCCTCGCTCACCTCGGCAAGCCCCGCAAGATTTGGGGTCAGCTCCACGAATACCCCGTAGCTCTCGACACTCCGAACAATGCCCGTAACCGTTTGCCCTGCCTCAAACGGAGCGGCGTTTTCGAGCCACGTACCCAACAATTCGCGCAACGTGACGTAAATTCGCTCGCTCTCCCGATTGACGCATTTGACCGCAACGCGCAAGGGCATTCCCAGCGTCAGGCGGTCACGCGGATGTGCAATGCGCGACACCGAAATGCAATCCACCGACAACAGCGACGATACACCGCATCCGATATCCAAAAACGCCCCAAACGGCTCCATGTGCGTAACTTTTGAGGGGATCAGATCCCCCGCGCGGAGCGTTTCGAGGTAGTGCGTCAGACACTCGTTTTGCGCTGCCCGCCTTGACAGATGCGCCAAAAGGACTCCGTCGCGCAGCTCCAATGCCGTGATCTTACACGCCACCGCTTTTCCCACGCGGCTGATCACGGCAATGTCCTTTCGAACCTCTCCCACACGGCACGCAACCGCCTCCTCGGGCTCGATAATCCCGTGCGCACAGCCGAGATCCACATGCAGCCGCATCCGCTCGTCGCACCGCGTGGCGATCCCCTCAACGATGCGCCCCTCCGTCATCGCTCTCTCCAGCCCCGCAGGTGTCAAAAGCGCCTCTCTGTTCTCTTTCGTTTCCAAAATTCCTCCCTCGGGGGAATATAACCGTATCATCTCAAAACTCCTTCCTTTTTGGGCTTTTCCAAGTCGTTTGCTACCATCCTATGCGCGAAAAAAACGCTTTATGCGGTATGAATTTTCTTTTTTTTGCGCATACTGTGATTGATTTTAAAACAAAGGAGACTCGGCATGAAGGAGCTTTGCGGCGATTACCGCGAAAACGTGCGGCGCACAGACGAGGCGTTGCGCGTAGAGGAAAACTTTGATATCATCAAAAAAACGCTATACGTGGGAGAGCAGGAAACCACGCTCTATTATATCGACGGATTTGTGGAAAGCGGCTCGATGAACAAGCTGATGATGTATTTTTTGTCGCTCAAGGGATTGGGAAACGTGCAAAGCACCGCCCCCGATGCCGCGGTGCGCTATTTTGCCGAGCATCATTTGCCCTACGTGGAGGCAGAGGTCGTCTCGGATTTTGCCACGGTGGAGCAAATGCTGCTCGCGGGCACAACGGTGATGCTTGGCGAAACCTTTGGAGCTTACGCGATCGTCATCGACTCCCGCACCTACCCCGCCCGATCGGTGGCAGAGCCCGAAACCGACCGTGTGATGATGGGCTCGCGTGACGGATTTGTCGAGACGCTGGTCTTTAACACCGCAATGATCCGCCGACGGATCCGAGATCCTCGCCTTACCATGCGCTATTTCAGCATCGGAGCGCACTCCAAAACCGACGTGGTTTTGTGTTACGTGGAAGGGATCGCGGACGTGAGCTACGTAGAGGACCTTGCAAAAAAATTGGGTTCAATCAAAACGGGCGCGCTCACCATGGGGCATCAATCCCTGGCGGAGCTGTTGATCCGACAGCGATGGTACAATCCCTTTCCAAAAATCCGCTACACCGAACGCCCCGACGTCGCCGCGGCGCAGCTCCTTGAGGGGAGCGTCCTCATCGTGTGCGATACCTCGCCCGAGGTCATGGTGCTCCCCAGCAGTATTTTTGATTTTATGCAGGAAACGAACGACTTCTATTTTCCGCCTTTTACGGGGACGTATATTCGTTTTGTGCGTCATTTGGTGTTTTGGTCCACCCTGTTCCTCATCCCGCTCTGGTTCCTTCTCATTCGCAATCCCGAGATCATTCCCGATGCGTTACGCTTTATCCTCCCGCGAAATTTTGGGCGGATCCCCATCTTCGTTCAGCTCATTTTGGTGGAATTTATGGTGGACGGCTTGCGTCTGGCATCCATGAACACCCCCAGTATGCTTTCCAATTCCCTATCGGTTGTGGGCGGCTTGATCCTCGGTGAGTTTGCGGTGGACATCGGCTGGCTTATTCCGGAAGTCATCCTTTATATGGCATTCGTAACGATCTCAAACTTTACGCAACGCAGCTACGAATTGGGCTACGCCTTTAAGTTTATGCGTATCGCGCTCGTGATCCTTGTACAATTTTTGAATTTCGTCGGCTTTGCCGCCGGATGCGTGGGCATCGTTGTTTTACTTGCTTGTAACAAGACCGTCAACGGAAAACGCTCCTATCTTTATCCGCTCATCCCCTTTGACAGAAAAGCCCTGCTCTCCCTCTTCGTCAGGCTCAGAAAAGACCGTCTGCAAGGAAGCAAGGTGGAGAAGTAAAAATGATTTTTGCCATTTGTCCTTGACAGATCACGAATGGAGCAAAAAAACAAACGGGATCGGACGCAGAATTGCGTCCGATCCCGTCAGTCTGCTGACAAATCCTATTATCAAAAAAACAGTTTGTCAAAACGCCTAAACTTGTCGGCCACTTTTTCTTTGCGAGAAAAAGGCGCAAAGAAAAAGTTAGCAAAAAGAAACGCCAAAGGATTGTTTCGCCCGTTGCGACGGGCGAGGAGGCTTACGCAGCCTCCACCGCGCCGCCTTTTGAAAAAGGCGGACGAAAACCTTTCCTCAAAAGGACAGTGCGATTTCCTTTGTCGCCAAGCAAACGGGATCGGACGCAGAATTGCGTCCGATCCCGTTTTTATTGCCTTATCTGTGGATTCTGACAAGCCGTTCAATGGCACTCTCAAGCGCTACCGCCAGCGCGTCAACGTCCTCTCGTGCATTGTATCGGCTGAAGCTGACCCGAATTGAGCATTCTACCTCCCCCTCGGACACTCCGAAGGACAAAAGTGCTCGGCTGAGCGACTTGGAATGGGTGGAGCAAGCCGATCCGCCCGACACGCAGATGCCGCTCTCGGACAGCGCGTGTACCATGGTCTCGCTTTTGATATCGGGAAGCGCAAAATTGAGAATATGCGGTGCGCGCGCCCCCGTTGGAATATGCATTTTCAATGGCAAATTTGCAAGCTTTTGCTCAGCGTAGGTGCGTAAATCGCACAAATGGGCAAGATCACGCGAAAGAGACTCAAAGCCCTCCTTTGCCGCTGCGCCAAACGCGCAAATGCCGGGAACGTTCTCCGTTCCCGAACGGAAGCCCGCCTCCTGACCGCCGCCGTAGGTGACGGGAACGAGATCTCTGCGCTTGAGTGCCTCGGAGGAGACGTACAATGCTCCCACACCCTTGGGCGCATGGATCTTATGTCCGCTGACCGTGACCAGATCCGCCTTAAGACTTGTGGGCAACAGGCGGCATTTGAGATATCCCTGAACCGCGTCGGTGTGGGTTACGATATCGGGATTGCACGCCTTTGCCATTGCAAACGCGCGGGAAAGATCGTACATTGCCCCCGTCTCGTTATTGACCGCCATGATCGAAACCAGAAACGTGCGGCTGTTCAAGGCTTCGGCGTATTGTTCAAAATCCAAAACGCCACCCACAGTGCGAATCCGAACGACCTCAAATCCGTCCTTTTCCAAAGCACGCATCGCGTTTTCGACCGCAGGGTGCTCGGAATCGGTGGTGATCACCCTTCCGCCCCGTCTGCGCGCTTTGGCGTAAGCGGTTCCAAAAATGGCAAGATTATCCGCCTCACTTCCCGAAGCGGTAAACAGGATTTGTCCCGGCTGTGGGCGTGTGCGAAGCCCCAAAGAAAGAGCCACCGCGCGTCTCGCCTCCTCCACCATCGCGTGTGCCGCCTGTCCCGCGGGATGAAGAGAGGATGGATTGCCGTAACAATCCGCGCCTCTGATGAGTGCCTCACGCGCCCCCTCGGACAGAGGGGTCGTGGCACTGTTGTCCAAATAAATCGTTTTCATCGTTCACTCTTTACTGATATTGAAATGCATTGACAATTGCCTCAAATTCGCTGATATGCAGCTCAAAATCGGCATTTTTTGCGGTGTAGGTCAGGTTGTAGATCATTCCCTTGTAGTTGCCGACGATCTGGCGGTAACGGTAAACCTCTCCGCCCACCGTTAAGGTATAATCGTAGCGCATGGCTTGACCGCCTCCAAGCGTCATCGCCTCATAAGAGATCTCCTCATAGCCGCCGCCCGTTACGCGCTCCAGCATTTTTTGAGTCTCCTCAAAGTATGCCACCACCGAGGTGACCTCCCCGTTTGGAAGATACGGAACGACGCTGACGGACGCTTTTTGATCGGGTGAGAGTGCGGAATACACGGTTTGGTTGACGTCGGTGCTCCAATCGGTTGGAATATAGAAACGATACGCCACGTCGTTGTTGGATGCCAGCTTCATCCCCTCAGGCGCACCCGCGCCTTCATCCAAGGTCTTTACAGGCTCCGCGGGAACGTACGGATCGGCAAAAACAAACGCCTTTAGAATTTTGGCAACGTCGCTCTCCTCTCGATTGTCCGCATAAAGCATTGCGTAAAGCTCCTCGTTTGCAACGAAAGAAAAGACGTAAAACGCATGGTTCTTTTCGGCGATCACCTGCAAAAAGTGCAGTTTTTTGCCTTCTACGGTTGCGGAATAATGGAACTGGCGCGCATTGGCACCGCCAAGCACCGTGGAAACGCAATCAGCCTCATGCCTCTCAATCGCGCCCGACGTGCAATTTTCAAGTTGCGGATAGCACTCGTTTTGGAAGAACCACTCGGTGCGGTTCTTTTCCTCTTTGATCGCATCCGCCATTTCCCCTGTGATGGGATACTTGACAACGCTGACCGAGGATTGATTATTTAAGGTATAGTACGCGCCCGAAATGCCGTATGCGGTATTGAGATTCCAGGACGTGGGAACGTACAGACGGAAATCCGCTCCCGCCGCCGTTGCGGTCTGCATTCCGTTCGGTGCGGAATCGGTCTTTGCAAACGAGCAAGAGCTGCAAAGGAGCATGGCGCAAAGACACAACATCCCGATTGCCGCTTTGAAAATACATTTTTGCTTCATGGTATGACCTCTTTATATACGTAGTCATCCTATTGTATCACATCTATCCGTCAATATCTTCAATTTTCTGTGAACATTTTCGAATGTTTCATGTTTTTTTGACAAAAAAATTGTTTTTTGCCAAAAAAGCTTGCAAAAATAGCGGAACTGTGCTATAATGACTCCATTCTGAAAAATGAATATGCTAAATGAAGCAAGCAGGAAAAGGCTTTTGCCGCCGAAGGAGTAACGCTCTCAGGTGCCGTATGGTGAGACTGTTTGCCGATAGCGCTCCGGAGAAGTCCACTCAAATGGGTACCGAAGGTGAAAGTTCGCGCAACACGCGGGCGAATCTCTCAGGTAAAAGGACGGAGAGTTTTTCAACTACCCAAAAGATCTCTTTTGGGGTACGTTGATCTGTTTTCCCGGAGCCGAACGTTCGTTTGGCTCTTTTTGTTTTTCAAAAAAACAAAACACATTCCAAGGAGGAAAGACAATTCATGAACGCATTTTTGGAAATCGTTGAAAAAGTCAATGCCTACATCAACGACATCGTATGGGGATGGCCCGTTATCATCCTCATTCTCGGCACGGGACTTCTGCTCTCCATCCGCACTCGCTTTTTGCAGGTGAGAAAATTCGGAAATTCCTGGGCAACCACCATCATCCCCACGGTAAAATCCATCGGCAAAAAGAAAGCGCACGTTGACGGTGTAAAAACCGTTTCCCAGTTTGAGGCATTTTCCGCGGCGATCTCGGGCACGGTAGGAACCGGTAACATCATCGGTGTCGTTGCCGCGATCCTTACGGGTGGCCCCGGTGCCGTTTTCTGGATGTGGGTTTCCGCATTCTTCGGCATGGTAACCAACTACGCCGAAAACGTACTCGGTCTTTACTACCGCCGCAAGAGTGCCGGCGGAGATTTTTCGGGCGGTGCCTTCTATTATATTACCTACGGTCTGCGTTGGAAGTGGCTGGGATACGTTGCCGCCGTTTTCTGCGTTTTGGCAGCGATCGGTATGAGCGGTGTACAAACCAACAAAATTTCCGGAACGCTCTCCGACACCTTCGGACAGGCATTCCAAATTGACAACATGCTGCTTTTGAAGCTGATCGTCGGTATCTGCGTTGCGGTGCTCGCAGGCGCAATTATCCTCGGCGGCATTAAGCGTATCGGTAAGGTGGCTTCCATGCTCGTTCCCTTTATGTCTCTGCTCTTTATCGGTATGTCTCTGTTTGCGATCTTTACCCACGTTACCGCAATCCCCGCGGCATTCGGCATGATCTTTGCGGACGCGTTCGACTTTGGCGCGGCTGCAGGCGGTATTTTTGCATACGGTCTTGCACAAACCATTAAAAAGGGTATGGCGCGCGGCGTCTTCTCCAACGAGGCGGGACTCGGTTCTTCCGTGATCGCGCACTCCGCATCCGAGACTCGCGAGCCCGTTAAGCAGGGTCTGTGGGGCGTATTTGAGGTCTTCTTCGATACCTTTATTATTTGTACCCTGACCGCATTGATGTTCCTCACCACCACCGATATCGGAAGCTTTACCGGCAGCGAGGGAGACACCGCCATGTCTCTTGGTATGTTCTCCTCCAACTTCGGTGTATTCGGAACGGTTACCATTGCGATCATCCTTCCCCTCTTTGCGTTCACCACGATCATGGCTTGGTCCTACTACGGTGAAAAGGCAACCGAATTCTGCTTCCGCCGCTTTGGTGCTAAGGCACAGAAGGTTGCGGTTATCGTATTCAAGGTGCTCTACATTCTTTTGATCGTTGCATCCGCAGTGATCGAAAGCGACCTCGCATGGGCAATTTCGGATACCGCAAACGGTTTGATGGCAATCCCCAACCTCATCGCGGTAATTGGCTTGAGCGGCTTGGTATGGCGCATTACCAAGAACTACTACGACCGCAAAAAAGGAATCAAGGTCAAGCCGATGCTTTCCGCATACGACGACCTCAACGAAGAATTCGAACAGCAACTGGCGAACGAAGAATCATAAAAACACAATCACCGCCGCTACGCATTGCGTGGCGGCGGTGATTGCAGGTTGCGGACAAAAAGCATACGTCCGGTAATCTTTCCGAAATCCCCTCCCCGCTTTTCTCTTTGACACCATAGGCGCAAAGAGAAAAGTTAACAAAAGAGAAACGCCAAGGGATATTTCGCCCTCTGCGGAGGCCGACCAAGGCTCCGCCTTTGGAAACCGCGAGCTTTTAAAAAAGCTCGACCAAAACTTTTGTCAAACTGACAAAACTCGTTTGTTTTGCCTACAGTATGAAATCACCGCCTCCACGCATTTCGTGGCGGCGGTGATTTGTTTATACGTCAATATCCTTCATATAGCGTTCACCGTTTTCGGTGATGAATTGCTTTCGCGCGGGGAGATTGTCGCCAAGAAGTGTATCAAAGATGATCTCGGTTGCGGCGGCATCCGCGGGAGAGACCGAAATGAGACGACGCGTCTCGGGATTCATCGTGGTTTGCCACATCATCTCGGGCTCGTTTTCGCCAAGTCCCTTGGAACGCTGAAGCGTGTACTTTTTATTGCCGAGCTTTTTGAGGATCTCCGCCTTTTCAAACTCGTCGTACGCAAAGTAGGTCTCGTCCTTGGTCGTGATCTCAAACAAGGGAGACTCTGCGATAAAGACCTTATGCTCCTCCAAAAGAGTCGGCAGCAAGCGGTAGAACAGCGTCAAAAGCAGGGTGCGGATCTGGAATCCGTCCTCATCGGCATCGGTACAGATGATGACCTTGGACCAACGCAGATTGTTCAGATCGAACGCGGAAAGATCCTTTTGCTTTTTTCCCTTGATCTCCACTCCGCATCCGATGACTCGGAGCAGATCGGTGATGATCTCGTTTTTGAAGATCTTATCGTAATCGCTTTTCAGACAGTTGAGCGTCTTGCCTCGAACGGGGATGATGGCTTGGAATTCCGCATCACGCCCCAATTTACACGAGGTCAGTGCCGAATCACCCTCTACGATATACAGCTCCGCAACGTTTGGATCCTTGGAACGGCAATTGACAAATTTTTCAACGCGGTTTGCGGCATCGATCGAACCGGCAAGCTTCTTTTTAACGTCGATACGCGCACGCTCCGCGGATTCGCGGCTGTGCTTATTGATGAGCACCTGATTGGCAAAGAGCTCCGCCGCCTTGGGGTTTTCCACAAAGTAGATCTCAAGCTGCGTGCGCAAAAATTCGTTCAGCGCATCCGCGATAAAGGCGTTGTTGATCGCCTTTTTGGTTTGGTTTTCGTAGGACGTCAGCGTAGAAAAGCTATTGATGACCAGCACTAAGCAATCGGCAATATCGTTAAAGGTGACCTTGCTCTCGTTTTTGGTGTATCGGTTGTTCGCCTTGAGATATTTATCCAGCACGTACGTAAAGGCGAGCTTAACGGCACGGTCGGGAGATCCGCCGTATTCCAGATAGCTGGAGTTATGGTAATACTCGGTCATGCTGACCGTGTTGGAAATGCAGAAGGAAATATCCGCTTTGAGCTTGTAAACGTCAAGATCCTCGCGGTCGCGTCCCTGCGTTTCGATATGCCAAAGCACGGGAGCGGTCAGACTCGCATCCCCCACGCGCTCGGCAATATAATCCGAAATACCGTTTTGGTAAACGAATTTTTCCTCGGTAAAGGATTCATCCTCCTGCTCGATATGAAGCACGAAGGTAATACCGGGGTTGACCACTGCCTGACGGTGGAGCGTATCGCGGAAAAACTCGTGCGGAATATTGATATCGGTAAAGACCTTGAGGTCGGGACGCCAGAGAACGACCGTACCCGTTCGCTTTTCCTTTGGAGAGAGCGGACGCTCCTGCAATTCTCCGCTGACCTCACCGCGGCGGAAACGAATGCTGCGCTCGGTGGTGCCGTCGTAGGATTTGACGATCATATACTCCGAGCTGCACTGCGTCGCGCACGCGCCAAGGCCGTTAAGACCAAGCGAATACTCGTATGCCGAACCTTGATGATTGTTTTCGTATTTACCGCCCGCGTAAAGCTCACAGTAGATCAGATCCCAGTTCCATCTTCCCTCAGCCTCATTCCAACCAAGCGGTACGCCGCGCCCATGGTCGTCAACCTCAATGCTCTTGTCCTGAAATACCGTGATCGTGATCACGTTTCCATGCCCCTCACGTGCCTCATCTACCGAGTTGGAGAGGATCTCAAAAAAGGAATGCTCACAGCCCTCAAGCCCATCCGATCCAAAAATGACCGACGGACGCTTACGCACACGGTCCGCACCCTTGAGAGCCTTGATGCTTTGATCGTTATACTGTTGTGATTCGTTCTTTTTGGTTGCCATATAGCGCATCCTTTCCTTTATTGTTCCGTATCTGCTTTTTTTCATTCACCCTTTATTATAACAGATAATTTCGCTTTTGAAAAGGGGGCAAAATGCCGATTTTACGAAAAAAAAGCGAATTTTCTGTATTTTTTATCTTGCAACTTTTGAAAAAATAGAATATAATAGAGATATACCGCTTTACACGTGGAGGGATCATCTTGCAATATACCGAATTTTTACAACGGATCAAAGGGGTGCGTTGCGGCGTTGTGGGGATCGGAATTTCCAATCTCCCCCTGATCGATTTTTTATGCCGCGCGGGCGCGCACGTGTGTGCACGCGATAAAAAAACGGCAAGTGAGTTGGGAGAAATTGCGCACGAGCTGACCCAAAAGGGCGTGCGCCTTGTCCTTGGAGACGGCTATCTTGACGGAATGGATGAGGAAGTGATCTTCCGCTCCCCCGGCATTCGTCCCGATCTTCCGCAATTTTTGAAAGCCACCCAAAACGGATCCATCCTGACCTCGGAAATGGAGCTCTTTTTAGAGCTGACTCCCGCTCGGGTTTTAGGAGTGACGGGAAGCGACGGAAAAACTACCACGACCACCTTGCTCTTTGAGATTCTGAAGCGTGTGCAAAATGCCAAGAACACACAAAATCGCATATACGTAGGCGGAAATATCGGCCGACCCCTCCTTCCCTTCGTGGAAGAAATGACGGCGAACGATATTGCGGTGCTGGAGCTTTCCAGCTTCCAATTACAAACCGCAACGCGATCTCCCGTCTCATCGGTGATCACCAACCTCTCCCCAAATCACCTCAACTGGCACGTTGACATGTCGGAATACGTCCACGCAAAAGCCAATATCTTTTTGCACAAGGAGTGTAAACATCTGACCCTCAACGCCGACAACGAGGAATCCATGCGATTGATTGCGGAATACAACCTACAAAACAAACAGATCACCTATTTTTCCTCACGCAAGCAAAGCGTCACGGAATTCCCTGTTCTGAAAGAGGGCGATTCCGCAGTGTTTGAAAAGGATGGATGGATCCTTTTCGAGCACGCCAACGAACGCGAAGCGATTTTAAAAACCGAGGACATTCTGCTACCCGGACGGCACAACCTCGAAAACTACATGGCCGCCATTGCAACGGCAGCTTCGCTTGAAGAGATCCCCATCGGTGCGATCCACGACGTGGCAACGACCTTTGCGGGAGTCGCGCACCGTTTGGAACGTGTACGGGTACACGAAGGGGTCGCCTACTACAACAGCTCCATCGACACCACACCGTCACGCACCGAAGCATCCCTTACGGCACTCAACCGCAAATGCATCGTCATCTGCGGCGGATATGACAAAAATCTCTCCTTTGCTCCGTTGGCAGAGACACTCGCAACGTATGCAAAAGCGGTCGTTTTAACGGGAGCAACCGCACAAAAAATCAAGGATGCGCTTTTGATCAACAAAGCCTTTTCCGCTCAAACGATTCCCGTATTGGAGGAATCGGACTTTACGGATGCGGTCAAGCGCGCACGTTCGATAGCAACAAGCGGAGATACCGTTCTGCTCTCCCCCGCCTGTGCCAGCTTTGACGCATTCAAAAATTTTGAGGAACGCGGCGAACGTTTCCGCCGGATCGTATCCACTTTTTAACACAGAAAGGAATCAATTATGAATCAGGACTATCAACACGAACCGATTTTTATGGAAGCTCAGCCCGTTAAAAACGCGGCCTACTACCGCGCGGAAGCGCGCAAACGCCTCAAGCCCTTTTGGTGGACGGCGATCCTCGTTACCTTTCTTGCCGTTCTTCTCGGCGGCGTGAGCGCATCCTTTAACCTGGAATGGAACCAAAGGGAGGACACCGCACAGACCGACGTGCACAACGCACAGGAGTTTGCCGCAGCTCTGGATGCGGCAATGGAGGAAGGTGACCTTTTTGGATTCCTCTTTTCCATCCCCGCCGTTGCGTTTGGATTGATCCTTGCCGCGGCATCCCTCGTTACCGCTTTGGCACTTGCAATCTTCGTATCTCCCCCCGTCACCGTCGGATATCAACGGTTTGCCTTGGAGCTTGCCGATCAAAACGAAAAGGAGATCCGCGTACCCACTCTGTTCCGCTTTTTTAAAGAGAGCTATTGGAAAACCATCGGTCTTAAATTGCTCCATGCTCTGATCATGCTGGCGACCTCCGTTCCCGCCATCGTTTGCTCGATCATCGGTGTGATCAGCGGTGTCGGTGCGCTCTTGGCTCTGGTTGCCGCCACCAACGACTACACCCTCTTTACCATTTTGGGTGCGGTGATGACCATGTTTTTATGAATCGGAATCGGTGTGCTGGTCAGCGGATTGATCTCCATCCCCGTTTCCTATATGTACACGTTTTCTTACATGATCATGGCAGAATATCCCACCGTTGGAGTGGTAGAAGCTCTGCGCTCCTCAAGACATTTGATGAAGGGACACAAGTGGAAGCTCTTTTGTCTTGACATCAGCTTTTTCGGCTGGTATCTGCTCTCCTCGATCCTCACCTTTGGAATCGGTATGCTTGCCGTACATCCCTACAACCAAGCCGCACGCGCGGTCTTTTACAGCGATATTGCAAGACGCGAAACGGCAAAGGAGACCGAATTCCCAAGCATTGACCCCAACGACTATCACGTTTGAATTTCCCTATCACAGAAAGGACATACCGAATTATCATGATATTTTCGCAAAAAATCCAGGATCTGGCACACGAAGCCGAAGAAAAACTGACCGCTCAATTTTCCCATATCGACCGCATCGCGTTTGAAAATACGCAAAAGGTAATGGACGCTTTTCGAGAGCACCGCGTATCCGACACCATGTTCCAATCCACCAGCGGATACGGCTATGATGACCGCGGACGCGAGGTTTTGGAAGAGGTTTGGGCAGACGTGATGGGTGCGGAATGTGCCATCGTTCGCCACACCATCATCAGCGGCACACACGCACTCTCCATCGGTCTTTTCGGCATCCTTCGCCCGGGTGACGTAATGTATTCGGTTGCGGGAAAGCCTTACGATACCCTGGAAGAAGTGATTGGCATTTCGGGCACACCCGGAAACGGCTCTCTGCGTGATTTTGGCGTAGGCTACGAGCAGACCGATCTGACCCCCGACGGTCAATTCAATTTTGAGGAGATCGGAGAAAAGCTCCGTACGCTTGGAAATCGCGCCAAAATGGTATTCGTTCAGCGTTCCAAAGGATACCTCAACCGCAAGACCTTGAGCGTTGAGGAGATTGGCGAATTGGTGCGCTTTGTGAAGGGCATCCGACCCGAAACCTACGTTGTGGTCGATAATTGCTACGGTGAATTTGTCGAGACGCGTGAGCCTGCGGCGGTAGGTGCGGATCTGATCATCGGGTCTTTGATCAAAAACCCGGGCGGTGGCATGGCGGAAACCGGAGGATATCTGGCGGGCACGCGTCGCGCGGTAGAGCTGGCAAGCTATCGCATGACCTCGGTTGGCATCGGTGCGGAAGCGGGTGCGACCTTGGGGCAAAACAAATTGATGTACAAGGGCCTGTTCTACGCGCCTCATACCACGGCTCAGGCACTCAAAACCGCTCATTTGGCAGCCTATATCTTTGAAAAGCTCGGATACACCGTTGAGCCTCGCTGGAACGAGGAGCGCCATGATATCATCCAATCGGTCATTATGGGCAGTGAGGAAGGGCTTTGCGCCTTTTGCCGAGGGATTCAAAAGGGCTCTCCCGTTGATGCGTTCGTCACGCCCGAGCCTTGGGCAATGCCCGGTTATGGGGACCGTGTGATCATGGCGGCAGGAGCATTTACGCAGGGAAGCTCGATTGAGCTTTCCGCAGACGGGCCGATCCGCCCCCCCTACACCGCGTTCTTTCAAGGGGGGCTTACCTACGAAAGCGGCAAGATCGGTATTCTTTCCGCGGCAGAATGCGTGGACGCGCTGTAAAACATGAGCTACCAAAATCCGTTCCTGCATTTCAAAAAACGCGAATACGTGCTTTGGATCACCTCGCTCATTGCCGTAACGCTTTCCTATTTTCTTGCTCCGCAAGCGTCAATCCTTTCCTGGATCGCATCCCTCATCGGAGTTACCGCATTGATCCTTTTGGCGCGCGGTGATATTTTGGGGCATATCCTGATCCTCCTGTTCTCCACTCTGTACGCGATCGTCTCTTGGAAAATGCGCTACTACGGAGAAATGATCACCTATCTTGCCATGACGGCTCCGATGTCGATCTGCGCCACGGTCTCCTGGCTTCGTCATCCCTCCGAAAAGGGGCACAACGAGGTTTCGATCGCACGGCTGAAGTCCGGTACGTGGTGCGCGCTTTCGGTATTATCGGTCATCGTTACCGTGGTGTTTTACTTCATCCTGCGCACGTTTAACACCGCCAGTCTTTTGACCAGTACCCTATCGGTCGCCACCAGCTTTTTTGCCGCGTCGCTGACCTTTTTGCGCTCCCCCTACTACGCACTCGGCTACACGGCAAACGACGTGGTGCTGATTGTTTTGTGGGTGATCGCATCTATCAAAGAACCCGCCTACACCCCGATGATCTTGTGCTTTGTCACGTTTTTTGCAAACGACATTTACGGCTTTATCAGTTGGCGAAAAATGGAACGGCGGCAACATGAAAAATAAAACCTAAAGGATCCCCGCGATTGCAACGCAATCGCGGGGATCCTGCTTGCTGACAAAGGAGATAGCACTGTCGTTTTGACGAAAAGTTTTGGTCAAGCTTTTTCAAAAGCTTGCGCAGTGGAGGCTGCGTAAGCCTCCTCGCCGTCCGCAGACGGCGAAATTCCTCTAAATACGGCACTTTTCTTTTTGCCAAGCTTTTTCTTTTGCGCCTTCTTGGTCAAAAGAAAAAGCGGATAAAAGAATTTGTGCAATCCTACATATCGTTTGCCTTTAAAGTCCTTCTATTCCAAACAGCCTACGGTATGTGATTGGATCACGCGCCACGCATCGGTCAATCGTTCCACGCTCCACGCAGCGTTTGCGGGACTTGTGGACGGCAAGCATACCGCCGCTCTCCCTACGCTCTTTTCCAAATACATCCGATAGTAACGCTCCGCAGTCTTTCCGTTCACATAGATCCGTTCGATCGGGGCTTTTTGTAAAATACAGTGCAAATCGTTGGGAACGACACGTTTGATCGACGTATCCGAGGATCCCATGATCTCGCAGGACGCGATCACATCCCAAAGCGCAACGTGATGCATCAGCAAAAAATTCCGCTTTTCTTCTACCGTTTCGGGTACACGCGTATCAAAAATCGCCGCCAGCACACGCCAGAATCGGTTTTGCGGATGCCCATAGAAAAACCCTTCCTCGCGTGAACGGACAGACGGAAAGCTCCCCAAAATCAGCACGCGGCTCTCGCTGTTAAAGACGGGAGGAATGGGGTGACTCTGTCGTTCGGGCTTCATTCGCTCTCTCCCAAGAGACGCACGGTGCGATAATCGTGCCCCGTGGCGGGAAGAAACCGTTCGAGCAGATCACGCATATTCAGGCAAAGGCTTGCCGTATTGACACACGGATGCACACCGACGTTGGGAGACTTTAGCAGATCCTCGTCGATCAGAAGCTGTACGTGACGGTCCCTATCGTTCATCAGCCCCAAAACGCTCACGGAGCCGGGAAGAATATCCAGATATTCCGTCATCCGATCCGCTCCCGCAAAGGAAAGCCGCGCCGAACCGATTTGTGCCGACAGCTCTTTGGTTTTAAAAACCTTGTCGCCCGGCATCATCAATAGATAAAACACCGTTCCCTGACGGTTGCAAAGAAACAGATTTTTACAGATATGCGCACCAAGCTTCTCCTCGATCGCTCGGCAGATCTCCATCGTATCGGCACGTTCATGATCTAAGTGCTGATACGGGATCTGCAGCGCGTCCAAAAATTCATACGTCCGCATCTCACGCGCCTCGCGCCCCTCGCTTCTTGCGGGACGACCGTTGTGTAAAATCATGTCCATCATTCGATCACCGTATAGGAAAACATCTCGCAATGAAGCCGCGTTCCCACGTCCACACCGGGTGGGAGAAGTGCCATTGCGATGAAAAGCTCGGTCTCCTCGGGATGATCAATATCCCGCAGATATGCATACTCCCCTTCGATTCGGGTCAGAATATAATTTTTCGGTTCCATGATTTCTCCTTTTTTAAAAAAGCAGGACGGGGTTCCCCCGTCCCGTTGATCTTATGAACGGATCAGCTTACGTTTGATCCTTGATGCCAGCATCCGCAATTGATGGAACGGTACACGCAAGGGATAGATCGCATGCCAGAACGCGGCATATCTGCGATACGCACGGGAATCCGCGCTGATATGCTTTGTTCCTCGGTAAAACTCGCTGACATACCCCAAAACCCACTCGTGCGGAACGTATTCCTTGACAAAGGTATTGTCCCCTCGAATCACGTAGTGATCCTCCTTGACCTCAATAATGCGGTGCAGGATATACTTTCCGTCGGGACGGCGATACATGGGAAGATCCCATTTTTTGAGGATTTTTCCTCCCGTGGGAAGCAAAACGATTCGGTCGCGGCGGTTACGGAGCATCGGCTTCATGCTCGTTCCCGCGGTGGTACTGACGTACACACCGTTTTTGCGCAATTCCTCCTCGATGCTGCTCTCGGCGGCTTTGTGCATCTCACTCATACCAAAATATTGTTCTCGCGTAAAAGCTCTACCACGCGGTGAACGTCACGCTCTGCCGTCTCTCGGGAGACCTCGTACTCGGCAAGCAGAGCCTCCACCAGATCTGCCTCGCTGCAATCCTTTTTCATCTTTTCCCACAAAAACGCGCCCGTTTCGTTGAGGCGAACCATTCCGTGAAAGGTCTTGCTGGTCTCCCCCACGGGAACTGCCACGTAGGACGCTCCCACCTTTTGAATCGTAAAATCCTTATTGATCTGCATGATATATCCTCTCAATTCTTTTGTTTTTTCATCGCACCGTAGGACAGGAGTGCCGCCTCGTCTGAAATATTGCAGGCAAGCACGTAATACGGAACGGCTCGCATCAAAGCATCCATCAAGATCAACCGACGCTCGACCGATGCACGCTCTCCGCGCAAATATAACTGGTGTGCCATGCGCAAAAGGATCTCGTCCTCGTTTGCCCGTCGGATGGAATTTTCCGTTCCGCGCTCCAGAAAGCAGATTGCCGCCAAGGGAGCGGAAATGTTCTCGCCCCAGTTCTCTTTTCCGTTCCAAGGAGTTCCGAATGCCGTAAGCGTGCCATCCTCCTCCAAACGGAACAAAGGCTTATCCCCGTTTAATACACGCGAATTGGGGACGTTTTTGAGCCACAGCCTCGTGTGCGTGGATTTGCCGACACCGCTTTTGGCACAAAATGCGTATGCGTATCCATCCACCTCAATGACGGAGGAGTGCATGAGAAAGACGTTATACGCCGCGATCTCCTCGCAAATATGGCGATAGAGGCAAATGCTCTCGCAGTACCCCTCCGAAAACTCACCGTGATTGCATTCCTCCAAGATCTCATCCGAGGTCGCGCTCACGGAAAACGCCGCGTCCTCGCCCTCAACGACAAACGCGCGACATTGACGCTCGATAAAGGGATATCGGTTTTCGATGCGGATCCGTACTCCGGCAAGCTCGATGACAAACATATCCGTCCTCCGTTTCACTTCATTCCATACTATTTTATCATACCCGTTGCGGTTTTTCAAGAGATTTTGAAAAATAATCCGTTTTTGCCGCAAAATCGGGAAATTCTTCTCACAAATGGCTTTTTTCTGTCAAAACAAGTCTTTTTTTCGTATTGTTTTCGCAATTGCAACATGATCTAATAGAGCCAACGATAGTGGGAGGGGAATTTTTATGAAACACAACTACGACATCATAATCATCGGCGGAGGCATGAGCGGAGGGACTGTTTGCGGCAAGTGCGAGCATCTTTATCGATGCATCGGGAGACGGTGTGCTTTGCGAGGCGGCGGGCGAAGAGATTTTCTACGGTGACACCAACGGGAATATTCAGGCACCGACCATGTTAGCCTATTATGCGGGCGTTGACTTTGACCGCTACGAAACCTTTTAAAACAGTTTGAGGACGCTGTGATGCGCATGGACGGAGGCGCAGTGAGTGATCTTCACGCCTCCGGTGCCGACAAAAAAGCATACGATGCCTACCAAAAGCTCTTTGCCGACCGCGACAAGGTGCGCCGTGATGATTTTGCAACGCTCCCCTTGCGCTCGCTTCAGGCGGCAAATAACACCAATCTTCTGATGTGCGGCAGATGCGTCTCCGCCGACCGTGAGGTGCTGGGGCAGATTCGTATTATGGGATACTGCTTTATGATGGGAGAAGCGGCAGGTCTTGCGGCTTCGATTGCATTGGAGCAGTCGATTGATGTCGCAAACATCAACGCCAAGGACGTGCAATGCTTGCTCGCCGAGGGCGGAATACCGACACTTTAACACTTTTTGCTGTATTTCTTAAAAAATTGCAATATTTTTTTGAACTTTTTTCAAAAACCCCCTTTTCAAGTGCATTTTTTTATTGTATAATATATATGGATTAGTATATCATGTGACAGCATGGTGTACGCATAACGTTCCCGCAGGTCTCATTTTCTGCGGAGGAAGAAAGGATTCATGGTCAGACTATGAAACAGAAGTACAGCATTACAGTTGCAGACATGGAGCTGAATATCATCAGCGACGCCTCCCCCGACGAGGTCGAAAATATCGTTGGTATGCTCGACCGCCGCATGAGAGACATCAACCTCAAGAGCCCCCGTTGCACCAAAAACGAAGCGGCAATTCTTTGCGCCCTGACCTATTGCTCCGAGCGTATCGCAATGCAGGAGGCCTTTAAAAAGGTGGAAAAGGATGCGTTCCGTTTTGCGGGTGAAAACGAAAAGCTGAAAAAGACCATTGAAAGTATGCAGGAGGAGCTTGACAATTTGCGCAAGGATGCAAGTGTCATGCGTTCGATTCTCGACCGCGCGGCAATTTCGGCAGTACCCCAAGAGGCGGCTACCGAAAAGCCTAAGTACGTTCCCAAGCCCTTTCACAAAAAGGTGGAGGAGGAGCCCGCACAGCTCTCTGCTTTTGAGGAGATGCCCGCAGAAGAACCCGCTCCCGTTCAGCCCACCGCCCCCGTTCCCGCGGCAAACGAAACGGCAGAGGAAGCACCCACCGCTCCCGTTGAGGACTCTCCCGTAATGGAGGAAAAGAAGAACGCCAAAAACACGGCAAAGAGCCGCGTGGGCAGTATGTTTGATTTTTTGACCTTTAGTGATATCTGACGTATGAACCGTTTACCCGAATTGCTCTGCCCCGCAGGCTCTCCCGACGCGCTCGACGCGGCAATTGAGGGCGGTGCCGATGCCGTTTATCTCGGTGGGGCGGCTTTCAACGCTCGTATGAACGCTCATAATTTCGGCGGAGACGCATTGCGCTCCGCCGTTTTGCGCGCCCATTCCTACGGTGTCAAGGTGTATCTGACCTTGAATACGCTGATCACCGATCGGGAAACGGGAGCTTTTCTTGACGCCGCACGAGAAGCGGCGGAGATTGGCGTGGATGCCTTGATCGTTGCCGACCTCGGTGCCGCCGCGGCGATCCACCGTGCCATTCCGACCTTGGAGCTGCACGCCAGCACCCAGATGTCGGGGCACAATTCCGAAATGGCAAAGCTACTTGCCGACGCGGGATATTCCCGTATGGTCATCGCACGCGAAACGCCCGCGAGGGATCTGTTTGAAACGGTCAAAAATTCTCCGATCGAAATTGAAATGTTTATCCACGGTGCGCTTTGCGTCAGCCATTCCGGGCAGTGCCTGTTTTCCTCTCTGGTAGGCGGCAGAAGCGGCAACCGCGGAGAATGCGCGCAACCCTGCCGTTTACCCTACACGGGCGTTGACGGTGCACAAAAGGGCAACAACGCCTATCCGCTCTCGCTTAAGGATCTGTCGCTGGCAATGCACGTTCCCGAGCTGATCGCGTCGGGTGTGCGCTCCCTGAAGATCGAAGGGCGCATGAAATCTCCCGAATACGTCCGCGACACCGCACGGATCTGGCGTCGATTGTTGGATGAGCGTCGTTCCGCCACGCCCGACGAAATGCGCGCTCTTGCCGACGCATTCTCCCGCGGTGGCTTTACCGACGGATACTGGCGCGAGGAGATCGACCGCAGAATGTTGGGCATCCGCTCCGAATCCGACAAGGATCAATCCAAGTCTCTCCTCCCCTTCCGCGGCATCACACGAAAGATCGAACTGGATTTTTCGGCAAAGATCCTCCCCGACACCCCGATGACGCTAACCGTTTCGGATGATTGCCGCAGAGTGAGCGTAACGGGGGAGACACCGCAAAAGGCGATCAACGCCCCCATCTCCTACGAGGTTGCCGAGCGCAATCTTTCCAAGCTTGGAGGAACGCCTTACGCAATGCGTTCCCTTGATCTCGATCTTGCGGACGGGCTGATGGTTCCCATTTCGCATCTTAACGATCTGCGCCGCCGCGCCATCGCCGCGTGGGAATCGCAGGACACTCCCGCAAAGCACCGTTTTTGCGCATACGTACCGCAAAAGCCGACCGAACACCGTCAATCGCTCCGCACCGCGAGATTTTATCGTCCCGAGCAGATCACACCCGCGGCAAGAGAATATTTTGACCGCATCTTTCTGCCGCTTGGCAAGGAAACACCCGACGTTGACGGTGTGATCCTTCCTCCGGTCATTTTCGAACGCGATCTGCCGCGTGTTCTTTCCATGCTGAAATGCGCTTACGAGAGCGGGGTACGTTACGCATTGATCGGAAACCTTGGACATTTATCCATCGTCCGACAGGCGGGATTGATCCCCGTGGGAGATTTCCGTTTGAACGTTACCAATGAGGAAACCGTGTGCGCGTTGGAAGCACTCGGCATCCGTTCCACGATCCTTTCCGCGGAGCTTACGCTTCCGCAAGCGCGGGATATCGGAGGAAATACCGCTCTGACCGTTTACGGGCGGATTCCACTTATGACCTTGGAAAAGTGCGTTGGAAAAGAGGTTGGCGGCTGTAACGCCTGCCGCGAAAACCGCGTAACCATCAAGGATCGCCGCGGTATCGTATTTCCCGTCCTTCGAGAATGGGAGCATCGAAGCGTGATCTATAACAGTCTTCCCACCTCGATGTCCGACCGTCAAGACGCACTCCTGCGTGCTGGGATCACCTCACAGCATTTCATCTTCTCGGTGGAAACACCGCGCGAGGTAGATGAGGTCATCGATGCGTTCTTGCACGCCCGACCGATCAAAGGTCAAGTAAGAAGAATTTGATTTTAAGATAAAAGGGGGTGAGTCAAATGCGAAAACGCATTTGGTACTCACCCCCGTGGTTTTTGTTTTGGCGGTTGAACACCGCCATTTTTGCCTCATAAGAGGCAAAAAACAACAAATTCCCCGGCGCAAAAAAGCCTACCGTCGCCTTT
>JBGVEW010000090.1:0-1504 GCA_045120465.1 Eubacteriales bacterium
CGGAATACGACGAACTGCACGATCTAGAGTTACCGGTTTTATATCTTCACATTTAGCTATTAATAAGGATTCTATTATGTCATTAGTAATGAACGGCATTAACCCGGACGCCAAAAGGCACCCGGATGATTTTTATGTAACCGAGCCCCGCGCCGTGATTGAGCTTATGGAGGCCCTGGAGAGTCTTAAGATCGGACTGCCGCCGATCGTGGTTGACAGTTCCGTGGGCTCCGGCATTATCGCCGACGCGGTGCAGCTATACGGCCATGACGCTATCGGTTACGACGTGGAGGATCGCGGCTGGGCGGGTACACGCCTGCAGGACTTTTTGACCGTGAAAGCCGCAGATCTACCGGACGGGTTCGCGATTATTCAAAATCCTCCTTTTAGACTGGCCCTTGATTTTATCCGTCACGGATTAGACCTGCTACCGGAGGGCGGCGTCCTGTGCTCATTTGAACGGATCTCATTCCTGGAGGGCGCCTGCCGCCGTGAGTTTTTTGACCGGACGCCTCCGGCCTATGTTATGCCATTCACGCGGCGCGTTAAGTGTGCAGTTGACGGGTCGGCGGTTAAGTCAGGATCTGCGATCTGCTTTGCCTGGTTTGTGTGGGTTAAGGGCCGCGTGGACCGCCCGCAAATCGTGTGGCTTGACTAACGAAAAAACCCGCTTATTCAGCGGGTTTATTTCTGTTTTGTGAAAGGAGTAACAAATGCCGTCGTATTGTAACCGATTGGCCGGATTAAGGCATCCGGCCGGTTTCTCATTATTAAAGGAAATTACATATGACAAATTAAAAGTAGTCCTACTGGACAGCTTTATTATCGCTTTTTACCACAACAAAAACCGTTGCCACGGTCACATTTTCCGCATCTGTTCTCAAAAGTTTTAAATTTAAGCGATTATGTGA
The DNA here is from genome assembly GCA_045120465.1 of Eubacteriales bacterium. Lineage (GTDB taxonomy): Bacteria > Bacillota > Clostridia > Oscillospirales > CAG-272 > UMGS1865. The sequence goes on from JBGVEW010000090.1 coordinate 912, forward strand.
TCTAAATCATAAAAAACTGTATAAAAATACTTGCATTTCAATTAAAAAATACTATAATTATATATGAAAAGGTTAGGAAACTTGCAAATGGAGTAACAATTATGAGCAACAAAAAAATTACCCTTGCCAAAATAATGCCATGTGGCGCACAGCTGATCAAGACCGTCAAAGATTGGGGCGACGGCCAGTGCCTGGAGCAGACAAAGATCTGCAAAAATTTGGTTGTTGAAACAGTATCATTTGATATGGAGGTCGATCAGCGTATTGCAGAATTGACCGCCGCCGGATATGAAATTATTGGAAAATAGGAGTAACAAATTATGAACATAACAACAAAATTAATCACTTATGCAATGGTCAGCAATTCCGGCACCTTTGCCGGTCACCCTTACGATCTGTACAAGCAGGTCCGCTATGACGCCCGCCGCGGTACCCGCCAGGTCCGTTATATTGAGCGCTATCATCCGTTTGTTGACGATTCTCTCGCCGGAGTTCCGCCGCGTACAGTGGCACCGGTGAAAAAATCCGCCTGGCTGTTTGAGTCCCTGGATTAACCGGGCCCGCCGCGGAAAAGCAAAAAGGCCTATCACTCG
>JBGVEW010000091.1:0-7846 GCA_045120465.1 Eubacteriales bacterium
GTTGCTCCCTCTTCGATCAAAAATATCCTATACGGAAAAAGTCAGAATCCCGGAATCGTCACCCTGAAAATGCTTTGCGACGGCTTTGGCATTACGTTGGCAGAGTTCTTTGACACCGAAGAATTCAAAGCTTTGGAACAAGAAATCCAATAACAAAAGGCAATCCCACGCCATGTGGGATTGCCTTCTTTTTGATGTTATTGCCACTCGGTGATCTGTTTCCATTCGGGGGATGCGAAAACCGCCTCCAGCTCGGTGCGATGCCCGCTATCGGCATTGAGATAGACGGGGATCTGCCCGATATTGGCGCGCGCCTTGACGGTGGCGTTCCCGCTCAGGCACTTACCCGTGGAAAGGTCGATCCAATTTCCGCGCGGAAGATAGACCTCTCGCTCGGTTTGGCCTTCCTTCATCATCGGAGCGATCAGGAGTCCGTCGCCAAGCATAAATTCATCGATCCTGTCATAGAGCTCCTGATCCGCAAGATCGTACAAAACGGGATGGCGAACGGGGGGAATTCCCTCTCGGCACGCCTCGCTCGAAAGCTTGGAAATATAGGGAATGAGCTTTGCATGGAGCGTTGTGTACAGGCGGTATATCTCTTTTGCGTCCTCGCTCATCTCATAAACGTGGCGCACGTCTCCGTGCGTTTGGATATTGGTGGTAAACGCGGTGAACTCCAAGGCGCGCAGGAACACCTCGGTTTCGTATTCCTTTTGCCCCTCTCGGTAATAGCCGAGCTTGCCCTCATAGTGGTATCCGCCCATATCGTAGGTCATAAAGGGTACGCCCGAAAGACCCGAGGTTACGGTGGAGAGCAGCATATCGTCGAGCTTTTCAAAGGTGCGCACCTGATCTCCCGCCCACATATAGGGGGAGCGTTGCGAGCCGATTCCGCCGCCGCGCGAGAGTACCATAAAGCCCTCTCCAAGCTTCTTTTCCCGTTGTAATTCCTGCATCCTTTGATAAAAACGGGAGATGAAATAGGTGGCGTAGGCGTGATGCTCGGTGCCCGGGAGCATACGGTCGGGATTCTTCCACAGATACTGCGTGCGCGTGGTGGCATACTGCTTCCCTCCATCCGGCATACACTCGCAAAAATCGATCTTAACGCCGTCCAATCCAAGCTCGATCGAGTCTCCCCAGATGCGATCGAAATACCACTCCAATGCCTCGTCGTTGGTAATATCCAAATAATCGTCGGCACGCTTGGAGCCGTCCGGATTGGATGCCTTGCCCATCATCCACGGGATCTGCGTGGTGTTTTCGAGATGCTCCCACGCGCCGTCCTGTCGGAGAACGTCCACGTTGGCGTGCACCTTGTAGGCCTCGCAAAAGCCGATCGCATCGCTTCTGACTCCGCCCGCGCGGATATAGACCATCGCCTTGATGCCGCGCTCGTGCAGCCAATCCACGGCACGCTTAAGGTCGGCGTGCTTGGCGCGTGACGCGTCGCTGTCGCTGTAGGCACCGCCCCAACCAAAGCCTTCCATAATAGCGGCATCGGGCTTCATCCCCTCGGCAATAAAGCGTTCCATAATGGTCTTGACGCTATCTCCAATGGGGTTGGACTGATATCCGCACCGATAGTATCTGCCCGCATCGTTTTTCAGATGTGCGAGGACGAATTTGTCATCCTGCTTTGCGTAAACGTAGGAAACACTCTCCCGCTCCGCATCCGTCGCGTCGGGAAGGAGAACGTAACTTTCACCGCGTTTGAGATATTTTTCTTTATAATCGGGGATCTGTTCCAAGGTATCGTAGCTCTGATCCACGTCGAACGAGGACATATCGTAGCCGCTTCGGCAGATCTGCACGCCGTGCATCCAAGGTGCGGGCTGATCCGCGTGTCCGCTGAGTGCCGCATATCCGCGATAGAGGTCACGGATCTCCCCCGTGGCAAAGAGGTAAAGATCCAAGCGGTCACACTCCATCGTGTAACGCCATCTGCCTCCGTCGGTCTCTCCAAAATCCGCGTAGGCGGGCTCGTAATGATTGAAAAAGAGTCCCATGCCGCGCGTGGTGAAAAAGAGCGGGATTGCAAGGTAGGTCGTGTCGCTTCGGTTCCAGCCGTCGCTGGTGTAAAGCTCCACCGTTCTGCCGCGCTGATTTGCCGCATCGAATCGCTCACCGCCGCCAAACACGCCTTCCCCATCCGCAAGGTCGCCCGAAACGGCAACCTTACCGTCGAGAACGGAAAGCTCAATCAGGTCGCACAGTTTTGTTCCCACAGGAGAATAAAAGGACAAAAGAGGAGCCGCACCGCTCGTAAGGACTGCGCAGGTTCCGTTGGGGGCGTGTGCCGTAACGGTGTTCTCCGTCACCTCAAAGCGCAACGTCTCCCATTCCTGCGCGAGCTCCTCGCCCATATACCGCGCGATGGATTGCGATGCACCGAGGTCACAAAAATCCCCGTTTTGACCGACCGATTGCAACCGCCAGCCGCAAACGCCTTGATGGGTTAGGCGGAACGCCAGCCCCTCCGCATTGCGAAAATACAGAGCCGTGTCGCCATACACCGCGTTTTTGAATTTCGTTCCGTTTTGAAGAATCTCATTCCACGTATTCATAAAAATGCCTCCTCTGTTTTGCCATGTCGCGCCTTGCGCGTATCCGTTTTTATTATATCACACCCCCCCCGTTTGGCAAGGTCATATTCTCAGATGCGTGTGTCATTTTCTCGGATGTTTGCCAAATGAAAACCGCCCCCGCCAAAATGGCGGGGGCGCGGTGTATGATTATCCAAACTTCTTTTTGTTTTCGATCTCGATCTTGATGCCCTCGCGGATGGGAAGAAAATCCTTGCTTGTCAAGCCCGTAGCGGCAAGGATCTTACGGTTGTCGATATCGCGGCTGAATTTGCGATCGTAAAGATACATCCACTTTTTGTCCCGCGTCACGTTGGGGTAGCGCTTGATAAAGGTCTCCTCGTCGCACCACTCCACCTTGACGTCAAACAGCTCGGTGTAAAGCTCTGCCACCTCGCCCCACGTCAGGTTTTGCGCACTGGATACGGTGTACGCCTCCCCAATCGTTCCCTTTTTGAGGAGCAGATTGGCAATCAGCTTGCCCGAATTTCCTGCCCAGTCAATGCCCGCGACCAGATCCTTGGCAAAGGTCGGCATCGAAACCGCGCCGTACTTGTCCATCTGCTCGCGCAGATCGTTATCCGAATAGACAAACAGGTCTAAGCGTCTGTGCGAAAAGGAGATGACGGGACGCACGATGGTCCAGTGTTCGCCCGCGTGCTTCTCTCTCAAAAACCGCTCGCATCTCGCCTTGGGAAGTGCGTAATCCTCAACCGCCAAAAACTCCTCGTCTCGGGTCACGTCCAACAGATGCGGTGCTTCCTCGGTGACGGGATGGCACTCGTCGGCATACGCGCGATAGGACGAGAGAAAGATCAGGTGATCGGTATTTCGGATCAGCAATTCGTGGATCGGCTCGTACTCCTCTACCGTTTTGTAGTGGATGAAATTGACGATTCCGTCATAGTGGTGCGCCGCAAACAGACGCTCCAAAAGCTCCTGCGATACGTATTCCCGATAGTAGGTCAGGCGGTCGTTTTCCGACACGTGATCCTCCAGGCAGATCACATCTACGATCGCTCCCCGATCCAAGAGCTCGCGTGAGGTGTAGCTTCCGAGCGTTCCGCCGCCCGCGATCAATAAGATCCGTTTGTTTTGATACATGGCTGTTTCCTCCATTGTTTCGTTACCTTTATCATATCACATTTTTTGAAAAATAAAAACACGCGATTCTACAAGAAAGGGGCAGGATTCTACAAGGTTTACTTGACCACGTAGTACGTATTATATCTTCCCGGGCGCGCTTTGGCGTAGCGGGATTGCTTGACGTAATCGAAGGAATCGTACAGATTGGTTCGTTCCATGATCTCGGTCAAGCGAAAGCGAAGGATCTTTTGCGCCAGCACGTCCATCGCGCGGGTACGTTCCTCACCGTCCTCGATGCGGGCGACACGCGTATATTCCACCGCGAGGTGCTCGCGTTCGATCTCTTCGCGCGCCGCTCCGTGTTCCGCCTCCTCTGCCTGCGTAAACAGGCGGTCGTACTCCTCCAGTGCCTCGTCCGTCCAATACGGCGCGTCGGGTTCATCGTAAATTCCAAGGCGGTGTCCCTTGACCGATGCCGTTGTCAGATCGATATAACGCCGCAGGTAGGGGGCACCCTTTCCAAACACGCCGACCAAAAACTCGTCGATCAAGCGATCCACGTCCTGCGTGCTGTCCGAGAGGAGCGCAGAAACCAGATAGGATTTGAGAGAATCCATGGAAGCTCCGCCGCCGTAGGAGAAATTCCCCTCCATCAGCACACCGCAAATTCCCATGCGTCGATAAAAACGGATATTTTCCGCCATCTGATAAAAATTGGGGAAGGGTTGAAGATAGTTCCGATAATTGACCGCGTAATCCCAGATATGCACTCTGCTTGAAATGCGCGTCCAATCCTTGATATTCCGAACAAACTCTGCCGCCTCGGAATCGGGATCCCTTGCCGCCAAAGTTTCAAACGGCTCCGACCACTCGCACTCGATGTTGCACAGGCGAACGATGACGTTTTTGCGTGGGCGCGCGTATTTGGGTGCCTTGCGTGTGTACTGATAAGCAAAGGTATGAATCAAAAGGGTGGGATCGTAAGCCTCCACCGTTTCGGCAACGCGGTTGACAAAGCGGATCATACTGCCCGACGGAGACTCCTCCTCGGCATCGATCGCGGCACACGTCGGGCATTGGCAGTATTCCACGTTGTCGTTTTGCGCCACGGAAAAAACGCGCGCATGAGGGTTTTGCCGAATGGTACGCATCAGATTTTCGGTCATTTCGCGCACTACGTCCTCATTGGAAAGGCAGGGCTGCGTGGGGCGGCGTTCCCCATCGATCAAGGCGTAATATTCGGGATGCTCCGCAAAATACTCCCTTGAGGGGAGCAGGCTCTCAAAGGTGTGGTGCGCGCTGAAGAACTTGACGTTTCCGCCCTTTTCGCGCGAAATATCCGCCACCGAAGAGTTCAGCATCCGCTTTGCGGCAAACGCACCGTCAAAAGCGTCTCGGAAATACGCGTCACGGTATTCAAAATCCGGAATCTTTCGCAGATCGGGAAGCGGAATGATCAATCGGTCGGTTTGATCGATACGCTCAATTTTTGAGGTAAACGCGCGGAATCCGAGGTACTCGGATAAAAACGCATACACACCGTAAAGTGTGCCGCGCGATCCCTTGCCCAAAATGACGAGCGTCCCGTCCTCAAAGCCGCGGATCAAGTACCCTTCCTCGCCAAGACTCTCCAACTCTGCTTTGGAAATATAGTCCTTGGCACGTCTCGCCTCGTATCCCACAAGGATCTCCACTCCGCGCCAGGCACAGATGTCCGAATAGTACGGAACGAGCGTACCCGTTGCACGATAGATATATTTTTGCAGTTCGGATGCGGCGTATCTCTCGCACTCATCGGCAAAATATGAGCCGACGATATGATACGGACTGCACCCGTTTTGAACGATTTGCAGCTGTTTCATTTCTTTTCTCCTTCCAATGCCGCGCGGATCGACCAGTCGTACCGCTCCATAAGTGCCTGTGCTCCTTCCTCATCGCACAGAAAAATCTCACGCACGATGGAAAGCACGCGGCGGCGGAGCTTTTGGTTGGATGGACGCAGATTGATCATCATGTTTTCGTAAACGTTGCCCATGCGGATCATTACGCAGGTCGATATCATATTCAACACCATTTTATGCGCGCTCCCCGCCTTCATCCGCGTCGAGCCCGTTACCACCTCAGCCCCCGTTCGCGTCAGGATGGAAATATCGCTTTCGAGATCCAATCGACATCCCTCGTTGCAGGAAAGCCCAACCGTAAGGCATCCCTCTTTTTTGGCGTACAGGAGCGCGTCCGCTACGTACGCAGCGTTACCCGCAACCGAAATGCCGAGCACGGTATCCAGCTCGGTCAGATGCTTTTGAGACAGGTCGCGCACTCCCGCCTCACCGTTGTCCTCGGCACTCTCGCCCGCGCTGACCATACGCTCATATCCGCCCGCAATGATGCCGCTGATCAAATCTCCCGACACCCCAAAGGTGGGGGGGCACTCCGCCGCATCCATGACTCCAAGGCGACCCGACGTACCCGCACCGATATAGATGAGGCGTCCGCCGCGCGCCATGCGCTCCGCGATCCGATCGCACGCCTCACGGATCTTTGGCATTGCCGCCTCGATGGCACGCACGGCATTGTAATTTTCATCCTGAATCAATTGCAAAATTTCCAACGTATCCGCACGGTCGATCTGCATCGTGCGCGGATTTCTCATTTCCGTTTCGCTCATACCGCATTCCTCTCCAATTCCATTGCAAGCAACAAAGCCCCCTTTACGGGCTCGCACCGTAACAGTTCAACACACAACCGCGGATCTTTCTTCAAAGCATCGAGCAAGAGCGTCATCATGCGCGTCTCGTTCGTCAAGCCGCCCGCCAACACGATCGGGATCCGTTCCCCTTCAAGCGTCGTTGCCGCGCGTTCGATCAAGGATGCGGCAAGGACGACGTTGCGCTCCAAAATCGCATTTGCGATCCGATCTCCTTTTTCGCAAGCTGCAAACACGGCGGGCGCGAAGGATGCGACTGCCCGCTTGCCCTCGCTGTAAACGTATGGCAACAGCGCATCGGCACCGCCCTGACGGATGCGATCGATCTCCTCGGTCAAAAGCGTTTTCTCCCCTGTTCCGTCATACGCCGCATAATACGCGTGCAGAGCGTCTCTGCCGAGATTGTAGCCGCTTCCGCCATCGTCCAAGAGATACCCCCAGCCCGATATGCGTCGATGCACACCCGCCGCCTGCGTATAGATGCAAAAGCCCGTACCGAGGATCACGGTCATTCCGTCTCGCTCTCCAAGCCCCGCGGCAATGATGTTACGGTTATCGGAATCATTGAGCACGTGCGCAAATCCAAAGGAGGAAAAAAAGGACGCCAGCTCCTCACGCACGCCAGACGTGCTCCCCCCCGCAATGCCGGCAAATGCCGAGATCGAGGACGCGGGGATTCCGCGGCAGACCTCGCAAACGGCATCACGCAAGATCTCCTTTGCGCGCTCCAAGCCGATATCAACGGGATTACAAGCCCCCGTCCGATGGGTCCGCAGGATCCTTCCCGTTGCATCCGCCAGGGCAAGCTCGGTTTTGGTTCCCCCGCCGTCGATGCCAAGATAATAATGCTTGCCATCCGCAAAGAGTGCCTCGATCGGAACACCTAACACCTCACCAATGGAAAACAGGGTCTCCACGTCGGGAATTGCCGCTCCGCATTCCCATTTGCTTACGGTCTTTTCGGAAAATCCGATGCGCTCCCCCAGCGCGCGCTGGGTCAACCTGCGTTCGGCACGCAAGGTACGCAGATTGCTTGCAAATTGCTCTTTATGGATCTTCATGTGACACCTCCAAATGCTTCTGTTTGTATTATACCACTCGCGTTTCCTCTTTTCAACCGATACATTGGAGATATTTGAAAGAAAACTCTACGAATAAGAGAGTACGAGAACAGTCATGACCACCAGCCGTGCTGGTGGCTTGCACAAGCCCCCTTGGGGCATTTCACGCGCTGAGCCTATAGGCTCGTCGAATTATCCGCCACTTGCGGGAGTTGCCCCACTGCCACAGATGTGGCTACTGTTTTCAGCCTCCCTTGTGTAAAGGGAGGTGGCACGGCTTGCCGTGACGGAGGGATTGTTTTTCTGATTTAGCACAAGTACAACCCCTCAGTCAGCTTCGCTGACAGCTCCCCTTACACAGGGGAGCCTACCGCTGCGGCGGGATTGCTCAACGGCAAAAGCCT
>JBGVEW010000092.1:0-2817 GCA_045120465.1 Eubacteriales bacterium
TGCCCGCTCCTTGTAGCTTTCCTGCGGCTGGTTTTTATACTCGTATTGATAATGGTTTGTGCCGTGACGGATTGTGCTCACATGCGCGATTATACAAAGTTCGGTGCTGCTACTTACAACCGGGGCATCATTCAGCCCCGCACGTATAATCTGATCTGCGGTCAGCGGTTTGCTGTTCGCATCTTCCGGATTATACGCATAAGCCTTCACGAACTCGTAAACCGCCGCCAGAATGTCTACGGCCATACGCTCACCCCGTTAATCAGTTTATCCAACACTCCGGCGCCGTTAACCTCACCGGCGTGCTGCTCTTCGGTCATTTCCTCGATCTGCTCTTCCGGCTTTTCCAGGGCGGCCTTTTCTCCGGTAATTTCACGGGATTTGAAAACGTCGGCGAACTGCCGACCGTTGTATTTTCCACCTAAACCTGCGCGGATCGTGCCGTTGCTATCTACCATAATGCGTGCGCCGCGGCCGATCGTAACCCACCGTGTAGAATAGCGGATCAGCTCTTCCGGCATCTCATCGCCGGTGACAAAACGCTCTAATTCCTTTTGAGCTCTACGTGCAGCCCATAAGCCGTTAGGAGTATTCTGTCTTTGCCATGCTTTATTTTTAGGTGACCATTTAAAGCCGTTAGACTTCATAACACTGATTACCTCGGCATCCGGTTTACCGTCAAACTTAAATCTTACGCGCCCATCGGTAAAATCTTCATCGAGATCATACAGCTTGTTACTTGCCTTAAGTCCTTCACCGCTCTGCGCTCTTTGCTGTGTTCTCTGCGCTTGCTCCAGGCGTTCACGCCAGCGACGGCGCTCTGTACTTGTTGCGGCGCTTTCCACTTTTTCCTGTAGCTTTTGAATGAGCATAGGATCGTCGGATCTGATATTACTTAGAGCGTATTCAGCCCCCGCGGCTCTCTGTTCTAAATAATCGGCCTTTTCGTGCGCTTTACGTCCGGCCTCATATTGACGCTCGGCCCTCTTAAGAATAGGATCTAAGCGGCCCTCAATATTTGGCTGTCCTAAAGGTATTCCGGCAAGTTCCTGGCGTCCACGGCGGATATGCTCAGATCCCTCTTCCCTTGCCTTTTCTGCTCTTGCGGCTATGCGATCCACGCGGTCACGGCGTCCCTGCTCGTATTCCGCAGATCTAGCTATCTGTTCGGCTGTTGCCTCTGGTACCGCTTGCCTGAACTGTCCGCGGCTGGCCTCTGCCAAAACATCTTTATATTTTGCGTTTTTGCCTACGCTCGCGATTAACTTTTTGGCATCCTCTTTTATTTTGTCTACCTCGTTAAACATATAACTGTCATGCCGCCAGTTTGTAGATTCATATAGTGGGCTGATCCCTTTGTGTGTAGCGTCCTGCAGGTCTGATATTGAGTTCCACATCTTTGTTAAATAGGTATTTGTTCCGCGGTCATTTGGTAATTTAGCCAGTGCGGTACGCATAAGCTCTAAATCCTTGCTCAGCTGTGCGGCCTCCCTTAAGGATTCGTCCGCCTTCGCCTGATACCCTTTTGGATCTTTTGCGTATGTTTCCAGCTCTGCAACCTGGTTTGTAAGTGTCTTTTCAGCGTTAACACGGTCCTGGTCAATAGAGCGTGAATAAATATCCTGAGCATTGCTTATAGGCTGGCCGTATTTTTGATAAAAATCGGCGCTATATGGCAATAAGCTCATAATTTTATCTTTTGCTTTTTGGTATAGCGGGTCACTTGGTCCGATTTTGCTCAATACCTTACTTACCCGGTCGCCCATTTTCTTAAATGCGGCATTACCCTTAAACTTATCGGCAAACTCTTTCTTATAGGCCTCCTGGTCCTGCGGTCTACGGCGCTCGAGTTCCTTATTAAGCATACGCTCATAATTAAGGTCAAACGGGCTTAATTTGCTTACGCGATCCGCCTCCGCGGCCTCTGCCTTTGCTCTCTCCTCGCGTTTAACGCGCATCTTTTCCATAAATTCATTATGCCTTTTTTCTTTTTCCGCCTCCTCAATATCTTTTTTGTGGCGGTCGCGTATATCCGCAAGATCCTGCCGTAATTGAGCAACATCACTAAAAGCATTTTCAGCCTTACGCATAGCATCCGCAAGCTCTTTAACCACCCCGGCATCAGCTTTACCGGAGGTAAGGTCTTGATCAATTCTGGCGGCGGTTTTAAGGGCATCGCTTAAATCGTTAGCGTGTTTAGTGATCTCTTTTTCATATCCCTTGATCTTTTCCACATCCTCGACCGAATTTTCACGGATATAGTCAAGGCTTTTTGCCATATCATCAAACCAGCGGGAGCTCGTTTCAGCTCGCATTTTAACGATCCTAAAATCCCTCCCCGGTCTATCACGGTCGGCCTTTTTGAGCTTAAGGGCTTTTTTGAGTTTAGCATCAAAATCCGCATCTGTGGTTTTATGTGCGGCAATACCAGCGGCTATATTATCCGTAAGGGATTTTATGGAAAATGCAGGAGTTTTAGCGCCCTTTTCCTCCGGCGTCTTTTTCAGTTCCTTAAAAGCCTCATTAAGGGTCATTCCGACCACATCTTTGCTCAATCCCTTTATGATCTTACCAGTCGATTTGCTTATGCACACGGGGCGGCCGCCGTGTCTTTTTCCGTCGTCGCCTTCTGCTGCGCCTATAGTGATCCACTTCTCATCCGGATCGGCGTCCTGCGCCATGCGTTTAATCCCGCGGATAAAAGCCAGTCCGCGCTTGAATGCGATCGCGATCTGCTGTGCTGTTTTTGTGTTCATGCTTTTTGTCTCCTATGGTATTATATTGTCCGGCAATGTGCTGTAAAATTCTTTTCCAGTG